>NZ_AQHJ01000023.1:0-600000 GCF_014925405.1 Pseudoalteromonas ulvae UL12
ACTTTACAATAGGCTAGTTGTTGGGATATCGCCAAGCGGTAAGGCAGCGGGTTTTGATCTCGCCATTCCCAGGTTCAAATCCTGGTATCCCAGCCACTTCTCTTTTCATTTGTTAAGTGAAGTAAAAAAGTCCATCTGCGGGGGTGGCGGAATTGGTAGACGCGCTGGATTTAGGTTCCAGTATCGCAAGGTGTGAGAGTTCGAGTCTCTCCCTCCGCACCATATTCTTTAGCTAGAATTAAAATAGCTAGGTTGCATAACCTTAAAAGCACTGTACACATTCATGCTGCGGGGGTGGCGGAATTGGTAGACGCGCTGGATTTAGGTTCCAGTATCGCAAGGTGTGAGAGTTCGAGTCTCTCCCTCCGCACCAACATGAATGTTCAATATTTTGATTGTTGTAAATGCAAGTACAATATTTACATGCTTTTTGTTGGGATATCGCCAAGCGGTAAGGCAGCGGGTTTTGATCTCGCCATTCCCAGGTTCAAATCCTGGTATCCCAGCCACTTCTCTTTTAATTTGTTAAGTGAAGTAAAAAAGTCCATCTGCGGGGGTGGCGGAATTGGTAGACGCGCTGGATTTAGGTTCCAGTATCGCAAGGTGTGAGAGTTCGAGTCTCTCCCTCCGCACCAAATTGGCTAACCAAGTTAGCTAGTTTAAAATGACATTGTTGTTGGGATATCGCCAAGCGGTAAGGCAGCGGGTTTTGATCTCGCCATTCCCAGGTTCAAATCCTGGTATCCCAGCCAATTCATCTCTTATAGTTACTCTCTTGTTTATTCTATTCTCTTATTAATTCCTCATTAATTTATCTATTTGTTATTTGAAACTGTATTTTCCCCTATTCTTTTTCATCGTTCCTTTTCGTAATCATGCTGTTATTTTAAAATCAAAAAAATGCTGCTCAGTGGCAACATTTTTAGGGTGTTAAGTATGATGTACGTCTTAACTCATGGTCTCTGTTTCGCCCATTGCATATTTTAATACTTGTTTTTTAATCGGCCCACTTCGATTGGCAAGTCCTAACATACGCTGTCTTATCCAGCTTAATCCTTTCGCTTGATTTGAAAAACCAAGGTAACAAGCATCCATCGCGCTCATCATCAACAAATTGGCTCTTTTTCGTTGCTGTTGATATTGCGCAAGTCCGGCCACGGCACCTAAATCAGATTGATTATGCAAACACTTAGCTAATTCAACCACATCTTTGAAACCTAGATTGACGCCTTGGCCAGCAAGTGGGTTAATCGCATGAGCACTGTCACCTATTAGTACAACGCGATCGGCAAAATATTGATTGGCATGTTGCCGTGTAAGTGGAAAAACCGCATGGCGAAGCACTTCGAACTCACCAGCAAGCGTTGGATAAACGGCTAAGATTTCTTGCTTCAGCTGCGCTGGCGTAAGTTGCTTAAGTTTATCCAGTGTTTCACCTTGGTGATACCAGATCAAATTAGCGTACGGTGCCTGCAGAGGCAAAAAAGCCACCGGACCTGTCGATTGAAATTGTTGCCAAGTAATATCTTGTTGCTCAGCGTCGAGTTTAATTAAGATGCCCATGCAATGCTGTTGATATTGCCACCCTGTGACACCAATTCCAGCCAAAGTACGTGTTTTTGATTGCGCACCATCTGCACCAATGACCAAATCAGCGCTGAGTGAGGTATTTGAAAACGTGAGAGTCACCCGCTCATCAGCAGTATTAAGGCTAATGAGTTCTCCCAGATCACTGTGCACTGTAATGTCGTACTGAGAAAACTGTGACCAAAGTGCGGCTTGAATGACTTTATTTTCGATAATATGGCCCAAATGCGATTGATTAATCTCATCAGCCGAAAAAGTTAAGGTATGCGCCGCTGATTCAAAAGCGGCCAGACGACGATAAACCGCATGGCGATGTGATTGAATAATCGGCCAAGCGCCTAATTGAGAAAATAACTGTTCAGAAAAGCGATTAATTGCAGAAACACGAATATCAATTTCGGGATCAGATAAAACGGCGTCAGCATCAATTGGGTGTTGCTCTACGATATTAACGCGTGCACCCTGCTGAGCTAATTTGATTGCCATTGCAGCACCCACCATGCCACCACCGACAATGATCACTTCATTTTTCATAATTAGTCTCTTTATCTAAGATCGGATTATTGTATCGCAATTCCGCTAAAAATAACCTTTTCACCTGAATCTTGGACGGTTTTTTCACTCTTTTTCGCGATTAATCTTTGCGCAAACCTGATTAGTTTAAATCTATACTTGGCGAGCGGCTGTGATAGTTATAAAATACGCGTCCTTTAAGCGGTCGGTTTATAAACGAGGCAATAGTTAGATGAGTAAAAAGCTGCATATTAAAACCTGGGGTTGTCAGATGAATGAATATGACTCTCAGAAAATGGCTGATTTATTAGATGCCACCAATGGCTATCAATTAACAGAAGAAGCTGAAAATGCGGATGTTATTCTTTTAAATACCTGTTCTATTCGTGAAAAGGCACAAGAAAAGGTGTTTCACCAACTTGGCCGCTGGAAATTATTGAAAGACGATAACCCTGATTTAGTCATTGGTGTAGGTGGATGTGTGGCATCACAAGAAGGTGAAGTGATCCGCCAACGTGCGCCCTTCGTCGATATCGTGTTTGGCCCGCAAACATTGCATCGCCTTCCTGAAATGATTAAACAAGTCCAAGAAAAGCAAGGATCTGTGGTTGATATTTCATTCCCTGAGATTGAAAAATTTGACCGCCTACCTGAGCCAAAAGCTGAAGGTCCAACCGCTTTTGTATCGATTATGGAAGGTTGTTCTAAATACTGTACTTTCTGTGTAGTCCCTTATACTCGTGGTGAAGAAGTTAGCCGTCCACTGGATGACGTTATTTTAGAAGTCGCGCAACTTGCCGAGCAAGGCGTACGTGAAGTGAACTTACTCGGTCAAAACGTGAATGCTTACCGTGGCAAAATGCACGACGGTGAGATTTGTTATTTTTCTGATTTATTACGCTATGTTGCAGCGATTGATGGCATTGACCGTATTCGTTATACCACGTCTCACCCTGTCGAATTCACGCCTGATATTATCGAAGCATATGCGGATATTCCTGAGTTAGTCGATCATTTACACTTACCCGTGCAAAGTGGTTCAGACCGCATTTTAGCTCTGATGAAACGCGCGCATACGGCACTAGAATATAAATCGACAATTCGTAAATTGAAAAAAATTCGCCCGAACCTCAGCATGTCTTCTGACTTCATTATTGGTTTCCCGGGTGAAACGACTGCTGATTTTGAAGCAACGATGAATCTCATCAACGATATCGGTTTTGACATGAGCTTCAGCTTTATCTACAGCGCGCGTCCAGGTACCCCTGCCGCTGATTTACCAGATGACGTGTCTGAGCAAGAGAAAAAAGAACGTTTATATATTTTGCAAAACCGCATTACTCAGTTTGCGCAACAAATCAGTCGCCAAATGTTTGGCACAGAGCAACGTATTTTAGTTGAAGGGCCTTCGAAAAAGAATCCAATGGAGCTTCGTGGTCGTACTGAAAACAACAGAGTTGTAAACTTTGTCGGTGACCATAAATTAATAGGCCAATTTGTTGATGTCAAAATCACCGAAGCCTTACCAAACTCATTACGTGGCGACCTCGTTCGCACAGAAGCGCAAATGAACTTGCGTAAAGATATCGCACCTGCGGCTATTTTAAGTAAAAATGCGCCTGAGCAAGCCAATGACATTGGCGTTGCGACATTTACGCCGTAATTTTAAATTTTAGCACTACTGTTCACGCCAGCAAGTTGCTGGCGTGTTTTTAAAGGAATCAATTTTGAGCAATACCAAGAGCTTAGAAGTCTACTTAGAACCCTCTGATAACAAACGTCTTGCCTCTTTGTGTGGCCCTTTTGATGACAACATCAAACAAATTGAACGCCGTCTTGGTGTCGAAATTAGTCATCGCGTCAATTGCTTTCGTGTGACAGGCCATATCGTTGCCGCACAAGCAGGTATCGAAGTACTGAAAAACCTGTACATCGAAACTCAACCTGTTGCTGGCAAAACCAAAGAAATAGACCCAGATGTGGTGCACATGACGCTAGCCGAGGTAAGCTACCTTGATCAAGACGAAGCCAATAAAGAATTTGCCCAAGACGTTAATATCAAAACACGCCGCGGAGTCGTGAAACCACGAAATCCTAATCAAGCGCAATACGTTGCTAACATCCTTAATCATGATATTTGTTTTGGAATTGGTCCTGCTGGTACTGGTAAAACCTACTTAGCTGTCGCTGCCGCCGTTGATGCACTTGAACGTCAAGAAATTCGTCGTATATTACTAACACGACCGGCAGTTGAAGCGGGTGAAAAGCTTGGCTTCTTACCGGGTGATTTAACCCAGAAAATAGATCCTTACCTTCGCCCTCTTTACGATGCTTTATTCGAAATGTTGGGCTTTGAGAAAGTTGAACGCCTCATCGAAAAAAATGTCATCGAAGTCGCTCCCCTTGCTTATATGCGCGGCCGTACACTTAATGATGCATTTATTATTTTAGATGAAAGCCAAAATACCACCGTTGAACAAATGAAGATGTTCCTGACCCGAATTGGTTTTAATTCTAAAGCTGTCATCACTGGTGATATTACTCAAGTTGATTTACCTCGTGGCGCTCGCTCAGGGCTGCGTCACTCAATCGAGGTATTGGGCAATGTAGAAGAAATTAGTTTTAACTTTTTTCAAGCACAAGATGTGGTCCGTCACCCTGTTGTTGCCCGTATTGTTGAAGCTTATGAAAGTTTTGAAGAAATTGAACGTAAAAAACGTGCCGAAAAGCAAGCAGCGATGGAAAATAAATCATGACTGAACTTGATTTACAATTGGCCACTGAATTCGATAATTTACCCAGCGAAGAGCAGTTTCACTTATGGGCTGACAGCGTATTAACGTTATTTCGCGAAAACAGTGAGTTAACCATTCGTCTTGCTGATGCAGCCGAAAGCCAGCAGCTAAACTTTGAATACCGGGGTAAGAACAAGCCAACCAATGTGCTGTCTTTTGAGTTTGAAGCCCCTCCAGGTATGGATTTACCACTCGTCGGCGATTTGCTTATTTGCCCACATATTGTGTATCAAGAAGCAATCGAGCAAGAAAAAACATTCCATGACCACTTTGCACACATGGTCGTTCACGGTTGTTTGCATTTACTTGGCTTTGATCATATTGAGCCAGCAGATGCCAATGAGATGGAAAGTCACGAAAAAGAAATCCTTGCCAAGCTTGGGATCAGTGACCCGTATCGTGATGATGCAGAATAACTTTAAACTTGCGTCGATTCACAGTATATTGATCCGGTTTTAAGAACAAACAGAATTATTTCACCTCTAGATTTACCCATTTTAATCATGGAGTAAGCTAGATAAGTTAAAGCAATATGGAGCTAAAAAATAGCGTATGAGCGACGATAACTCGCAGAGTAGCCAGGGTTCGTCTGGTAAAACATGGTTAGGGCGTATCGCCCAAATGTTTCAGGGTGAACCCCAAAACAGAGCTGAATTAGTCGAGGTTATATTAGACGCACAAGAACGTGCATTAATCGACCCCGAAACTAAAGACATGATGAAAGGTGTATTAGGCGTATCGCAATTAAAAGTGCGTGACATCATGATCCCCCGTTCTCAAATGACCACTTTAGACATTGAGCAGTCACTCACTGAATTACTGCCTATCATGGTCGAATCAACTCATTCACGTTTTCCGGTTGTCTGTGAAGATAAAGATCATATCGAAGGTATTTTACTCGCCAAAGATCTATTACCGCTGATTTTAACTGATCAGGATGATATGCCTAGCTTAGCTTCGTACTTACGCCCAGCGATGGTCGTACCTGAGAGCAAGCGTGTTGATACCCTACTCAATGAATTTCGCCAACAACGCTACCACATGGCGATTGTGGTCGATGAATATGGTGGTGTATCAGGTTTAGTGACCATTGAAGATATTCTCGAATTGATTGTCGGTGAAATCGAAGATGAACACGACCACGAAGAGGAAATACAAGATATTCGTCAAATTGCTACCCATGTTTTCTCTGTGCAAGCATTGACGCCTCTGGATGAGTTTAACGCGTATTTCTCTACCCAGTTTGATACTCAAGAAGCAGACACCATAGGTGGTATTGTATTACACGCTTTTGGTCATATGCCTTCTCGAGGCGAAACCATTGAAGTCAGTGGATTACAAGTTAAAATCACTAATGCTGACAGCCGTCGTATTCAGCAGATACAAGTTACTGTACCAAAGAATGGTCAGGTTGTAACTGAAGACGCAGCCTAATGCACTGGTTTCGTCCTGAAAAAAAAAGCATGCTTGCGCTTGTCGCTGGCATGCTTTTAACGTTTAGCTTCTCACCATTCTCAATTTGGCCACTTAGTTTTGTCTCAATGGCCATCCTGTGTTATTGCCTCCACCAACAACCGTGGCAACAAGCTGCAAAGCTAGGCTTTTTATTTGGTTTCGCTTGGTTTGCCGTTGGGATCAGTTGGGTGCATGTTTCCATTGCACAATTTGGTGGCCTGCCTTTAATTGTTTCACTGGCCTTAATGGCCGCCCTCGCCGCTTACCTTGCTTTATTTCCGGCGTTGGCATCTGCTGTTACTGCCAAACTGTCAAAACGTTACTGGCTTGGTATCTTTATCCCCATTTGGCTGATCAGCGAACATTTAAGAGGCACACTCTTAACTGGTTTTCCATGGTTGTCATTTGGTTATAGCTTAACTGATAGCCCACTTAATGTACTGGCTCCGGTGATGGGCGAATTTGGTCTGACTGCCTGTGTTATCCTCGGTGGATACGGTTTGTTTTGCTTGTACATCAAGCAATGGCATTTTGCCGCATACTCATTGGCTGTTATTGTTATAAGTTCAATGCTCGCACCTTTTATGAACTCAACATTTTATCAAGGTGAACCGATTAAAGTGGCCTTAGTGCAAGGCAATATCAAACAAGAGCTCAGATTTGATCCTGATGAATTTGCACGGACCATGCTCAAATATCAAGATTTAACTCGCCTTAATTGGGATGTTGATTTAGTGGTTTGGCCTGAAGCTGCGGTGCCCGAGATTGAAGTGATGGCACAAGAATATCTACAACGTATCGATAGCGCTGCAGCATTAAATAACACGGCACTCATTACTGGCATTGTCGATTATCAACCCAGTACAAAAGCGATTTTCAATACCTTAATTGTACTGGGTAAGCAACATAACAGCGATCAGACGGGTCATTATCAGTATTTACATCAAAATCGCTACCAAAAATACAAACTCTTACCTGTGGGTGAGTTTGTACCATTTGAAGAGGTACTTCGCCCGCTTGCGCCTTTATTCAATCTTGCATGGTCATCTTTTACTCAGGGCGAGCAAGTTCAAGCAAACCTGACAGCGAATGGCCTCAATATTTTACCCGCTATCTGTTTTGAAATTGTGTTTACTGATTTAGTCCGAGATAATTACCGCAACGAATCAGATATTTTATTTACTGTGAGTAATGATGCGTGGTTTGGTGATTCACATGGCCCCCACCAGCACATGCAAATTGCACGCATGCGCGCAATTGAGCTAGGTCGGCCACTATTAAGAGTAACCAATAATGGTATTACCGCGATATTTGATCCTTTAAGTGGCCAACAACAACGCCTAGCGCAATTTGAAGCTGCAGTGCTCAACACTAGCATTCATAAAATCAAAGGGGAAACCTTTTACGCTCAGTATGGAAAAACCCCGTGGTGGTCACTCGCTCTGCTGATTTTGCTCATCACTATATGGTTAAACTACCGTCTAAAAAGTCAATAAGCTAAAAAAAGGTCGCTTATCGCGACCCTTTTTATTTAATGACCTATGTGTGAATAACAACTTACATTGGGTTTATTCCGAGTCACTGCCATTGACAATATCTGCAATGCCACTTAAACGCTGCAATGCCACATCGTTAATTGTGTCTTTTGCATAGGTGCCTTTTTTAGATAAATCGCCCGCTTCTTTACCCATTAAGATCTCTAACGCTTCATCGACGGTCGCAACAGCATACACATGAAACTTTTCTTGTTCGACTGCACGGCACACTTCGTCATTGAGCACTAAATTGACACGGTTAGACTTAGGAATAATCACGCCTTGATCACCCGTTAATCCACGCATTTTACATAATTTGAAAAAGCCTTCGATTTTTTCATTCACACCACCAATCGCCTGAACTTCGCCATGCTGGTTAATTGAACCCGTTAACGCAATACTTTGATTGATTGGCAAGCGTGTAATCGCCGACAAAAGCGCACATAACTCGGCGAGTGATGCACTATCACCATCGATATAACCATAGCTTTGCTCAATGGCTATATTGGCGCTCAGTGTCAATGCAAACTCTTGTGCGTATTTATTACCTAAATAACCCGTTAATAACATCACACCTTTTGAATGAATGGCTTTGCCAAGTTCAGCCTCACGCTCAATATCCAGCACCCCATCACTACCCGCGTAAACGGTCGCGGTGATCCGAGCTGGGCTACCAAAGCTGGTATCACCAATGTGTAAAACGGTTAAACCATTCACTTTACCCACGGCTTGACCTTGTGTATCAATTAAGGTGTGGCCCTCTTTGATTTCATCAAGCATGTTTTCACTGATTTGCCCTGTCCGGTACTCTTTACCTTGCAAAGCTTCATCAATATGGAATGCTTCGATATAATTGCTGGTATCTTGGCGGGCGTAATAATGAGCTTCGTTGACTAATTCCAAAATATCGGCAAATCGAGCTGAGAGCTTTGATTGATGCTCTGCTTGGCGGTAACTGAAATACATTAATCTTGCCATCGCTTGCGCACTAAGGTCGCTACTGAGGTTCTCACTGACATGTTGCTGGACTCGGGTAATCAATTGATAACGATATTTATCAGAATCTGGTATGAAATACTCAAAGTCGGCCAAAACTCTAAAAAACTCATTAAACTCATCGTCGTAATCTTGCATCAAATAATACAAATCGCGAGAGCCAAGCAAAATGATTTTTACATCAAGCGGAATAAGCTGGGGTCTTAGGGTAAAACTGCCACCTAAGCTGCTTTCTTGGGCAGGCAAATCATTTTTTATATGGTGAGCTTTGAGTGATAATTTCAGGCCATCCCATACTTGCGGGTTCGCCATCACTTTTTCAGCATCCATAATTAAGTAACCGCCGTTGGCTTTATGTAAAGCGCCCGCTTGGATAGAGCGATAACTGGTGACCACTGAACCTTGCTGAGACGAATACTCCACTTTGCCAAACACATTCCCAAAGGTCGGATTTGGCTCATACACAACAGGTGCAGGGTCGTCTTCTTTGTAATCAACGATTAGATTAGGTGCAAAGTAATCGGCTAACATCGCCTTTTTATCGAGATCTTCATTTTTTTCTTCTGACTCATCCGCCAACCACTCAAGTACCGCATCAATGAGCTCTTTTCTCAGTTCTTTGAAATATTTCAAAATACCTATTTGCGTGGCATATTTATGCTCGAGCTCTTTTAACAGTGGTTTGATAGCTTGCTCTGCCGTCGCTCGCTTTAATTCTCGTAGTTTTTCAGACGATTCACGTTTCCATCGCGGTAGCTCAATTAAGGCTTCGTTCAAATCATCTTCTAATGCTGTAATTCTGGCAAAAATTTCTGTGCGCAGTGTTTCTGGTAACGCTGCAAACTGAGTTTCATCCAATTGCTTGCCATCCACAACAGGGGCAAAACTAATCACGCCATTGTCTTCGAATAAGACAATTCCTTGTGTAATTGCTTTCGCTTCGACTAAATCGATCGCTTGATCGTATTTGGTATTAAACGCGGCATCGATTGATTTTTTCTTGCGTTGATAACCTGGGTTATCAAACGCAGCTGGGAAAGTATCAATAATTTCGTCAATCAACGAATCAATATCAGCGCAAAATAGTTTACTTTCACCCGCGGCTAAGCAAATGGCGATGGGCTCTCGATGATCTTCAAAATTATTAACATAAAGCCATTCTAACGGTGTTTTACGGGTTTTGCTATGAGCTGTCAGTTTATCTTTAACTAAGGTAAAACGCCCTAATGCAGCCTCTCCCATCACATATAAATTGTAACCTTGAAGTTCCATTCCTAACGAAAAATCAATCGCGCTACGTGCGCGCTGCTGACCAATAAAACTTAAATCATCGGGGTAAGGGGCCGCCATGCAGCTCGAAATTTGCTGAAGATCTATCGAAGGAGTCAGTGTTTTCACTGATAATTGATTGGTTTTTATCGTCATTGCCTATTCTTATATTGATTTACGACAAACAGAGTCAACATCACACTACACAGTGATAAAGAAACGTTTAATATTAATGGCTCAAGCTTACCTAAGCATTCGTTAAGTTAAAACTAGCAATTGAGGTTTTTGGTAAATAAATCCATTTATGGACTAAGGGCTTGGCGTGTAAAGTATATCCCTTGGCATTTCGAGCACGCATCGATTTTTACTGGGTGGTAATTGTGTATCGATTGGTCACAGTTTTTACAGGTTAAAATGCCTATCCCCACCCATTCTCCTTGATGATAAATCCCGTTATGTTGGAAATCTTCGAGTAAAGAAAACCACTCAACTTGCGAGCGATCCGCCACTTCGGCCAATTCATACCAACAAGACTCTTTGAGTTCTTCGAGTGCCAATTGGTGATAATGTTTTTGATGGGCTTGCCAGTGGGATAAATCACGCAGAAAATACTCTTTGTACTGTGCTAATTGCTCTGAGCTATAGTGCCCAATCGCTTTGGCTTCATTTTCGCCTTTTTGAATGTATGCGACAAGTTGGCTTAATTCATGTTTTTTAACATCACTGAGCCACTGATGAAGCTCTTCCAACCATTTTTGATAGTTATTGCTGTGACTCATACTTAGCTCTCCGTGAAAGGCCTTATTTTGAGTATAGACAATTGAGGCTATTTTTCTGCAACCGCTGATATAATGGACAAAGTAAATGACTGATATTGAGTTCGATTAAATAAACTAAGCTCTGGTTAAGAGCTTTATTATCCAGAATTCAGGTCAAATAGTGTAATCGCTTATTTTTTAAGATGATTGACTAACAATTAGCTATAACGACTTAGCATAAAAAACAAAAACAACATAACCTATTGTTTAGGTTATGAATAATTAATGGTTCAATAATTGCTTATTTTTATTAACTGAATAAGAACAAACACAGAAAAGGATGTAAAATGACTGTTAAAGTTGAAGATCGCCCTATTGAAACATTACGTCAAGAAACCATAGACCAGCTCATCTTAAACTATAGCCATGGTATTTTATCTAATGAAGCATTTGAACGGCGTCTTGATCAAGCGATGGCCACGCAAAATCATCAAGAGCTCGAGGCGCTAGTCAGTGATTTAACTCTTAAGACCGATCCACTCTACACTGAACGTAAAGAGCAACGATTCAACACTCAATACTCTGACCACCCAGCCGAAGAAGCCGAAAACATTATTAATGTCTTTGGTGGAACTAAACGCAGTGGATTGTGGCAGGTACCTAAAACCATCAATGTGTTTAGCCTATTTGGTGGCTCAGAAATAGATTTTTCAAACGCGGTATTCACCGGTCCGAATGTTACTATCAAAGCAAAAAGCATCTTTGGCGGCGAAGCCATTTATGTGCCCGAAAATGTCAATGTTGTCACTAAAACCTTTTGTATCTTTGGTGGGATCAGTAACAAAGCTCCTTCTATTTATAACCGCCAAGCACCAACCATCACCATCGAGGGGTTTGTTTTGTTTGGGGGAATAGATATCAGCATTAAACGCACCGTAAAAGAAAAGTTTGTTGCCTTTGCAAATGAACTAAAAAGTATGTTTCATTCTTAAAACAAAAAGAAAAAAGAGTAAGCAACCAGCTTACTCTTTTTATATTGCGTCGAGTTTTGATTCAAACCTTTGAGTATTACCTATCAGTCGATGACTCAGCATAAAAAGTAAAACTCTAGCTATTTTCACAACAAATGAATCTCTTTGAAACCGACATCAAGCCTACAATCTTCGCTAGCGACCCGTCTGAATTTAAGTTATCCTATCGGCAATTTTTTATTAGTTTGCAAGAAGTTTGGAATTGTAAATGCAAGAGCAATATAACCCGCAGGGTATAGAATCAGAAGTACAAGCATACTGGGACAAAAACCAAGTATTTAAAGTAACAGAAGACGAAAGCAAAGAAAAATTCTACTGTCTGTCAATGTTCCCATACCCAAGTGGTCGATTACACATGGGCCATGTACGTAACTATACTATTGGTGATGTTGTCTCTCGTTTCCAACGTCTGCAAGGCAAAAATGTAATGCAACCTATGGGTTGGGATGCATTTGGCTTACCTGCTGAAAATGCTGCTATTAAAAATAATACGGCTCCTGCTAAATGGACCTATGAAAATATCGACTACATGCGTACTCAGCTTAAGCAGCTTGGCTTTGGTTATGACTGGGACCGCGAAATCGCAACATGTCACCCTGAATACTACAAGTGGGAACAATGGTTCTTCACTAAATTGTATGAAAAAGGCTTAGTTTACAAAAAAATGTCAACTGTAAACTGGGATCCAGTTGACCAAACTGTATTGGCAAACGAGCAAGTTATTGACGGCCGAGGTTGGCGATCTGGTGCTTTAGTTGAGCAAAAAGAGATCCCACAGTGGTTTATTAAAATCACTGATTACGCGCAAGAGTTATTAGATGATTTAGATAAACTTGAGCACTGGCCTGAGCAAGTTAAAACCATGCAGCGCAACTGGATTGGCCGCTCAGAAGGTCTCGATGTTGAATTTAAACGCGTTGATAATAACGAAAGTTTCCGCGTTTATACCACGCGCCCTGATACCATTATGGGTGTGACCTATGTTGCAGTTGCCGCGGGCCACCCGATTGCAATTGAAGCAGCTAAAAATAGCCCAGGTGTGGCAACGTTTGTTGAAGAATGTAAAAACAACAAAGTAGCCGAAGCCGATATGGCCACTATGGATAAAAAAGGCATTGCAACTGGTTTCTATGCCACTCATCCGTTAACTGGCCAACAAGTGCCAATTTGGGTCGCTAACTTTGTCTTGATGCATTACGGTTCTGGCGCGGTGATGGCAGTACCTGCTCACGACCAACGTGATTTCGAATTCGCAACAGCTTACGGCTTAGATATTAAACAAGTCATCGCACCAGCAGCAGGCTCTGATTTGGTTGCCGATATCGACAACCAAGCCTTCACAGATAAAGGCACACTTATTAACTCTGAGCAATTTGATGGCTTAGATTTTGATGGTGCCTTTAACGCGATAGCTGACGCGCTTACTGCGCAAGGCTTAGGTGAACGAAAAGTAAACTTCCGTTTACGAGATTGGGGTGTAAGTCGTCAGCGCTATTGGGGCTCTCCTATCCCAATGCTCAATAAAGAAGACGGTTCAGAATTAGCTGCCCCTGAAGAAATGTTACCTGTACGCTTGCCTGAAGATGTGGTGATGAATGGTGTTACGTCACCAATTAAAGCCGATCCGCAGTGGGCTCAAGCTCAACTAAATGGTGAAACAGTTTTCCATGAAACCGATACGTTTGATACGTTCATGGAATCATCTTGGTATTATGCTCGCTATTGTAGCCCTCGGTTTGCTGAAGGCATGTTAGAGCCAGGTGCAGCCAATTACTGGTTACCGGTCAATCAATACATAGGTGGTATCGAGCATGCTATCTTGCATTTATTGTACTCGCGTTTCTTCCACAAATTGTTACGTGATTTTGGCCTAGTCAACTCTGATGAACCATTTGAGCGTTTACTGTGTCAAGGTATGGTGCTAGCCGAAACATATTATCGTAAAGACGAAAAAGGCGGTGATATCTGGATTTCACCTTCTGATGTTGAAACCGAAAAAGACGATAAAGGCCGTATCATTAAAGCGTGGCACAAAACAGATGGCGAGCCTGTGTTCTCATCTGGTATGAGCAAAATGTCAAAGTCAAAAAATAACGGTATCGACCCACAATCTGTTATTGAACAGTATGGTGCCGACACAGTTCGTTTATTTATGATGTTTACTGCCCCACCGGAGCAAACCCTTGAATGGTCTGATTCTGGTGTTGAAGGCGCGCACCGTTTTGTTCGCCGTGTCTGGAAATATGCCTTCGATGTTAAAAATGCGGGTTCTGCTACCTTAGATATCGCAGCATTATCAAATGATCAAAAAGCATTACGCCGTGAGTTACATAAAGCGATTGCCAAAGTGACCGATGATTTAGAACGTCGCCAAACATTCAATACTGCGATTGCGGCAGTTATGGAGCTATTAAACAAACTTACTAAAGCACCGCTTGATTCTGAACAAGATAAAGCCTTAGCCCATGAAGCGCTCAATGCGTTAGTGATTATGTTGTCGCCTATTATCCCGCATGTTTGTCATCAATTATGGCAAGAAATGGGCAAAGAAGGCGATGTCATCAATGCCGAGTGGCCATCGTTTGACTCAGCAGCCATGATTGAAGACGAAAAACTCATTGTGGTACAAGTGAACGGTAAAGTTCGCGCGAAAGTAACTGTTGCAGCCGATGCTGAGCAATCTCACGTTGAAGAAATTGCCTATGCTGAAGCGAATGTGAGCCGTTTCTTAGAAGGCGTTACAATCCGCAAAGTTATTTATGTTCCGGGTAAATTACTGAATGTGGTTGCCAACTAAGATGTTTCGCACGTCGACCTTTTTAGGATACATAGCGCTTTCGCTATGTATCCTTGTTACTGCAGGCTGCGGGTTCACACTCAAGCAAGCCTCTAATTTACCCACTGACTTACAACAGTTAACGTTTAGTGCTGTTGATCCTCAATCTGATTTATACCGCATAATGAAAAAACAATTTTCATTAGCAAAAATCGATTATAAAAATGAAGTCAGAGCTGACCGCGCCGAGTTAACGTTGCTCAGCGATCAACTTGACCGTCGCACTTTGTCTTTATTCCCAAATGGGCAAGTCGCTGAATACGAATTAACTTATGGTGTACGATATCAAGTGACTCGTCCCGGTGCACAAGCTACCGAGCAATACTTTGAGATTTATCGTAACTATCAAGATGATCCTGATAGTGCCTTGGCTAAAGCCAAAGAACTTGAGCTGATTTTATCTGAAATGCGCTTACAGGCTAGTCGACGTATTGTTCGAGAATTGGCCCAACTTTAATGCGCTGCTATGCCAATCAGTTAGCCAGTAAACTCCAACAGCGTCTTGAGCTGGTTTACATGGTGTTAGGCGATGAACCATTTCAAGTGCAGCAATGCTGTCATGCGATTAAAACAGCCGCTAAACAACATGGCTATGATGAGCATATTCGTTTATCGGTGACTCCACAGTTTGATTGGCAAGAAATAGAACAACACCTCAATAGCTTATCGCTATTCAGTGATAAAAAAATCATTGAGTTAGATTTTGCCGATGCCAAAGCTGGCCAGCAAGGCGCTAAAGTATTAAAAAGCATTGCTGAACGCCCAAATCCTGATTGCCTCATTTTAATTAAAGGGAATAAAAATGGCCCTGAGGTCCAAAAAACGGCTTGGTTTAAAGCTCTTGATAATATCGGATTATTTGTACCTTGTTACGAAATAACAGGTCATCACTTACACACTTGGTTAAATGGCCAATGTCAGCAATTACAACTTAACCTCGACGGTGATGCTAAAGCGCTGCTGCTAGAATCTACGCAAGGTAATTTACTGGCCACATATCAAGAGCTTGAAAAGCTGTCTTTACTGTATGGTCAGGCTGCGGTCAGTCGCCAATTACTCGCGCCTGTACTGCTTAATCAAGCTAAATTCGATATTTTTGATCTCACCGATGCACTGCTACAAGGAAACAGCAAACAAGCCGTTACGATTGTTGCTCGCTTGCAAAAGGACAACACAGAGATCACTTCCATCGCATGGGCAATTGCACGTGAAGCGCAACAATTATTCACCATGCAAACTCGCTTACAGCAAGGGCTCAATAAAGCACAGGTATTCAAAGAGTGTAATATATGGAAGAATCGTCAAGCAATAACCGAGCAGGCACTCAATCGCTTACCCTACCAACAATTAACATTGTTAATTAGCCAATTAGCTTTATTTGACCGCCACTTTAAACAAGGCACGCTTGCTTGCCCTTTTCAAGCCATCACACACATTGCATTGGGCTTTTGTCAGCCCGTTAATGTAGCCTTGCCAATCTATCACGACCCAATATGATAGGTATTTTTGGCGGCACATTTGATCCGATCCATCAAGGGCACCTAAATATTGCCACACACTGCATTGAGCAATTGCCTCTGAGCACACTCGCATTTATGCCCTGTGCACAACCGGCACATAAAACACACAGCGGTGTCAGTGCAGAACAACGCTTGGCCATGGTTAAATTAGCCATTGCGCAGCAGCCTAAATTTACCATTGATGATCGAGAACTGAAACGCAAAGGCCCTTCCTATTCATTACTGAGTCTGCAAGAGTTAAGGCAAGAACACCCAAACGACGCCATTGCCTTTTTAATCGGCATGGATTCACTGAATAACTTACATAAATGGTATCAGTGGCAAGAAGTCGTCGACTTATGCCATTTAATTGTCTGCCAGCGTCCAGGTGAAGCATTAAACCCAAGCCCAGTAATACGCGATTACATTGCACGAAACAGCGCACCTGATGTGCACGCTTTAAAAACAAAACAAGCAGGTCTTTGCTATTTTTTGGCCACTTCTTTGACGGCGATTTCGTCAAGTGAACTGCGCGAACAACTTAAGACATCCCCTAGCCTGCCAGAACATTTGCCCACCAGTGTCGCTAACTACATTAAAAATCAGCATATCTACTGTTAATTTTCATTCTCATCTTAATAATTACAAGCAGCCGTGATAAAATCACTAATTAGCTTTAACTTATTTGTGAGAACACATTTTGGAATCAACCGAACTATTAGAGTTTGCTGTAGATAAAATCGACGACATGAAAGCTCGTGACATCATTAAATTAGATGTCAGAGAAAAATCAAATATTACCGATTACTTAGTTATCTGTTCAGGTAACTCAAAGCGTCACGTACAATCCATTGCTGAAAACGTCAATAAAGAAGCCAAAGCGATAGGCCTTGAGCCACTAGGTATTGAAGGCCAAACAGGTGGTGAGTGGGTCTTAGTAGACTTAGGTGATGTGGTTGTTCATGTGATGCAAGATCAATCTCGAGATTTCTACCAGTTAGAAAAACTTTGGGGTTAATCAACAATGAAGATACAACTAATTGCGGTTGGTACTAAAATGCCAAGCTGGGTTGAAACAGGGTATCAAGAATATCAACGTCGCTTCCCAAAAGACATGCCGCTGGAATTAGTTGAAATCAACGCGGGAAAACGTGGAAAAAATGCCGATATCAAACGCATTTTACAATTAGAGGGTGAAAAAACCTTAGCCGCAATCCCAAAAGGGAACCGTATTGTTACCTTAGAAGTCACAGGTAAACCTTGGGATACCCATGACTTAGCCAAACAAATGGAAAAATGGCAACACGATGGGCGTGATATCAGTTTGCTCATTGGTGGGCCTGAAGGTTTGGCACCTGAGTGTATTGCTGCATCTGAGCAGAAGTGGTCACTGTCTAACTTGACTCTGCCTCATCCTTTGGTCCGAATTGTGGTTGCAGAAAGCCTCTATCGTGCGTGGAGCTTAAACAACAACCACCCATATCATCGCGAATAATCTCAATGATGTTCAAACGACGAAGCCAAATCAGAGATCATTCCGCCGAAGCCAATTTATTTGCTCGGCGCTCATTTATCGCCTTTGTCTTTGTCTTAATTCTGATTGCTATTTTATTTGTTAATATTTACCAACTTCAAGTTATTGCTCATCAGAGCTATCAAACTCGCTCCAATGACAACCGAATAAAACTCGTCCCTATCGCACCTAATCGCGGATTAATCTACGATAGAAATGGCGTCATCCTCGCTGAGAATCAGCCAATTTTTAATTTAGAAGCCATCCCTGAAGATGTCGATGACATGGCTGATTCTATCATTCGCCTAAGTGCAATTTTAGATATTAGCGACGCTGAAAAAAGCGAATTTTTAGACGATATAAAACAGCAAAGACGCTTTAAAAGCCAAGTATTAAAGTCTCGCTTAAATGAAGAACAAGTAGCAAAATTTTCGGCGCATCAACATAAATTCCCAGGTTTTAGTATTGAAGCTCGCCTTGCGCGTCATTATCCGTTTGGTGATACCTTAACTCACGCCTTAGGTTACGTTGCCAAGTTAAATAAAAAAGAGCTCAACCAACTTCAGATCGATGGGCTTGAAACAAACTACCGCGCAACACGTTATTTTGGAAAACTAGGGCTCGAAAAGTATTATGAGCACATTTTGCACGGTACTGTTGGCTCTCAAGAAGTCGAAATCAATAATCGAGGGCGCATTCTTCGCACACTCAGTTCAACGCCCCCCGTACCTGGAGAAGATTTAGTCTTAACATTGGACGTCGGTTTACAGCAAATAGCGCAATATGCACTCAAAGACAGTCGAGGCGCAGTTGTGGTGCTCGATGCGAAAAGTGGCGGGATCCTCGCACTCTATTCAAACCCCAGTTACGATCCTAACCTGTTTGTTCATGGCATTAGCCGCACCGATTATCGGGCATTGCTCAACCCTGACCGACCTTTAATCAACCGCGCAACACAAGGTAGCTACGCCCCAGCTTCGACCATTAAACCGTTGATGGCCATCTTTGGTCTTGAGGAAGGATTAATCACTGAGTCGACTACTATGTTCGACCCTGGTTTTTTTCAAATCCCCAATGTTGAACATCGTTGGCGTGACTGGAAACGATGGGGGCACGGTAAAGCGGTTGATGTTTATCAAGCCATAGAAGAGTCATGCGATACGTTTTTTTATGATATTGCCTTTCGAGCCGGTGTCGATAAAATCAGTAACTTTATGGCACAGTTTGGCTTTGGTGAGTTATCCGGTGTTGATATTTATGAAGAAACGTCGGCTATTTTACCCTCTAAAGAGTGGAAAAAAGAACGATTTAAAGAATCGTGGTGGCGTGGCGACACAATTTCTGTCGGAATTGGTCAAGGCTACTGGACGGCGACTCCAATGCAAATTGCCAATGCGACAAATATTATGGTCAATAAAGGCGTGCATAACCCCCCCCATTTGGTCTCATTAACTAAATTAGGGGAAGAAGTGAATCTCATTAATAATGAAGAAAAACCTCCTATTACGTTAAAAGATCCGCACAATTGGCAAATTGCTATTGATGCCATGCACAACACTGTCTACAAAAAAACCGGCACCGCGCACGCTGCATTTGTCGGTGCTGATTATGATCCATCAGGAAAAACCGGCACCGCGCAGGTTGTGAGTATTGCGCAAGGCGAACGATATGACGCTGAAAATCTAAAAGAGAAACATCGCGATAATGCCCTTTATATTGGTTTTGCTCCTTACAGCGATCCTGAAATTATTGTTATGGTGACTGTCGAAAACACTGGCGGCGGCAGTAGCGTCGGCGCTCCAATTGCTCGTCAATTGATGGATTATCATTTTTCTTCTCAACAATCTCGAGCTGACACACCATGACCTCATTGCACAGTCAAAAATCGTTTTGGGATAAAATTCACTTAGATTGGCCGCTCTTTGCAGCCTTGATTGCAATGCTCAGTGCAAGCACATTTATTATCTACAGTGCTAGCGGACAAGACATGGCAATGTTAATCCGTCAAAGTAAACGTATTGGCTTAGCACTAATGGCTATGATTATCTTGGCTCAATTTTCCCCTCGTACCTATAAACAATGGGTGTTTTTGTTTTACGGGATTGGGCTGGCGTTACTTATCGCTGTGTTAGTCATGGGAGTCAGTAGCAAAGGTGCACAGCGCTGGCTTGATTTGGGCGTGACACGGTTTCAACCATCTGAGATTATGAAATTAGCAGTGCCGATGATGGTTGCATGGTATATCGGCAAATATCACCTCCCGCCCCGATTAATTCATTTAGTGGTTGGCTTCGCTTTGGTAATGGTTCCAACAATTTTGATCAAAGAGCAACCTGACCTTGGTACCTCTATTCTAATCGCCAGTTCGGGGATTTTCGTTTTGTTTCTAGCTGGCATAAGCTGGCGCTTAATTCTGTTTCTTGGCGCTGCGGCAGGCTTAGCGGCCCCTGTTTTTTGGACTTACGGCATGCATGCCTATCAGAAACAGCGAGTGTTGACCTTTTTAAACCCCGAAAGTGATCCATTGGGCGCTGGTTATCACATTATCCAATCAAAAATAGCCATCGGCTCTGGCGGAGTTGAAGGCAAAGGTTGGTTACAAGGTACCCAATCACAATTAGAATTTTTACCTGAGCGCCATACTGACTTTATATTTTCGGTGTTATCTGAAGAGTTTGGCCTTGTTGGTGTGACTGTGCTACTGGCTGCATATTTATTTATTATTGGTCGTGGGCTTTTTATTGCCGTTAACGCACAAGACGCATTTGGTAAGCTATTAGCTGGGAGCCTCACTTTGACCTTTTTTGTCTATGTCTTTGTTAATATAGGAATGGTGTCAGGCTTACTCCCTGTGGTCGGCGTGCCCCTACCACTCATCAGTTATGGAGGGACATCGATGGTGACCTTAATGGCTGGATTTGGCATAATTATGTCTATTGCAACGCACAAAAAGGTCATAATTAACTAATGAAACGGTGGCTTCTATTTCTAACATTTTTTGCGGTGTTGTTACTTTCTGGCTGTAGTTCTAGCCGCTATGATATGCGCCATGATGCTGCACCTCTTCGCAAGCCAACTCAACTAGAGCAGCAAGATGCAACGGTTGTCGCTACAAAAAAAAGCATTGCTGCGAGTCGCCCTTATACCATCGCAGGCAAGCGCTATAAGCCAATGTTAGATGAGACTGGCTATCAACAAGAAGGAGTAGCTTCTTGGTATGGCCGCAAGTTCCATGGTCATAAAACATCAAATGGTGAAGTTTATGATATGTTTGCCATGACCGCGGCTCATAAAACATTACCTTTACCCAGCTTTGTTAAAGTCACTAATTTAGACAATGGTAAGAGCGCTATCGTGCGAGTAAATGACCGGGGTCCGTTTCACGATGACCGTATCATCGATTTGTCTTACGCTGCTGCGTATAAACTTGATTATTATCGTTCTGGTACAGCGCAGGTTAAGTTAGAAGCCATTACCCTCGATGACCAGCCACACCCTTATATTTATATTCAGGTCGTCGCTGCCAGCAAAACAGACACTATGACCGTTCTTGCAGAGCAAATGCGAGAGAAATACCAAGTAGAAAATATTATTAATCATAGAGATGGAATTTTTCGGCTAAAAATTGGTCCTATGAAAAACTTAACACAAGCTAAATCGACATTAGCAACCATTCAGCGAGATGGCCATAAAGAAGCCTTCTTGCTTTACAGTGAACAGTTGCTTTAGGATAATACCTTGGCAGCACACATATTCTATTAACCAAATAAATTATTATAATGAAACGATTAAAAAACACTTTGCTCAAAAACGTTTGCACGATTGTTTGCACTGTTGGCATTTTCAGCGCCAATGCGCAAATTCTTCCTGCTCCGCCTCAAATTAATGCTAAAGGGTATTTTTTAGTTGATTACACAACTGGGAAAGTGATCGCCGAAGGCGCACCTGATGAACGCCTTGCCCCTGCATCACTGACCAAAATGATGACCAGTTATGTGATTGGCCTAGAAATAAAAAATAAAAACATCCTCCCCAGTGATGTCGTCACAATCAGTGAAAAGGCATGGAGTAAAAACTTTCCTGACTCGTCGAAGATGTTTATCGAAGTCGGTAAGAAAATTACTGTTGAAGACTTAAACCGTGGCATCATTATTCAATCAGGCAATGATGCCTGTGTGGCGATGGCTGAGCATATTGCAGGTAGCGAAAGCGCCTTTGCAGATCTTATGAATGCGCATGCCCAACGTTTAGGTATGAGCAATTCTCACTTTATTAATAGCCATGGCTTAGATACAGACGAGCATTACACTACACCACGTGATATGGCGAACTTAGGCATCGCATTAATTCGTGATGTGCCTGAAGAATATGCAATTTATGCTGAAAAATCATTTACATTTAATGGCATTAAGCAATATAACCGCAACTCATTATTATGGGATGAAAGTCTCGATGTTGACGGTATCAAAACGGGCCATACTTCAGAAGCTGGCTATAGCTTAGTGACCTCAGCCACTAAAGCTGATATGCGCTTAGTGGCCGTTGTTATGGGCACAGACAGCGAGCGTGCTCGTAAAGTCGAAAGCAAAAAGTTATTAAACTACGGTTTTCGTTTTTATGAAACAATCACACCTTACAAAGCGGGTGACTCATTTGCCAGTCAGCGTATTTGGATGGGCAATAAAGAAGAAGTCTCTTTAGGGATTGTTGAAGATACCCCGATTACAATTCCTCGTGGCCAAGCTAAAAACTTAAAAGCAAACTTTAAGCTAGATAAAGTCCTTGAAGCTCCGATTGCAAAAGGAACAAGTGTCGGGACTTTGTTCTTACAACTTGACGGTGAAGACATTGCGCAGTATCCACTAGTCACATTAGAAGAAGTTGAAGAAGGCAGTTTCTTTAGCCAGATTTATGATTATCTTCGTCTTCAATTAGCTAACTAATTAGTGAAGCAACCCCACAAAATGCAGGCTCTTTAGCCTGCATTTCTAATTTATAAAGCTAGTATTTAGATTAGGATTATTAATAAGCGTTTTATTAAAAACGATGTTAAAATGCCTGCCTTTAAAATTTACCTGTCTTGTTCTGTTTTTTAAAACTGACTCAAATACGGTGTTTGTCCGTATTATGTGACAGGTAATTATCTACCAAACAACCGATTTTGAGGCTCACGCACCGTGGTAAAACTTGTCCAAAACACTAAATTTGACGAATATCTTGAATTTCCTTGTACGTTTAGTTTTCGCGTTATGGGGTTAGCCAATAAGCAATTAACTGAACAAGTCTTGGCTGTTATGCAACAAGTCGCACCTGGCGATTATGCTCCAACAGTAAAACCAAGCGCTAAAGGCAATTATGAGTCTGTACATTTAGTTGCGCGCGTTGAAAGCAAAGAGCACATTGAAAAAATTTATAACGAATTAGGCCAATTAGAAGACGTTCGTCACGTATTATAATTGCGCTTGCTAAATTAAAGCAGTAAGGATCCCGTTTTGAGTAACCCTACTTTGATCATCCGCCAGCTAGGCCAACGAGCATATGAACCTACCTGGCAGGCGATGCAGAATTACACGGATACCCGTGATGAATTCAGTGCCGATGAAATTTGGTTAGTCGAGCATGATCCTGTTTTTACGCAAGGGCAAGCAGGTAAAGAAGAACACCTCTTAATGCCAGGGGACATCCCAGTGGTTAAAGTTGACCGCGGTGGTCAAGTGACTTACCACGGCCCAGGGCAACAAGTCATGTATGTGTTGTTTAACTTGCGCCGTTTAAAAATAGGTGTAAGAGAGCTTGTCACTTGGTTAGAAGACTGCGTCGTGTCGACCCTTGCCGATCATGGCGTAAACGCTTACGCGAAGCCTGATGCACCGGGTGTGTATGTCGATGATAAAAAGATTGCCTCACTTGGCCTGAGAGTGAGACGCGGCTGCTCTTTTCATGGCTTAGCGTTAAACGTCAATATGGATCTGGCACCGTTTTTAAGAATTAATCCCTGCGGTTATGCAGGAATGGCCATGGTGCAATCGTCTGATTTAGCAGGTCCAAAAACTATCGAACAGGCACAAGCAGGCTTGATAAAACATATCGTTGAGAAATTAAACGTCACCGACGTCAAACAAAAACTAGGGTTTGATAACGAATGAATAAACCAGTAAAGATCCAACCAGGGGTTAAACTGCGCGATGCTGAAAAAATGGCATTGATCCCAGTTAAAGTGTTACCGACTGAAAAAACTGAGATGCTACGTAAACCTGAGTGGCTCAAAATCCGCCTTCCTAAGTCGACAGAACGTATTGATGGCATAAAAAGCGCGATGCGTAAGCACGGTTTGCACTCTGTGTGTGAAGAAGCATCTTGCCCAAATCTTTCAGAGTGTTTCAATCATGGTACAGCAACTTTCATGATATTAGGGGCTATCTGTACACGTCGATGCCCATTTTGTGATGTGGCTCATGGGCGTCCATTAGCCCCTGATGCAGCTGAGCCAGAAAAATTGGCTTTAACAATTCGTGATATGAAACTCAGTTATGTTGTTATCACTTCAGTCGACCGTGATGATCTTCGAGATGGCGGTGCACAACACTTCGCTGACTGTATCCGAGAAATCAGAAAATATAATCCAAAGATTACTATTGAAATCTTAGTCCCTGATTTCAGAGGAAGAATGGACCGTGCATTAGAAATCTTAATTGAAACGCCACCGGATGTTTTCAATCATAACTTAGAAACTGCACCTCGTTTATATAAGCTAGCACGTCCAGGTGCTGACTATAAGTGGTCACTTGAACTGCTACGTCGCTTTAAAGAAGCTCACCCTAATGTGAAGACAAAATCAGGCTTAATGGTTGGTCTAGGTGAAGAAATCAGCGAAATTGAGCAAGTTCTTCGTGACCTTCGTGAACATAACGTTGACATGCTCACTGTTGGCCAATACTTACAGCCTTCAAAGCATCACCTACCAGTGAAACGCTATGTGCCGCCAGTTGAGTTTGACGGCTTAAAAGAGTATGCCGATGAAATTGGCTTCGTCCATTCAGCATGTGGGCCATTCGTGCGCTCAAGCTACCATGCAGATCAGCAAGCAGCTGGAAAAGAAGTAAAATGATTAAAAAAGGCTTAGTGATCACTAAGCCTTTTCTTTATCTGTTTAAACAGACCTAATACAGCTCATCACATCTTAGCACTGCCAGTTTAACGTCTCACTGACATAAGAAAGACTTCACTGCCTAATTATCACTTTGCTTAAAAAGCTATCTCACACCGCTGTATTTAGGTGGATTTCACAGCAAAAAGCATTACACATACGACTTATTTGCTCTGAACTTTCAGAGGAAACTTCATCTGTAGATGGAGCAAATAATAAAGTGAGGATATTAAAGTCGGAATAAACAAGGAAGTAAGTTTGCCCCCCCTCATCAGTGACGAAATATTATACTTCCTTGTTACAACAACTTATCACCGGTCGGAGTTGTTGTAACAAGAAAGGGCTTCTTAATCTTTTTCGATTTTATCCAAGCCTGTGGTTTCTTTCTTAGCTGGAAGCTTGTGATGGATTGCAGCTTTAATCAGCATATAACCACTGATCGGAGCGGTTATTAATAAAAATATCGAAATTAAAATTTCTTTTGCACTGATCCCATCTTTAGTAAAACTGAAATACACCATAGCAGCGGTTAATACACCGGCCATTCCAAGAGTCGTTGCTTTGGTAGGCCCATGTAAGCGCATAAAAAAATCGGGCATTTTAAGCAGACCAATCGAACCGATTAAAATAAACAAACCACCAACCAACAGTAAAACAGATACAACCCATTCAAAAATTAACATAACAATACCTTTTAAACCTTGGTTACTCGATGATATCGCCACGAAGTAAAAACTTACACACAGCAACTGTGCTGACAAATCCTAGCATTGCAATCAACAAAGCGGCTTCGAAGTACAAATTTGTATCAACTCGAATGCCATACAAAATGATTAAAGCAATTGTATTAATATACATAGTATCAAGCGCTAAAATACGATCAGGAAGCGTCGGACCCAAAATTAAGCGCCATAAATTCATTAACAAGGCGATGCCAACCATAGTCAATACAATAAGAATTACCGTGTCTAGCATTGAAAAATCTCCTTCAAAGGGGCCTCATAGCGCTGCTTAATTGTGTCGATCAACGTCTGCTCATCATCCAAATCAAGTACATGGATCAATAAAAAACGCTCCGTGGGTACTTCGCCTTTTTCAAGCTTCTCAGGAATAGGATACACTTCAGCACTGACCGTACCGGGCGTCAGCGAAACGGTGCTGGCCAAAATGGTAATAGGCATTTCATGTGATAAGTCGAGTGGGATTTTAACAAACGCCGGACGTAAACGCTTAGTCGGGCCTAGAATCAAAAAAGCCACTTGTACGTTTGCTGTAATAATATCGTATAACACTAATAAAAAGTGTTTAAAGGCCAACCCAGGCTTGAGTATGAGTGGCTGAGGGGCGCGAAACCGAAACGTTAAGAGTGGGATCACAATCGCAAGAAACGTCGCAAGTATTAAATGACCCACAGATACACTGTTATTTAACAATAACCAGACACAAAACAGCATCAAGCTTCTAAATGGAGTGGGTAACCAGGAAAATTTTGCTTCTAATCTCATAAAGGCACATGCTCCATAGATTGACCAATAACACTATGTACATGGCCATTGACATCATGTAATTGCTTGGCAGCTGCCAAGGTAAATTCACTGATCGCACCAGCAAAAATAACCATCAACGGTGCGCATACTAACAACACAATAATTACACCCACTTGAATAGGATGACTTCGCTCCTCACTTGGCTCAGCATTACTCTGCTTCCAAAATAGATTTGAGCCTGCACGACTGAGCGCAATCATGACCAATAAGCTGACTAAAAGATAAACGGGCCAAAATGAAAGATGAACATCCCCTTCCAATGCCGCATTTAGAAACCATATTTTCCCAATAAAACCAGAAAATGGCGGCATGCCAATCACCGAAAGCACTGCAACAATAAAACATGTGCCCAATAAAAATGGCTGCGCAACTGCGCGAGCGGGCACTAAGCGATCACCTGCTTTGCCCCGCTGTTCAGCTATTAACTCGGCCAATAAAAATAACGCCGCAACCATTAAAGTAGAGTGAATAACATAATATAAAGCAGCCGCAGTTGCTGTCACTGACTGCATTGCCACAGCTGCAACTAAAGTACCCACTGACACAACCACCAAATGTGCAACTAACCGACGAAGATCTTGACTGGCAAGTACACCAAACGCACCGACAGCCATAGTAATAATCGCTAACGGCCAAAGCCATTTAGATGCCATAAATGCCAACTCCCCTGCTTCACGACCAAAAATAGTGGTATAAACACGAAACATCGCATAGACACCAACCTTAGTCATAATCGCAAACATAGCGGCCACTACAGGCATCGCAACCGAGTACGTCGCAGGCAACCACATATGCAAAGGTAGAATCGCAGCTTTCAAAGCAAAAACAATAAGTAACAGTAAGCCACCGACTTTGGCAAGTGCCAAGTCATCACCACTGAGCATTGATACTTTATAAGCCATATCTGCGATATTTAATGTACCGAGCACACCATAAAGCACCCCAAGTGCAATCAAAAAGACACTCGAGCCGACTAAGTTGAGGATGACATAGTGCAGTGCAGCCTTGGTTTTTTGCTTATCCGCGCCATGCATCAACAATGAATATGATGCAATTAATAGCACTTCAAAAAATACAAACAGATTAAACAAGTCGCCAGTCAAAAATGCACCATTCACCCCTAAAGTAAGGAAATGAATGAGTGGATGAAAAAAGCTCCCTTTTTTGTCATCTCCAGCTATCGAATAAACAACACAACACAAGGTTAAAAATGACGTCAAAGTCACTAATAAAGCTGATGTCATATCACCGACTAATACAATACCAAAAGGAGCCGACCAATCACCGATGGCATAGACTAATACTTGCCCTTCTAAACTTTTTAGTAGTAATGCCACACTAGCAATAAACGTTAGGACAGCAAAAGTCACCGATGCGATACGGCGCATTTTTGTATTTTTACCACACGGAGGCAGCAACACCACTACAGCAGCAAGCATTGGAAGCAAAATAGATAACGTCACTAAATGCATTATTTGCTCTCCTTAATTTCTTGCATCACCGAAGTGGTCACTTCTGTTTCTTTACCATCAACATGGTCCGTGCCTAAGTCCGCTCGCCCTCGTATTGCTAAAATAACCACAAATGCGGTCATCGCGAATCCGATAACAATAGCTGTAAGCACCAATGCTTGCGGTAAAGGATCCGCATAGTCACTCGAAAAACCAAGGACAGCGGCTTGATTTAAACTCAAGCGACCCGATGAAAATAAAAATAAATTGACGGCGTAAGAGAGCATAGTCAGTCCGAGCACCACAGGAAACGTACGTGCGCGTAATAACAAAAACACCCCACACGCGACTAACACACCCACACAGGTTGCATATAAGGCTTCCATTACTTGCCCTCCGCTTCAGGTTGTTGGTTGAGTGTCAATTTACCTAAACTTGCTAATATCATTAAGACAGAGCCTACCACTGTTAAATACACCCCTAAATCGAATACTAAGGCACTGGCCAGTTCTACTTTTCCAACCAATGGAATATCAAAGTACTCAAACCAGCTCGTTAAGAAAGGACGACCAAATAACCAACTCCCTAAACCTGTCATAAAGGCAATCGCAATACCAAAGGCAATCACTTTACGGTAGTTGACATCAAAGCGGTCATAAATCCACTGCGAACCATGTGCCATGTATTGCAAGATAAAAGCAATAGCGGTGATAAGACCGGCTATAAACCCACCACCAGGTAAGTTGTGACCACGTAAGAAGATATAGACAGTCACTAATAAGGCCAAAGGCAGTAAACTTTGCGAAATTGACGCTAATAGAATTGGATGACGCTCTCGTGCCCAAGGTCTGCCCTCACCATCTCTCGAAGGCATAAATAAAGGCAAGTTAAGCAACATTTTGTAAATTCCTAATGCGGCAATCCCTAATACAGTAATCTCACCTAACGTATCAAAGCCCCTAAAATCAACCAAGATGACATTGACGACATTCGTTCCACCGCCACCGATTTTAGCGTTCGCAAGGAAGAAATCAGAAATAGAAGACAATGGACGAGTCAAAATTGCATAACACAAGCTGCCAACAATCACACCAAGACTCGAAGCAATCGCCAGATCACGTAAAATTCTCAGTGAGCTTGATTCTTTTGGTGTTTTTTGTGGCAAAAAGAACAACGCCAACATTAATAAAATAATTGTCACCACTTCGACTGTCAGCTGAGTCAATGCTAAATCGGGTGCTGAGTAACGAGTAAATGCAACGGATACCATTAAACCAACCACAGAAATTGTCAGCAATGCCACCATTCTATTTTGATGCCATATCAAAGTTGCTAAAGCACCCGCAATTAATAAACCAGCCCCAACCGCGGCATTCGGTGTCACCGCAGATAATGGCTTGGTTCCGGCAAGCTGAACCATGTCAAACAGCGGCAAACCGGCCAAAATAATGACACTGATAAGCACAAAGAGAATATACCGTTGCAATGAGCCACTCTCAAGACGGTCAATAAACTCACGGCTCCAACGCACTAATTGCTGAACGCGAAGTTCAAAAAACTCTTTGGCATCGAAACTCGGTAAAGAGGCTTGAAAATGAAATAAGTGCTTTCGTTGACTATAAACGAACAATCCACCAAGCACCGCTAAGCCACTCATCAATAGTGGAAGGTTAAAGCCATGCCAAATCGCTAAACTGTACTCAGGTAAAACAGGCCCAAGCACCGCACGTGAAGCGGCATTTAAAATATCGTGCACCACAAAATTAGGAAATATCCCAACCACGATACAAAGTGCGACTAATATTTCAACGGGAATTCTCATATAACGTGGTGGCTCATGCGGGGTTTTAGTCAACCCGATTGGCTCACCATTAAAGAAAACATCGTGAATAAAGCGAATCGAATACGCAACGGAAAACACAGCTGCCAAGGTCGCGACGACAGGGATCAACCAAGACATCGAACCAAGCACTTGTTGATGCAATGTTTCCGCAAAGAACATTTCTTTTGATAAGAAACCATTTAGTAAAGGTACACCGGCCATTGAGGCCGCAGCCACCATTGCAAGCGTCGCGGTGTAAGGTAAAAACTTGAGCATGCCATTGAGTTTACGCATGTCCCGGGTGCCACTTTCATGATCAATAATCCCAGCAGCCATAAACAAAGAAGCTTTAAAGGTCGCGTGATTGATAATATGAAAAATAGCTGCAACTACTGCAAGCTGTGTATCTAAGCCGAGTAATAACGTGATTAAACCTAAATGACTCACTGTCGAATAAGCCAATAACCCTTTAAGATCATGCTTAAATAGCGCCATATAGGCACCAAAGGATAACGTCGCTAAGCCGGTTAAGCCAACAAACATGAACCAAAACTCAGTCCCTGCTAATGCCGGATGAAAACGTGCCAATAAGAATATACCAGCCTTAACCATAGTGGCAGAATGTAAGTAAGCGCTAACAGGCGTTGGGGCCGCCATCGCATGTGGTAACCAAAAATGAAATGGGAATTGTGCTGATTTGGTAAAGGCACCAAGTAAAATCAGTCCAAGAGTTGCAACATATAGCTCATGTTGTTTAATTAACTCACCACTTTGTAAAATGACGCCTAGATCATAACTACCGACAATATTGCCCAGGAGTAATAAACCTGCAAGTAAAGCTAATCCACCTGCACCAGTGACAGTCAGTGCCATACGGGCACCACGGCGTGCCTCTGATTTTTGCCACCAAAAACTAATCAACAGGAACGAGCTAATACTGGTTAATTCCCAAAAGACCCATAACTGAATAACATTATTTGATAAAACGATGCCCAGCATCGCGGTCATAAACAGCATTAAAAAAGCAAAAAACTTTGCCATGGAGTCATTTTCACTCAGATAATAGCGAGCGTATAAAATCACCAACAAGCCAATACCTAAGATCATGTAAACAAATAATAAAGACAAACCATCTAAACGAAACGACAGTTCAATGCCAAGCGCTGGGATCCAATCGAGATGATACAGTAACGTCTCACCAGCAAAGACAGCAGATGAATAATTGAAGGCAATCATTAAGGCAATAAAAGGGGTTAATGCCGTGAGCCAAGTGCATGTTGTACGACCAAAGCGGCCGCTCAGACCTGCGAGGATACTTCCGAACAATGAAAGTAAGGGGATCCATAATAAAGCTATCACGTTATTTTATTTCCTTAATTCAATGTTTAACATATTAGTTATAGCAATAAATAACAAAACCTTTCCTTTTAATAAAGAGTCATCACTCACTTCGATGCTAAAAACTACCAAAGGAGTATTAAAATTTATCGCTTTGAAATCATATCACTTTTAATATTAATGCCGATAGATATATAGATGAAAATCAATTTTTGTAAGATAAAAGTACTTTATTGATTACTTATAGTGCGATCTGTGTGGATTTTTGAGCCAGTGGATTGCCTTTTGACGCAGCACGTTGCAACAATGCTTGAGCTGCGGCTTTATCCATTTTGCCTCCTTCGCCATTCGCGAGCATTTTGGCATAAAAATACTCGCCATAACTATCCCCTTGTTTAGCAGCTTGTGCATACCAAAACCGAGCTTGTAACTTATCCCCTTGTTGATAAAACAGCCGAGCAATAGTTGACTTTGCAAGCGGCCAATCTGAGGCCAACTTTAAATACACAGTGGCTTGTTTTATTTGCCCTTTTTCTTCTAAAAACAAAGCATACTGCAAATAACTCCCCTGAAAACCGAGAGCAACACCATAGTTGAGCCAGTAAAGATCATTTGTTCGCTTAAACATCGCACGACTAAAGACCTCTAATTGACTGCGTTGAACAGTGATATTTGAACGTGCTTTATCTAAGTATGCTTGGGGTAAAGGTTTATCTAAAAACTCCATGATAGTCGCAGCTGAAATTGCTTTAAACGCATTAATATAACTTTCATCACACGTCGACACAGGGTATAACGCCCCCTCTGCAACCGTATTGACCTGATAATGTAGCTGGCTTAATGGATTGACTAATCGACAACGTGTTTGACTGCTTTGTTTCGATAATCGATATTCATCTTCAAGACCTAACAAATGCATCCATTCGTGTTTATACACCTCGAAACTACTGAGTTTGTTTAAGTACAAGATCCCTTGGTTCACATTCGCTTTACCTGTATCGCTCAATACAATCAAGTTCCGAATTCCAGCTGGCCATTCACGGCTTTGAGTTAATCCAGTTAATTGGCATTCGATCGCCTGCTGCTCTGTTGTATTTTCACAGCCAAGTTGTTGTTTATTCTGATATAAAATTTCAGTAAAACATACCGGCAGCTGACTTAATTGTGGATCCGTAATAAAAATGTTGTGTAATCGTAACCAATGCTGTCCAGAAACAACATCGGATATCACCGGCACCACTGTAATCGGGCAATCAGGCAACATACTTAACTCTGACACTGTATGAACAATTGGATACGCAATAAGTTGCCTTAAACTAGCTTGAACATCGCTTGGGGCTTGATGCCAATCTTGCCCTAGCTCAAACGCACTTCGAAAAGACCAGAGCGCGGGATCATCTGCTTGAACAAACTCAGCCAATGAAGACCAATTTTTTTGACGATGATAAAACTGCGCAATAGTTTGGCGAGCGCCGCGACGTGCGCGCGGTGACAACGGCAGTGCAAGCAATTGTTTATAATACGTCTCACTAAAGGCTGGTTTTGAAACTTGCTCATAGTGCTCTGCTAATTGATATAAAGCCTGTTGATCATCATGACGAGCTAACGTTTTAGCCAAAGCAATATGTTGATAGGCTTGTTTTGGCACTTGATGTTGGCTAACGAGCCAAGGCGCATATCCCATCGCACCTTGCAAAAAATGATACTGCGCCAAGCTATAATCGCTGTCGCTTGCTCGAATTTGGGACAATACACAGAAAATAAAACACAAAAACCAGCCCCTTGAGACTGGTTTTAATTTAAAAAAGGCAGTTGCGTTAATCATTACTCACTGTGTGAATATAAAAGCTCTAGCTCTAAACGCGCATATTTATATTCAACAAACTCATGGACATTAGTGGATAACGAAAGTTTAAAGTAATCTTCTGCACTACGAACATTCCCCGCAGATAAGTGCTTTTTGGCAAGATAAAAATACGCTTCACACAAACGCTCGGCAAATTCTTGCTCAGAAGACACTCCTTCATCCAATTGGGCTAAAAAAGTATCCTCAGACAACTCCCCAGAATACAATTGAATCAATTGGTACGCCCAAGTTGTTTCATCTAATTGACTGCTCGCACTCATCAATTGTTGTTGTGCCGTTATAGGATCTAATTCTTTTTGCGCTAAATAACGCCAAACGACTCGATAAGGATCACTCGGGGCCAAGGCTAAAAAAGCATCAAAATCTTGCTCTGCCAATTGCGGCCGTTGCCCATAATACAAAGCGATACCACGATTTAAGTAAGCATATTCATGTTCAGCTTTGAGATCTAAAACCGCATCAAACATTTCATAGGCTTTATCGTACTGCTGCATTAAGGTGTAATGGATCCCTAAAAAGTTATACACCTCAGGTAAGTCTGGTTTTAAGTTTAAAGTGCGATTAAAGTCAATTCGAGCCAATGTTGATAAACCAAGACTGTCGTACAAGACACCTCGGTCATATAAAAGCTGCGCTTTTTGCTCATCGGTTAAGTTGGTGCGGTACAGCAATTCTGAATAACGCGCTATTGCAATTTCACTACGAAAGTCTGTCGATAATGGTGTTGCAAAGGCAACATTCACCACAGCTTTATCTTGTGAGTCTGAAGTCAGACTACAACCCATCATTAAGCCACTAAGTAGTGACAAAACAGCAATTTTTTTTAAGCGCATTGAATTCCTTAACGTATTTAACTTCTATTATTGGCAGTCATCAAGCAAAAACCGACCTTAGCATTAGAATCTCTCACTGCTAAATAGTTCTCCATTAGAGCATAAAAAAAGGGGCCTTACAGCCCCTTAATTATTTCTTATGTGAAAATCAGCAATTATGCTTCTGGTTCACTTGCTGGAGCCGCTTCTTTTGCTGGCGCCATTGCTTCTTTGATACTTAAACGTACACGGCCTTGACGGTCAACTTCAACAACTTTAACCTTTACTTCTTGGCCAACTGATAAGTGGTCTGCAACGTTATTAACACGCTCTTCACTGATTTGAGAAATGTGAACTAGGCCATCTTTACCTGGTAATACATTAACAAATGCACCGAAATCAACTAAGCGTACAACTTTACCTTCGTAGATAGTACCTACTTCAAGCTCAGCCGTTAACTGCTCGATACGAGAGATTGCGTTTTGTGCGCTAATGCCGTCTGTTGCAGCAATTTTGATTGTGCCATCATCTTCGATTTCGATGGTAGTGCCAGTTTCTTCAGTTAGCTGACGGATTGTTGCGCCACCTTTACCAATTACTTCTGCAATCTTCTTCGGAGGAATAGTCATTGTATAAATACGCGGAGCGAATTGTGACAACTCTTCAGAAGGTGCAGCAATGGCTTCATCCATTACACCTAAGATATGGATACGTGCTGCTTTTGCTTGCTTAAGTGCAATTTGCATGATCTCTTGGGTGATACCTTCGATCTTAATATCCATTTGAAGCGCAGTAATACCGTTTTGAGTACCTGCAACTTTAAAGTCCATATCACCTAAGTGATCTTCATCACCTAAGATATCTGATAAAACAACAAAGTTTTCTTCTTCTTTCACTAGACCCATCGCAATACCAGCAACAGATGCTTTGATTGGTACACCTGCATTCATAAGCGCAAGTGACGTACCACATACAGAAGCCATTGAAGATGAACCATTTGATTCAGTGATTTCAGATACCACACGAATTGAATATGGGAATTCAGTTAATGTTGGAAGAACTGCTTGGATACCACGTTTTGCTAAGTTACCGTGACCGATTTCACGACGCTTAGGTGAGCCTACAAAACCAGTTTCCCCAACACAGAACGGAGGGAAGTTATAGTTAAGCATGAAGTGGTTCTTGTGAGTACCGGTTAAATCATCGATTAACTGAGAATCACGTTCTGTACCTAACGTTGCAGTAACAAGTGCTTGAGTTTCACCACGTGTAAAGATAGCAGAACCATGAGTTCGAGGTAATACACCCGTCATTACATCAAGGGCACGGATCATATCTGGTTCACGACCATCGATACGTTTTTCGCCCGCTGTGATACGGCCACGAACGATTTTCTTCTCTAATGAACCAAATACTTTTGATACTTCTTGCTTATCAAGAGTCTCATCTTCAGCAAGTTCAGCTGTAAGTGCTTCAATAACTGCATCTTTTGTTGCAGTTAATGCTTCTTTGCGCGCTACTTTATCAGTAATACGATATGCTTCACCTACTTTCTCAGCAGCAAGTGCCGCAACTTTCTCTTCAAGAGCAACGTTTTTCTCTGGAGCAGACCAATCCCATGCAGGCTTGCCAGCTTCAGCTTTAAATTCATTAATTGCATTGATAATCGCTTGAGATTGCTCATGACCATATACAACGGCACCAAGCATCACTTCTTCAGCAAGTACATCTGCTTCTGACTCAACCATTAATACTGCGTTATCAGTACCGGCTACAACAAGGTCTAACTTACTTTCAGCTAGCTCAGTTAACGTTGGGTTAAGAACGTATTGATCATTGATGTAACCCACACGTGCTGCACCAATTGGGCCTGAGAATGGAATACCTGAAATAGCAAGTGCAGCTGAAGTACCAATCATAGCAACCATATCTGGTTGTACTTCTGGATCAACAGAAACAACAGTAGCAATTACTTGTACTTCGTTTACGAAACCGTTAGGGAAAAGAGGACGAATTGGACGGTCAATAAGACGTGCGATTAATGTTTCGCCATCGTTTGGACGACCTTCACGCTTTAAGAAACCACCAGGGATACGACCCGCAGCGTACATACGCTCTTGATAGTTAACTGTTAACGGGAAAAAATCTTGACCCGCTTGTGCTTCACGCTTACCAACAACAGTGACTAACACTGATGTGTCACCGATACTAGCCAATACTGCACCATCTGCTTGACGGGCGATCGCACCTGTTTCTAATGTTACTTCGTGTTGACCTAATTGGAATTTTTTAATAATTGCTTGCAATGGAGATTCCTTTACATTTTTCTTAAATTAATCGAAATACCAATTACAGTAGTAAATTGTACTTTTCCTTTATATTTCAAGGCAATGACCGATTTACTACTACAATTGGTACTATTTCGACTGTGAGTATACTTGAACATCGACATTATGGTCGATGCTTAGAATAAAAAAAAGGGGCTAAAAGCCCCTTTTTTTCAATCTTTCTCTTAGCGACGAAGGCCAAGCTCAGCGATTAACGCAGCATAACGTGCTAAATCTTTACCTTTAAGGTAATCAAGCAATTTACGACGTTGGCTAACTTTACGTAATAAACCACGACGAGAATGGAAATCGTGTTTGTGATCTGCAAAGTGACCTTGTAGCTTGTTGATATCGAAAGTTAAAAGTGCAACTTGAACTTCAGGTGAACCTGTGTCGCCTTCAGCGCGTGCGAATTTTGCTACGATATCTGCTTTATCTTGAGTACTTAGTGACATAATAACTCCAAAAATAATATTTAATAGGTGTCTCAGCCGATCACTAATTCAGCCAAAACGATTAAGCTGGCGAATTCTACCAGAAAAATAATAATCTACAACCAAAAACCTTACTGAGGTTCTTGATGTGTTGAAAGTCCGCGCTTAGATTTAAGTTGCCCTAGCTCATTACGTTCGCCTAAGCCAATGAAACGCTGCTCTGGTAAGACTTCAACACGAAAAATACCATCCGGTAAATCAGCTATTTCGCTACATTGACCGTTCTTGAATGCTTTTTCTTGCTCAGTATTAATTGTCACAATAGGCAGATTCGCAAGCGCAGTGTCCATAGGTAGCAACAAGCTATCGAGTAATGGGTGAGCATCTGGACCTGAAACCTTGGCTTCTTCAAGCATGGCTTCCAACGCAGATAAAGACATCATTTGCGAAGCTGGATAATGTCCCACTTCACTTCGATGCAGCATAATAACGTGTGCACCACACCCTAATACTTCTCCTAAGTCATCGACAATTGTCCGAATATAGGTTCCTTTGCTGACATGAGCAGTCATTTGTATTTCGTTATTCTCTTGATCAAATTCATCAAGAGTTAAACTAAAAACGGTGATTTTTCGACACTTTCTTGGTACTTCAATACCTTCACGCGCATATTTATACAAAGGTTGCCCTTGGTATTTTAGCGCTGAATACATCGATGGATATTGGTCGGTTGTGCCTAGAAAGCCTTCAATTGCTTTCGTTAATTGCTCATGATTAACCGAGACAGGCTTTTGCGAGACAACCTCACCATCCGAATCTGAGGTGGTTGTTCTCACACCAAGCTTTGCTCTTACCACATAGGTTTTATCTGTATCGAGCAAAAACTGAGAAAATTTGGTCGCTTCACCCAAACAAATTGGCAGCATACCTGTCGCCAGAGGATCTAATGCACCAGTATGGCCTGCTTTTTGTGCACCGTATAAATGCTTAAGCTGCTGTAATGCTCGGTTAGATGACAGACCAATTGATTTATCTAACAAAAAAATGCCGTCCACAGGACGGCCTTTTAATTTTCTAGCCATTATTTATCATCTTCTGGGCTTGGTTCGTCTGCAATATTCAGATCATCACCACGCTTTTTCTTATCTTCACGGATCACTTGATCAACCAAATTAGACATTCTCATCCCATCTAGTAATGAGCTATCAAGCACAAACTTTAAATCGGGCATGATACGTGCTCGAATTCGCTTCCCTAATAAAGAACGAATATAACCCGTTGCTTCATTAAGAATTGCAATGCTTTCTTTAGTTTTGTCTTCGTCTGCAGTATTAAGAATCGTCACAAAAACTTTGGCATAAGCCAAATCTCTTGACACTTCAACAGCCGAAACTGTCGCCATACCTAAACGCGGATCTTTAATTTCTCTTTGTAGGATGACCGCAATTTCTTTTTGAATTTGCTGACCTACGCGATCAGTACGAGAAAAATCTCTCATTTTCACCACTTATATAATCAGGAGTCAAAATGACTCGCTAGTTAAAGCACTAATGGGGGCAAACGCCCCCATTAAATTTACTTGTATTGATTCAAATACTTAAAGAGTACGTTGGATCTCTACAGTTTCAAATACTTCAATTTGGTCGCCAACGCGAACATCATTATAGTTCTTCACGCCGATACCACATTCCATCCCGTTACGGACTTCTTGTACATCGTCTTTAAAGCGACGAAGTGATTCAAGCTCACCTTCATAAATAACAACATTATCACGAAGAACGCGAATTGGGCTGTTACGTTTGATGTTACCTTCAGTCACCATACAACCTGCAATCGCACCAATCTTAGGTGATTTAAAGACATCACGTACTTCAGCAAGACCAATGATTTCTTGTTTGAACTCTGGTGCCAACATGCCTGACATTGCTGATTTAACTTCATCGATTAGATGATAGATAACGCTGTAGTAACGTAAATCTAAGTTTTCAGTGTCAATCACTTTACGTGCAGAGGCATCAGCACGAACGTTAAAGCCAACAACGATTGCATTAGATGCAGCAGCAAGTGTTGCATCAGTTTCAGTGATACCACCTACACCGCTACCAACAATTTTCACTTTCACTTCATCAGTCGATAATTTAAGAAGTGCATCAGCAATCGCTTCAACCGAGCCTTGTACGTCCGCTTTAAGTACCACGTTCACTTCAGAAACATCACCTTCGGTCATGTTCGTAAACATGTTTTCAAGTTTCGATTTCTGTTGACGCGCTAATTTAACATCGCGGAATTTACCTTGACGATATAAGGCGACTTCACGTGCTTTACGCTCGTCTTTAACAACTGTTGCTTCATCACCTGCAGCTGGAACGCCTGATAAACCAAGTACTTCAACCGGAATAGATGGGCCAGCACTTTCAATTGGCTTACCATTTTCATCACGCATCGCACGAACACGACCATACTCAAGGCCACATAACACGATATCGCCTTGCTTAAGCGTACCGGCTTGAACCAAGATAGATGCAACTGGACCACGGCCTTTATCAAGACGCGACTCAATAACAACACCTGATGCCATGCCATCATGGTCAGCAGTTAACTCAAGTAGCTCTGCTTGCATTAAAATGGCTTCAAGTAAGTCATCAATGTTCTCACCTGTTTTTGCAGAAATATGAACAAACTGCACATCTCCACCCCAATCTTCTGGGATTACATCATGCTGTGAAAGTTCATTTTTAACGCGATCAGGATCAGACCCTTCTTTATCGATTTTATTTACAGCAACAATTAATGGGACTTCAGCCGCTTTAGCATGCTGTACCGCTTCAATTGTTTGTGGCATTACACCATCATCTGCTGCAACAACCAACACAACAATATCAGTCGCTTTTGCACCACGTGCACGCATTGATGTAAATGCTGCGTGACCTGGGGTATCAAGGAAAGTAATCATTCCTTTACCGATTTCAACATGGTACGCACCAATGTGCTGGGTGATGCCACCCGCTTCACCTGATGCTACTTTCGCTTTACGAATGTAATCAAGTGTTGATGTTTTACCATGGTCAACGTGACCCATTACTGTTACAACTGGTGCACGAGATTGTTGTTTCCCAGCATCACCACGATCAGCAAGGACGTTGAACTCTAATTCGTTCTCTTTAACTAAAACAACTTTATGGCCCATTTCTTCAGCAACAAGTTGTGCTGTTTCTTGGTCAATAACTTGGTTAATAGTAACCATGTCACCCATTTTCATCATTGTTTTTACAACTTCAGCGCCTTTCACAGCCATACGAGAAGCTAGTTCTGATACTGTGATTGTCTCACTAATACGTACTTCGCGTGTTACTTCAGCTGTTGGCTTTTGGAATCCATGTTGTAATGACGCAGGCGCTTTAAGCTTACCTTTACGTCCTTTACCACGCGGGTCAACAGCAACCGGTGCAGGCTTTTTCTTTTTACGACGACGAGCAGACTTTTCTTCTTTCATGTCTGATTCATCTTCAGCGGCACGAGCCGTCGTTGATGTCGTAAGGTGGAAATCTGAAGATTCTTCGCGTTTTTTACGCTCTTCTTCTTCTTGCTTCCAACGAGCTGAATTTTGCTCAGCTAAAATGCGCGCTTCTTCGGCAACACGTTTAGCTTCTTCTTCAAGCTTTTTACGGGTGGCTTCTTCTGCTTCACGCTGTAAACGCTCCGCCTCGAGTTTATCTTGGGCCGAACGGCCTTTATCAACTTTTTGGTTTGTCACGTTATTCTTTGCTTTCTCTTGGGCAATACGCTTTGCTTCAGCTGCTTTACGATCCGCTTCTTCTTTTGCTTTTCGTTCTGCTTCGGCTTTAGCTTTACGCTCTGCTTCTTCTTGCTTCAATTTAAGTTCAGCTTCTTTGGCTAAACGCTCCGCTTCTAGCTGTGCTTGCTCTTGTTGCTGCTGCTCTTCAATGGAGCTTTTTTTCACATACGTGCGCTTTTTGCGCACTTCAACTTGCACAGATTTACCTTTACCCGCACCGCCCACACTTAATGTGCTTTTGCTCTTGCGTTGTAAAGTCATGCGAGCCGGTTCATTTGAACCTGCTCCACCATGTTGCTTGCTTAGGTGATCCAGTAATTCGGTTTTTTCCGCATCAGTCACTTGCGAAGTGGCTGTTTTACTAATCCCTGCTTCTGAAAACTGTTGGACTAATTTATCAACCGTTGTACCTATGTCACTGGCTAGCTTATCAATGCTTACATCTGCCATCGTATTTGTTACCTCCGTCAATAAATTATTCGTCACCAAACCAGCAAATATTACGTGCAGCCATAATAAGCTCACCGGCTTTCTCTTCTGAAAGCTCTGTAATATCAACTAATTCGTCTACGCCTTGCTCAGCTAAGTCTTCAAGTGTAATAACACCTTTACTTGCTAATACAAAAGCTAAATGTCTTTCTAAACCTTCAAGGCTTAGTAAATCTTCAGCAGGCTCTGCACCTTCTAAAGATTCTTCATTTGCTAAAGCTTGTGTCGTTAACGACGCTTTAGCACGAGCACGAAGCTCTTCAACAGTCTCTTCATCTAGACCATCGATTTCTAAAAACTCAGATGTAGGCACATAAGCTACCTCTTCAAGAGTTGAAAAACCTTCGTCAATTAATAATTGAGCGAAGTCTTCATCAATATCTAAGCCTTCAGTGAATACTTTAAGAACCTTACATGATTCTTCTTCGTTCTTTTTATTCATCTCATCAACGGTCATTACGTTGAGTTCCCAGCCAGTTAATTGGCTTGCTAGACGAACATTTTGACCATTACGACCAATTGCTTGTGCAAGGTTATCTGATTCAACAGCAATATCCATTGAACGAGAATCTTCATCCATTACAATCGATGCAACTTCCGCAGGCGCCATTGCATTGATAACAAACTGTGCAGGGTTATCATCATAAAGAACGATATCAATGCGCTCACCACCTAATTCCGTAGAGACCGCTTGAACACGTGCACCACGCATTCCGACACACGCACCAACAGGGTCGATACGCTTATCGTTTGATTTAACCGCTATTTTAGCGCGAGAACCAGGATCGCGAGCTGCACCACGAATTTCTATCATCTCTTCGCCAATTTCTGGCACTTCGATGCGGAATAATTCAATGAGCATTTCTGGTTTTGAGCGGGTGACAAATAATTGCGCGCCACGAGCTTCTGGTTTAACGGCATATAACAAACCACGGATACGATCGCCTGGGCGGAAATTCTCACGTGGTAACATGTCGTCACGGTAAATTACTGCTTCAGCGTTATTACCTAAATCAAGAACGATTGCTTCACGGCTGGCTTTCTTTACTACGCCAGTGACCATTTCACCTTCTTGATCTTGATACGCTTCAACAATCAACGCACGCTCAGCTTCACGTACTTTTTGCACGATGACTTGTTTTGCTGTTTGCGTCGTGATTCGGTCAAACTTAATTGACTCGATTTGCTCTTCAATGAAATCACCTAAAACGATGTTAGGGTCATCATATTTAGCGGCTTCAATTGTAATTTCACGGTACGGGTTTTCTAACCCACCTTCACGGTCATCAACAACTTCCCAACGACGGAAAGTGTCGTATGCACCTGTTTTACGATCGATACAAACACGAACGTCAATATCACCATCGTGTTTCTTTTTTGTCGCTGTTGCTAATGCAAACTCTAATGCTTCAAATATTTTTTCTTTTGGGACTGCTTTCTCATTGGAGACAGCTTCTGCTACCAATAATATCTCTTTTGCCATGTGTAATGCCTCGCTTGCCCTATTCCTTTCGCACTCGAATTAAAATTTAGCGATAATGTTTGCTTTTTCTACATTGCTTAACATGACGAGCACGTCTTTATTATCAATGCTTAGCGTTAACATATCACCTTCAACTGTAACTAGATCGCCTTTAAAATTACGACGACCATCTTGCGGAAGCTTTGTTCTTAAGCGAATTTCTTCGCCTTGCGCTTTTGTAAAGTGTTCTGGTTTGAATAGTGGACGATCAACACCAGGAGAAGAAACTTCCAAATTATATTCATTTGTAATTGGATCTTCGACATCGAGAATCGCACTCACTTGGCGACTCACCTCGGCACAATTATCAACATTAATGCCATCAGCATGATCAATATAAATGCGCAATGTCGAGTGACGACCCGCTTGTGCGAGTTCAAGCCCTAGTAATTCGAAGCCTAACGCTTCGATTGAAGGCTCTAACATTGCAATAATATCTTGCTCGAGCTTAGTCACAAAAATCCTCCATACAAACAAAAAAAGGGCTTATAGCCCTAGAATCTTAGTTAGGTTTAGAAACAACAACGCCCCGTACCAAGCGGGGCGTCACACCTAAAACTATAACTGTGTGGCCAATGGCCTACCTGGTAAAAGGTATTGTTCTGACTAAACCAAGTCAAACGTTGACTTAAAGCTTATTGCATAAGAATATTAGCAGTAAACCTTTAAAAATAGCTGGTTGCGGGAGCCGGATTTGAACCGACGACCTTCGGGTTATGAGCCCGACGAGCTACCAGGCTGCTCCATCCCGCGTCAGAATTGCAACGATTATAATTTCACAGCAATTAATAAGCAACCTTTGCGTGTAATTAATTGGTTAAAGTCTTGTCCCCTCAACTCAATATTATGCTAAGGCAAGATTCCACTTTACAAACCACCTTATTTAAGATGAATTTATAATTGACAAATAAAGGGCTGGCCCTTCATCATTGCCGCCTATTTTAAATACTCCCCACTCATCTCAATGGAGAATTCATGCCTGTGCCATTGGCTTATTTTGCCGTCGTACTTATTTGGTCGACCACGCCTCTTGGCATTGTATGGAGTAGTACATCCGTCAGCCCCACTTTAGCGGTCTTTTTGCGTATGTTGATTGCGCTCATTTTAGGGTTAAGTATTTTACTACTTAGTCGTAGTATCCGCTTTCCATGGCATAAAGAAGCCTTGAAGCTTTATAGCTACTCCAGCATTGGCATTGTCGGCGGCATGCTTTTAAGCTATTTTGCAGCTGGATACATTACCTCAGGAATGATGTCGTTAATGTTTGGGCTCGCCCCTATATTTTCAGGTCTGCTTGCGCAGTATGTGCTAGGTGAGCCCCCATTTAGCTTTATGCGTAAAATTGCTTTAATGCTTTGTTTTATTGGCCTTGGGATCGTTTGTTTAGATAATATTTCCGTTAATAGTGACAGTCTGATCGGCTTAACCTTGATTTTAGTCGCGGTGATTTTTTTCAGTCTCAGTGGCGTCTTAGTTAAAAGCGTACAGATTACGATTCACCCACTGGCCACAACTATGGGTGCACTTAGCCTTTCAACCCCGGCGTTTTTCTTAATCTGGCTTGTCTTTGATGGCCAACTCAACATCGCACAATGGCAGTCAAAATCAGTATGGGCGATCATTTATTTAGGCGTTTTTGGTTCTTTGCTAGGGTTTTTAGCTTATTTCCATATTTTGCAAAAGCTTTCAGCCAGCACAGTTGCTTTGATTACCCTACTCACCCCAGTTATTGCGATGTCTCTTGGTGCTTGGCTCAACAATGAAACCATTACTCTCAAGCTTATTGTAGGGGCGACCCTGATTATGACAGGGCTTGCCACCTACCAATTTGGTGAAAAATGGCGCTTAAAAAAGTTCCTTAACTAAGGGCTGTGGTAGCTGCGGGTTAAATGCCGTAAGCCATTTTGCTGACTATTGCCTAGCTATTCCCTGCAAAAGCAATCACGAAAAATCAATTGCCACTAAACGTTTAACATTTTGAGCTTTGCTTCAACATCAGCAAACCTCAGCTGTTCACATGATGCAAAGCCTTCGAGCTGTCTGACTTTTAAGCGAGTAAATATAGGCGTGCTCATGCCAATTAAAAATCGTGTTTGCGCTTTAATACTCAATGATACCGAATGTGTGGACTGGCAATGACCTTTAAGCGCAGTTAATACCGAAACCAAATACTCATCTTGTGGCCAAACTTGGGGGCTTGAATACGCTAAATGGGCAACCAAACCCCGACAGACAGAACAATGCCCACATTGTTCAGGGCTGGCATAATCATCAAAATAACACGCTAGATTATGACTTAAACAGCGATCAAGTTGAAAAAAGCGCACCAATGCCGCAATGCGATTAATTTCAGAGCGCTCTTTTTGCTCAAAATACGCCGTCAGTTGTGATGCAAGCGTTTCATCTTGTAACACAGCCAGATTGACTTTATATACTTGCGTAATCCGTTTTGTTTCAAGCTCTATCGCACCTTGTTGGTGCAAATATTCGAGTGCTGCAACCACGCGAGATCTTTCTACACCCGTTTCTTGCAATAAACGTTTGAAATCTAACGTCCCCCATACTTTTTTAAAGTCGGTATAGGCTAACACTTGATTTAGAAACGCTTGTCTGGTCGGATCAAACTGCGCTAACACAACTTCTTTTGGCTGTAAGAACTTCAGCCTGAAGTCAGCGTAATACGCATATTGAGCAGTGAGCGCTCCTTTTAACTCCAACTGGACTAATAATGTTTTTAAAGCCAATAAACGAATGTTACTCGCATTTGAAAGTGTCAGCTCTTGTAGTTCCCATATCCCTTGCTCCTGCTGAGTGTGAATACTCTGGATAACAAACTCGATACTTTGACGTTCAGGCGTATCACCGTAAACAAAGTTTTCAACGGTATTTATCCCATCTAAATTTGCGAGTGTAATGCAGGTAGATGGCTGCCCGTCGCGTCCAGCCCTGCCTATTTCTTGGCTATAATTTTCAATCGATTTTGGTAGATCATAGTGAATCACAAAGCGGATATTTCCTTTATCTACCCCCATGCCAAAAGCAATCGTTGCAATGACTATCTCGATACGATCAGTCATAAAATCATGTTGAACCCGTTGACGAACTTCATCGGGCAAGCCGGCATGATAGGCGGCCGCGTTTAAACCTTGTAGGTTTAAATAATCAGCCACTTCTTGCGCCGTTTGTTGCAAGGTAACATATACAATTCCACAGCCCATTTGCTTGCCAATTAACGCTAATAAAGCAGGCTTTTTTTCCTGTTTAGTGACAGCTTGTACTGCTAAATCGAGATTAGGACGATAAAATCCGGTTTGAATGATGTCTGATTCGGCTATGCCAAAACGAGCAGCCATGTCTTTTTTGACTTTTTTTGTGGCTGTTGCGGTCAATAACAAAACTTGAGGAATACCCAGTGATTCACGATAAAAAGGGAGCTTTAAATAATCCGGACGAAAATTATGCCCCCACTCTGAAATACAATGTGCTTCATCAACGACCAATAAAGACAATGTCACTTCTGCTAAAAACTGTCTGAAACGCTCATTTTTAAACCGCTCAACCGAGACCATTAATATCTTAATTTTCCCCGTCTTCACATCAGCCATTATTTGCTTACTTTGCTCAGGTGTTAAGGTTGAGTCAAGGCTAGCTGCGGCAATCCCTTTTTGATTTAAAAAATCAAGTTGATCTCTCATTAAGGCTAATAATGGTGACACCACTAAGGTAAGATGAGGCAATTGGGTCGCCGTGAATTGATAACACAATGATTTCCCTGAACCCGTGGGGAATATCGCCAAAGCAGATCGCCCTGCTAATAAGGTATCGATGGTTTTTTGCTGACCCGTTCTAAAATGTTCAAATCCAAATAACTGCTTTAATGGGGTCGTTAAATCTGTCACTGTTACACTCCTCAATTGAACTCTTATGATAGCGCTATCGAGTGTGTTAGGTGAATCACTTCTTCAATTAATAGAGGTAATGGTCAACGACAGCTTCAATTTCAGCGTAATGTCGCAAAATAACCTGATTAAAAAGGCTCACTTGCTCAGGAGAAACCGTTTTGCGACTAAATAAAAAATAAATTGGATTATCGTGAACCGCATAAGAGGCCATTTCAAGCATCGCGTTTTGATGATGGCGCAAGTAATACCGGCCAGGCACAATATCATCAATCACAAAATCGACATGTCCTAATTCGAGCATTTTCATTCTTTGCTCTACGCTCGGTACACTGGCTATTTTGGAGTTAAAGCTGGTTTCTCGCATCAAATAAGAAAACTCTTCACCGTAATACGCGCCAAGGTTTACGACACCGACTAAATCTTGTTTCTGCAATTCATATAAACTGGAAATTTGAAATTTATCGCGATTTTTTTGGTGATGAAAAATACGCATGGCTTCGCTTCTATATGGTGAAGAAAACCAGCCTATTTTTGCTCGCTCTTCATTAAAGCTAGCTGCATTCAAAAAATCAATTTCACCACGTTTAAGTTGCAGTATGCCTCTGGCAGAAGAAGGAAGTTTCACGATTTCAAGGCAGTAATTAAGCTTTTTAAAAATGAGCCGAGTGATATCAATATCAATACCAAAATATTGATTATTGTCATGCATAAAAAAGGGCGGCCACGGCTCGCCAATACCTAACTTAAAGTGAGCTGTGCATGAGACGGGTTCCTGCGTGTTACTGATAACAGGCAGCGACAAAACTAATAGAAGTAGTAACAAGAAGCAATTTCCACGCCCTGCCCGTCGCATCATTTATTTTCTCGATTATTTACCTGTGTTTTTAAGCCTAGTTGAATATAAAAAAAGCAGCTATATAAAGCTGCTTTTTTGATTTCAATCATTGGTTTAATTTACGCTTTGCGCCACGTTGTTTTACCAGCGCTATCTTCTAAGACAACATTCAAGGCATTTAACTTGTCACGGGCTTCATCAGCTAATGCCCAATTCTTATCAGCTCGCGCTTGATTACGCTGTGCGATGAGTGCTTCGATGATCGCGACTTCATCATCATCTTGCTCCCCTTGTAAAAAGCTCTCTGGATCTTGCTGTGCAATGCCAATTACATCTGCTATTGCCTTTAATACAAATGCCAACTGCCCTGCTTTTTGTGCTTCAACATCTTTAATTCTGTTGATTTCTTTTGCGAGTTCAAAAATAACCGGTAAGGCTTCAGGTGTATTAAAATCGTCATTCATGGCCTGTCGGAATTTAGCCACATATTCATTGCTCGCCAACTCAACAGCTACAGGAGTGACACCTCGCAACGAGGTATAAATACGTTCAAGTGATGAACGAGCTTGATCTAAGTTTTCTTGTGAATAATTCAGTTGACTGCGGTAGTGACCATTAATTAAAAAGAAACGAACCGTTTCACGGTCGTATTGCTTAAGCACCTCACGTACTGTAAAAAAGTTATTCAGTGACTTAGACATTTTCTCTTTATTCACTTGCACCATGCCCGTATGGATCCAAGTATTCACATATTGTTTGCCTGATGCACAGCAAGATTGAGCAATTTCATTTTCATGATGAGGGAACTGCAAATCAGATCCGCCACCATGAATATCAAAGTGATCGCCTAAATGCTTTGAGCTCATTGCAGAACATTCGATATGCCAGCCTGGACGACCCGCTCCCCATGGCGACTCCCAACTAGGTTCTTCTGGCTTGGCTTTTTTCCACAAAACAAAATCAAGGGGATCATCTTTACCTGTGTCGACTTCAACGCGCGCACCCGCTTGTAACATTGACAAATCTTGTTGCGACAACGCGCCATAATGCTCGAACGTTGAGACGTCAAACAACACGTCACCATTGCCTGCAACATATGCATGACCTTTTTCGACCAAACGTTCAATCATGGCGATAATTTCTGGCATATGCCCTGTGACAGTCGGTTCGATTTCAACTGGTAATATGTTCAACGCAGCAAAGTCTTCATGCATCGCTTTGGTCATTCGAACAGTCAACTCATTGATCTGTTCGTTGTTTTCATTAGCTCGCTTGATAATTTTGTCATCTACATCAGTAATATTACGTACATAGGTCACGTCATAGCCTAAATGGCGAAAATAACGATTCATTACGTCAAAAGAAACATAAGTGCGACCATGACCTACATGGCAGTAATCATAAATTGTAATACCGCACACATACATGCTGACTTTGCCATCAACCATAGGTTTAAACTGTTCTTTTTGTCGTGTAAGTGTGTTGTATATCTGTAGCATTTAAAAACTATCCTTTACTCTTTTAGGTAAGCGCGCATATTAACACCTCATGCCGCGTTGCTCTATATCTTTGTGAATTACAGTTAACTAAGATAAAATACACCCCGACTTTTTATTTATCAAATAGGAATAAGCATGGTTGTTTTACACACAAACTTTGGTGACATTAAATTAGAGATGCATCAAGCAGAAGCACCAAAGACTGTTGAAAACTTTTTAAACTACGCTAACTCAGGTTTTTATGACGGCACTATATTTCACCGTGTCATCGATGGCTTTATGGTTCAAGGTGGTGGTTTTACTCCGGGCATGGATCAAAAAGAAGTCAATGATCCAATCGAAAACGAAGCTGACAATGGCCTTTCAAATAAAGTAGGGACTGTCGCAATGGCGCGTACTCCCGATCCACATTCAGCGACTGCACAGTTTTTCATTAATGTGAATAATAATGATTTCTTAAACTTCAGCAGTGCAACGTCACAAGGCTATGGCTATTGCGTGTTTGCATCCGTTGTAGAAGGAATGGATGTGGTTGAAAAGATTAAAGCTGTGAATACCGGCAGCAATGGTTTCCACCAAGATGTACCACTTGATGATGTGATCATTGAACGCGTTTCAATCGAAGCATAATCTCTGCGCGCACTGAAATCAGTGCGCCTTCCCCCACCGATAAGATCTCTAACAATGCGCAACACTCTTTTTATTTCAGATCTGCATTTGAGCGATGAACGCCCAGATATCAGCTCAGCATTTTTTTCTTTTTTAGATCAACACATCACCGCGCATACCGACGCATTGTATATTTTGGGCGACTTCTTCGAAGTATGGGTTGGAGATGATTATCATACTCCTTTAACGGATAAAGTGGCTGCTAAGCTGCATGCAATTAGCCAATCAGGAATACCCATATTTTTTGTTCACGGTAATCGCGATTTTTTAATCGGCAAACGATATGCTGAACAATGTGCAATGACATTGTTACCAGAGCAAAGTGTCATTGACCTTTATGGTGAAAAAACGGTGATTTTACACGGCGATGAAATGTGCACTGATGATCTTGAATACCAACAATTTCGTAAAAAGAGTCGTGGATGGTGGTGGCCAAAACTTATGTTGTCATTGCCATTGTGGTATCGCCAATCAGTAGCGAAAAAAGCCCGAGCCAAAAGTAAATTAAGTCAACAAGGCAAAGAAATGGCAATCCTCGATGTGACTCAGCAGGCCGTCGATGACATGTTTGCACTCTTCAATGTAAAAACAATGATCCACGGCCACACTCATCGCCCCGATGTTCACCAATGGACTGACAATAACCAAACCTATAGCCGGATTGTCTTAGGTGACTGGTATCATCAAGGTTCGTATTTAATTGTCACTAAAGAGTCAAAACAACTACTTAGCACACCTTTTAGTTAGCTGCATATTCAATCAACAATTTGAACCACATAGGTGTATTTATTAGTCTAAAATGAATGCACCACACTATAAAAAAGCTTTATTTAAAACATGCCCTTTTTCATTGCATGCAGTATTTTACTACTCAGCTTTACCGCCTACAGTAAAAGTTTTGAGGTGATAGCGATTGAATACCCACCTTATACTTCAGAAAATGAAGCGAATAACGGGTTATCCTTTGAAGCGTTAAACGAATACTTTAAACAGCAAGCGATACACTTTTCGCCCTTATTTTTACCCCCAGCTCGCGCAGCATTATACCTAAGCAGTGATCGCTGGTGTTTATCCTTTTATCCACCCATAGAACAAAAGAAATTTCCGGTATTCGACCTCGATGATTTTTCGATTAAATTAGGATTGGTTCGTAAAACCCAATTAACACCGTTTAGTTGGCAATCTTTATCTGAACTCAGTGGACGTAAAGTGGCGATGTTACGCAGTAACGAAAAACGCAGCGATTTAATCAAACAATTTCTGAATGCCAATATCGAGTTAATTAATGTAGAAAGTGTCTCTCAAGGATTACAGCTCTTAGAAAAAGAACGAGTAGACTATGTTTTCTCTGACTTTGCTGGCGGACAATACATTATGAAACAGTTAGGGTTACATTTAGCTGATTATCAATTTTCACAAACGCTTTTGCTCGAAACTAACATCAAAGTGTGGCACAACCCAAAATGCCACATTCCGAATTTACACGCTGCAATCAAGACACTATAAAGTTGGCTTGCCAGAATGGAATTTAAAATCGGTATCGTCAGAGGTAATCAGCTGCGCTTCAACCTCTGCAAAAAAAGCAATTCGTTCATCCACATTAAATCTGACTGGATCAGTTTGATTAGCAATATCTTGCGCCAGCGAAATATAATCTTGATAATGACGTGCTTCGGAACGAAGTAATGACACATAAAAACGGCCTAGCTCTTCATCTAAATAAGGGGCCAATTTAGCAAAACGCTCACACGAACGAGCTTCGATAAACGCACCTATGATTAACTTATCAATTAAGGCGGCGGGTTCGAACGTGCGTACATGCTTAATTAACGCTCCTGCATAGCGGGATGCTGCAGAAGGTTGAATAGTGATATTACGTTGCTTAATTATGTCTAACACTTGCTCAAAGTGGTGAAGCTCTTCTTTGATGAGGCGCACCATTTTATCTAAAATATCTTGATAGACTGGATTATCGGCTTGAACGGTCAACTCACCTACTAAGGTGTTTTTTCCATCAGAAAAACAGCCATCTCCAATATTACGATAAGTAAAGTCTTCGTACGGCTTTAACCAATGAAGTAATTGCTTCGCGCTTTGCTTATCAATCACATAACGCCTAATTAAAAAAGCTGCTGACTGCGCCGCTTTTAATTCACAATGCATATGATCGAGTAAAATAACATCTAAATTCTCGGCTTTTTTCGCTTCATCCACCCACTCTTGTGGTGTTTCTTCACGTAAAAATTGATATATCGGCGCCAAAAGTTCTGTGTATTTTTCTAACATGTCATCTACTGCATAAATAAATTCGCGCGTAGTGTATCACAGCCTAAACACGATCGAAGTGTAAAAAGATCTCAACTTGATGTATGTCAACATAATGATTTTTGCAATCTTGACAAAAGTTAACACTTGGTTAATACCTAAAAGGATTAGTATAAAAAAACAACACCTTCATTTAATTAGGGATAATAGGAATACACATATGATTTTAAACCACTTATGGGGCATTTATGCTCATCCAAAAGAAGAATGGCATTCAATTGACGATCGCCATGAAAGCTTTAAATATAGCCTATCACACATCTTACTGATTGCATTGATCCCCTCTGTTATGGGGTATTTCTCCGCGGTTTATTTAGGTTGGAGTATCGGTGCAGGTAAGGATATTTTCTTGACTGAATCAAGCGCGGCATTCATTGCGGTTGCCATGTACTTTGCCCTTATTGCTGGGGTATTTGCCCTTGCATATTTAGCACTTTGGATGGCACAAACATTTGGTGCTACCCCAACATATACACAGACGCTAGAGTTATCGGCTTATACCGCAACCCCTATCTTTATGGCTGGACTGTCCGCTGTTTATCCTGAACTTTGGTTCATTGTGTGCGTAGGGCTTGTCGCATTGGCCTATTCTGTTTACTTACTTTATACAGGTGTGCCAATTTTAATGCATATTCCTGAAGAACGCGGCTTTATTTATGCCAGTTCAGTGGTGACAAGTGGGCTTATTTTACTAGTCATTATCTTAGCGCTCACTGCAATGATGTGGACATCAGGCTACGCTCCTATCTTTACCTGAATCTCATTTATGCAATAAAAAAGGAGCCCGAGGCTCCTTTTTTATTGCACGATAAACACCACTGTCATGTTATTCAGACACATCTTCATTATGCAGTTCTAAACCTGATGACATCGCATCTTCACGATCTGATTTCGCGGCATCATTTCGTAGTTCTTCAATACGATTTAAATAGTCTTGATTAATATCACCAGTGACATAGTGACCATCAAAAACAGATGTTTCGAACTCTTTGATTTCTGGATTTTCTTTTGAAACCGCCGCAATCAAATCTGGAAGAGATTGATAAATTAATCCATCTGAACCTATGCTGGCGTTAATGTCTTCGACTTCACGACCATGCGCAATCAATTCACTTGCAGATGGCATATCAATGCCATACACATTTGGAAAACGCACTTCTGGTGCCGCTGATGCAAAGTACACATTTTTTGCACCTGCTTCCCTTGCCATTTCAACAATTTGAGCAGAAGTTGTACCACGTACAATCGAATCATCAACCAGTAATACATTTTTACCTTTAAACTCACGATCAATCGCATTGAGTTTACGGCGCACAGACTTTTTGCGCTCTTCTTGGCCTGGCATGATAAACGTACGGCCAATGTAACGGTTTTTTACAAAACCTTGACGGTACGGCAAGTTCAGAACTGACGCAATTTCTAACGCGATATCACATGATGTTTCAGGAATTGGAATCACAACATCAATGTCTTTATCTGACCATTCCCGAGCGATTTTCTCACCCAACTTTGTTCCCATATTAACGCGAGTTGCGTAGACAGACATTTTATCAATTGTTGAATCAGGACGCGCAAAATAGACAAATTCAAAGATACAAGGAGAGTATGTTGCATGCTCAGAACACTGCTGCGAAAACAACTTACCATCAGTGGTCACAAAAATAGCTTCGCCTGGTGCAACATCACGTATGAATTTAAAACCATCAGCATCTAGTGCAACACTTTCAGACGCAAACATATACTCGACGCCTTTGGCTGTTTCACGCTTACCAAATACTAACGGACGAATTCCGTTAGCATCACGAAACGCGAGCATTCCATGACCAATGATCATCGCAATAGCTGCATAACCACCCACCACTTTATCATTGACCGTAGTAACGGCGGTAAAAATGTCGTCTGGTGATAAATGAAGCGTATCTGGTTTTGCAAGCTCATGAGCGAGTACATTCAATAGCACTTCAGAATCTGAGGTTGTATTTACATGGCGCTTCGCAACTGAAAAAAGCTCTTCTTTTAAAGACTCAGCATTGGTTAAGTTACCGTTATGAGCTAAAGAGATGCCAAATGGAGAGTTAACATAAAACGGCTGCGCTTCAGCAGAGCTTGATGAGCCTGCTGTTGGGTAACGGACATGACCAATACCCATATTGCCTTGTAAACGCTTCATATGACGAGTATGGAACACGTCTTTTACTAATCCATTATCTTTACGTAAATTAAACGTATTACGATCTATGGTGATGATGCCCGCTGCATCTTGGCCTCTATGTTGTAACACAGTTAAGCCATCATAAATCGCCTGATTAACAGGAGAAGTTCCGACTATACCAACAATACCACACATGTAATTATCCTCGCCGATTAACGGTTTACAGAAGTTAGAAAGCTTGAGTTATTTTCGAGATAGGCAAAAAACCATTCGATCACAAATCCAAATTCAGGAATTAAAATTGAATCTCCCCACCACTGCGTTTTTGGCGCAGATGTGAAAGCATCTAGAAAAAATAAAATGGCGCTCACCACCAGCACACCACGCAAACCACCGAATACCAAACCGAATATTCTGTCAGTACCCGACAAGCCTGTGCGTTGAACTAGTTGGCCTAAAATATAGTTTAAAATCCCACCGACAATTAGGGTGGAAAAAAATAAAATGGCGACAGCCGCTGCATTTCTTAACAGTGGCTCGCTGATTTGCGTCAAAAACGCAGCAAGATGTTCGTAGAAAAAACTAGAGATGAAAAAAGCACTTGCCCAAACAGCAAGTGACATGGCTTCTTTGACAAAGCCGCGAAGCAAACTAACACATGTCGAAATCGCAATAATACCTAAAATGGTATAATCAACCCAGATCATATAAAACCAGCCATAGTTAATTTCGGGCGCATTCTATAAGAGAAGGGCTGAAATTGCCAGATCATTTTGCAATTTCAAAGACGGTGACTTTGCCATTGAGCTTAGTCAGAGCCTTTAATTTACTCAATTGAGCTTCCAATATTTCTTTTTCAAGCTCTGGGCCTACATAGACTTTTGTAAGGGTACCAGATGGCGTTTCAACGGGGCGAGTGAACGCAGTAAAGCCAGCACCTTTTAACTTCGCAAGTAGGTTATCGACATTACCTCGATCAGAAAAGCTGCCAAGTTGAATCACATATGCAAAGTCGCTTAGATTGGATTCTGCGGGGCGCTCAAATGATGCTTCAGGCTTCACAACTGACACACTAACATTAGTTTGCTCGTCTGCTGTTAAAGGCTGTTGAATTAAATCATCACTGCTTGGTGTTTGCTCTTCGGTCAATAAATGGTCTTGTGCGACAATATCTTCAACCTGAGTCGATTTTGCGGGTAGCGCAGCGTCAATCTCAGCATCGCTGGGTGGGGCTTGTAAATCGAACTTTTTAAATTCAGGACGATCAGGAATCGTTTTAAATCCTTCTTTAAGTTGGACTTTCTCACCATCTAAAATATTTGGAATAAACACAATAGCGGCCACTAAAACAATTACGGTGCCAACAAGTCGATTTACAAACACAGAATTCACCTACGCTTCCTTTTTCTCTCGCCAGTATGTCACTGCATCAGCCACGGTAAAAAAAGAGCCGAAAACAATCAATAACTGCTTATTATTGGTTATAAGTTGATTATCTAACGCAGTGGCTATAGAAGCAAACTTTTGCACATTACCGATACCCAGCTCAGCTAATACCTCAGCTAAAAGATGATTGTCAGCTCCTCGGGCACACTGTAATGATGCAACATTCCAAATATCAATGCTGTCAGTCAATGCCGATAACGCTGCTTTTTGGTCTTTATCTTTAAGCATACCGACCAATGCATGAATTTCATACCCTTGTTGTTTGTATTGCTGCAATTGAGTGGCTAAATAAGTTGCCGACTCTGGATTGTGCGCCACATCAACGATAACAAAAGGCGCAGCACTTATCGTCTCAAAACGCCCTTCGACGTGAAGCGACCCTAGCACATCATGAACAACTTGCTGACTGGGTAACGCTGATAACTGAGCCAATGTCGTTAATGCCGTCGCGACATTTTGCACTGGAATAGCAGGTTTGCTAAATTCGCGTTTTAGTGAACCAAACTGCCAAACATATCCAGAATCTGTACTGCTGAGTTGATAATCTCGTTGAGCTAAACACACTGAGGCATCGACTAATTGTCCGTGAGCTAACACCGACTCAGGAATCGCCAAATCCCCAACAATGGCAGGCGTGTTTGAGCGAAAGATCCCTGCTTTTTCGAACCCAACCAGCTCACGTGTATCGCCTAAATACTCTTTATGATCTAAATCAATGGTCGTAATGACGCTGGCAACTGGGGTCACAATATTGGTGGCATCTAAACGCCCACCTAAGCCGACTTCTAATAAAATGTAATCAGGAGCTGTACGACGAAAAATTTCCAGCGCCCCCAAAGTCCCATATTCAAAATAGGTCAATGACGTCTCACCGCGACCTTGCTCTAAGCAATCAAAGGCAGAGATATGATACTCATCATTGAGCTGCTGACCATTCAAACGCACTCGTTCATTATATTTAATCAAATGAGGTGATGCATACGTTCCAACAGTGAAGTTTTGAGCAAGTAGCAAAGCTTCTAAACAACGTGCTGTTGTACCTTTGCCATTTGTGCCGGCGATTAAGATTATTTTACTAGGAAGAGAGAGTAGACCGAGTTTTTGTGCGACTTCTGTAACACGAGACAATCCCATTTCGATATTAACAGGATGGATGCCTTCTAAATAACAAAGCCAATCATCAAGGCTAGATGATTGGCTAGGAATATGTTGTGACATTAAATTACTCAACAATAAAAATGTTATGCAATTCTATGTTCTTGCTCCGGTGACGGCAAGTTCATAAACTTAGCGACTAATCGCGCTAGTTTATCACGCATTTCACGGCGATCCACAATCATATCAATCGCGCCATGCTCAAGTAAAAACTCACTACGCTGGAACCCTTCAGGAAGCGTTTCACGTACCGTTTGTTCAATCACTCGAGGGCCAGCAAAACCAATCAGCGCTTTAGGCTCTGCCACATTAATATCACCTAACATGGCTAAAGATGCCGATACACCGCCCATGGTTGGATCCGTCAATACTGAGACAAAAGGTAAGCCTTTTTCACTCATTTTTGCTAATGCTGCACTGGTTTTAGCCATTTGCATCAATGACATTAATGCTTCTTGCATCCGTGCGCCGCCTGATGCAGAAAAACAAATCAATGGCATATTATGCTCTAAGCATAAATTAACTGCATCGACAAAACGAGCGCCAACAACCGATGCCATTGAGCCACCCATGAAGGAAAACTCAAATGCAACTGCAGCAACAGGCACACCTTTTAAACGCCCTGTCATTGCAACTAATGCATCTTTTTCACCGCTGACTTTTTGAGCCGCAGTAATGCGATCACTGTATTTTTTTGAGTCTTTAAATTTCAAGACGTCTTTTGGTTCATGCTCAGTGCCAATTTCAACACGATCAGCATCATCGAGGAAATACTCTAAACGCTTACGCGCGCTGACTCGCATGTGGTGATTACACTTTGGACAAACGCCTAACTCTTTTTCAAGTTCTGCTTTATATAAAATCGCATCACAATCAGTACATTTGGCCCAAACGCCTTCTGGAATTTCTTTACGGCCTGACGATTTTGTTTTAGGTAAGATCTTTTCTAACCAGCTCATTCGCAATTCTCTTAATGCTAAATATTCGTTCGCGTGATGACTGCCAAGGTGAGCAGACAAATTTTTTCAATTAAAACATTATTTCTGAGACTAAGGTATAAAAAACTGGTCTTAGTTGTCAGGATTTCATGCTAATTACACTATAAAATTAATAATCAGGTAAAAACAAAGGCCCTGGATGGGTCTTTGGGATCCCCCATTGCGCGGGATAATCCACATCAACTAAGTAGAGACCCGCCGCTTTTGCTGTCGCGCTGGCTTGCGTACGGTCTTTTGCGGCAAGAATTTCTTGCATCCACTCGGGTGGATATTTACCTGTGCCGATATCAATTAAACACCCGGTAATATTGCGCACCATATGATGTAAAAACGCGTTGGCTTTAATATCAATCACCACAAAGTCGCCAAAGCGGTCGACTCTAAGATGGCTGATATTTCTAAATGGCGTATTTGATTGGCAATGAACCGCTCTAAAAGAGGTAAAATCGTTTTCGCCTAACAAGCAATCTGTTGCTTGCTGCATCAAATTAACATTTAACGGTAAGTGGTAATGGCTGATGCCATTTTTAAGAATACCCGGACGATTATTATGATTTAGTATCACATACCGATAGCGACGTGCCGTAGCACTAAAGCGCGCGTGAAATTCGCTGTCAACTTCTTGTGCCCACCTTACTGCGATAGCATCAGGTAATAAAGAGTTCATCCCAAGATAAAAAGCACTGATGTCACGCTTTGCGTCTGTATCAAAATGAACAACTTGACCTGTGCCATGAACACCTGAATCAGTACGACCTGCACACACCACTTCAACGGGATGATTACAAATACTAGACAGCGCTTTTTCAACTTCTTCTTGCACGCTGATCACATTACTTTGGCGTTGCCAACCAAAGTATTGAGAACCGTCGTATTCGACACCTAAAGCTATTCGCATATTTTCCCACTGAATATTAATCAATAATAACGTGCAATTATATAAAACTATCGAACAAACAAAAAGTGCTCTTTTACCATAACGACGACTGTGCATCATAAATCACCTCTAAAAAAGGTGTATAAGTGCACACCAAAGAGCCCGCTCAAATCTAAAAAATGAACATAAAAAAAGCAGCTAATAATAGCTGCTTTGGGTGTCATCTAGGGATTACCTTATTGTTTAGTCCAAACACCTGATTGGCCCGGCTCTTCACCTTTGGTCCACCAGCCAGCTTTGTAGGTTGCATTATTATGCGTGACCACATCACCGCCGTTGTAAACTAAATCAGCACGCCAAGCGCGAACTTGTCCATCATCAGGAATAACTTCTTCCCATGGGCCGCCTTGATCAGGTTGATTACCTTGTGTCCACCATTTAGCACGATATTGTTTACCGTTGAACAAGACAGTATCGCCAGCTAAATAAATTTTACTCGCTTGCCAAGTTGTATCGCCCCCACCCGTTGTTGTATTTGTCACTGTAACAACAAAACTGGTCGATGCCGATGCTTTGCCATCTGATACTGACACTGATACGGTATAGTCAGTGTCTGATGTCACATTTGCAGCGGTTAATGTGACATTTGACCCCGTGCCTGACAACGTCAGACCTGCAGGGACTGTCCACTCATAAGATAATGCATCGTTATCAGCATCTGATGCCACTGCCGCTACATTAATTGCTTGACCTTCTTCAACAGATACATTCGCAATCGTTTCAATCACAGGAGCTGTGTTTGCGGCATCAGCTGCTAATACACGAACAGTTGCAGATTTGCTGACGGTATCCGTGCCATCAGAGACTGCCACAGTGACAATGAAATCAGTATCGACTGATACAGATGGTGCAGTGACGACTAAGTCAGCGCTATCATTACCAGATACAACTAAACCAGCAGGTACTGTCCAAGTATAAGTAAGTGGGTCATTGTCACGATCAGAGGCGCTCGCTGAGACTGTTACTTGCTCACCCGTTTTGACACTGACTAAAGCAGGTACAGATACCACAGGTTTTGCATTAACCGGGCCACCTGTACTACCTAACCCTTCATGCATGGCATTTAAAATATCGCCGTTATCTGCATCAATTTCCCAAGCAAACAAACCGCCTAGACCTAAAGTATTGGCATATTGACCTTTAGCTATCGTTGAACGAGGGCTATCGTATGTCACTAATTTACCTGTTGCGCGGTTCCAAACATACGCACCTTGTGCTTGCTCATCATAACCAACTTCAAAGCCATTGATACCCGTGCCTGATGCGCCAATCATGGAAGACTTGATGCCTTTATAGTCAATGACACCTGCTTCCCAAACACCTTGCTCTTTTGTGCCTGTAAGCTTTCCATTACCCGGCGCCGTGAACGGATTATCAGGGTTAGTCGCGTTTGCTGGATAAACACCTTCCCATCCACGGCCATACATAGCTGTACCGAGTACTATTTTCTCTGGTGCAACACCTTGTTGTAATAACAACTGAATACCGTTATCAGTGGTATAAGCAGGCCCCTTACGCGGTTGGCCTTTGTCATCAAGTCCTGTGCCAGCACACTCATCAGGACTCATGTGTTCACCACAATATAACGCGGTTTGATGACCCGTTACGTTGTTCCAACCACCGAAGAAATCATAGGTCATGGCAAAAATGTAATCCATGTACTGCGCGGCTTGAAGATAGTTAACATCTTCAATCTTGTCATAACCCATGCCGATTGCTGATGTGAGCTGATATTCTTTGCCTGTTTCAGCGCTGAGTTCTGTTAACATGGCACGAAGCTCTTGCATTAAGGCAATGTAAGCTGGACCGTCTTTGACCGGATCGCCTAAATTTGCATTAGGGCCACCGCCACCTGGAAATTCCCAGTCAATATCCACACCATCATAAAACTTCCACGTTTTTAAGAATTCACGAACCGATGCAACAAACACATCACGGTTCTTTTTATCAGTGAAACCATGAAACGGATCAGACAGCGTCCATCCACCGACAGACGGTAAAATTTTAAGATCAGGATAGCGCTGTTTTAGTGCCATCATTTGCGAATAAGTACCGCGGATGGGATCTTTGGCATCAACACCCGGTAGTGACTTTTGGATTGCAGCCCAAGGGTCGTGAATAACCACTTCGTAATCTTGTGAGTCACCACAAGCTTTTTGTAAAGCACGCCAGCTGTTACCATTTTCGATTTCTTTTAGTGATTCATTAGGCCCACAAATTGGCACAAAACCATACAAAATATGTGTTAAGTTTTTGCCAGGCACTTTGGTTACATCAAAATCACGCCCGTAAATCCCCCACTCGACAAAATAAGCACCCACCACTTTGTTTGGATCAGTATTAAAATCACGGTTATTTGGATCGTAGTTCATTGGTAATGGCGCTAAATGCCCACCATCTGTGTCAGCAATAACAATTTTTTTCTCCGCACTGCTTGCACATTCAGCGCCTTGGCAAAGTTGCATCGTCATTTGATGACGTCCAGATTTGGTATATGGGAATGTCACTGTGCCGGTTTTTGTTCCTGGCGCTAACTGACCTTCGTTGACCACCACGCCATCAAATAAAATTTTGTAGCTATCGCCACCTTCACCGCTCCAGGCACTCCACTTTATTGCGATGTCGACTTGATCTTTACGTGTCACTAATGATTTATACGAACCTTGACCGTCAATATTGACATCAACAAACGAATAAAGCTGATCTTCCCAGCTTAAGCTTGGGGTTGAAGGGGCTGCTGTGGCATGCATGCTTGCCAATGCGGCTGCGACAGCCAATGCTGAGGTGAGTTTTTTATACATAATGTTCTCTCAGTTATTTAGTTAAAATTGAATGTAGAATTAAAGGGCTTGCCAGACTGATGCTTTCCCAGGCTCTTCGCCTTGAGTCCACCACTTAGCCTGATATTTTGCTCCCAAGTGACTCACTTCACTGCCTCCTGGGTATGACTTCACTGCTTGCCATTGATCATTACTGGTTGGTGACAGCAACTCCCACGCTGAACTGGTGTCAGGTTTCTCTCCTTTAACCCACCATTTAGCACGGTACTTTTGTCCGTTATAAGTAACGATATCACCAGCAGAATAAGCTTTGTTTTCTTGCCACGCAGGATCGGTCGGATCAACCACCGGAGTGTCATTCACGGTGACATTAAAGCGCTTTGTCGTGCTTAATTGCCCATCACTGACCGTGACACCGATAATCACTGTGGTATTGGTATCCACTTCGCCCGCGGCAAGTGTTAAGTTCATTCCCTCTGCGCTATAGGTCAGTGGTGCTGGGACATCGTACGTAAACGTTATGGGATCATTTTCATCATCAAAGGCATGAACATGCACGTTGATAGAAGTTGCTTCATCTAGGGATACATCAGCAATGTCATTAACAATCGGTGGGGTATTATCTGGCGCGACTTGCACAGATAACGCAAAGCTATAATCCTTATTTACAGCGAATACTTGATTTGAGGCGACATTACTGGCATCAAATGCAATATTGCCATCGGCTCCTTGTACACCCACTTGGAGGTACTGACTGTAATTAAGGTTAAGTGAATCAGCCAATTGCGCTTGCCAACTAGCTTGATTTTGAGTTGTAACAGCTAATTGCTCACTGACCAACTCTTGGCCTGTGGTATCAAATAAGCGCAACCACACAGTGTCGCCGACATTGGCTTGCTGTCCTTGACGAACAAAATAGCCCAATGCAAACCAATCGACTGGGGTGACTGTATCTTGTTGGATAATAATATCGCTACAGTTATAAAACCCTTCTCCGACGACATCATCCCGTTGCCAACGGGTGTATAACAGTGCTTCCCCTTGTCTATCTGCAGGGATCGCCACCTTCATTTCATAGTAACGTTTGTCATCAGGATCTTTGACAAAATCAACATTGCCATAACTTTGCACTAACTCTAAGTCTTGCCACTTCAGAGTATCTGTCGCTGCATTAAAACTTGGTTTAGATAAATAAAATTGCCAAAAACTTGGGTTATGCGGTGTTGTAGCACGAAAACGAACGTTAATTTCGCCATTAGCGTTAGGCGTAACCACGGTTTTTTGCCAATCCGCTGAAGGTAAATTCATCCCCCGCTTTTGGTGGCTGCCAGCACTGCATAACGTGCCATCAGGTATATTTGCTTCAACAGCCGCTTGATTTAAAAAATCAGCAGTATTGACTGAAAACTCATGTTCTTGAATAAACTGAACATGACCCGACTCTAAAAAAGCGGCACGGCAAGCTAGGTTCGGGATGTTCGAACCATCTTGTGGCCACCAATACCCACCTTGTGCTTCACAAAACGCTTGGCGTGCTTTTGGGCTATCCATGTAACCATGTGCCGTCACTGACGGTGAGGCTAGAGTAGCAACCAAACCCAGTGCACTTGTGATCAGAGTCACTTTAAAAATAGGTTTCATATTTGTCTCCTCAAATGCTGAGGGCCAAAGCCCTCAACATTGATTGATTAAAGGCTACAGGCTTTTGTCCAATCAGATGTACCAGGCTCTGTGGCAGTCCACCACTTTGCTTTAAATACGCCATTGTTATGCACTAACAAATCACCCGCATTGGCATGTGATGGGTTGCCTGCCCAATCTTTTCGAGGGAAATCAGGATAAACAGGGATGTCGGCAATTTTAACCCCTTCACAGGTGCCATCAGCGTTACCGCCCCCACCACCATTGCCAGGTTGAGTCGCTGCTGGTAAATGTGGGTATTCAAACGCTGCTGCGTAGACTTTGCCGTCTTTCTCAATGGTAAAATTAACAGGTCCAGTGATTGGCATGTAATACATCACTTGTGCATTAATGGTTTCACCCGGAAGGAAGGATTTCACCACACTGCCAAACTCGTTCACTAAGGTAATAGAAAAACGGTGGAACTCATTTTCATACCCACCAATGTTATTACCCGCAGCATTTGAAGCGTTTTTCTCCACCACCATGCCAAGCTTCTCTTGAGCGTTCCAATTTGATTTGAAAATAGCCGATGTAGACACAGGCACATCAAACGAAATTTTGGCACCGCTTAAATCAAGGACTGAGTGATTGGTAAAAGCAAATGTTGGTGAAATTGGGTAGTTTTTATCGCCAACTGGAAAGTCTTTTGTTTCAAAGCTGATATCCACTGATTCTGCAGGTAACACAAACTCAGCCGCACCTTTATTGATGTCGTACCCTGCCGCTTGGCTAAACTTGTTATAAGCAATAGATGTCATGGTCGAACCCATGAAATATTCTTTTTTCACTGCATCATAATCAAAGTCACCAGCAAGCTCCCAGAACATGATACCGCCCAGACCTTTATTGATGATGTAATCAACTTTGGTGGCCATTGACTCTTCATCTTCGATTGATAAGAAGACTTTTTTCTCTGCATTCCATAACCATGGCGCAACAGCGACACTGTCGTATTTACGTGCATAAGTGCCCACAAGCTGATCATCTGCAACATTCGCAGGATCGAGTCCATACACACCTAAATAAGAAGGTAAAATCCCATTTTGAAGGTTTTTCACATGCCAAAGTGGGTTACTACCGGCTGGAATTTCTTCATTATTTTTACCTAAATCATGCCAAAGATTATCGATACCTACGGCGCCATTACCACAGTTGTTTTTCTCTCCTTTTCCGGTTCCCACTGGACAATCGGCTTGATTAGGAAGCGGCGCTCTGCCCCAGAGTCCGTCCGTACCACCACTTACATCTTTAAAACCTCGGGTGTAATAAGGCACGCCAATATTGATGCGCCCAGCACTGAGTGCACCACGGAAATACGTCACAGCCCAATCAGTGTTTAAATAACCAATCCCTTCGAACTCTTTAGTACCGTAGACATTCCATGCAGCAAGCTCAGAATCTTTACCTGTGTCATATAGTGCAGCGTTATGACCAACATGGTCATTCCATGCACCATGCAAGTCATAAGACATGATGTTGACATAATCGAGATATTGCGTTGCTTGGAATGTTTCCATCCCACGTAATAAATAACCCGAAGATGGCGAAGCAATCGTGAGCATATAATGCTTACCTGCTTTTTCACCAGCCATGTCGAGCTCTTCACGCAGACGTTTCATCAACACATTGTACGACGCGTTTAAACCCGCTCGACGCGCATTTGAAATAGGAAAATCATCTGGGTGACCGGCATCATTCATCGAAGAGGGATATTCGTAATCGATATCGACACCATCGAAGCCATATCGTTGAATAAACTCAACTGAACTTTTAGCAAATGCATCAATACCAGCATGGTTGATTGAGCCATCAGCATTGGTGGTCATGGTATAAAAACCACCACTGGCGACGCGGTTACCATCAGCACCAAAGTATCCACCCGTTTCAGCCCAGCCGCCCACTGAAATCAATGTTTTAACATCAGGGTGGAGCTTTTTGTATTTGTTCAATAAGTTAAAGTGACCCGTATAGCTAAAGCTAGGATCCATTTCAGCCCCTTCTACGCCCGGCCATTCCATGTTGGTAGCAGCATTATTCACTGCATTTGGATTGCCAATTGACACTTTGTTTTCAGCGTCAACATGAGCAAAGGCATAATTAATATGAGTGATTTTGTCCCAAGGAATGTCTTTGGCTAAATAACTGGGTTGGTCATTTTTACCTGTCCGCCAACTGGTGAAATAACCGATAACACGACGTGGATGATCAGCGCCCATCTCTTCACGCCCATTGGCATCGTACACTGTACAATAAGGGGTATTGACTCCTGGAGTTTGGTACAAGCCTTCAGGTTTACAATTATCTCGGTCGTCATCAGGGGGAGTTGTAGCATCTTTAACATTAATCACCACAGCCGAGCTTGTTGTCGTAGCACCTAAGTCATCCTTAGCTACCAAAGTAAATTCAAACCGACCCACGGCGGCTGCGTTGAAAGTAAATTCGCCGCTAGCACCATTGACTTGACTGACCGATTGGCCATTTTCGAACAGCTCTAGTGAAACAACTTGGCCATCGGTGTCTTGACCTGACAACCCAAAGACAACGCTGTCATTAATATTAACAGAAGTAGTCCCTGAGGTGATGCTCAATAAGGTTTGCGGTGCTTGATTGCCTGGCGAAGCAGTATTGACTTTGATAGCAACAGCGCTTGAAGTAACGCGCGCACCTTTATCATCTTCAACAATGGCTGTCAGGACAACATCACCAACACTTGCAAGCCATTGCGCTGAATATGGAGCACTTGCGTCAGAGCTAATAAGCTGACCATTTGCGAAAAATTCAACTTGCTTCACAGTGCCATCAGCATCGCTTGCATCAGCCTTTATGACAACGCTGTCTTTTTCAGTGAAAACAGTGTTTTGCCCTGGCTCGGTGATAAGCACCATTGGATTTTCATTCGGCACATCGGTGCCACTACACGCACCAAGCGTTTCCCATTCTTGCCATGGCCCTGAATGTGTTAACGGATCTGCTTGAGTCCACCATTTCGCTTTAAAAGCCTGATTCGCTTTCTGAGCTGTTTGCCCTGCTGTGTAAGCTTGACCACTTAGCCATTGATCGATATTTGTACAATCGACAGTTTGCGCTTGCGCACCCGCTGCACTTATCAGTACAGAGAAAGTGCTGAGCTTAAATGCTCGCTGCATCATTTTCGTGTTTTTCACAACGCCTCCAGTTAACTTCAACTTAACAATATTACCCATTAAGATTACAAGCTAACATAGGATTTAACAAAGTGGCAAATATAAAAATGGGTTCAGCTTACGTTCAGGTAAAAATACATTAACCAATAAAAACAGTGCATTAGATTAAAAAGTGAATTTATCATGAATTAAAATGCAACTGAGTTTTTACTCTAAAAAACACGTACTGCACAAATGTAAATAATTGTTACATTTAATTAACGCCAGTGGTTTAGGGGCTTTGCAGTGTATTTCAGGGACACTTTTGCCCCTTTCAAAAATGAAATAAAAGTTATTAATTAGAACTAATAATTATATAGGAAAGCAATTTTTGTCATATGGCAGTCACATGAGTGAGTAAACTAGCTATTAACTCAGTCGTTCAGTTAATAGCTTTTCAAGTGCTTGTTGAATTGTCATTTCTTCATCTTCGTTTAAATAATATTCAACAGTGCGAATGACAAATTTTGTATTTTGTTTATGTTGCTTTGCAAAATCGCCGCATTGTTTTTTAAGGGCTTTATCATGCTCTTTTTCTAATTGCATTTGCCCAAATCGATAAATAGCTTGATTGTAATCATCATTATAAATTTCCAGCAAGTCGATCAAGGTTGCTTTTGGAATTCGATAAGTCTTATTTGCATAATCAAGCGCCTCTTTAGTGGTGTAAAAAACCCGATCATCAACTTTAATAGCCAGCTTCGCTTCTGGTAATACATGATGCTTGTGACCATCGACCTCATAGCTAAACCCTGAAAATTCAACTCTCTCGAGGGATTCTTTCCCTAAGATAAGCCCTGCTGCGATACTTTTGGCTAAATGGTAATCGAGTTCCTCGATTTCATCTTCTTGCCATACTTGATAAACATGAATTGCACGTTGGTATTTTTGAGCGAGGAGTTGCTTTAATTTATCTCTGCGTAAAGTAACGTAGGCTGCGTGGTTTTTTTTAAGCAATGAGACGCACTCTAAACAACTAGGTACCGCATAAAAATCGCCATCATCTTGGTCTAATTGGTAATCTTTTACGTATTGTTTAGGCGGTACGTAATCTAGCTCTGTTGCTAAACAGCCGCAATAAAAGCATTGATGATAATGCTCTGAGCTGAGCGCATTCATTTTAAAGTAAGTGACATCCTGCATAGGTGGTATTCATTATCGATTTGTTGTCATATGATTAATTTTACAGTCAAAGCCGTTTCACCTCGACTGTTTTAATTGATTAATTATCTGTATGTTTTGTCACCTGATCATGCAAGCGAGCCTACTAACTTTTCGGGAGTTTTAATGAACCTTTTTTTAACCTATTTAGGAGGGCGTATCACAGGTGGCAACATTGAAATTCATGACGTGCAATTTGTAGTAGGACCCAATATTGAACATACATTTTCAGAGCTTAAACAGCGCTGGATAGGCAATAAAAACAGCGTACACCTCGACGCATACATCACATTAAGGTATGTCGATGGTTACAGCATCACGATTGCCAATGAACCTCAAGATACTCAATTGAGTCTTTATTTTGTTAATATTGGCGGTTATCAAAAGGATAAAATCGCAGAACAACATGAATTTGGGGTATTTGTTGCCACAAGCGAAGCCCATGCTATTTCAAGAGCCAAGCAGCAATTATTAAGAAATACTGAGTTACAACACAAAGATGACAGCTACGACATCGACGATTGTTTTAAAGTCTCTCTATTTGATCTTCACCAATATATTCATCTGACCCCGACACCCCACACGCAAGCATTTATCCCTGATTGGTATGGGTACCATGTTTTATAATTAACAACTTTCTACTATCTTTGATGAGTCTATTCCCACAGAGAATACCGAATGAATGCTTTACCATTAGAAAAACAACTCACAGTACTTTTTCGGCTAGAACCAGGTTGCCTAGGGCCTCAGGGGATTGATTTTATAGAAGAGTTTTGCTCGTTTATCAATAAGCAACCCCCTCAACTACACTATGCTCGTTTTAATTTTGTGGCTCGGTACGATAAAAAACTGCCTGAGTGGGAGTACTCTATCAACAAACGTAACTTGAACGACGAAAAAGTTGCCATGTATCTCAACCTATTTCAAACAAATAAGTCTGCCTTCGAAGAAGAAATTGAAGAGCTACTCGCACAACGAATCGAAGTTTTTTTTGCGCGTAGCTAAACAAACATCCCATCAATGTTCTTGCGGATACGCAGGCACTTAAATACAGCTGTTGACTCTACTTAAAAATTAAAGGTACACCTTTATCTTTTTGGCTTTTAATCAATGCATTACTACACTGTAAATGTGAAAACACACATAAAAGCAACATTAGGATGAAAAACATGAAAAAACAGTTACTCGTGTACGCTATTGGTCTTGCCTGTTGCGCTAGTTCCGTGCAAGCAGAAGTCAGAGTCAATGGATTCGCATCCATCATTGGTGGAATGACATTAGATAAAAACAGTAATTTATTCGGTTATACTGACGAATTTTCTTTCGAAAATGAGAGTTTATTTGCACTGCAAGTCTCTGCCGATTTACAAGAAAACTTGAGTGCAACCGCTCAAATAATGGCAAAAGGCAGTAATGACTTTAATGCTGAGTTTGAATGGGCTTATTTAACTTACCAAATTAATGATCAGACACAAGTAAGCGCTGGTCGAATGCGCGTTCCTTTTTACCGTTACTCAGACTTTCTTGACGTGGGTTATGCCTACCGTTGGATTAGACCACCACAGTCGGTCTACAACCTTCCTTTTTCAACTTATGAAGGCTTAAGCTTAGTGTACAACACCCAACTTGGAGAGTGGGACTCAACTCTGCAAGTGATTGGTGGCGCTACTAGTGGTGATGTAAGAACGTTTACAGACAACGACCCATCTAAGCTCGATGGTATTGTCGGTGTAAACTGGACGATGATGTATGAGTGGCTCAGCCTTCGCGCGGCATATTTTGTAGCAGAAACCACTGTAAGTGGCGAAAACTCACCTCAGTTTACTGGATTAATTGCCGGCTTAAATAACTATGGGTTAACCGACCAAGTAGACGAATTACTGATTGATAAAGATGATGGTAGCTTCTTGGGATTAGGATTTTCTGTTGATTATGAAAATTTCTTACTCGATGGTGAATTTACTGAGCTCAATGTCGACAATAGCTTTATTGCCCCACAAGAACAGTATTACCTTGCAGCGGGATATCGCATTGATGAATGGCTGATTCATATGACCTATGAGAAACGCGATGTTGAGCACGAAACGAGTAAATATAACACAGTGCCAGTTACCATCGAACACCCTGTATTTGGCACTATTCCCGTCTCTACCGATCCAACTAACCCCAATGCGCCACTGCTACGTGACTTAACCAATGCAGCACTTGCAGGGACTATGGTTGATTCAAGCTCGATGTCATTTGGTATTCGCTATGACTTCCATTCTTCAGCAGCACTGAAAATAGATTACACGATAGTTGATAACTCGCTAACAAACACCGATACAGATGTCCTCGCCTTCGGCGTTGATCTTGTCTTTTAAGGAGCGCACACACATGAAAAAATTATCTTCAATTTTAATTTTGAGTTGCTGCTCATGGTTTGCCACTGCAGAAGTGGCCATTGTGGTTAATACTGCTAATGCAAATAGCTTAGATCAAAGTGCAATCGCTAAAATTTACTTAGGAAAATCTAAATCTTTTCCAAGTGGTGACAAAATTGAATTTGCCACCTTAGATGATGGCCATGCTACGACAGAAGAGTTCAATGATAAGGTGTTAAAAAAATCAAGTAGTCAAGTTAACGCGTATTGGTCTAAATTGGTTTTCACAGGAAAAGGAACTCCTCCTAAAAAACTTGAGAATGATGCTGCAATGCTCCAGTTTGTGGCGTCCAATCCAAACGCCATTGGCTTTGTTGATGCAGGTAAAGTAGACGACAGTGTGAAAGTGATTGCGACATTTTAATTCTGAGATTGAATTTGTTTTACAGTTAAGTGTATTTAAAACAGCAAAAAGCCAACTGATTTCTCAGTTGGCTTTTTTATTTGGTGCCGTGAGCGGGACTTGAACCCGCACGAGCATAGCTCACCACCCCCTCAAGATGGCGTGTCTACCAATTCCACCACCACGGCAAATACTTTAGTTTGGAACTTCAGATGTTTTATTCTCTGATACTGGTACATCTTCAACAACTGGAACAATCTTTTCAACTACTTCTGCAGCAGGTGCAGTAGATAAATCAGACCACTCGTCTGTTTTCTTAATTTGGCCAGCTGTTAAGTTACCAAGAACGATACTTAAAACAAAAAATACAGCTGCTAGTGTTGTTGTGGTTTTAGTCATGAAGTTACCTGCACCACTCGAACCAAATACAGTAGCCGAAGCACCTGCGCCAAATGAAGAGCCCATATCTGCGCCCTTACCTTGTTGGATTAGCACCATTCCGATCAGAGCTAAAGCAACAATTAAATAGATAACCAATAAAATTTCGTACATCGTTATACGTTCCCTTGTGCACTTTGGCAAATATTAACGAAACTGTCAGGTTTTAGGCTTGCGCCACCGACCAATCCGCCATCAATATCTGGTTGTGCAAACAATAATTCGCTACTAGACTCATTGACGCTACCACCGTAAAGGATAATAAGCGATTGAGCTACATCTGCATCGAGTGCAGCAATTTTAGTTCTTATGAACTGATGCACTTGTTGTGCTTGTTCTGGCGTCGCAGTTTTACCTGTGCCTATCGCCCAAACGGGTTCGTATGCTATCACAGATTTATCTAAAGACACCACACCTAAATCGTCAATTACAGCATCTAATTGCTTTGAAATCACCGACTCGGTTAAATCTTGTTCGCGCTCTTGCTCTGTTTCACCCACACATAAAATTGGAATGAGCTGAGAAGACTGTGCTCTTGCAAATTTCTTCGCGATTAAACTATCAGACTCACCATACAAGCTTCGACGTTCTGAATGACCAACTAGAGTGTATTTACAACCTAGCTCGTACACTAAACTTGCATCGACTTCACCTGTAAACGCACCTGCTTCTTCATGAGAAACTGTCTGCGAACCAACATTGAGCCCAGTATTAATCGCGTTGGATAACAAAGGAAAAGGTGGAAAAACCACTACATCTACGTTATCTAGTTCTGCTGCTTTTACAGCGTTGGCCATCTGATTAACCAATTCAACTGAACCATTCATCTTCCAGTTGCCGGCAACCATTTTTTTGCGTAATTTCATTAATTACTCCAACTTGTTAAGCGGGCGAGATACTAGCGCGACTCACCCAAAGATTCAAGAAAATAGTTTAGTTAAACTGACTGATTGCTCACACTTTCAACAACTTCGGCGATTTTTGTTGCAAAATCGATAACTTGCTTCTCTTGCTCAGCTTCGACCATGACACGCACAACAGGTTCAGTTCCCGATTTACGCAGTAAAACTCGGCCTTTTCCAGCAAGGAGCGCTTCGACTTCCTTAACTGACTCAATAACACGAGAGTCATTGACCGGATCAGTCCCTTGAGGGTAACGAACATTGATCATTTTCATAGGATACTTAACGAATCCTTTGCCCAAGTCTTCGAGTGTTTTATTTTGTGCGATCATCGCTGCTAATACTTGTAGACTTGAAATGATGCCATCCCCTGTCGACGTTAAATCAAGATTAAGGATGTGGCCTGAGCTTTCACCACCTATTTTCCACCCTTTTTGCTTTAATAGCTCCATGACATAACGATCACCCACTTTGCTGCGTGCAAACGGGATGCCGCGTTCAACTAACGCATTTTCTAACCCCATATTAGACATGACAGTGCCTGCTACACCCGTCTCACCAAGACTACCATCTTGCTGTGCCTGACATGCTAAAATATAGACAATATCGTCCCCGTCAAACACACGGCCTTTGCGATCAACCATCATGACTCGGTCTCCATCGCCATCATAAGCAATACCGACATCTGCTTTTTCTTCAAGAACTTTGCGCACCAAAGCATCAACATGGGTCGCGCCACATTCGAGATTAATATTCAAGCCATTCGGTTGACAAGCAAAGCTGATCACTTCTGCGCCAAGCTCTGATAATACCGATGGAGCAATATGATAAGTCGCACCATTGGCACAATCGACCACGACTTTCAAACCTTCTAACGACATACGATCTGGAAATTGGCTTTTGCAAAACTCAATGTAACGACCATCAGCATTATCCAGACGGCGTGCCTTACCAAGCTGTTCAGATGCAACGCAGGTCATTTCTTCATCTAACATAGCTTCAATTTGCATTTCCACATCATCAGGTAACTTTAACCCTTGGCTAGAGAAAAACTTGATACCATTATCATGAAATGGATTATGTGATGCACTGATCACAATTCCCGCCTCGGCACGAAATGTTTGTGTCAAATACGCGACCGCAGGGGTTGGCATTGGACCAAGCAACACTACATTTATGCCTGCTGAAATTAACCCAGCTTCTAAAGATGTTTCTAATAAATAACCTGAAATACGGGTATCTTTTCCGATGATGACTTTTTTTGTGCCCTTTTGTGATAGGACTTTACCCGCAGCCCAACCGAGCTTTAATGCAAATTCTGGCGTAATTGGATATTGACCAACTAACCCGCGCACGCCATCCGTGCCAAAATGTTTTTTATTACTCATCTAAATTCCATATTCTGTTGCTTGCCAAACTTTTAATACATCGACGGTTTGTGCCACGTCATGTACACGAATAATTTTTGCACCTTTTTGCGCTGCGATAAGCGCCCCCGCGAGCGAGCCCGCCAATCGATGTTCTGTGTCACGCGACAACAAGTTTCCAATCATCGATTTTCGAGACAACCCCGCCAACACTTCGCAACCGTGCAACCTAAACTGTCCAAGTTCTTTTAATAACTGATAATTGTGCTGCAGTGTTTTACCAAATCCAAAACCGGGATCGAGAATAATATTCTCTAATAAGAACCCCTTTTTGACACATGCATCAATTCGCTCTTCAAAAAAGCAATTAATTTCTGAGATTAAATCGGTGTAAACAGGGTTATTTTGCATTGTCCGCGGTGCGCCTTGCATATGCATTAAACACACCGGCACCTGTAACTGCGCTGCCATTTCAAGCGCACCAGGTTCTTGCAACGCTCTGACATCATTGATGATGTCAGCACCCGCAGCGACAGCCTGCTTCATGACCTCAGCCTTGCTGGTATCAATCGAAATAATACAATCAGATTGCATTCTAAGCGCTTTAATGACTGGGATAGTGCGTTTTAGTTCCTCATCAAGAGCGACTTCTGGTGCATTTGGCCGAGTGGATTCGCCGCCAATATCTATGATAGAAGCCCCCTCTGCCAACATTTGCAGCGCCTTAATGACAGCGCTGTCGAATGTATTATGGCACCCGCCATCTGAAAATGAATCAGGAGTAGTATTTAAGATCCCCATAACATGAGGAGCCTTACTTAGGTCTAACGAGCGACCTTGACGTAACGTTAAAATAGACATGCATTACCTATCAATACGAGCGTATTGCTGTGCAACGAAGATTTAAATATTAAAAAACCCCGAAAGTTCGGGGTTTTATGATTGAGATTTTACCGCTTATTGCTCTTGATCATCAAGCTTTGTTGTCGGTTTTTTCTCGGCCTCTGCAGGCTCCACAACTTGCTCTTCTACTTCATCGGCAACAACATCTTCTTTGATATCTTTGCTTTTAAAGTGATTATCGTGAGCATCAGTCGGTGGACGAACTTCTCTTCGCGCCATCAAATCATCAATTTGTTTTGCGTCAATTGTTTCGTATTTCATCAATGCATCTTTCATAGTATGAAGAATATCGATGTTATCTTTTAGTATTTGCTCTGCACGTAAGTAGTTACGATCTGAGAGTTCACGAACTTCTGCATCAATGATTTTAGCTGTTTCATTAGACATACTCTTAGCTCGCGCTGAACTGCGCCCCATGAATACTTCACCTTCTTCTTCAGCATAAAGAAGTGGGCCTAATTTTTCACTTAATCCCCATTGAGTGACCATTTTACGTGAGATTTCAGTTGCGCGTTCAATATCATTGCTCGCACCGGTTGTCACTTTTTCAAAGCCATAAATTAACGCTTCAGCAATTCGACCACCATACAAGCTTGAAATCATTGACTCTAAGTGTTGTTTAGAATGGCTGACACGATCTTGCTCTGGCAAGTACATGGTCACACCTAACGCTCTTCCGCGTGGAATGATTGACACTTTATAAACCGGATCATGCTCAGGTACCATGCGGCCAACAATCGCGTGACCTGCTTCATGATACGCTGTCATTTCTTTTTCTTGCTCGCTCATCACCATGGACTTGCGCTCAGCACCCATCATGATTTTATCTTTAGCGGCATCAAATTCTGCCATGCTAACCACACGTTTATTACCGCGTGCAGCATAAAGTGCAGCTTCATTAACTAAGTTAGCTAAATCCGCACCAGAAAAACCAGGTGTACCGCGCGCGATAACAGATGCTTTAACATCATCAGCTAATGGCACTTTACGCATGTGCACTTTTAAGATTTGCTCTCTTCCACGAATATCTGGAAGGCCTACAACAACTTGGCGGTCAAAACGTCCAGGACGAAGTAAGGCAGGATCAAGTACATCTGGACGGTTAGTCGCAGCAATCACGATAATCCCTTCATTGCCTTCAAAGCCATCCATTTCAACTAACATTTGGTTAAGTGTTTGTTCACGCTCATCGTGACCACCACCCATACCAGCGCCACGTTGGCGACCTACAGCATCGATTTCATCAATAAAAATGATACAAGGCGCTGCTTTTTTAGCTTGTTCGAACATATCACGAACACGCGATGCACCCACACCCACAAACATTTCAACAAAATCAGAACCAGAAATAGTGAAAAATGGCACTTTCGCTTCACCGGCTACCGCTTTAGCAAGCAATGTTTTACCTGTACCAGGAGGGCCGACCATCAACACGCCTTTTGGAATGCTGCCACCAAGTTTTTGAAACTTTGATGGATCGCGTAAAAAATCAACCAGTTCAGTGACATCTTCTTTCGCTTCATCACAACCTGCGACATCTGCGAACGTTGTTTTGACTTGATCTTCACTCATTAAGCGAGCTTTACTTTTACCAAAGGACATCGCGCCTTTGCCACCGCCGCCTTGCATTTGACGCATGAAGAAAATCCATACACCAATAAGCAGTAACATTGGGAACCACGAAATAAAAATAGTGGCTAAAATTGATTGTTCTTCAGGTGGTTTGCCCACCACATTGACACCATTTTTAAGAAGATCATTCATCAAGTCGCCGTCATACATAGGCATAATCGTGGTAAAACGCTCACCACTGTTTTTAATACCACTTACTTGACCTGTGCCTTGATCCATTCTGACTTCACGGATCGCACCACTGCGTACATCATTGATGAATTGCGAATAACTTGTATTACGGTCGCTTGCATCGCCCGGATTAAAGCTCTGAAAGACCGACATTAATACGACGGCGATTACTAACCAGAGTATGAGATTTTTAGCCATATCACTCAAGGGGTTAACCTCTTGTTTTCAATTAATTAAAAGTTTCAGGAATTCCTGACCTAATGTACTACAGTTTGTACCCTGTAGCTACTATATACACTTCTCTTGAACGCGCACGTGAAGAATCTGGTTTGCGTATCTTGACCGAATTAAAACTCGACCGCACGTCCTTAACATATTGATCAAACCCTTCTCCTTGGAAAACTTTAACTGCAAAACTGCCATTTTTCTTAAGAACTTGGTGGCACATGTCTAATGCTAATTCAACAAGATACATACTGCCAGCTTGATCTACTGATAAATGACCGCTCATGTTAGGTGCCATATCAGAAAGCACCACATCTACATTTTTACCACCTATACGATTAAGAAGTGCATTTAGCACACTTTCTTCACGAAAATCGCCTTGCAAAAATTCCACGCCGGCCAGGGGATCCATGGGCAGAATATCACACGCGATCACTTTACCGTTAAAACCGATAAGCTCAGCAACGTATTGCGACCAACTACCGGGAGCTGCGCCTAAATCAACCACAGTCATACCGTCTTTGATCAATTTATCTTTATTTTGCAACTCTTCTAATTTAAACATTGCACGTGAGCGTAGCCCTCTCTTTTGGGCTTCTTGTACATAATGATCGTCAAAATGCTCCATCAACCAGCGCTTAGAACTGGATGTGTGCTTTTTTTTTGTCATGAATTTACACTCAACTAATTAGTATTATTCTCTAGATGGCGTTAGAATACCGATAATTCAAGCTTTATCCAACGAAATTTGTAACAACATGACATTATCAAACAAGCAAAAACAGTTTTTAAAAGGCCTAGCACACAGCCGTAAGCCTGTGGTTTTACTAGGAAGTAATGGATTAACTGAAGGCGTAGTGGTCGAAATTTCCAACGCCCTCGATATTCATGAATTAATTAAAGTTAAAGTACCGACTGAAGATCGTGAAACCAAAAATTTAATTTTTGAAGCCATTGTTCGTGAAACGGGTGCAATTAAATTACAAACAATTGGCCATATAATTGTATTATTCCGCCAATCAGACGACAAAAAAATCGAACTGCCACGCAGATAGATAATTTTTCGTCATTTGTGTTTTATAAAAAAGCCAGCATCCGCTGGCTTCTTTTATGGCTGTGTTTGTCCAAACTCCATCTGTTTTTCGCTGGCTTTAAAGCCATCTTTGACACTCACCAATTCAACATAAGTATTAAACTCACTTTCAGACCAATTGTCAGCTGGATAATCAGCTAAATAACTGGCTAGTTTTGGAGTTGTATTACTGTGACCAACAACAACGATATGCCCATCCATTGCTAATAACTGCTCTGCAAACGTAGTTAACTCTCGAGGATCATAACTGCGAACAGTCAGGTTTCTTGCCAAAGCAAGCGGTGCTGCCGTTTGCTCTGTGCGGTGATAACGAGTACTAAAAATGTGTGTCACGGCTTTTGATGACAACTCATCAATTAAACTCTGCGCTCTTTTTTGACCTATATCACTAAGCGATGGGTTACTGCCGGTGAGCTTTTCACTATGGCGTAACAGCGTAATAGTCTCTGGTTTAGCTAACGCGACATGACTAATCAATAGTTGGATTAATACACTCATCAATAAAACACTTTTTTTCATTATGACCCCTGTTGTTTTTCGTTATCCACGACTCGATTGATAAAATCGGTCGTTAATTCATTAATGACGCCTGCTTCTGCATTAATCATTAAACTAAAGCCAATAGAGCGTTTAGGAAAGATCACAATATCAGCGCGATATCCTTGTACCCAGCCACTATGGTAATACAAAGACTCACCATCATAATCATAAATCCGCCAGCCAAGTCCATAGCTCGCTTCTTTAAGGCGTTTACGCCAAACTCGACGTTTCAGTTCTTTTTTTGTTTTAGTATAAGGCTTGACTTGTTTGCTGAGCGCACTTTCATTCAATACATCGGGATATTGTCCAAGCTGAGCTTTTAACCACTGCACCATATCGGATGCACTGGCATTGACACCAGCAGCAGGGGCTACTTTATAATAATCTTTTTTCAACTTAGCTGTGTACCAACGTTTTCGAGCACGAACATGCGGCAGCGCATAATTCTCATCTTTCACCATCTCGTCATAACCCACACTGGCGTTATGCATGTTGAGTGGTTTAAAAAAGAACTCTTGTAGCCATGTTTCATAACTTAAACCGGTACTTTTCTTGGTTATATCTCCAATCAAGCTAAACATGACATTTTGATAGCCATAACACACCCCAGGTGAGCACATAGGCTTAACCTGCGCTAACTTTTCAACTATGGCATCATACTGCATCCTTGACTCTATCAGGTTATCGTAAGCATTGGGGACTAGGCCTCCTGAATGACTGAGTAAATGGTACAAGCGCAGTTTTTTATCGTAACCTTCGTAATGAAATTGAGGGTGATATTTAGCAACAGGATCATTGAGTGCAAAAGCCCCTTCACTCGCCAATTTTGCCGCTAAAGAACCCGCAAACGTTTTCGATACTGAAGCTAAACGAAAGCGAGTATTTGCAGTGACCGGATGCCCCTTTTTAGCCTTTGTGACACCAAATCCCATTGCAACTGAGCTGTGATCCGTTTTCACAATCGCAACCGCAGCCCCTGGTATTTTTTTTGATTTTAATTTTGTATCTAGCTCTTTAACATAAGAATCAACTAGTTGATTCCAATCTTGTGGCTTTGCATTGAGGTTGAGACTCAAAAACAACATCACCACACACCCAATAAAACGTGGCATTATCACTCCAAAAATTTCGCCACTGAATATCACCGGCTATTCGGTTATTTTATCATGAGTTAAGCGAAGGGGTAATCACCTGCCGTGGATTTTATAAGAGACAATTTTATGGTTTTAGATCTATTTATGGTACGATTTGCGCAAAATTATACTGATTAACAATTTGGGTTCTCTGTATGCGACATGTCTCCCTCTTCCTTATCTTCTTATTTCTGATTGTATTGCAAGGATGTCAATTATTAACTGAACCAGCACCTTTATTAGAGCGACCTAAAGAGCCAAAACTACAAACTCATACGGCTATTTTACACTATGAAGCTCCGATGGCTCCCCTCCAGATAAAATCAGTTCAGCTGCCAGCTCATCCGCTTAAAAATGGGCAAACCGTAATGCTCGCTGATAAAAACATCCACAGTGACAGCGAACTTGCGCAGTTACTGGCAACAAAACTCAATGAAATAGGCCTAACCCTCATTCATTCAGCTCAAGCTGATTACAAGTTAACTCTTACTAAAATGGAATTATTACCCGGCAACACAACCGATTTTAAACTCCAAGTACAGCCCACTAAACAACCTTTCATACAACAAGAAATGGACAATAATCCAGTCAAGCACTGTGCGACATTAAAGGGAAATATTGGTTTTCGCCTGACTCATTTAAAAAGTGGCGATATTGTCTGGTTTGCAAAAGCTCGCGCTGACACAACCACTTTAGGTGAGCACATACTTACACACAAAATTATCCTTCAAGAAACCATTACTAATCAACACAGTATTCAAGCCTTTATTGAAGAGCACAATACTGACGAAGCCCGAATAAAGCGCGCGCACCAACCCGTCACCATTCCTAAATATAAGCTTGAACAAAAAGCGACCAAAAATGATAAAATCTCTGGTCGTTGTAATGAAGAAGAAGTGCAATCATTAAATATACCGCTACAACGTTTTTTGATTAGTGAGCTAATCAGCAAATTAAATGTCATTTAAACTTTGTACATTTTTTTACAGCTTTGGTACATCTAATCACAATATAATTACACTGATAGCGAATAACGAGCAAAACAATAAGGATCCCAATGCTAACTAAACACCTGTTCAAAGGGCTGCTTTTATTAAGTCTTGTGTACTTGCCTGCTGCAAACGCAAGTAACCGTTACTATGCGGACAACGCACTTGAACCTACAGAAGGGTTTGCTTGGGATTGGAGTTTAGGATTAGGGTATTACGTTGCTGATACTTACCTAGCTGGGGTTGATCCATATAACGACGGCATTGAGTTCAATATCAATTTAGCCATGTCATATGATAAGTTTTATTTTGATGCGGATAACAGCCAGCTCAGCGGTAATTTTACAATTGGCTATAGTTTAATCAATAAATATGAGTGGGATCTCGATATTATTGGCACTAATGTCCAAGATGGTTTCGATCAATATGGCACCTACTACAACGAAGACAGCATTGTTGAAGAGTTAGCTGGAATTAAAGTCCGTGAATACGATTTCGATGTGGGTCTTCGCCTGACTCGACGCTTAAATGAGTCTCAATTTTCATTGGAAATTTTAAAGGATATATCAGGCAGTCACAGCGGTATCATAGTTAACAGCTTTGTCAGCCACATCCAGACTTATCGAAACTGGGAGTTTCGTGCAGGGGTGGGACTAAATTACTACTCATCTGATTTTGTTGATTATTATTTTGGCATTTCCGCTGATGAAGCCATTAATGGCCGACCAATCTATGTGGGCAGCTCAGGCGTAAATGTCCTGACTGAGTTTCATGCAGAATACCCTATCAATGAAAATTGGGTCTTTTTAGCCGGTTGGTTATCAACCTGGTTCTCACAATCAATTAACGATAGCCCTATCGTCTCTCAGGATTATCAGCATAAAGCCAAGGTAGGCGTGCGCTATGTATTTTAGATTACTCTTAGTAATACTGCTGTTTGGAGGCGCTCCCGCTGTCCAAGCCAAAGAAAAGCGCCACACCGAGCCTGTTGATTTAACATTGCAAGCTTCTCCTAATAAATGTGTAGCACTGCGTGAAGGCAGCGCCTGTTATGCGGTGGTGACGTTAGATTGGGCGCAAAACAAAGTTGGCGACTACTGCTTACGCAACCAAGCGACTAAAAAAATTATTCAATGTTGGCTTGCCAAGCAAACAGGGCAATATGCCTATGAATTTAATTCTGATCAAACCTTGCAGTTTGAATTAATCAATACACAAACAGGGCAAGTACTGGGTCAAACTCAAGTGCTCGTCAATTGGGTCTATACCAATAAACAAAAAAAGAGACGTTGGAGGCTTTTTTAATGGAAAATTACGGTAAAATTTTACTCGTTGAAGATGACCTTTCTTTGGCTCAATGGGTCAGTGAATACCTGACTGAACAAGGCTTTCACGTCATCTTATGCCACCGTGGAGACTATGTTCAGCGACTGGTGAAGCAACATGATCCAGCCTTAATTTTGCTCGATATTATGCTGCCGGGCATGGATGGTATTAGTGTCTGTCGGGAATTACGGAGCTTTTATCAACAGCCAATTATTTTACTTACCGCCAAAGGTGAAGAAGTCGACGAAGTCATTGGCCTTGAGGTTGGTGCGACCGATTACATCATCAAACCGGTAAGGCCGCGCGCTTTATTAGCCAGAATTAAATCAGCATTGCGTGCAGCTCAACCAAACTCCGATACCCCAGCTGAGCCAGAAAGTGAATTAAATGTCGGCCACTTAACCATCGATGTACGTTCACGTAATGTCAGCTTAGGCGCCAATAACATCACATTATCAAACGCCGAGTATTCACTGCTGTACTTTCTAGCAAAGAATGCGGACAAAATCGTCGACCGTGATGCAGTGTTTATGGCAACCAAGGGCCGAGAATACGATGGCTTAGATCGCAGTGTCGATGTGTTAATCTCAGCATTACGGAAAAAATTTGCTGATGATCCACAAAATCCGCAAAAAATTAAAACCATTTGGGGTCAAGGTTATTTACTCGTTTCGGCTGCTTGGTAAACGATGAAAAAGCTGTATATCTCACTGTTGCTCAGTGCGTTTATCTCATTATTCGCACTGGGTTGGTTAATCGATACGTTTAGTCAAATTGAAGTCAGCCACATTGATGAGTTTATTGTAGAGAAAAAATTACTTGATGGTTTTGCTGAACAAGTCGCGCTCAGCCCAGATAAACAAGCTGCAACTGTGTTACTCGCACAACATTTTAGTCAAAACCTGACATACAATCAAAACCGTGACTTAGCTTTACACCAAAGCTTACTCGATGAGCTGACCATTCCGGGTGGCTTAATGCTCGAAGATGAGATAGGTTTTTATTTATTAAAATCTCACCCCAAATTTGTCGATTCTCACCTAGAACTACGCTTAACTAAGCCGGATGCAAAAACTCGCCGACTAGATTTACTCCTCACCTTGTCATTTTACTTAGGAGTATGCCTGTTGATGTGGTTGTGGTTATCTCCATTGACTAAGCGCTTAAGCTTGCTTTATAAAACATCTCAGCAATTTGCCAGTGGTGACTTATCTGCACGAATCAAATTGAGTAAATTCACCTACATCACAGATGTCGAGGTCGCATTTAATCGCATGGCAGCGCAGATACAAAAACTGATGGAAGAAAACAAGCTGCTTGCATCAAGCTTATCACACGATATAAGAACCCCGGTTGCTTGTTTGCGTTTTGGATTAGATGCAGCCTTAGACTGCCCGGATATCAATAAAAAGAATGAATACCTGCAACGGATGGAAGCTGACCTTGATCATATGGAATGCATGCTGAAGACTTATCTTGAATTTGCTAGCTTGGAAAAAAAATCTTACCAAATCAACTTCCACCCTATTGACTTAAATGAATATTTTATCAAATTAAAGCAACAAATTAGTCCTCAATTACAAAATAAGCACATCCAACTGACTCTCGACTGTGAGGCAATCACAATTCAAGCTGATCTACATTGGCTTGGCCGAGCTATCGTCAATTTACTTTCGAATGGTTGTGATTTTGCCCAAAGCCAACTTAGGCTCAGTGCAAAACAGACCGACCGTTTTACATTTATTTATATTGAAGACGATGGCCCAGGGATCGCCAAAGATAACTGGCAACACGTATTTGAACCTTTTTTTAAAGAGCAAAACCACCGTAATCGTAGCGATAAAAGTTATGGCTTGGGCTTGGCCATCGCCGCTAAAGTGATAGATTGGCACTTTGGTTCAATTAGTGTTGACCAATCCGATTTATTACAGGGTGCCCGCTTTACTATCGCCCTACCATTAAAGTGTCCACGGACGCCCGTATGAAAATACTGACGGATGAGTTGATAAATAAGCAATAAAGCCGTCTTGTTATCAATATGTTAGGTAACTGTGCTCATTTGCTTACAACCTGTATGCCACTTACCTTATTTTTGAACAATCTTAATTGAGCTGAATCAACCAAATAGCCCTTTTTATTTAAAGTTAATTCAAGTAGATTGTGACCGCCGTTATAAAAATGAGAATGAAGAAACTATGAGCGCTATCCGAGGGGAATTCAGTTCCCGATTTGGTTTTATTATGGCCGCAGCAGGCTCTGCTGTAGGTCTTGGAAATATTTGGGGCTTCCCCACACAAACAGCATCAAACGGGGGTGCTGCATTTGTACTTGCATATTTAGTATTAGCTTTTTGCCTTGCCTACCCCGCACTTATGGCTGAACTGGTTGTCGGCCGTCATGGTCAAGCTAATGCAGTCAGCGCGTTGCGCAAAATCTCTAAGCCAGGCTTTGGACATAAAGCGGCCTTTACTGTTGGCTTTGGCGGCATCGTGTGTGCAGCGCTCATTTTAAGCTTTTACGCCATTGTTGCAGGCTGGATGATGAGTGCCACCATTGAGCCGATTGCAACATTTGCAGGACAAGCAGAAGCCGCAACTTGGCTGACCAGCCAATCTTTAAGCCGTGATTTACTCTTTACTGCGGGTTTTATTATTCTAACCGTGGCGATTATCAGTCGCGGGGTCGAAAACGGCATAGAAAAATGGTCAAAGCGCTTAATGCCTGCTTTGTTGATTATCTTATTTTCGTTGATTGCTTATGTATTGACTCAAGAAGGGGCAATGACAGGGCTTAAAGCCTATTTAGTTCCTGATTTTTCGCGTATTTTTGAAGCCGATCTCCTGGTAAGTGCATTAGGGCAAGCATTCTTTTCGTTATCTCTTGGTACCAGTGTAATGATTATTTATGGCTCATACATAAGTAAAAAAGAAAACTTAGTCTCACTGGGCGCCTATGTGACCCTGATTGATGTGTTCATTGCTTTTGTGGCTGGTCTGTTAATTATTCCTGCGATGTACGTTGCTCAAGCACAAGGGGTGCAAATTTTCTCTGACACGGGTGCGTTGCTCTCAGAAGATACCCTTGTTTTTCAGGTCTTACCGGCATTATTTGAAAGCATGGGAAGTATTGGTTTATTAATCAGTTTTGCATTTTTTGCGTTGATGAGTATTGCAGCCCTCACTTCATCTATTTCAATGCTTGAAGCACCTGTATCTTACACGGTTGAAAAGTTTGGTATGAATCGATTACAGGCAACTTGGACCATTGGTGGCATTATTGCACTGACCAGTTTTACGATTGTCTTTAATTTTGCTGCATTATTTGGCTTTGTTATCACGTTAACCACTCAGTACGGTCAACCATTACTAGGGTTAATGTGCTGTATTTTTGCTGGTTGGTTTTGGAATCGTGGCGGCTTGTTAAATGAAATAAAACAAGGAAATGAACACACTGAACATACTATATTTTGGAAGATCTGGCCTTGGTATATTCGCTACGTCTGCCCACTATGTATTGGTTTAGTGTTTGTTAACTCTATTATTTAATCAACACAACCGAACTCTAATTAGAGATTGAAAAAGGCGCTTAAGCGCCTTTTTCAATCTCTGCACACTAGGGGTTGTTGATCTTACTTTACTAACTTCATATCTTGATGTGGCAAGCCATCTTCTAAATAAGGCTCAGAACACACCTTAAAACCTAATTGACTGTAAAACCCTAATAGATAGCTTTGTGCCGAAATTTTTAAATCGCTTTGTGGCCATCGGTCTAGACAAGCCTGCATGGCTTGCGTCATTAATGCATTTGCCAAGCCCTTCCCACGCGCTTGTTTTGCGACAACCACCCTACCAATTGCACAGGCATCAGTAAAAGTTGAATTTGGCGCTAAGCAACGGGCGTAAGCCACTAACTGGTTTTGTTCATACATTAAAATATGATGTGTATCACGATCACAATCTTTGTCATCTAATTCAGGATAAGCACATTGTTGCTCAACCACAAAAACATCAACACGCAATTTAAGTAATTCATAGAGCTCTATAGAAGTGAGTTCTTCAAACTTTTTTTTTAATTTCATACATTAAGGTTTACCTTTTAACGCTTGCTCAGTCTGGTAGCGTAAATCATTTTTCAATAATGCTTGTTTGTCTTTCTTAGCAAAATAACGGGCGAGTCCCCCCCCCATCAGCGCACCAAACAGATGGGTTTCGAAGCTCATACCAGGAATAACAGGTAATAACCCCCAAATAAATGAGGCATACAGAAACATCACTACAATGGCGATAAGTATCGCTTTGATGCTACGAAAAGACACCGCAAACACTAAAATATAAGCCCATAAGCCATACACCACACCACTTAAGCCGATATGGAATGACTCCCTTGCAAACAGCCACACTAACAGCCCTTCACCCAATGCAGTAAAGACTATCACCCAAGGGACCCGAGCTGATTTTAAAGGCCAAGCTAGAGCGACCAAAATACTAAACGACACCAGATTTTGCAGCAAATGTTGCCAATTAGCATGCAAAAATGGATGGGCAATAATACCAATAAGTCCATCAATGTGACGAGGTAAAATACCGAATTGATTTAACTGCATGGCGAGCAAAATATTCATAATGTGAATACTGATCAGCGTAACGCAGACAAAACTAATAAAAGGGATAAAGGTGAATTGCGGTTTTGTCATAAAAACCTTCAACAAAATAGGGTGCGGCTGCACCCTATATTATTTAAGTAAACGTTCGAGTTGATCGCACAACTTAGATAAATTGACTTGATCGTGTTCAATGGTAAGGTCAACATAACCGTCACCTCTAAATGCGCGATCGAGTTCTATCAACACATGTGTTTTATGCATTTCTGGTACAAATGATAACTCGACTTCTCGAATGCCAAAGACACTGATCCCTGTTGGGCGATATTCTATTTCTTGATAACAACCTGATGTAGAGTGAAAACTTGGCGCGGTTAAAAACCCTTTTTCGACATCTGATTTAACTAAATTAAAGCCTAAACGCTCCATCGCTTGCATAAAGGTACGTACGGCTTCATTTGGGTAGACATAGATAGGATCTTTATCGGTCGGATCAAGCGCCATATCAATGTTTAAACCTGTCGCTAACCATACCTGGCATTGATTTAAGCCTGAATTGATTTCTGTGATCGGTGTCTCTGAATGTAAACGAGCCTCAAAAGGAATGCGTTTTTCTTCCCCTGGCGCAACTGTGCATTTATCTACAATTTTCCACTTATCAATCACATGGTTTGCAAAGTAATCACCTTCCTCACTTTCAACCTTCACTTTAGTCATCAATGAAAGCTCTAAACCGGTAATTTCTTGCTCGACGTCACCACCATAAATAATGATTTCTGCACTAAACTTTTGCCCTGGATGCAAGTGCTCTGTTTGTAATACGGTATCAACTTTGGCAGCACCTACCCCTATAGATGCGAGGATCTTTTTAAACATAGTGTACTCCTGTTATGTCATCCTTTGATTTGCATAATAACCATATTTTTTGCGCCTTGTCAGTGAAAATTATGTAAATTAAAGTTTATTTTAAGACAATAGGTGACTAAATAAGCTAAAAAGGCCCATTTTTTAAATCTATCCCCTGTGATGCAAACAGATGAAGGCTTTGATCAACAACAAACAGACACTTTTCAGTATCATTGTTAGATCATTTTATAAAATACCAAACCCCTACATCCTGTTAGATGTTATATAACCTACAGCAATAGTGACTATTTTTAATCTTCGCTAACAAAGTATTAAATTGTTATGTAAACTAAAAAAAAGTAATCAAAAAACAGTGATATGGAACTAATCTTCTTTGCAACCGCATTTGTATGCGGATTCATTATTTTACAACTAAAACTTCCACCATTAATTGGCTTTCTCGCTGCGGGTTTCATCCTCAATTTAGCTGGCTACGAAAGCACACCTACGCTCGAAACCATCGCGGCGTTGGGCGTGACTCTTTTACTGTTCAGTATTGGTTTGAAACTCAAAGTCGAAAACCTAACTAAACTGCAAGTGTGGGCACCCGCTTCGCTTCACATCGTGATCAGCAGTGCACTCTTTTCAGGATTCTTACTAGCGTTAGGTTATTTTGGCTTACCGTTATTTATTGACCTTTCAGCTGAATCTGCCCTTATTTTGGGCTTTGCTTTTAGCTTTTCAAGTACTGTATTTGCCGTAAAAGTGCTCGAAGAGCGCGGTGAAATGGCCAGTTTGCATGGTAAAATTGCGATCGGTATTTTAGTTATGCAAGACATTTTTGCTGTCTTGTTTTTAGCTGTAAGTACAGGAAAAACACCTAACTTATGGGCGATTGCCCTAATTGTCGCGCTTTTATTTGTACGGCCTGTGTTCTTTTGGGTGCTCGCACGATCTAAACATGGTGAAGTACTCCCTCTTTTTGGTTTTTTCTTTGCACTCGTAGTTGGTTATCACGCATTTGAATTTGCAGGCCTAAAAGGAGATTTAGGTGCACTGATCATTGGTATGTTACTGGCTTCACATAAAAAAGCAGGCGAGCTTGCAAAGTCATTAATGAGTTTTAAAGATTTGCTGCTGGTTGGTTTTTTCTTAAGTATCGGTCTAAACGCTCAGCTCACCTCACAAGCATTTGTCGTCGCTTTATTAATTGTATTAGTGTTACCAGTCAAAGTGGCACTTTATTATGTACTTACAAACTTATTTCATTTACGTGCCCGCACGTCATTATTAGGTGCATTCACCCTTGCAAATTTCAGTGAATTTGGCCTCATCGTATGTGCAGTGGCAGCGACAAACCAATGGTTAACCCCAGAATGGCTTGCTGTAGTGGCAATATCTGTCTCTCTTACTTTCATTATTGCGTCACCTTTAAATAACCGTGCTAATGACATATATGTCAAACTCGAAAACTGGTTGTTTAAATTTGAGTCCGATAAACGCTTAGCTGAAGAAATGCCGGTAAACTTAAATAAAACTAAAATCCTTATTTTTGGTATGGGCCGTATCGGTACTGGTGCGTATGAAGCAATTGCACATTCATATCCTGATACAGTTGCAGGTGTTGATATTAACCCTGAGTGTGTTGAACGCCAGCTAAAACGTGGCCGTTTTGCTATTTTAGCCGATGCAACAGATCCAGATTTTTGGCAACGGATCAATCACTCAGATGTTGAAATGGTCATGCTCGCAATGCCAAAACATGTGCAAAACTTATTTGCATTAGAGCAAATCAAAGCATCGGGGTTTGTTGGCCAAATTACTGCTATCGCAAATTACCCAGATCAACAAAAAGAACTCGAAGACTTAGGCGTTGACTCAACCTATAACTTTTATCTTGAAGCCGGTTCTGGTTTTGCGGAGCATGTAAAGGAACACTTTTCCCCAAAATAACTAAACGGTCATCACTGATTTATATTGAGTAATCGGTTTATAAAAATAATTATCAGCCCCCATTTGTGGTACTGATAATTATTTTTATTTGACTCTCAAACAGTTAGCTTTTCATTTGTTAATTAAACCGAAACAACACAGAAATTCTATTTACAAACATTTACATCCAAATTGGCATTTCCTTGCACAAACATCGTACACTTACCCTCAATGAATAACGCTAAGTATCTATTTTTCACACAAAAATAAGAAAAAGGTACTGTTTTAAGCGCAAACTAATTTAATCACCATTTCGTTACATCTTGTAACACTAAAGTAACGGGGAGCACCTATGGCTAAGCAAGACAATAATATAGAACACCAAGCTGTCGCTGCAGATGCTAATGCAGAGTTACTTGTTCGCTTACAACAAGAATTAGATGCTATCCAGAACAGAGGAATAAGCCCCATGCAATTGCGTGAAGCCTTGTTCCAAAAGATGCTCGATTTATATCATGTGCCTATGCAACATAGTTTACGCGCCGAGCCCATCCCGATGAACTTAGATGATCCTTCGATAAAAACTAAACTTAATCAGCACGGCTTTTATCGTCATGGCCGCCCTATTTTACACTAAATATCGAGGCCCTACTGTCTCGTAAATAGACCAACAATGCCCCGTTGGTCTATTTTCTCTTTCAAAAGCCCATTATAATGGGCTTTTTCTTTTTGGGTTTAATTATGGATAATGCCACGCTAACCGACGCAATAAACGCGATTATGCCTTTTGGTAAACATGCTGGTCGCCCGTTATTATTATTGCCTGAGCCTTATTTAGTCTGGTTTAAACAACAAGGCTTCCCTGATACTAAACTTGGACAACAGTTGGCGCTCATCTACGAAGTTAAACTCAATGGCCTTGAAGGGATGCTAATGCCCTTACTTAAACAAGCACCTCGTTCAAAAAATCATTCATAAAGGTATTATTTTGACCACACTTAGCCAATTATCACCCCAACCACTTTGGACTATTTTCGAAAAAATCTGCTCTATTCCACACCCAAGCAAGCACGAGCAACAAATTTCAGCTTGGATCCAAAGCTTTGCTACAGAGTTAGGGTTAACAGTAAAAGAAGACAAAGTCGGAAACCTAATCATTAAAAAGCCAGCCACTGCTGGGATGGAAAACAGAAAAGGTGTAGTACTTCAAGCACATATGGATATGGTGCCACAAAAAAATGCTGATAAAGTCCATGATTTTGTTACCGACCCAATTGAAGCTTATGTTGATGGTGAATGGGTCACCGCGAATGGGACCACTTTAGGTGCAGATAATGGCATTGGCCTAAGCGCCTGTTTAGCGGTACTGCAAAGCACTGATATTGTTCATGGACCAATCGAAGTACTGGTAACCATTGATGAAGAAGCCGGAATGACAGGTGCATTTGGCTTAGAGGCCGGTTGGCTTGATGGCGAGATTCTTTTAAATACCGATTCAGAAGATGAAGGTGAAGTCTACATGGGCTGTGCTGGCGGCATTGACGTCAATGTAACGTTACCCATTACACGCCAGCCAAGCAATCTAAATCAGCAGGCATTTGTGCTCTGCATTAAAGGCTTGAAAGGCGGTCACTCAGGGGTTGATATTCACACTGGTCGCGCCAATGCCAATAAACTCCTTGCACGTTTCTTAAAACAGTTTTCTGAGTTAAATCTAGCGATTCACAGCTTTTCTGGAGGCACATTACGTAATGCCATCCCACGAGAAAGCCAAGCAACTATTTTATGTGATACAAACTCTGTATCTGCATTAAAAGCAGCAGTAACAGATTTTAACCAAACCCTCGTCGCTGAACTCAGCGCGATAGAAACCAACATCAGGGTCTCTGTAGAGCCTTGTGAGCGCCCAGATGATCAGTTGAGTGCACACAGCCAACTTGCCTTAATTAACTCGGTTAATGCCTGTGTTAATGGTGTGATCCGTATGAGTGATGAAGTTGAAGGCGTTGTGGAAACCTCGACAAACTTAGGCGTGATCACCACTGAGGCTAATCACATCAATATTATGTGTTTAGTGCGCTCATTAATCGATTCAGCGCGAACTAACACACAATTGATGATCACCTCTAATTTCGAGTTAGCTGGGGCGAGTGTCATCTGTACTGGCGCTTATCCCGGTTGGGAACCCAAAGCAGAGTCCCCAATCAAAGATTTATTGCGCGAAACGTATCAAAGTATGTTTGGTGAATTACCAAAAATCATGGTCATCCACGCAGGCTTGGAGTGTGGCTTATTTAAAGATGCTTACCCTAATTGGGATATGGTGTCGTTTGGTCCAACAATTCGCTTTCCACACTCACCTGATGAAAAAGTGAAAATTGATACCGTTGCACCATTTTTTGATTTATTAGTGAATGTATTAAAAGCCATTCCTGCAAAACCTTAATCTTTTCAGTATAAAAAACGCCTTTACGGCGTTTTTTTATACTTAGAATTATTTAAATCTATTGCTCGTTTTGGTTTAAAAGAGCCTATCGCATTGACGATTGGCCGCCAATAGATCTCAGCAATCGAATCGTGTTTGACATCATACTGGCCTATGCCAATTTCAATTTCTTTCACCTCTGATGCTTTAATTAACGTGCCACACATCCGATCCCAAATAGCCAATGCAGAACCTAAATTGGTATCAAAGTGAATAGGATTATTACTGTGATGGATTTGGTGCTGTGCAGGGCTAATCAACACCCCTTCCACTTTATTACCAAAACTAAACCAGATATGAGAGTGGCGTAAATTAGCACCCAATACGTTAAATAAAAATACAAACACATTGGCTCCTAGCACATCAAACATACTTAATGTACCGCCAAAGAGATAATACCCAGCTCCCACAACACTGCCTTGCACTATGGCCATTCGACAAGCATAAAGATAACTTTCCACAGGGTGAGTGCGATAAATAGTGAAAGGAGTCAGCACTTTTGCTGAGTGATGCACCGCATGAAAATGCCAAAGAAAATCGATTTTATGTAAAGCTAAATGCAGTAAAAAACGCGTAAGATCATCAACAATAAATAGAGCGAAAGTAAAAACAGCTATAATACTGGCTTTAGACCAAGCAAATGGGGTTATCGCTCCAAATAGCCACTCAAGCCCATCTGAAAAAAACAGTGCCACCGGCACCATAGTCAACACGATTGGTCCAAACAACAAGGTTTTAAGTAGTTTATTTAACAGCCAAAGTACGTAGTCTTGTTTGGCGCTGTTGTGGAGCCACACGCGTTTAGGAAAAACAAACTTCATAAACTGAGTGAACGTTCGCTCAGCTTTGTTTGAGGTGGCAGCTAAAAAAACCGGTATGGCCATCAGCCAGGCTGTTACCAAATACCCAATGAAAATACGTTTGTTTGCATCGGTGAAATAACTTGGCAAGGCTAAAATACTATTATTGAATACTTCAAGCACAGAGTTTCCTCTTTGATTTAGTCAGGCCATTAACTTGATAATTGTAAACAAGGTGCCGAAGCACCTTGTTGATAGACAATTAGAACTGATATTTATACCCAATTGAAATTTGTCTTGGTTTACTCGGTCTCGCCCCATAAGGACGGCGACTGATAATATCTGCCTCATCGGTAATATTATCAACCTTGGCGTAAATACGACCATATTGGCCAATATCATAACTCGCTGAGACATCAATCACAGTTGAAGCATCGGTTTTTACTCCCGATAACGCCACACCACGGCCCGCAGCTTCGTTCATCGCGCTAATGTATTTAAGCGCCATGTTAATACGCCAGACATCGCTGTCGATTCCCAAATTAAAGGTCGCTTGGTGAGTCGGTAAATACGGTAATTCATCACCTTTACTCACCTCTCCCCATTGAGCAAAATCTGAGTTAAATGCTTCTTGGAATTCACTTTTCGTGTATGTGTAAACAACACTGTATGGAATTTCAATTTGCATATTTAATGGATAACGTTGGCCAAATTGTGTTTCTAAACCATACACATTGACAGCGCCACCATTAAACTCAGTATCAAGTTGAGTATCATCGCCACAATTAGACTGCGAACAACTTTCTTTAAGATTACTGTAATCATTAAAAAAGCTCACTACTTCAAACTGGGTAATCCCATCATTGAAACGTCCTCCGAATTCATAATTAACGCTCTTCTCTAACTCAATATCATCCCCTTGTTGTGGGCTCGATGGCACAAAACCTTGATGAACCCCAAACAACATGCCGGCCGAATCAGAGAACTGATAAAAACCACTCACACCTGGCAACCAAATACGAGTTTCTTTATTTTGCCAGTCATCAAGGTTGGCTTTGTTATGGTAATGCATATCCATAAACTCACCACGAACACCTGCTGTCACTGTGAGTTTATCTATAGTGACAGCATCTTCAATATACACAGCTAACGCATCAGTTTGTTCGACATTTTGCGTGGTATCGTAACGGCTATCAGCGATTTCTTGACTTATCCCTGCTTCCATTAAAAATACTTGTTCAAAATGTTTACGATCAATCTCATCTTCGTGATAACGAGCACCAAACGACAATTTATGTTCAAAGTTAAAGGCGTTAAATCGCCAGGTACCATCAAGTTGAACACCCTTAGAGTAGTACTCTCTATCGTTAGTTCCCATTATCAAATTATGACTTGTTTCGCCGCTGACCACAGAATCACGTGCACCAGTGATCACACCAAACTCAGTTTGGTAAGTTGTCGGATCAGCCAACACTTCAGACAAAGTCGCATTTGTATTGGTGAGCTTATTCAGCTTTAACCAAGCACGTTCATAATCGTTGCGATAAATACGGCTGGTCAAACTAAACTGATCATTGCTCATGTTATGCGTAAACATTACTTGTTGGTGTTCAGTTTCCATCAAAGCCGGTTGGGTAGCCGCATAACGACGATAAGGCGTGGTAGCAAAGTCATCATCACTTAAACCCAAGTATGTTTCGTGAGATGTTTCATCCGCATAGGACAATTTGAGTTGGATATTTTGATCAAACCCAGCAGCATTGAATTGATAACGAATTTTGGCAAGTAGATCATTTTTATCAAAGCCCGTATTGCCGCCGCCATCGAGTTCTTTAAAGCCATCGGCACCTAAATGCACCCCTTCGACTAAAAAGCTTAAGTCATCCACTGCATTGCCGTAATAACCATGCACTTTTTGATAACCATCTTGTCCAGTAGCCAGATCAATCCCACCCTCTTGCATATCTGGAACTTGACGCGTCACCATATTTAACGTGCCTGCGACTGTCTGCGGGCCAAATTTAATTGCTGCAGGCCCTTTAAAGACCTCTACAGCAGTCATACGCGTGGTGACCGGAAAATAATAAGCCGCTGGTGCAGAATAAGGAGCTGGACCAATTAAGACACCATCTTCTAGAATCGTAATTTTTTTACTGCGCTCAGGAGTCACACCACGAAAACCGATGTTAGGGCGTAAGCCATAACCGTCTTCTTCACGAATGTTTACACCTGGAACAGACGATAAAATACGGTGGATATCATCGTATTCAAATTTTTCCAATTCGACTTCAGTCAATAAAGTCGCAGAGCCTGATTCGGTACGTAATCTGTCATGATGACTAATAATTTGGATATGCTCTAAATCAGAGCTGTTTACTTTAGCAGCCTCAGCTTGCGCATTGACTGAATGCGATGAAAATAACGCTGCGATACTGACCGCGAGTATTGATTTTTTCATTGTGATCCCTTAATCGTTATCGCCAGCTGACGTTTTTGGTAACTCCAGCGCTAATTTATTGATGAAATCATTTTTCAATTGATCGGTAATCACTTTAACTTGATCATGGGTGTCTACCACCTTGTCATTTTCATCGATTAAGGCTTGTTGTAAATCACCATTAATATTGGTCACTGCAGCTTTGGCATTCGCAATGCCTAAAATCATCGCTTCTTTAACCTGCGAGCCATTTTCTTGGTCGAGGAAATCATCAAAACCGGTTGTATTCTCTGTATTGACACCTTGGCCTAAAAACAGCTGCTCAAATGCGCTGATATTAGCGCTAATATACGCCAGTGAAACATTTGCGATTCCCGATTCAACATCTTGTGGACAAGCTACTTTGCCACATGAGTTGGTAAATTGTCCTAAGCCTAATGGCACTGCTAATTTGTTGTCTTTGACTTCTTCTGTTAAGTAAAAAAGTGCATCAGAGATCACATTGACCGCCAGGTGGGCTGACTCAAATTGGCTGCCAGGCTCCCCAGCTGTTTTTAATGCTTTAGCATAACCATTGTCGGCATTCCAAGTATTGACTAAGACAGTGGCGTTATCGTGTAAATCTTTGGCCACTTCCACTGCAAATTGGCAACGGGCCACTTTGCGTGATTGCTCTGGGCGCATATCCCAATCGGCTAACGCATCATTGGCCACTGAACAATTGTGGGCTAAATTTTGGTTGAAAAGTAAATGCTCTAAGCTAATTAAACCACGACGGTTTGCCGTGCGATCTTTAATATCAAACGGTTTATTTGGATCTAAATTGATAAGCCCATCTTCAAAATACGCCACATCTTGGTCTATGCCACATAAACTTTTTGATGGCCAAGAATAAATGACATTGCGCAATTGCTTGTCGTTTTCGACTAGCGGACCCACTTGCATCAATTCCGCATGTTGCCAAATTTGTGCTAAATCACGCCACGATTGTGTCGCTTCAACATAGGCTTCATCACGCTGGGCTTCAACAGCTTCACCCGCGAGTACTTGCTGCTCTAAACCACAATAGGCCGACACTGCAGCAATGTTTTGCTCACTTTGAGTTTGAAATGCATTAAATGTCGGTGTAATAACGTTATCGACAAGATTAGTTAAGAGTGCGCGTTCATCAAACGTTGTGCCACCTTGGCCTGGATCAGGTTGATTACCACCAAAATCTGGGCCGCTGGTGCTAGACGTACTTTCACCACATCCCGTTAAAATAACGCTTAGCGCACAAGCGATAGCCAGTGGTTTCATTTTTCGAGAAAACAGCATCGTCATTCCTAAAGTTTTGAATCATAAATTACAACAAAAGGTTAGCACCCGAAAGTACTAACCTTTTTTCGATAGATTAATTACCCATTACCAATCAGCGACAGTGTCGGCATCAAAGTTATACGCCGCTTGAAGAATATCTCGGGCTTTAATTAAATCCGCAGCATAGGCATCCACAGCTGATGCATCTAAAACAGGTGCATCTTTAAACAATGTGTGCAAACTAACAAAGTCAGCATTCGCAGCCGTCGCTGAATGAGCAAACGGTGAGTATGGGCTAAATTGTAAGTTCAATGCAAAGCCTTTCATTTCACCCCAATGTTTTGCATAAGTAGCGAACTGATCAGCAGTAAACTCACCCGTTTTAATAACCGCTAAATCAGCAATGCTGTCATTGATATAATGAATAACAGTTGCTGCAATGGCTTTTTCCCAACCTAATGACGCAGCTTTAGCATGCGCTTTTAATTGCGTCATTTGCTCATCAGATAAAGGCGTGCCAACCACGTCAGCTAAAATTTTACGCCCTGCAATAAAGTGAGTCATTGCTTCTGCAGTTAGATCGATTGGGTTGGTTGCACCTAAATCACGTTTTGCCGCGTTTGATGAGTTACCCCAAACAAATTCTGCACCTAAATCAATGGTACCATTGCTGTTGATATCGTTTTTACCTTGGAATTCATCACGGCCGCCTTTGATCGCAATTTCTTTATCTGAATATTCAAGATAATTACGAGACGCTCCGAAATAACCAAAACCTTCATCAAATTGGTGTGCAAGTTTAGTGTACGCTTTTGTGCCATCTTGCACATTGTCTGAATTTAGACCTTCTTCAAGATAATCATCAGTACCTTGTGAAAACATCACTGCACCGAGAGTGTGCTTTTGAACCAATTGCACTAAATCTAAGCCTTCAGGGGTAATGTGTACAGGAATAACAACGTCAGTACCAACAACTTTATTCGCTTCACCGCTGTTAACTTTCGCTACTTGCGCTACAAATAAATCTAAAAGGTGCTTAATTAAACCCTCAGGAGTCGCCGCTTGAGTACCAAAATCAGACCAACCAACAAAGCTGCCGGCTGCTAACCAATCTTTATACATTTTCGAACCGTCATTACCAGCCACTTTACCGCTTAATTCTTTGCCTGAACCAGAGATATCAGCAAATGTTTTTTGCTCAAAGTTAGTTAAATCACCTAAGAAAGTCATGTTTGATTCTGAGATGGCAGCATAATCGCCCCATAAAGCATTTAACTGCGCACTGACTTGTTCAGGCGTATAGCTAGCGACATCAGATGAAACGGTACTCATGTACTCTTTAATTTCAGCCGATAAAGCGTGACGAGCAATTTGACCTGTGTAAGAGACTGACGAACCATCTGTAAATGTTGATGCAAACTCATACACATTCACACCGTTTTGCGCATCTAAATCAACAACATTAATTGTTAATGTATCTGTAAACGTTAACCCACCGGCATCAGTCACGGTAACTTCAACATCCACTGTCGCAGCATCTTCAAAATTAAGCGCTAAATTCTCTTTTAATGACAATACGCCATCAGTGATCGTAAAACGAACGTCATTGGTAGTAAAAACTAAACCTGAAGTTGAGTCATCGGTTGCAGATAATTGACCAACCACTGCACCCAACATATCTTCAGAAAAATCAGAAGATACAGTCAAAGCGATTGCTGTTGGTGCTTGATTCGTAGGAGTGACTGGAGGAGTAACTGGATCTTTTTTATCGCTTGAACCACCACAACCGGTTAAACCTAACGTTGCAGCAAGAACTGCTGAGGCCAATAAGCTTTTACGTAACATCATCTGACTATCCTTTTATAAAATAACTGGTTAGAACTTTTTATTGAGCCAGATTATATAGATATACCAATGAGAATCAATATCATTTACCTTGCTTTTTAGAGTTAAAACCATTGAAATATTGGATTATCAAGCTAACCGTTTGATTTGTATTGACAATAAAAGTAGAAATAAAATTTACAAACGTCAAGAAAAATGAAATTCACGCAACAAACCTAAAAAATATTTAAAATTCAGATAAATACTAGTTAACTTGTGCTCAGCTTAGTGACCATTAAGGGGGAGTTCGATCACAAATGAGGCACCTTTGAGTGATCCTTGTTGCAAATAAAGACGCCCATGATGCCAATCAACAATCTTGCTGACGATTGCTAAACCGAGTCCAAACCCACCTTTTTGTTTGTCTCGACTTTTATCTAACCGAATAAAAGGTTTAAACACCTGCTCCCAGTCTTGCTGATTAATCCCTGAGCCATCATCACTCACAATAAGCTTTATATGATCAGATTGCTGATTAATCTCAACTTGAACACAGCTTTGAGCATATTTTATTGCATTACCAATTAAGTTTTGCAGTACCCGTGTCATAAAATGTGCATCACAACGATAAAACACCGACTCAGTTTGCATTAACTGCAAAGACAATCCGTGGTTAAGTTGTAATTTTTCCATCGTTTGCCCTGCAAGCTCAGTTAAATTGACCTCAGTCAAATTCAGCGCTGGGGTTTCACGATCCATCTTGGCAAAGTTCAGCATTTCAGTCACCAATGCCTCGAGCTCGCTAATATCTCTGGTCATGCCATCTATGTAATTATATTGCTCCTCATTGAGTGGGTACTCTTCTAGCATTGCAATGGCGAACTTTAAACGCGCTAAAGGCGTGCGAAACTCATGAGAAACGGCTGACGTTAATTCTTTTTGCGAACTCAAGAGCTGTTTTATACGGCTCTGTAAGGCTCGTAACACATCGGTAATAGGTAACAAAGCCGAGCTATACCCAGAGGCAAATTCTGCACTTTCTGGGGCCACCATATTATCGCAAGCATGGCGCAGCTTGTTAAAATCTCGCAGTAACCACAGGCTCCAGAGTCCAATAGGCAAGCCGATTAACAGCAACATCACTAAATATGGCCAACTCGAATCAAAATTAGGAGTCACTATGTCTATCGGGCCTAATTGTAATAATTGCTGCTGTGGGAGTTGAAAGTACCAACTTGCCTGTTGCTGCTGATTAAACAACAACACCGCTTCGCCACGGGCTAATTGCGCCTGCTGTTCTGGCAAAAAGGCAATCTCATTAATCTGGAAAATCGCACTGGGGTAATGCTGCTGAACTTGTTGTAAACCATCTGGGTAGGTGAGCAATAAAGCAATACTGTGGGTAAATTCGGGGTGCAGCATCAGTGCTTGCTCCCCTTCTTTGTGAGGCCAAAACTTTTCGACCACTCCACTGAGTAATAACACTGACACTATGATGTATAAATATAAGCTGCCAAACAGTTTACCCATGAATTATTCCCATGCATCTGAGACAAACAAATACCCTTGCCCCCACACAGTTTTGATTCGATACGGGCGAGCTGTATTATCGATTAATTTTTTTCTTAATCGAGAAATACGTACATCAACGGTTCTGTCTAGGCCATCGTATTCGCGCCCAATCATTTTTTGATGAACATAATCTCGGTTAAGGACTTCTCCAGCATTTGAAGCCAATAACCATAATAATTCAAACTCATGCGAAGTTAAGATAACTTCTTGCTGGTGTAAAAATACTTGCCGACTGGTTTTATCAATGCGTAATTGCCCAAACACTAGTTCTTCACTGACTTTTACTGGTTGCTGACGCCTTAATACGGCATTAATGCGAGCAAGTAACACCCGCGGCTCAACAGGTTTAATTACGTAATCATCCGCACCAAACTCTAAACCAACAACCTGATCAAAATCTTCTCCTTTGGCTGTTAACATTAAAATAGGCACGTTAAATCTATCTCTCACTTCACGACACACAGTAAAACCGTCTTTTCCTGGTAGCATGACATCTAAAATAATTAAATCAGGCATACGTTTATGCAGTGCAGCCATCACATCATCACCGTTAGCGATGGTCGCAACTGAAAAGCCATTATGAACTAAATACTCTTTGGTCAACTGTTGAAGTGCTAAGTCGTCTTCAACTAATAATATATGCGCCATAAGATCCCTATCTATTAAAAAAAGCTCCAAGGAGAGCGCAGTCTTCGCCTTTGAGGCTTTAGTTGACTGTTTTGCACTTGTGCTTTTACTTTATCAAGCACGACCCCTTGCTTTGTTCTTGATAACAAATATACGGTATCAAACTGAATGCTCGCTTTATGATGGTAATTTATTTCTCGTTCTTGCCAACATTGAATGACTTTGTCGTTTTCAAACAGGCACACTTCATCGCTGCTCTGCTGTATCAACTGAACAAAAACACTGACATCACAATAAGGTGCGGTGTTATTAACAGCACAAATTTTGGGTGTCACGACTAATTTTTCAGGGTTAGTGCTGGCCTCTGAAGCTGGACATATCAGGCTGAGTACCACAGCAACCACAATCAGGGTTCTAAAAAATATATTTCAATCCTAAAAATATGCTAAGCGCATGATCTTCTTTAAATAACGGGCTCTCACTGAGCTGGCTGTAATCGTCATAACTGGCACGAACAAACACCGCTTTATCGTGCGAAAACGGCCAGGTTAACTGAACTTTTGCATAGGGAGAAAAACTATCATCAGCCAAGTAAAGTTGCTCCAGTTCCAGTGACGGATCAATACCATAATAATACTGATTCAATTGCTGACTTCGATATTGAACTCCGACCAAAGGATTGATCAGCCACTCTCCGAGCACTAACTCAGTTTCTAACTCAATACTGGCACGGGCACTGTTATAGACCCCTGTAATGTCATGTAACCAATCAATCCGCATCACAAAATCATCTGCAAAATATTGGTATTCGAATCCGCCGTCCAGTGCCCAACGTTTTTTATCTAACGTTTCAATAGACACTGAGTTTTCAAGTTTTAAATCTGAGCTTCGGTAAGAATTAAGAAAGAGGTTCGCAGGATGCCAAAAAACAAAAAAACGATTTTCTGGATTTAGTTCGGTAATTGCACTCAAAACAAAACGTTTATCCTGAATAAACGTGTAACCAAGGACACCATTATCAAAAAATACGTGTTCATCGTAATAGGCTAAATCAGGCAAAACAAGCAGTGGAATATCATCACCACCATGCAATGGATTTGTGGCAATCCCGATCCCAACTCCCACTGCAATATGCCATGTAGCCAATTTAATATCGTTGTTTTCGCTTTGCACCATCAGACTAAACACAGCTAACAAAGCAAAAAAAGAGTGTCGCATACTTAAACCTATCATGTTCTATGTGGCTACTTTAGCAAATCCCCAGCTGCGAAGCAGTAGCGCGTTACAAACAATAACAAAATGACTAAACACTCATCGATTGCGCGGTTTGATACATGGCAGTGATCAGTGGGTCTTGTAAACGATTTCGTAGCACACAAATACCTATTTCAAATGCAGGAGGTTGAAACGGTGCAGAGATGATTTGTACTTTATCAAGCAGTGGACTGTTATCTAACACTATCTGAGGGACTAACGCGACACCAAACCCTAAACTCACCATCGACACAATCGCTTCATTCCCCGCTACTTGCGCATAGATTGATGGTTTGATGTTCATTTTTTTCCACCAGCTTTCCAAACGCTTACGATTAAGGCCCATTTCAGGAACTATGTAGGGCAAAGATTGCCAAGGCGTTTCTTGTTTATCACGCTGGCAATTCGCCAGCTGCTGGGCGATCTCACCATGACCGATCGGCGCGATAAATTGCAGACTCGAATAACCAGTCGAACAAAATGCTAAGTTTGCCGGTAAGTGATCGGGCCGCGCGGCAATTGCCATATCTTCATGGCCTTCGAGTACCCGGTCGAGAGCTAACGCGGGATCCCCTGTGTGTAACTTAATTTCGACTTGCTGATAATTTAACCTAAATTGTTCCAGCAATTTGTACAAAAAACTATAAGAAGCCGTGACTGAGCAAAACAAACTAAGCTCTCCGACTAACTGCTCTGTCTGTTGTTCAAATGACAGCTTAAGTTGTTGCCATTGCTGCAGTGAGAGTTTGGCATACTCAATAAATGCCTTTCCATGAGCTGTTAAACGCACTGTACGGTTATCTCGTAAAAATAAGTCGACGCCCAATGACTCTTCGAGTTGTTTAATATTGCGACTTAACGTCGGAGCACTGACATGACAGCGCTCACTGGCTCGGGCGAAATGTAATGTATCTGCTAATGCTAAAAATAATTGCAAAGTGCGTTGATCTATCATGAGTTCATTCCACTAGAGCATTTCAAAATATGAAACACTCTAGTGCAAATATATCATTTTACGCAAGGTTATTTATTCATTACATTAATTTTAAGCGCAACCTGAGAGCAGCGTTGCCAAGATTTCAAGGATTTTAACAAATGTCGAAAAATTATTTTAATAGCTTAAGCCTACGTGAACAATTGGCGCAATTAGCCCAATGTGAATTTATGGATGCCTCAGAATTTGATGATGGTGTTGACGTACTTATTGGTAAAAAGCTTGTCATTGTCGGTTGTGGTGCACAAGGTCTTAACCAAGGATTAAACTTACGTGACTCAGGTTTAGATGTCAGCTACGCCTTGCGCGAATCAGCAATTGCCGAAAAACGTCAATCGTTTTTAAACGCTTCAGATAATGGCTTTGTGGTTGGCACTTACGAGCAATTGATCCCAACGGCTGATTTAGTATTAAATCTCACTCCTGATAAACAGCATACTTCAGTCGTCACTGCCGTCATGCCATTAATGAAACAAGGCTCTACACTTGCCTATTCTCATGGGTTTAATATTGTCGAAGAAGGCATGCAAGTTCGCTCTGACATCACTGTAATAATGGTGGCTCCAAAATGTCCGGGGACAGAAGTACGTGAAGAATATAAACGTGGTTTCGGTGTACCCACTTTAATAGCGGTTCACCCTGAAAACGACCCTGAAGGTAAAGGTTTAGCACAAGCTAAGGCTTACGCAGCTGGCACTGGCGGTCATCGTGCAGGTGTTTTACTGTCATCGTTTATTGCTGAAGTAAAATCAGATCTGATGGGCGAGCAAACCATTTTATGTGGCATGTTGCAAACTGGCTCTATTTTATGTTTCAACAAGATGGTCGAAAAAGGCATCGATGCCGCCTACGCATCAAAACTTATCCAATATGGCTGGGAAGTGATCACTGAAGCATTAAAATATGGTGGTGTCACCAATATGCTCGATAGACTCACGAACCCTGCAAAAATCAAAGCTTTTGAACTAAGCGAAGAGCTGAAGCAAATCATGCGTCCGTTATACAACAAACATATGGATGACATTATCAGCGGTGAGTTTTCATCTGGCATGATGGCTGATTGGGCCGAAGACGATGCAAAATTACTCGGCTGGCGCGCAGAAACAGGTGAAACTGCATTTGAGAAGCAAACAAATACAGACGAGTCAATCAGCGAGCAGGCCTTCTTCGATAAAGGTATTTTAATGGTCGCCATGGTCAAAGCTGGTGTTGAACTTGCTTATGAAACCATGACGGCGGCAGGCATTAAAGCAGAATCAGCTTATTACGAATCTCTGCATGAAACACCATTAATTGCCAATACCATTGCACGCAAAAAGTTATTCGAAATGAACCGTACCATTTCTGATACCGCTGAATATGGCTGTTACCTCTATAACCATGCATGTTTACCACTTTTAGCTGACTTCATGAAAAACATCGAGACTGATGTGATTGGTGAAGGTTTGCAATTAAGTTCGACGGGTGTCGACAATGCCAAGCTCATCGCGGTAAACAAAGCGTTACGTGAGCACCCGGTTGAAATAATTGGCACCACATTACGTGGTTATATGTCAGCGATGAAGCCGATTGTTTAACATTTAAACTTTTCGTTTGTTAAGTCCCAAGCCTAATAACTCCCTGATATTAGGCTTTTTTCTTTATTAGAAACAGATTCATCCCTTCTTGCAGTAAACACAACAAAATAACCATGCTAAAGTAAGCATCATTACAAGTCACTGTAGGTATAAAAAGTTGTCGTTTTCCCTTTCAATTAAACAAAAAGTTGCACTTGTCGCCACGCTTGTGGCAATCGTTGTTGCATCGTTAATTGGCGCCAGCGCCATCTACTCAGCCAAAAACATCATCGAAAAAAGGATGATTGAGTCAGAACTTCCGAGTAAAGTCGAAGAAATCAATAACTATGTAGCAAAAGAAATTAGCTTGCTCTTAATGGCAAGTGAGCAACTCGCCAGTAACGAGTTTGTATTAAATTGGGCTGCGCAGCCGTCACAGCAAGACGATGCTTTATTGTTAAAAGAACTCAACCGAATCGTCCGCCAATATGATTTAGCGACCGCTTCTTGGGCCAATCGCAACACCAATCAATATTGGAACCAAGAGGGTTTTTTACGCGTGCTGACCCCAGAACAAGATGGTTGGTTTTTTTCGTTTGTTAATACCTCAGAAAACTCTCTGATCAGTATTTATCAGGAAAGTCCTGGCGATGTAAAAATGTTTGTTAACCACCAGCAAACTAATGGTGTTGGTCTGGCAGGGCTCGCCAAAAGCATTGATGATATGCAATCTATTTTGCAGAAATTCAAAATTGAACAAACTGGCTTTGTTTACCTTGTTAATCAAGAAGGACTTGTTCAACTTCATAAAAACGATCAGTTCGTTGCCAAACAAACCATAGATCAAATTTATCAGCAACCTCTGAGTCGTGAGTTGCTTAATCGTCAGCGTTTTACTTACCGCGAAGTATCTATTGAAGGAAAACCTCATTTAATTGCAACGAGCCCAGTCAAAAATACTCAACTATACATAGTCGCTCAAGTGCCAAAAGATGAAGTTTTTTCAGCTCTAGACAGTTTAACCTGGAAGATTGTCACTATTTCGTTAGTTGTAGCTATGTTGGCAAGTATTTTTGGCTTGTTATTGGCATCAACAATTAGTGCTCCCCTGCAAAAAATCACTCAGTTATTCACGGAACTTGGCGCAGGTGAAGCGCGACTTAATTACCGCCTACCTCAGAGTAATCAGCCTGAATTAAACCGGTTAAGCAGTGGGTTTAATTTATTTCTTAATAAAATTGAAGATGCCATGCATCGAGTTTCCAATGAAAGCCACGAAATAAAAGAGGCCTCTGAAGCGGTCTATTCACAATCACAAGTGAATGCAGGTCAAATTGAGCAACAAAAAGACCAAACAATGTCAGTGGCGGCAGCGATTAATGAAATGGGGGCGACAGTGCAAGAAATAGCCGCCAGTGCTGGTCATGCAGCAAAATTGACCGAGCAAAGTGCGCAACATGTGCTGTCAACTCAACAAAGGGTGAGTCAAAGCCAACACGATATCACCCAACTGGCTCGTAACATTGAACAAGCCAGCACAAAAATCCATGCCTTAGCTGATAAAACCTCGCAAATTGGCTCTGTGGTCGATGTTATTCGTAGTATTTCTGAGCAAACCAATTTATTAGCACTGAATGCCGCCATCGAGTCTGCCCGAGCTGGTGAACATGGCCGAGGTTTTGCCGTTGTTGCTGATGAAGTCAGGGAGCTGGCAAAACGAACATCTGTTTCCACCGATGAAATTCAAAAGACTATTATTGAATTAAATAATACATCCAATGAAGTTGTCAGCGATATTGCACAATCACAACAAACGGCGACTGTCGGTGTGACATCAATGAATGAAGCCGTGAACGAGTTAAAAGATATTGTCAACATGGTCAACCAAATCAATGAAATGACCACCGTGATTGCCTGTGCAACTGAAGAACAAAGTAAAGTTGTCAGTGAAGTTGGCCAGAATGTCGAACAAATCAGTACAATCAATGAAGAGGCTGTCCACAATCAGCAAGGGGTGACTGGCGCAATCGCTTCTTTGAAGGATTCAGCACAATCACTCGATGGTCTCGTTGAATCTTTTAAACTTGAAAAACAATGAGGATAAAAATGACACGTCCACAATCGGGCATTTTTGCCGAACAAAGTACAGCATTTGAAGTCATTGAATACCGAGCAAAAACGGGTGCTACGCTTCAGCAAATCCGCATGGCATTAGCGGAACTTAAGCAACAACTTGATACTATTGAACTCGTGATTGGGTTTGGCCCGAAATTGTTGCAAACATTGACTGGCTCAAACGAAACGATATTTGATGAATATACACCGCGCCAAAGTAGCCATGGACACCAAGCACCTGCAACGCAAACAGACTTATTTTTATGGTTTCACAGCAACGACCAAAATAACTTAGCGGAAGCACTCATAGACCTTCAGCCTATTATGGAAAAGGTGATGACAATGACTCAGCAGTGCAGTGGGTTCAAATATCGTGATAACCGTGACTTGACTGGGTTTGTTGATGGCTCTGCCAATCCAAAAGACTTGGCAGCGAAGCAACAAGCCGCACTAGTGGCTGCCGAACATCCATTAGCCGGTGGAAGTTTTATTCTTGGGCAAATCTGGCAACATCAACTAAGCAAGTTTCACCACCAATCAATCTCTGAACAAGAGCAAATCATTGGTCGAACTAAAGCAGATTCCATTGAGCTATCTGGTAAAGCTATGCCCAATAACTCTCATGTCAGCCGAACCGACTTAACGATTGATGAGGTCGCGCAAAAAATGTATCGTCGCAGCATGCCTTTTGCGAATGCAAGCCAACAGGGATTATATTTTCTTGGGTTTAGCTGCCAGTTATCACGTTTCGATGCACTACTCGATAGTATGTATGGGTTAACGGACGACGGAATTACTGATCGGCTGTTGGATTTTTCTCAGCCTGTTTCTGGCTCATACTGGTTTGCTCCAAGTGAAGACATGCTAGCAACGCTCCTGCAAAGCTAAATAGAAACCTTATGTAACAAATCAATCACTGCAAAAACATCATTCTGGTTATATAGTTATATGATAATGAGTGAAAAAAAACTCACTCATGTGACGGTATATTGGGTGAGGTGTCTGATGAATATCAAACTATTTATATGTTTTTGCAGTGTTATTTACTTAGCTGGGTGCCAAAGCACATCCCCCTCCGCCCCGCTAACGCCACCCGATATTTTGAATAATGTTTCGTTTGAGCATCAACCAGTAGAGTCTGTTGAAGAAATTTTCTCACTCTCTCCTGAGATAATTAATCAATTTCATCAATCAATACATCACACTCCTGATGCAAAAATCATGACTCGGGAATTGCTTACTTTTATTTTTGAATCTTCAACCAATAAACTCAATTATGTTTCTGGCTCAACACTTACAGCAAATCAAACCTTTAGTCAGCAAAACGCGAATTGCCTCTCTTTGTCGATTTTAGCCCATGCGTTGGCTGAAGAGCTTGGGTTAGATTCTCGTTTTCAGCGGGTTTATATCCCTGAATATTGGGCACTCGATCAGGGTTTCAATATGCTGACCGGACATGTTAATTTAAAAATCAACCGCCAAGCATTCGAATCTCAAGATGGCGTGACACGATTTTACAATTATGCAGATAGCTTGACCGTTGATTTTGATCCAAACTCTCGCGAACAAGGTTTCCCAACACAATTTATTGATAAATCAGTGATTGCAGCGATGTTTTATAACAACAAAGGCGCACAAGCATTGGTCAATCAACAATATGATCGAGCGTTTAGTTACTTTAAAGCAGGGATTGATATTGCACCCCATTATTCAGGCTCGTGGGGCAATGTAGGTATATTATTCAAACTCAACAATCAGTATAACGCAGCTGAGCAAGCTTATCAGTTCGCTATTAAGCTAGATGAAGATAACAATACTGCAAAAGGTAACTTAGCTATTTTATTGTCACTCACCGGTCGTGAAGAACAAGCAAAAGTAATTCAAGATGAACTTGAACTAAAACGACAATCCAACCCTTATTACCACATAGCGAAAGGCAATGAGGCCTACATTCATAATGAATACCAAATGGCGATGCGTCATTACCGCAAAGCGTTAACGTTGGATAAAAAAAGCCACGAATCGTACTTTGGTCTTGCTAGAAGCTATTACCAACTCGGTGACACTAAATTGGCTGAGCGCTATTTGAAACAAGCACATAAAAGCGCTCGGTTTAGTTTTGACATCGAACGTTATCAAAGTAAATTATCTCATTTAAGTGCGGCAATAAACTATTGAAAATAACAGCATGCCTTTGCCTTGTTTTTTGCTCGTTTACAGGGTTAGCAAGTTCACTGATGAGCGACTTAACGACATTAGCCAGCGATGACATGCTTGGCAGAAAAACGGGCACATCCGGTAGTCACTCCGCCGCCCTTTTTATTGAGCAGCAGTTTTCAACTGAGGGCTTGAGCCAATATCAAGGACGGTTTTTACATCCATTTAATTACCGAAGCGGCTTTACAAATAAACAAGGCGTGAATGTCATCGCGCAATTAGGCGCCTTAGATAACCACCAACCGCTCATTGTATTCACTGCACATTACGACCACCTAGGGCAACGCGGTCATAAAATTTTTAACGGCGCTGATGATAATGCCTCTGGAGTTGCTGCATTACTTCACCTTGCAAGACAGTTTAAAAGTCAGACAATTCATCACACCATGTTATTTGTTGCCACTGACGCTGAAGAGAATGGGCTGTATGGGGCAAAAGCGCTTGTTCAAAACCTGTTAGATGCAGGCCATAAAGTGGTCTTAAACATTAACTTAGATATGCTGGCCATTAAGCCCAAACGTGGTCATGTATTTGCTTTTGCTGATAAACGCTTAGCGCCTTTTGAAAACATAATTGAGCAATATAATCAGGCGCTAAACAGTAACATCACCTTTAGTAGCAGTAGTAACCTGATTAATCGTCTTAATAAAACGGACAAAATAGATTGGCGTCGAGCCAGTGATCATAGTGCGTTTCGGGAGCAGAAAATCCCATTTTTATATTTCGGAGTCGGCACGCATAAATACTACCATACCGATAAAGATGAAGTGTCAAACATCGATGTTGAATTTTATCACACCACAGTGCAGGCAATTGAGCTAATTAGTTTGGCATTAGATCAGCAAAATTTAGCTGCATTGTTGCTTGATGCTGATAGTTAACTTGTTGATGTCGTTCACACCAAGTCTGCTTTTGTTTTTTTGTGAGTTTTTTAAGGGCTATTTCTAATTTTGTTGCTTCACTGCGATTACCCACTGGCGTAGAAAATACTAATGTCAGCGGTTGCTTACCACGTAAGTTCTTAGCGCCACGCCCCAGCTGATGCTGTTCGAAGCGCTTTAAAACATCGGTGCTAATCCCAATATACCAATGCCCTAAACGAGTTTGTACGATATAAACAAACCACATCGCTTGCGGTGTATCTGCCTGATTATTTTCCTGTTTGGAACTATTAATCGCCATAAGGGTCAAATTTAAACTTTTCCACATTGCCTGCAACAGGTATCATGCTATCAGTAAGCCAATAAGGATTAAAATAAAGAATGCAGTGGTTAAAATATTTATTAGTTTCATTAATGGTTGTGTCTGCCTCAGGATGCGCAAACTGGGTTTATCGTATGAATATTCCACAAGGGAATTTTTTAGAACAAAAAGACATCGATAGATTGCGTATTGAAATGACTCGCGAGCAAGTCTTATATGTATTAGGTAAGCCTGTTGCTGAAGATGCGTTTGATAATTCAGTTTGGCATTATATGTACTTACTGAATCATGGTCGTAGCTCAGAAATGCGCAAATCACTCCAAGTTCATTTTGACGGTGACAAGTTAAAAAGTATTAGTGGTGATTACGAAGTCCCTGAAGAGTTTAATATCCCCTTAGAGGGATAGGAAAATAGCACAAGCTGCTAGCGATAAAAAAGAGGCTAAACGCCTCTTTTTTATTTTAAAGGTTTGCCGCCGGTTATTTTGTTGGCGCGCCCTTCCTCTTTCGCTTTTTCGGCTCGTTTTCTTCGCGCATCTTTTGGATCGGCGATAAGGGGCCGGTATATTTCAATGCGATCTCCCTCTTTTAAAATTTGCGTTAATTTACAGGTCCGATTCCATACCCCGACAGTCATAGAGTCTTTATCGATTTGTGGACACTTTTCTAAAATGCCCGATGCAATAATGGCCTCTTCAACCTGTGCCCCTTCGGCCACTTCAACACGTAAGCACGTTGCTGAATCTGGTAATGCATACACCACTTCAATTTTCATCAGCGCACTCCATAAACTTGCTTGGCTCGTTGAGTAAAAGCAGTAATCATATTGGTCGCTACTTCATTAAACACCTTGCCAAAAGCCATTTCTACCAATCGATTGGTAAATTCAAACTCGAGGTCCAATGACACTTTACAGGCATGTTCATCAAGTACTTTAAATGTCCAACCACCGCTTAATGTTTTAAACGGCCCATCGAGTAATTGCATATGAACAGCTTGATTTTCAATAAGCGTATTTTTGGTGGTAAACCACTTTTTTAAACCCGCTTTAGAGATTTCTAAAGCCGCGGTCATTTCATTGGCTGATTGAGCAATAATTTTCGCGTCAGAACAATGAGGTAAAAACTCAGCATACGCACTAACATCATTCACCAAGTGATACATTTCTTGGGCACTGTACATCACCAGCGCATTTCTACTGATTTGAGGCATAACATCTCCGATTTAATGCGGGGATTCTAGCAAGGTTTAGCGCTAAACAAAATACGTTCTCAAAGCCCTAAAAAAATGGATGTAAATATTCAAACAATCCGTATAATAATCGCCACTATGGCAAATAAAAAATCAAAACCAGGTAGCAATACCATAGCGCTTAATAAAAAAGCGCGACACGAGTACTCGCTCACAGATAAAATTGAAGCTGGCCTTGAATTACAAGGCTGGGAAGTAAAAAGCATTCGTGCGGGTAAAGTTAATATTTCTGATACCTATATTCATCTTAAAAATGGTGAAGCTTTCCTATTGGGGTCTCAGATCCAACCTTTAAACAGCGCATCAACACATGTTGTGTGTGATCCTTATCGTTATCGTAAGTTGTTATTAAAAAAACGAGAGATAGACCGATTAGTTGGCTCCACTGAGCGTGATGGATTCACGCTGGTTGCAACCGCTATGTATTGGAAAAAATGTTGGGTTAAGCTTGAGTTTCACTTAGCCAAAGGTAAAAAACTCCATGACAAACGTGCTGATGGGAAAGATAAAGATTGGGCACGTGAAAAAGAACGCACCATGAAGCATTCTGCAAGATAAATAAACCTTCAATAAAAGCCGCTTTGCATATGCGGCTTTTTTGATCTGCACGCGCTATCGCCGTACCAGCCATCTCTTATTGCGCATATTTCTCATTATACAGTGAGTGCCAGCGTATTTTTTATAACGAATATGTCCGCCTTCTGCTGCGCATTCACACTTACGGTATAACGTCACCAATGCATTTCTTGTAACAAAACAGTTAATTGCAAGCTACCAATTTACATGATATTAATATATATGAGTTTTTTACTCACATTATTATAATAGTAATAAGGATATCTATCATGTCACGCGCTACTCAATTTAGCCTCAGTAAACTGGCTATTGCTATTTCATCTTGCTCTTTACTTCTCACTGCAAACACCCATGCTCAAGAGGAAGAAATCGAAAAAATTGAAATTACGGGATCTCATATTAAAAGAACGGATCTCGCAGGCCCATCCCCGGTCAGCTCACTTTCTGCTGCTGATATTGCTAACACAGGGGCAACAGATTTAATTGCATTATTTGCCAAGCTGCCAATTTCAGGTCAAGGCACTTTTTCTACACAAGCCAATAGCAGTGATGACACAGCGAATGGTGGCTCAAGTGTGTCACTTCGTGGTTTAGGTGCGGATTCGACTCTTATTTTAGTTAACGGACGCCGTGTTTCTGTTAGTCCATTTGCAAAAGGGATCGATACTGCATTCGTAGACATCAATAACATCCCTGTTTCTGCAATTAAGCGTGTTGATATATTAAAAGATGGTGCATCTGCAACTTATGGTTCTGATGCTGTCGCTGGTGTAATCAATATTGTGTTACGTGATGATATTGATGGTGCTGAAATTTCAGCAAAAATTGGCGGTACAGCTGATGGCGGCGGTGGCGAAGATAATTTAAGCATTGTGTGGGGCAACACAACTGACAAAAGTAACCACACGTTCATTTTAGATTATTTTAGCCGTGATGAAGTGCTTTATGCTGATCGTGATTATGCCAAGTCATCTAATCAATCAGCATTAAACCCAAATGACCCGTTTGCGACTGACTTTAGAAGTTCTTCAGGTATTCCGGGCACTATCGCATTAAAATCAGATCCAACTAACCGAATTCCAGATACATTTGGCGCCGACGTTTGCCCAGCTGAAGATATAGTTGGCACACTTTGTCGTTATGATTATGCCCCCTATATGACAATGGTTCCATCGACGGAGCGTTTTAGCTTTAACTATTTAGGTAAGTATGAAATTAACGATTCACTTCGTGCATTTGCTGAATTAAATGGCCAAAACTCAAAAGTCACCATTAAAGGCGCCGGTAGCCCGAGCTTTAATGAATTGTTTATGGACGGTGACAACGTAAATCATCCATTTGCCAATATGCCTGAGCATGAATTTTTTGGTCAAGATCTCACCATGAGACGCCGTATGGTTGATATTGGTAACCGTAAAAAAGAAGTTGATTCTGATTACTTACGCACTGTGCTAGGACTCAAAGGTGAAGTAGGAGATTGGAGTTGGGAAGCAGCATATAGCTATATAAAAAGTAAATCAGTTGAACGTGGTGTTGATGGTTTCCCTAACTCACGCCGTGTACAAGAAGCCATTGATAATGGTTCATGGGACCCGTTTGAACCTTCTAAAAACTCTCAACAAGCGCTTGATTTTATTGAAACAACTACCACTCGCGTCGGTAAATCAACCAATCGCATTTGGGATGCTAAAATCTCAGGTCCTCTGATGGACATCTCTACAGGCGAAGTGATGGTTGCGATCGGTGTTGAGCACCGTAAAGAAACCATTAGCGATAACCCAGATGATCAATTCTTACGTGGTGAAGTATTTGGTACAGAAGCAACGCAAGCAAATGGTGAACGTGACAACACTGCGGTGTTTGCTGAGCTCGCGATTCCAGTTATGGATAATTTCGAAATGCAATTTGCAATTCGACACGAAGACTATAGCGACTTTGGTACAACCACTGATCCTAAAGTATCGTTCTTATGGAGTGCGACTGAAGATGTCTCGCTTCGTGGTTCTTGGGGGACAGCGTTCCGTGCTCCATCACTTGCGCAGTTAGGGCTTGGTCGCACTGATGAATCGCCAAACTTAGTCGATAAACTTCGTTGTGATGCAATCGGTAATATTAATAAAGCGTGTGAACCACAAGAATACACCGCTATTTTTGAAGGTAATCCTGATTTAGGACCTGAAGAATCGCAAAGCTATAACTTAGGTCTTATTTATAATGTGACCGAAAACTTAGACTTCTCAGTTGATTACTACAGCTATGATATTGAGAACATTATTGATTCCGACACTCAACACTTGCTCAATACCAAAGGGCTTGATTCGAGCGTTGTTCAACGTATTCCTACCGGGATTGCTGGCGACCCAGGTGAAATCGTGCAAATCTTTGATCGTTTCCAAAATATTGGTGACTTATCAACGACAGGCTTAGATCTTGATCTGAAATACCGCTTACCGACAGAAATGGGTGATTTTAAATTTTCATATATTTTAAATTATGTCATCGACTTTAAAGATGAGCGCCCTGATGGACAAGGTGGAAAACGTACCAATATCGCTGAAGGAGACTTTGAACAACCACAATATCGTTGGACTGCAGGTGTTGATTGGTCTAAAGATGATATGACTGCGTATTTAGGTATTAACTTTATTGATTCATTTAAACAACAAGAAGCTGTTCAACAAGATGGAATGAGTGACGTTGATTCAATGATGACCGTTGATACATCATTTAATTACCATGGAATCGAAAACACAGTTTTCACGGTTGGTGTCACCAACTTACTTAATGAAGAACCACCTTTTGCATACCATGACTTTATGGGCTTTGCTGTCAATGTGCATAGTGGCCAAGGTCGCTTTGCTTATTTACAAGCAAGCTATAAGTTCTAATTAGTAATTGTTTAAAGCCATACTTGTATGGCTTATATAAAAAAACCGCTTAAAAAAGCGGTTTTTTTATTTTCACAAAAGGGCTAAATAATTATAGCTCGCCTTCGTTTTGAGATAGGTAAGCAGCAACACCTTCAGGGCTTGCATCCATACCTTTTTTACCTTCAGTCCAACCAGCTGGACATACTTCACCGTGCTCGCTATGGAATGCTAGTGCATCAACCATACGAAGCATTTCATCGATATTACGACCTAGTGGTAAATCATTCACTACTTGGTGACGTACATTACCCGCTTCATCGATAAGGAAAGAACCACGGAAAGCAACACCCGCTTCAGGATGCTCAACATCGTACGCTTGACAGATTTCGTGCTTAACGTCAGCTACAAGTGCATATTTAACTGGACCGATACCACCTTCGTTTACCGGAGTGTTACGCCATGCGTTATGAGAAAATTGTGAATCGATAGATACACCAATTACTTCAACGCCACGCTTTTGGAATTCCTCAAAACGCTTGTCAAAAGCAATTAGTTCAGATGGACAAACAAATGTGAAATCTAATGGGTAAAAGAAAATAACCGCTTTTTTACCTTTAATTGTTTCGTGAAGGTTGTAGCTATCAACAATCTCGCCATTACCAAGTACTGCTGCAGCTGTAAAATCAGGAGCCTGACGGCCAACTAATACACCCATTGTATTCTCCAATAAATTAAAATAATTATATCGATTAAGAGCTTCGCTCTTGTTGCTGTCATTGATATTGTGGCTAAAAACAAAAACCCAACCCCGAATTGAAAATTAAAACGAGATAACGACTTTTAGCACTGAATAAAAACAACATTCTGCTTTTTACTGTTTGATTTGAATTAATTAACATCAATATTCACACAGCAAAATTAACACGTATCCTACTGAGCAATATAATTAAAAGATAATCGTATTTTACGATGGGTATGATTGAAAAAATTGAATGGAATTAAAATACGCTATTAGAGGCTATTGATCTCGAACAAAATTCAACCTCCAAAGATCAGCAATCCCTAGGTTTATATTAAAAAGCCCTGCACTGCAGGGCTTTTTAATGAAGAGGTGATGAGTTAATCCATAATATTTTCAGGGATTGAATTACGTAACTCGTGCCAAATTTGGCCAGAATTCAAACCATATTTACGCATCAAGAAAATTGCTTCGTCAAACTTATTTTGCTCAGCTAATCCCATGAGGTCTTTATAAAATTTACGCGCAAGATCACGAGTTCTAATGTCTGAAAAATAATGCTGCGCGATTTTAGAGTACAAACCACGAAAGCCATTCAGTGTTAACACATAAATCGGATTTCCACATGCCGATGCTAACTCATGATGCATACGGTAGTCGTACTCTGCAAGTGCTTGCGGTGTATCGTCTATTTCTTCACTACGCTTTAAAATTTCAATCACTTTTTCTGGATTGTTTTTAATCGCGGCTCGTGTATAAATGGCACTAATATTTGTTCGCGCAGATAAAAGTTGATCAATTAGATCTGGCATCTTATCTTCATCTAATCTTGCCAACGTTTCGAGAATATTTAGACCTGACGTTTCCCAAAAATCATTTACTCGAGTGGGTTTACCATGTTGGATTGTTAACCAGCCATCTCTTGCTAAGCGCTGCAAAACTTCTCGCAAAGTGGTTCGTGTGACACCGATTAATTCTGAAAGCTCTCTTTCTGCAGGCAAAATAGAACCAGGAGGAAATTCACCATTCCAAATTGATTCAACAATATATTCTTCAGCAAATCCGGCAGGGCTTTTCGCTTTGAAAATTCTCATCAACATCCCACTTTAATAATTATACGCTACTTCATCAAAGACTGATTGTACCAGATGAGGCGTAACTAACAAGATAATGTAGCAACATATCGTGACTCAAATTTTAGCTAACAAAAGCACAAGCATATTCCTTTAAATGACACAGCGATTATTTTAATTGACCGTATTTATAATTTATTTTTACCCAATGAGTGTGCTTGCAATAAAGAAATAAGGAGCCCTCTCCCCCTTTATTTTTCAATGTTTAAGTTCTGGCTACATAATTTGTAACGCTTTGAGATCAGTCATGATGTTGTGCTTTATAAGAAATAATTGGATGACCCAGTGTTACATCGCGGCTTTTCTAGGTCTTATCTTAAACTCACTTCCAATCTAAGCGCTAAATATGGTTTAATCAACGCATTGAAAAGAGTCTCTACTAACAGGTTATTAATGAACTTTATTGCATCGCTTCCAACTTCTCGGGCGGCATGGTTAACGCTTGCAGCATCAGCTCTTGTACTCGAAATCTGTGCGTTATTTTTCCAGTACTTCTTAAATCTTGCGCCTTGCATCATGTGCATTTATCAACGCACAGCAGTACTTGGATTGGTATTTTGTGCGGTATCGGCCATCAACCCACAGCAAGTCTTACTCCGTGTGTTCGGCTATCTGTGCTGGGCTATTTCAGCTTTTTGGGGATGGAGTATTGCAAATGAGCATATTGCCATGCAGCAAAATACAAACCCTTTTGCTTTTAGCTGTGAAGTCGTGCCTAATTTCCCAAGTTTTATGCCTTTGCATCAATGGATACCGAGCTTTTTTGAAGCAACAGGAGATTGTGGTGAAATAAGCTGGTCTTTTTTAGGAATGAGTATGCCAGGTTGGATGCAAATAATTTTTGCAGTGTATAGTATTGCGTTCGTAGTCGTCTTATTGACGCGATTGCTCGTTAAAAAATCTGTTTAAGGAAAATTGATGATCTTTTTCACTTCAAGAAATATTCCTGAACTAAAAGGTTTAAAATATGCTGAACGAGCTGAAATCATCAAGCTCGCGCAAGGTAATTTAACCACTCCACAAAAAACAGTACTGAATATCATCAAATTACTTTTTCTCACGCCTCTATTTTTATTATTAGCCAACATAGAAAGTTGGTGGTTGTTACTGTATTTGTTTATCTTAGGGATAAGCTATCCTGTCGTCACGAACCCAATCACCTTCTATTTTATTAGGCACACTCTTAAAGATACCAAAGACGAGTATTTCCGCCTGATAAAGTAAATACCGATAAAAGGGCTGAAAACAGCCCTTTTTTGTTTAAAATCTGACTTTTCCTTCTAATTTCGCAATAGCCTTATCGCCTATTCCTTTCACGTTTTTCAACTCAGCAAGTGATGTGAATTCACCAAATTGGTCGCGATATGCAATTATTGCTGCAGCTTTAGATTTACCAACACCTGGTAACGCTTCAAGCTCCTTCGCACTGGCTTTATTTACGTTTATAAGCGCGTCTTGACTGACCGACACATCAGGATTGACTGCTATATTTTCTACAGCCATCACTGTAGGGCTAGACATAACTAATGCACTTATGATTAAAAATAGAGATGTCATAAACTTCATTGTATTTCCTCCTTGATGTCCACCATGGACTGACTATTAGCTCATTTAGCTAACATATTAACTAAAGAACATGACCTAAAATTTGTCAAAAATAAGTAATATGGAGAAATAGAAACGGCAAGTGTACAATTAGTTAGATCAGCTGAAGTTTTTCACTTGAAAAAAAACACCAATAAAGTTACTGTATAAAAAAACAGTACTCTTAGGAGAGAATCATGGCCGTAGTTGTCAAATATGTTGTAGAAAGAAATGGAGTAGAGCGGATGACTTTTACAAGTAAAAAAGATGCTGATGCTTATGACAAGATGCTCGATATTGCAGAGTCTTTAGAATCTATTTTATCAACTATCGATGTCCCCCTAAGTGAACAGCAAGTCGAATCACTCGCTTTAGAAATGGCGAAAGATAAAGATAATATTATTAATGCTTTAAAAGGTATGAGTAAAGCCCCAACTAAAACGGCAAAAAACAAGAGTGAGTCTTCTGCTAAAGTAGCTGATATAAAACAAGCAGGATAAAAGCGGGTTACCCCGCTTTTTTCATCTTTAATTTAAGACTTCTGCAACAGCCTTCGAGAAGTAATCAATATTGGCTTTGCTTATGCCTGCGACATTCACACGGCTCGAGCCAACAATATAAATGCCAAACTCTTTTTGTAAACGTTCTATTTGCTCTTTATTAATTCCTAAGAACGAGAACATACCGTGCTGGTGTTTTATAAATGAGAAATCTTGATCTGTTTCGGTATTCAATGCATCAACGATTAAGCTACGAAGACCATTGATACGATCTCGCATTTCTGCCAATTCTTCATGCCATAGAGCGGTTAATTCATTACTGCCTAAAATTGTATCGACAATTGCAGCACCGTGCGCTGGTGGCATAGAGTAAATACTACGTACGACACTTAACAACACTGAGTTTGCAATATCTGCTACTGCTGATGTATCCGAAATGATCGAACAAGCACCAATACGTTCTCTGTATAAACCAAAGTTTTTCGAACAAGAAGAACAAATAATTAACTCATCAACTTTATCTGCCAACAGACGTAAACCTGCGGCATCATCATCTAAGCCAGTACCGAACCCTTGATATGCAATATCAACCAAAGGTGTAAAGCCAACATCGGCAGCGATATCAGCAACAATTTCCCACTGCTCAAGATTTAAGTCCATACCACTTGGGTTATGACAACAAGCATGTAATAAAACAATGTCGCCTTTTGGCACTTGCTTTAAGGTCTCAATCATCTCATCAAATAGTAGCCCTTTATTTTCATAATCATAATAAGGGTATTCTTTGACTGTCAGACCTGCCGCTTCAAACAAACTAATATGGTTCGCCCAAGTAGGAGTGGTTACCCAAACTGTCGCATTTGGATTACAGCGTACAACAAATTCAGCTGCAACGCGTAACGCACCCGTTCCACCAGGCGCTTGCGCCGTTCGTACGCGATTAGCCAATAACGCACGATGCTCACCTAAAAGCTGCTGTTCAATCTTACTACAAAAACCAAGGTCACCTGCTAAGCCAATATATGACTTTGACGTCTCATTTTCTAAACGAAATGCTTCTGCTTTTTTGACAGCCTTAAGAACGGGTGTATTACCCAGCTCATCTTTATAGACGCCCACACCCAAATCAATTTTGTTTGGATTAGTATCTTGGCGATAAGCGGCCATTAAACCTAAAATAGGATCTGTTGGTAACGGTTTCAAAATCGAAAACATTGCTGGTATCTCTTTACTCGGGGTTAATAAAACACTAGCTTAACATAAAGTCATCTTTTGTAAGCTAGCTTTAAATGGATATTTATTCCTAAATAATTCAATTAGCAAACGGCTAATTAAGTAAATATTTGGGGATAACAAAACATGCTGCAATCAGCAATGCAAGTTGCTCATCATCAAAAAAATGCAACTTAAAGGCTTCTGCATCAATAATACCTAATAATTGATTATCGCCACTGAGTAATGGCAAACAAGACTCCGCAAGCACTTTAGGATCGCAAGTGTAATACTCACCTCCTTCAGTTAAATAGGTGGGTATATCATTGATAACTCGCGCACGTTTCGATAGCCCTACTTTGACGTTATTACTCAAAGCTGCAAACGTTTCATTTAATGGAAAGCATGCGCGACTTTCTGCGCCAAAATATGCAAGCTTAACTAATTGCTGTTGCGAGTCATGAGTTACTTTTTGATAGATTCCAAACCAATCTACTTGTGACTCCTTAACAACACAATCAACAATTGCTTGTAAACAGTTAAGACGTTCGAGGTTTTTATCGTCAGTAATATTTACTACCGAACTTAATTCAAAAGGTTCAGCTTGTAAGTGACCAAATAAGCTACAACTACCACCCTCGCCTAATTCTGGGACATAATAATTAAGTGGTGCTTTTGTATCTAATCCATGTTGAGCCAGATAAGTTTGAATCAGCTCGATTTTACTTTCGATTAAAGAAACAGGGCACTCAAGCCCTGCTGTTGATAAATATGAAGAGACCATTTAGCCATCAATCCATCTAAAAATAATGACTTGATACTATCATGGCAAAATGCGAAAAAGTAGCAATCACTTCGCTTAATTATTAATTAACTGATAACTAATCGTTATGATATTTCCAATCTCGTTATAAGTTACCTCTTTGGCAATTTCAGCCATCAACCCTACCCCTCTACCATGCTCATGGTCATCCTCAGAGCGACAAAAATGCGTTCCCCTTTTAAAGCCTTTTCCAGAGTCTTCCACTGTTAACTTTATTTCTTTTGAATGGGGTTCATAGGTTGCACTTAAATTTATTTCGCCACTTTCTAATGCTTCTAGCCGTTGTGTTCTTTGCTCATAAAACAACAGGAATCCATCTTCCTCATCTTTTAAGTGAGAGTCTAATTCTAATAAGCCATGATCAACAGCATTGTTATAAGCCTCTGATAGTAAAAGAAATAAATTCGACCTATGTTCTGATGCTCCTTCAATACTTGAGATTAGGTTCACCATTTGAATAACAGGATCGGTGGTTTTGAGTAATTTCGCATCAAGATTCAATGAAAACGAAACTGGTATATCACAATATATTCGCTCTCGAGGTTTTAAAAGTGGGCTAGGCTTGCAATGAAGCAGCGCTAAACTCAAATCATCTTGTTGAGCTATTTCTCCACTAAACTCTTTAACTGCATCAACAATCTCTAAAATACCTGCATGCTCAGAGCTTGCCATCACATCAAGCACTCTGTTTTCACCAAAATAATCATCATTTCGATCTGCAGCTTCAATAATGCCATCAGTGAAGACTAAAATTCGATCGGTATTGTCAACCTCAAAATGCACTATGTCTCGTTCAAATTCATGATCATCGAGTATCCCTAATGCCATATGTTGCGATTCAAGCACTCGTTTTACTTGGCCATTTTCATTGAGCACATAACAATCAGGCAAACCACCTAACCAAGCAGAAAAACTACGGCCACTGCCACTCAACTCAATAATTGTCGCGGCACAAAACATGTGCTCAGGAAGCAACTGCGTCAAGACCGTATTGAGCTCGGCTGCGATATCGCCCACAGAAAGCCCTTTGTGAGTCATCGTATAAAAAACTTTTGAAGTCGGTAGTGCACCAATTGCAGCGGCTAATCCATGTCCGGTGAAATCCCCAAGTAGCATATAAATGCCACCAACAGGACTCGGAGCGACTAAAAACAAGTCGCCATTAAACATGGATGCTGGAGACATGTGGTAATCAATCAAATCAGGAACAATTAGGCGTTCTTGTAGCGCGTTTGCAAAAATATGCTCTACAATTTCATGCTCTCTTTCTGTTTCATTTTGATGGTATTCGAGTAACTGATTTTGCTGGTAGGATTTCTTACTTAATTCTCTCGTACGACTGTGTGCTTTAATTTTGGCTGACAAAATGACTTTATCAAACGGCTTGTTTAAAAAGTCATCACCACCGACCTCCAAACAACGCTGCAAACTATTTTGATCATCAAGAGCGGTAATAAAAATAATCGGAAGATAAACATCTTGGGACAATTCCTTGATGAGTGGCGCAGTTTCATAGCCATCCATGACAGGCATCAGCACATCAAGCAAAACGATATCCGGTTGATAAATCGGGATCTTTTCTAATGCCAACTGGCCATTTTCAGCTGTCTCAACATCGTAACCTTCTGCATTGAGCATGAACGTTAAGAGCTTTCGATTTAATTGCTGATCATCGACGACTAAAATACGCATATTCAGTCGATATCAAATTTTTTATCGAAGCGTGAGATCTGTAATATTTTCTTAATTTGCGGCCGACAGTTAGCAATTTGTATCGCCGAGACACTCTCACCTAATGATTTTTTCATATTGAGTAACATGCCTAACGCTGAACTATCCATATAATCTGTTTCACGTAAATCAATGATCACTTTAGGTGTTTCATTGCCTATCTCAGCATAAGCCGAACGAAAAGCTTGAACTAGGTTAAAATCAAACTTCCCTTTTATTTGAATTGTAAAAACCTTACCATCAGATGAAAGACTCTTATTTAAGCTCATCCACTTCTCCTTAATATTAAAGCATTTTGGCATTTAACCTGATTAATGTTCTTATTAACTAAAGTCGTTAATAGCAAAATTATCAATACAATTAACTGGATTTCTTTCGCTTTTTTTCAACTATTCCAGTTAACTAGAGGGTAAAACTAATATTCATCTCTGTTTGCACCTATTCTGCTATGGTATTACTATCCACATATAAAATCGAAGATCAGAACTAAGTGACAGAAGGTAGTAATATGAGTGATTCTAATCTAGTTTATTCAACCGATGGCGGTCGAATAACACAAGCCGCTGAAAAAGCACCACTTGAAGTGAAGCTTTTCTCTGATGGTTTTATTCGAATAGAACGTCAAACTAAAGGTCGAAAAGGAAAAGGGGTGATGCTTGTTGTAGGGATTGATCCTGAAAAACATGATTTGAAGACTTTGGCTAAAACATTAAAAACTAAAATGGGTCAAGGTGGTTCACTTAAAGATGGCGTGATTGAAATCCAAGGTGATGATCGTGAAAAGCTCAAAATACTACTGCAAACAGCAGGGTTTAAAGTTAAATTAGCAGGAGGTTAAAATGATTGAACTCTCCCCATCAGATTTACATATATTGCTTGTTGAGCCTTCCTCAACGCAGCGTAAAGTAATCGCAAAAGAATTGAGCTTAGAAGGCATTACCAATATTGATTTTGCAGATACCATTATCGCATGTCTTGAGCAAATCAAACAAAGCACTCCAGACTTGGTTATCAGCGCACTTCATCTTGCTGATGGAAGCGCATTACAACTTCTTGAAGACATTAAAAATCATACTACCCTTGCCGGGTTACCTTTTATGCTCATTTCAAGTGAAACTAGAAAAGAGCAATTAGAACAGTTTAAGCAATCTGGTGTGATTGCGATATTGCCTAAACCATTTACAAGAGAAAACCTTGGGCGTGCCATCAATGCGACGTTGGATGTCTTAAGCCCGCAAGAATTGGAGTTGGATTTTTACGATGTGCACGATATACGCGTGTTAGTTGTCGATGATTCGCGTCTAGCTAGAAATCATATACGACGGGTACTCACCAATTTAGGTGTTCAGCACTTTGTTGAAGCAGAAGATGGCCAAGAAGCCATTGATATCTTACAGTCACAAATGTTCGACTTATTAGTCACTGATTTCAATATGCCACAAATTAATGGCAAGGAGCTCACTGAATATATTCGTAACAGCTCAGAACACTCCCATCTTCCTGTCTTGATGGTCACCTCTGAAGCAAACGATACACACTTATCGAATATTGCTCAATCAGGTGTAAATGCAATGTGTGACAAACCTTTCGAACCTCACACAGTTAAGCAACTGCTATATCAACTGCTAGACCAAGGCTAATGTTTTTTTAGCGCCAGTTGCTGGTATAACCCAGCAACATCTCCTTCCGCTAAAGGTGGGCTAAAGAAATACCCCTGCACAATGAAACAGTTATTATTTTTCAAAAACTCAATCTGCTCGATTGTTTCCACCCCTTCAGCCACTACATTTAAGTTCAACTTTTGCGCCATTGCGATGATCGCGGCGGTGATTTCCATATCATTACTATCTTGTGGGATATCTTTTACAAATGAACGATCTACTTTCAGAATATCAACAGGAAAACGTTTCAAATAACTAAGAGAAGAATAACCTGTACCAAAGTCATCGATAGACAATGATACGCCTAACATTTTGAGTTCATGCAACTGATTAATAGCAATCTCGACATCCCCCATCAACATGCTTTCTGTTAATTCTAGGTGAAGGCTACGAGGGTTAATCCCTGTTTTAATGATAATACTCGACAGCAAAGCTTTAAGATTGGAATCTTTAAATTGCCGTGCAGATAAGTTAATCGAAATATTGTTTCCTTTTCCTTGCTCATCGAGGCGTTTTGCAAATCGACAAGCCTCCCAGAGCACCCATTCTCCTAGCTCCACAATTAATCCTGTTGACTCTGCTATTGGAATAAATTTAACAGGTGAGATCATGCCTTGCGTGGGATGAAACCAGCGAATAAGCGCTTCAAAGCCAACCACTTCAAGAGTTTGGCAATCAACCTGAGGTTGATAAAACAACTCAAATTGTTGCTCTTTAATAGCAATACGTAACTCATTTTCTATCATCAAACGCTCTTTTGCCGCAGCATTAAGCTCTTGATTATAAAAGTGGTAGGTATTTCGTCCTTTTGCCTTTGCTTCATACATTGCTAAATCAGCATGTTTAAGCAATTGATCTTCTTCCGGACTATCATCAGGGGCCATGGTAATGCCAATACTGGCACTAATGATCACTTCATTACTGCCAAGTTTAATGGGTTGGCAGATTGTTTCTTGGATGGTCATCGCGACTTCGGCAGCTTTATGTTTGTCATCAATACCACTGAGTAACACAGCAAATTCATCGCCCCCTAAACGGGCCACTGTATCTTCTGCACGAAGCCTTTGCTTTAAGCGATTTGCAACTTGGAGTAAAAGCTGATCGCCAGCATCATGACCGAGGGTATCGTTTATGCGCTTAAATTCATCTAAGTCAAAATAAAACAACGCAAAGGCATAGTGGCCTCTTTCCGCTAACGCCATTGATTTACGTAACTGCATGCGAAAAAACGCTCGATTTGCTAACCCTGTTAATGTATCAAAATAAGCCAGCTGCTCCATTTTACGCTGACTTTCTTTAACAAATGAGATGTCCTGAGCAGAAGCAACATAACTTGAGATACTATTATCAGCTTCGCGAATTGGAGAGACACTTAATGACACCCAAATAGGCTGGTCATCAATACTCTTTAAAACCGTATCTCCTCGCCAGTGATGGCGAGAACGTATATCCATATCAATATCATCCAACAATATTTGCATATCGTTCGAAATGATACTGAGTAATGGTGAGCCTAAGAAATCTTCTTTTGCAAAGCCACTCATTTCAATCAGTTTGGGATTCACATATTCAATCTCAAAGTTAGCATTGGCAATCACCACACCACTTCCTGAGAACTCCACAGCTTTTGATAGCCTATTGGCCGCTTTTTCTGCCTGCTCTTTTTCTTCTATTCGCTGATTTAAACCATCAACTAATTTATTTATGTCGAGCGCCATCACTTGAAAAGCGCTATTTAACGAGCCGATCTCATCCTTATTCACTGCTGGAAATTGGGTGTTAAATTGGCCTTTACCAAAACTAGAGACTGATTGAACTAAAGTATAAATGCGCTTCAATACCAGCTGAAACAAAGCTTGGTGTAGCAATAATGCAACTAAAACAGCGTATAAAATAAATAAACCAAAAAACTTAATCTCTAATTCATCTAAAGCAGAGAGGGCCCGAGAACGCTTTTTATACACACCAACATACCAGCTAAGCGACTCAATTTTACGAATATTCACTAAATGCACTTCGCCATCTTCTATAAAATCATCTGATAAATCTTTAAAGTCCATGGCTACAACACTTTTTATTAAACCATTTAGTTCCTCTGCAATCTGGCTTGATGTCTCAAGTAACTCATTCATTTTACCTTCTTGCTGAAAAATTTGATGGTTCAGCTTTGGATGAGCCAGCACTTCACCCCGCTCATCAAAAACAAAAAACTGTTGTTCACGGTCTGATAAAGGAAAATTTTTGATTAAATTACTCAGTTCTAAGTCACTTCCGGTAACGCCGATAAACTCACCTTTTACATACAAAGGGACGATTAAACTTGTAACCCATTTGTGCCAAATATCATCGTAATAGACAGGTGTCCAAACCGCATCTCGGGAAGGATTGTTTTCGCTTGAAGCTACAGTGAAAAAGATATCATCAGAAAACTGGTGTTCGGCTTCAACCTGAAGTGCCCAGTTTGGAGGGGAAATCCGTATAAAGTTGTTTGTAGAAATAAAATAAAAATTGAAAAACTCTTCAGTCAGTGTTGGCGAAATTTGCTGCCAAAGCACTTCACTATTGTGAAATAAATTCTGGTACTGTTCATTAAACACTGTTTGCGGTAAAAATGCTGCCGACAAACCATCGGGCGCCGCACTACGCACACTCCCATCATCAACAAACGATAAAGGCGTAACTGGAATTTCTGCATTGGTTAGCCCTAAATCAAATAATTGTTTTTTAACAACTTGATTGGCTTTTTGCGCAATCGCTTCTTTATTGTGAATGACTCGGTTGAATTGATTTATAAAACTTTCGCTAGAGTGTTTTAGAGCATCATGCTCTTCAAAAATCAATTGTTTACGTTCGGACTTGAGCATGAATACCGCAGCACTGATCCCTGCAATTAAACAAATCGCAGAAATTAGAATTGATAATTTAATGCTTAATGAATGAATGCCAAAACGCGAAGGCAACTGACTGTATCCCAAAACAAAACCTTCCAAAAGTTAGTGCGTAATTGCGTTATTTAACCCTGTGAATATAAAAGAATATCACACTTAGTAACACCTTTTTTTACTATTTTGTTGCTTCATTTGATCCGTCTGTTAAAACCTACATTAATCAGTCAACAACTGAAAAGAAGTGTTGACTTTCACTACAAGTATTTTTACATTGAAGTCTATGAAACATATTACACGTATTTACTTTTTTAGCTTTTTTATGCACCACCAAAATTTTGGAGGCGATTCAGTCACGGCATAAACAAGTCAAATACGAATTCAAGCCTCCCACCCGGGAGGCTTTTTTTTTGCAACATTGGGAATGAGGAAAAAACCATGGCAAATGATGTACTCGATGCATTAAGAAAAGACATCAATGAAATAGATGCAGAGTTATTAGTACTGTTGGCAAAACGACGCAGGATCAGCCACTCAGTAGTTGAATACAAAATCGCTCACAATAAACCGATCCGCGATGAAGAGCGTGAGTTAATTGTGCTTGAGAAGTTAATTTCCTACGGTAAGTCACTCGGCTTAGATGGGTATTACGTAAACAATGTATTTCAAACCATTATTGAAGATTCCGTATTACACCAACAGGCCATGTTGCAGCAAAACCTCAATCCTGAGAGCTTAAATGAAACAAATCGTGTTGCTTACCTCGGCGGTCAAGGTTCATATAGTCAATTGGCTTGCCATAAATATTTTAGTCGCCGTCCGGGTCAAGTCATCGAGCTTGGATGCGATAGTTTCCAAAAAATCACCCAGCTAGTTGAAACCGGCCAAGCCGATTACGGGCTATTGCCAATAGAGAATACCTGCTCAGGGAGTATTAATGAGGTTTATGACCTCTTACAGCACGCGCAAGTCTCTATTGTTGGCGAGTTAACTCAATCAGTTGAGCACTGCCTCATCGCACAACCTGGCGTTGAACTGCAAGATATCACTAAAGTCTTTGGCCACCCTCAACCCTTTGCTCAATGTAGTCAATTTGTGCAAGGACTCGGTGATATGCAATTGTCCTACTGTGACTCAACCTCCAGTGCGATACAAGAAGCACTGAAAACCAAAAACAGTGCAGCTATAGCATCTGCTCAAGCAGGTAAAAACGCAGGATTAGAAGTCGTGAAATCAGCGGTGGCCAATCAACCCGATAACCACAGTCGTTTTATTGTTGTCGCTCGTAAAGCCATGCAAGTGTCTAAACAAATCCCAACAAAAACCACATTAATTATGGCAACCGCACAAAGTGCAGGAGCCTTAGCCGATGCGTTAATGATTTTCAAACAACAGCAGATCAACCTAGTTAAACTTGAATCTCGTCCTGTCCCTGGTAACCCTTGGGAAGAAGTATTTTACGTTGATTTAGAAGCGAATTTAGCACAAAGCAATGTCAAACGTGCATTGGAATCTTTGAAGGAAGTAACTGAGTATATTCGTATTCTTGGCTGCTACCCAAGTGAATCAATGAAAGCCGTCAAAGTTAATACCCCATCATCTCACGCCATAGAAAATTAACTTTCTTGAGGCTTAAAACAGATAAAACCGCAATAGAGCAAGCCTTTATTGCGGTTTTTTAAAACAAATCAGTTAATCAAGAACTTTAGCGTCATTTGCCTTATTAAGTAAGGCTTTACTCTGCTTTAAAAAATGTTCAGCTGAGTCTGAGAAAAAATGCTTCGCTTGGCTAAATGACTCTATTAAAGCCGTTTTATCGCCAGCCTTTAGTTTTGCAAGTGTTGCTTGATATGTATCTTGATAAGATGCCAGCAAAGGAGCAACATTATCAAATTGCGCCAGCATAATATCAGCATACAGTTCTGGGGATTGCGCAAATAATCTCCCGACCATCATTAGCTCCAATTGATAAATCGGCGACGAGCACGATTTTATTTCTTCTAAGCTATGAGGTTGTTTTGCTAAAAACTGCCCGTAGACAAACGTGGTTAAATGCCGCATAACCTGAACAATTTGCATCGCTTCATCATGTTTATCTGCTGGCATATCGACTAACTGACTTCCCCAAACCGCGAGCTGGGCAAGAAATTGGTGGGTTTTATCCCCTTCTCGACCGCGACAAACAACAATCGTTTGTTTGACCCAATGTTCAATGTCAGGACCAAACATCGGATGTAACCCAAGAACTTCGCCGGTATGAGCATGTAACATTAACAGGAGTGGTTTTTCTTTCACGCTGGTGATATCAACAAGCAAGCAATCTGGATCTAATGGGGGTAAAGCTGACACCACGTCACTGACGGCATTAATAGGAACAGAAATCAGCACAAGTTTTGCACCAGCTAGAATGTCTTCTTGCTCAGCGTGATTGGCTTTATCTAAAATCCTAACTTCGATTCCTGAACGTTGAAATTGTTTAGCAAATAGTTTACCCATCGCACCCTGACCACCCACGATGACTGCAGGAGATAAATCAGGTGCAACACAAGCAAGTTCAGATTGTTGATTTTGATAAGATTCTCGCATCATACGTCGCAAAATATCTTCAACTAAATCTGGGTTCACTCCTTGCTCTTGCGCTTGAATACGACGCGCTTCAATCAGCTGAGCCTCTCTGCTTGGCACATAAACAGGGGCGCCAAACTCTTTTTTTAATAACCCAACTTGTTCAGTCAAGCGATTACGCTTTGCCAGCATGGCCACTAATTGAGTATCGCAGAGATCGATTTCGTCTCTAAGGAGGGTTAATTGCGATTGAAGGTCGTCATTCATGTAAAGTATTCAGTACAGCAGTAAATAATATATTACAGATAGTAACAAGATTCTGATTCAAGTAAAACCCTAAAACAGAAGCTAAGTCGTTTTGACTAAATACTGATTGAGCAAATAACTCGCACTGGAACTTATGTGTAAAACACTCTAAACAGACTGTATGACAAATACCAGTTATGTTTGGTTTTATGGATGATAAAAACGAAACAGGCCGATGTTTTGCAACATCGGCCTGTTTTTGCATCTGAAAATCAGACGTATTAGTTAAGTTTTTCTCTAATACGTGCAGACTTACCAGAACGCTCACGTAGGTAGTAAAGCTTAGCACGACGAACTGCACCGCGACGCTTAACTTCTACGCTATCAACTAAAGGGCTGTGTGTTTGGAATACACGCTCAACACCTTCACCGTTCGAGATTTTACGAACTGTGAAAGATGAGTGTAGACCACGGTTACGCTTAGCGATTACCACACCTTCAAACGCCTGTAGACGCTCTTTAGCACCTTCTTTAACTCGTACTTTAACGTTAACCGTGTCACCAGGGCCAAACGCAGGTACGTCAGTTTTTAGTTGCTCATCTTCGAGCACTTTGATCAAATTTTGGTTTACTTTTGCCATTATATTTCTCACTTTCCTAGGTGTAACTGTCTTCTAGCCACAAACAGAGTTATGTTCTTGCTGAAACTCAGCAAGTAGCTCAGTCTGCTCCTCAGTCAGAGCTAGGTTATACAACAAGTCTGGACGTCTTAACCAAGTTCTCCCTAATGACTGCTTTAGCCGCCATTTCGCGATTGCTTGGTGGTTACCACTGAGTAATACAGTAGGAACTTGTTTACCATCCAATATTTCCGGCCGAGTATAATGAGGACAATCTAACAAGCCATCCGAAAATGAATCTTGCTCTGCTGACTGATTGTGTCCTAACACTCCAGGCACTAATCGAGCGACTGTGTCGATTAATGTCATTGCAGGTAGTTCACCACCACTCATTATAAAATCACCTATTGACCATTCTTCGTCAACGTACGATTCTATAATTCGCTCATCTATACCTTCATAGCGACCCGCTACGAGGATCAGCTTTTCTTGCGAGGCAAGTTCTGCCGCACCTTGCTGATCTAGTTTACGCCCTTGAGGGGACATATAAATTACTTTTGCACCTTCACCTGCAGCCGCTTTTGCTTGCGCAATCGCTTTTTGCAGTGGTTCAACCATCATTAACATTCCAGGCCCGCCACCATAGGGGCGGTCATCAACGGTACGATGCTTGTCTAAAGCATAATCCCGAGGATTCCAACAATGAAAATCAATTAAACCTTGTTTCACTGCCCGACCAGTCACGCCTTGCTTGGTAATTGCATCAAACATTTCTGGGAAAAGGCTTATCACCCCCACCCATAACTGCGATTTATCTACCATTAAAAGCTTGGATCCCAATCGACCGTAATCTCTCTGGCGTCCGCATCCACATTCTTAATAACTGAATCTGTTAAATATGGAATTAAACGTTCAGATTGACCAAAACCATCGTTACTATTTGCTTTCACAACTAGCACATCGTTTGATCCTGTCTCCATCAAGTCATCGACTGTCCCTAAGCTGTAACCTTTATCAGTTACAACAGACATACCGATGAGGTCTCGCCAATAGAATTCACCTTGCGGTAATTCTGGAAGTTGCGCTTCAACGACAGCGATTTCAGCGTTTGTATAAGCAACCGCTTGATCTCTATCATCTATATTCGCAAACTTGGCGATAAATCCTTTACTGTGACGACGCCAGTCGACCACTGCAAGGGATTGCCATTTACCTTGTTGACCTATCAACCATGGGCTGAAATCGAAAATCCCTACGGGATCATCAGTAAATGAATGTACCTTAAGCCAGCCCTTTATACCGTAAGGGGCTCCGAGCTTTCCTACTACTATTGAGGTGTTCTCTTGACTCATGGTTACACTTACGCCTATTAAGCCGCTTTACGAGCGTCTTTAACAATTTTAGCTACGCGATCTGTAAGAGATGCACCTTGACCTACCCAGTGTTCAACACGAGTTAAATCAACACGAATTTTCTCTTCCTGACCTTGAGCAATTGGATTAAAGAAACCAACTTTCTCGATGAAGCGACCGTCACGCGAGAAACGGCTATCCGCAACCACAATTTGATAGAAAGGACGCTTTTTAGCGCCACCACGTTGCAAACGAATAGTTACCATACCGTCCTCTAAATAGATTGACTGTTTTCATTAATATTAAACCCTCCTATTCGGAGAGCTGGAGAATTGTACGAATTTTTACTATTAATGCAAGCAAGAAGTGCGTTTTAAGGCAATTTTTATTGCGAAAATTGAACGAAGTACTGTTTTATATACAGTTTACTCACAGCGAATGTTCAGACTTTCCATAACAAAAAAGAGGCACAACGCCTCTTTTTTGTTTGAAGATACACTCTTTTAGAATTTTGGCCCACCCATCATGCCCGGAGGCATCATGTTTTTCATGCCGCGCATCATTTTCATCATGCCGCCTTTGCCTTTCATTTTCTTCATCATTTTTTGCATTTGGGTAAACTGTTTTAAAAGCTTGTTTACATCTTGCACTTGAGTGCCTGAGCCCGCCGCGATACGCTTTTTGCGTGAACCTTTGATGATTTCTGGACGGATACGCTCTTTCATCGTCATCGAGCTAATAATCGCTTCCATTTGTACAAACGATTTGTCACCCATCTGATCTTTAACTGAGTCAGGTAAATTTGCCATGCCAGGCAATTTATCGAGCATAGACATCATACCCCCCATATTTTTCATTTGCTTTAATTGATCAGCAAAATCTTCAAGGGTAAACCCATCGCCTTTAAGCACTTTGTTAGCAACTTTGGCAGCTTGCTCTTTATCCACTTTCATCTCGACTTCTTCGATTAATGAAAGTACGTCGCCCATGCCTAATATACGTGACGCGATCCGATCTGGGTGGAAAGGTTCAAGTGCATCGGTGCGCTCACCTACCCCCATAAACTTGATTGGTTTACCGGTAATATGACGAATAGATAATGCGGCACCGCCCCGTGCATCACCATCAGTTTTAGTTAAAATCACCCCTGTAAGTGGCAATGCTTCGTCAAATGCTTTGGCAGTATTGGCCGCATCTTGACCTGTCATGGAGTCAACAACAAACAGTGTTTCGATTGGCTTGACTGCGTGATGAAGCGCTTTAATTTCATCCATCATATCGCTATCAACGTGAAGTCGCCCTGCGGTATCTAGGATGACAACATCAATAAACTTACGTTTAGCATGATCAATTGCGCCGTTGGCGATATCTACAGGCTTTTGAGAAATATCACTTGGAAAAAAATCGACCTTGACTTCGGTCGCTAAAGTTTCAAGCTGTTTTATCGCCGCGGGGCGATAAACATCGGCACTCACCACTAATACTGACTTTTTCTTACGTTCAGTTAGAAACTTAGCAAGCTTTGCAACGCTGGTTGTTTTACCCGCCCCTTGCAAACCCGCCATCATGATAACAGCTGGCGGTTGGGCGTTTAGGTTGAGCTCTTCATTGGCTTCCCCCATCGCTTTTTCTAATTCTTGGCGTACAATTTTAACAAATACTTGGCCAGGGCTCAGACTTTTGGTGACTTCAGCACCAACAGCGCGCTCTTTTACGACTTTAACAAAGTCACGTACAACCGGTAACGCTACATCAGCTTCAAGCAATGCCATGCGTACTTCACGCAACGTGTCTTTAATATTCTCTTCAGTTAAGCGACCTCGGCCACTAATATTCTTTAGGGTTTTACCTAAACGTTCCTGTAAGTTTTCAAACATGCAAACTTATCCGCTAATGCTACAAAATTAAGGCGATTATACCTAAGAATCACAATTAGAAAACATCCACGAGAGAAGTTAAATGGATAATCTTTAACAATTAACGATATACACTATGCAAGTGGCCCCGCTTAAAATACAATAAGGATACAATTTGACCCTGTGGCACGCTTTGGTGTCCTGAAACGATTTAGCATGTTATTACTCAGTTTAACGTTTATTGCGTTTATTTTTTACAGTCTGGCCAGCATTCACGTTATGGGACGTTTGTTTCATAAAGAAGGCCCGAGCCAGAAGAAAACGATTCTTCTTAGTACGGTTGCGATACTCGCTCACATGACATTATTGGTTAATTCTGTTTTCACTGAAAGTGGTCAAGACCTCAGCTTCACTAATGTCGCATTGCTTATTTGTTGGATGATTGTTGTCTCTGTCACAACCGTTTCATTACGTTTTCCTGCAACCTTGTTACTGCCTGTAGTTTATGGCTTTGCGGCGACGTTACTGGTCGTGAGTTTATTTATCCCCCATCACATCGTATTGCAAACCATTGATATCAATGTTGGTTTAGTAACACATGTCTCACTGTCATTTTTAGCCTATTGTGTGTTGATCATCGCAACCTTGTATGCCGTGCAGTTTTATTTCATTAACAAACGATTGAAACAAAAAGATCTTTCGATTGTTTATAGTCATCTTCCGCCGCTGATGCTCGTTGAAAAACAACTCTATCAATTAGTTACTGTGGGTACAGTTTTATTAACTAGCGCCTTAATATCCGGCTTTGTGTTTTCCGAAAATATGTTTGAAAAAGCATTTATTCATAAAACCATCTTATCTCTGATTGCTTGGGTAATATTTGCCACAGTCGTCTTTGGGCATCACTTGAAAGGTTGGCGAGGTAAAGGGACTGTCATTACTATTATTAGTGCCGCAACCGTGCTGACTCTTGCGTATTTTGGCAGTCGTTTTGTCAAAGAAATCCTCCTTGGTCAGTTTTAACTTGACTCAAGCATTAAGCTAAGCCTTAATAACCATCCCTAATCGTTGAAGGAAAATTTTAGTTGGACGACATATCTACCAGTACCTTATTTATTATCTTGACAATTTTGGTGCTAATTTCAGGTTATTTTTCAAGTTCTGAAACTGGCATGATGTCTCTTAATCGCTATCGATTAAAACATCTTGAAAAAGAAAATCATAAAGGTGCGTTGCGTGTCAGCGCCTTACTTAAACGCCCTGATCGTCTTATCGGTTTAATCTTAATCGGTAATAATTTAGTGAACATTGCCGCATCAGCAGTTGCTACAATTATTGGTATGCGCTTATATGGCGATGTGGGAATTGCTATTGCGACGTTTGCCTTAACATTTATTATCCTTATTTTTGCTGAAGTCACACCAAAAACACTGGCTGCCATTTACCCAGAAAAAATTGCATTTCCGAGCTCCATCATTCTTAAAGTGTTACTCAAGCTTTTATACCCGTTAGTCGTGGTAATCAACTTAATTACCAATGGTCTTCTAAAGCTATTCGGTATTAGTCACAAAGACATTGAAGAACACAGTTTAAGTACTGAAGAATTGCGTACCGTTGTTTATGAGTCTGGCTCACTCATTCCTGAACACCATCAAAATATGTTGATGTCTATTTTAGATCTCGAACAGGTGACGGTTGAAGATGTCATGATCCCGAGAAATGAAATCATTGCAATTGATATCAACGATGAGTGGAAGTCAATTATGAGACAGCTCACTCATGTTCAGCACACCCGTGTGCTACTTTATCGTGATCAAATAGATGATGCAGTTGGCTTTATCCATGCCCGTGATGCACTTCGTTTATTAACCAAAGAACAATTTACTAAAGCCACGCTATTGCGCGCTGTTCGTGAGATTTATTACATCCCTGAAGGCACATCATTAAACACGCAATTGCTGAAGTTTCAACAAAGTAAAGAACGCATTGGTCTGGTTGTTGATGAATATGGTGATATTCAAGGTTTAGTAACTTTAGAAGACATTTTAGAAGAAGTGGTCGGCGACTTTACAACCACCATGGCTCGCTCTGTCAGCGAAGAAGTTCACCTGCAGCCTGATGGCTCTTATTTAGTCGATGGTGGTGCAAATATTCGTGACATCAACAAAGAAATGAGTTGGGAGTTTCCTATCGATGGCCCTAAAACATTCAGCGGTTTAATTGTTGAGTTTTTAGAAGAAATCCCAGAAGCAAATGTGGGACTTCGCATTGCTGGTTACCCTATCGAAATTGTTGAAGTAAAAGAAAACATGATCAAAACAGCACGAGTGCTGCCAGAACATAAAACTGGCTAATATTACCCGTTTGCCTATCATAAAAAAGCTTCCTTATTTGGAAGCTTTTTTATTTAACAAGAAAAATAGCTGAATAGTACAGAATCGCTTTCGGCATTTTCAGCCGCCTTTTATTAAGTAAATAACCTCATAAACCATCCTTTTTCTAATTCGGCTTCACACTTTTTTAATTGCGCTGAATACTGACTTGCCCGACGTTTTACTTTATGCGAGGTATTCATCAACCATTTCTTGGATTTATAAGAGCCTCTTTTATACCCGCCCCACCCTTCATGGTAATTGAGGTATTGCGCATAAGCATCCCACTTTGATATCCCATTCACTTTATGGGTTTTATAAACAAACCACCCCATAAAATCGACAGCATCATCAAAATCATCACGATCAGCCCCACTGTTACCAGATTCGCGAACATAATCTTGCCATGTTGGCGTCTTGGCTTGCGAGTAGCCATAGGCAGAACTCGCTCGACCTATCGGAATAAAACCAAGGAAATACTCCATTGGTGGCTGTGCATCATGTTTAAACGAGCTTTCTTGAAACATCATGCTCATTAACACATGCTTAGGGGCTCCCCACTTTTCTTGTGAATCTTTTGCGGCATAGTACCAATCTCTTTTTTCGGTAAAAATATCACAAATATCATGGGGGTTTTCTGGCGGTGCTGTCGCACAAGCACTTAATAAACTCGCACACGAAATAATTAAAATTTTTGTCTTCATTTTATGAACTTTTTAAAATAACGGCAGTCTGAGTCTATGAATGCTTTAATTAGCGTTGTTTTCATCCCTGAAGAATCCCTTTACGCAGCTCACTGAGCTGCGTTTTTTTATGCCTTAAAATAATCGGCCAAGAATGCATTAAAGTCGAGCGTATCGCTTTGTTCAATCTGCAGACGTTGCTGATCAGATTCTTGTGCCATTTGCTCAAATTCAGCTTCAGAATAAACACTGTAATCAGACTCTGAAAAATATGCTTTATATCGCTTGGCAAGCTCAAAGGCAAAATGGCCATTATCTAAACCAGAATTAAGCACCTGTTGCATATATTGGCCTGAGTAGGTTTGTTCGGGATCAGCGATGGCTTTTTGTAGAGATTCAATTACCGCCACATAATGTGTTTCATTATGTGCATCATCAAGGTAACGCGCGACTGCGAGCAAATCGGTAAACAATGTTTGCCCCCATTGTTGTAGCGAAATTGACTCTCCATCTTGGGCTAAACAAAGTTTAGGATCACGCCCAGCATTGACGACCGCACTTAAATTTTCTTGCGTTTCTTGCTGCTGTTGTGCTGACATATCAGGAGAAGGCATCAACGCACAATATGTGATAAAGACATCAAGAAAATACACTTGCTCTAAGCTGATCCCAACCGGTGAAAATGGGTTTACATCCAATGCACGTACTTCTATATACTCAATACCACCGCGTGCTAATGCTTCCGTGGGTTTTTCACCTGGTGCGGTATTTCTTTTTGGTCGAATGGGTGAGTAAAATTCGTTTTCAATTTGTAAAATATTATGATTAAGCTGTTTTAACCGTCCATCAGGATAAGTACCAATGTTACGGTACAGATCGGATTCCGTCGTAATTGCGCTCTTAAGGCCGCTGATATACTGATCTAAGTTATTGTAAGTAACATTTAACGCCGATTGAGCGCTGTTCGTATAACCCAAATCACCTAAACGCAAAGCTGTACCATAAGGTAAATACAGACTGCCTTTACCAAAAGATTCGAATGGTAGTTTTGTCTCTCGCCCTTGTAGAAACGAGCTACATAAAGCTGGCGATGCGCCAAAAAGGTAACTAATTAACCACAAGTTTCGCTTAAAGTTTCTGATCACACCTAAATATGCATCTGAAATAAATGTTTGTTTAGGCTGTGTATTTTGACGAATCATTTGTAAAGTTTGCCAAAATGATTCTGGTAATGAAATATTAAAATGCACTCCAGCAATCGCTTGCATCATACTACCGTAACGGTTTTTTAGCCCTTCACGGTAAAGTGTTTTCATTTGTGCAGTGTTAGAAGTGCCGTACTGCGCTAAGGCAATCTCATCTTGATGTTTAATAAAACAAGGCATACTGATCGGCCATAAAATTTCATCGCCAATGTGGGCTAAAGTGAACTTATGGATGTCTTCTAACTGTTTAATTGTAAGCTCTGCATCAGATTGCGCAGGAGTAATAAACTCGAGTAATGCTTCAGAGAAATCAGTGGTAATTGAAGGATGAGTTAATGGACTGCCTAATGCAGCTGCGTGTTGCTTTGCTGATAGACGTCCTTGTTCGGTGATTCTGAGAGTTTCTCGCTCAATACCACGCTTTATGCCAACAATGGCCGAACGATTAGCAGGCAAACTAAGCGCCTGCAATGTTGATTTAAATTGCTGATTCGTCAAAATTGATCCTCAAAGCATCACGCTTTTCTAATTGTCAGTTTACTATGGGGGCACGTTTGCAATTCTCAAGCTAATAATTAGAATTGACTAATATCACCTTGCCTTGCGTTAACCCACTTTCAACCCTATTGTGTGCCTTTGCGACATCGCTAAAAGTAAACTGACTATCTATATGTAATTTTAATTGGCCTTCTTGGTACCAAAGAAATAATTGTGTTAGGTCTGCTGTATTGGATGATACTAACATGCCTTGGCAAGCGATATTCATGCTGTTTGCTAAATCTATGCATTCTTGCGCTGTGACCGTTGGCACAGTCACCACTTGACTGTCAGTTTTTAGGGCTGCGATACATTTTAGCCCTCGCGCGCCTCCTGCGACATCAAATAGTGCTTGTGCGTCATTAGCTTCTACAAATTGCTCATAACTCACCACATAAGAGGCGAGAGATCTAACAAATGTCTGGTCTGGGTTACTGACTATCGCTGTCACTTCAAACCCTAAGTTGCGTGCAATTTGCAAAGCTAAATGCCCTACCCCTCCCCCTGCAGCATTAATATAAATATGAGCACCAAGGTGGAGATCTTCCGTTAAAAGTCTCAACCCTTGCAAAGCTGTCAGACCAGATAAACAAAGACCTGACATTGACGAAAAATCTTGCACCGAACTGCCTGAAATAATTTCACTTCTGTCAGCTAAACGATAATCTTGATAACAGCCTGGGCTCAGTGGAAAACCCACCATCCCCATTACCACTTCACCGATAGAAAACTCGCTCACTGCAGCACCAACAGCAACGATCTGCCCACATACGTCGTATCCTAATCCAATCGGTAAATGCTCTTTATTTTGTGCGGCAGCAAATCCAATGCCTGCGCGAGTTTTAACATCAATGGGATTAATCGCTGCATTATGAATTTTAATAAGCACTTGATTGTCATTGGGTGCCATCACAGGTAAGTGAAACTGCTTAAGTTGGGTGGTATCACCAAATTGCTCTATAACCATGGCTTTATTTTGAGACGCTGCTTGTTCTGTCACTGTGTCGTTTCACTATTAATCGATAATGAGGATGGGTTAGATTATGCGTTGACTGAAAAATTTTGTCGATTGATATGATTATTTTCATTAAAAATCATCCACTCATTCGCTTTATGCTTTAAACTTAACCAGTAATCCTCTCACAGGGCTAGGACTGGTTTTATGATCAAACAATTAGCATTTAGTTTTTTTATTTTCATGGGTTGTATTCAAACTTGTGAAGCTAAAATCAAAACTATTTATACATGGCAAGATGCCAATGGTGTCATGCACTATTCACAAATGATGCCCAAAGGCATCGACTACACTACGATGGATATTCGTGAACCCGCGCCCCCTGTTATCGAAAAAGTCGAATCTGAAGACAAAAAGAGTTCCCCCTCCCTTCTAACTGATTTAGACAAGCAAACCTACGATAACTGTAAAAAATCTCAGGAAAACTTACGCGTTTTGGCCGAATTTGACGACGTTAAACTTATTGATGAGCAAGGCAACGAAACCTTATTAACTGAAGCAGATAAAGCCTTGCATCAACAGTTAGCTGAAAAGAAAGTCAAACTGTATTGTCAGACAACCCTATAAGTCATCAAACCTTGTCCAACAAAAAAGGCTAAGTAAGTTACTTAGCCTTTTTGTCTATTTAGGGATGTTTACTTGACTGTAATAACAAACTCACCGTCTTTTACGTCAATATGGAATTCACTGCCTGTTGTAAAATCACCCGCTAATAATGTTTGCGCTAAAGGATTTTCAATATACTGCTGAATAGCACGCTTGAGCGGCCTTGCCCCAAAAACTGGATCGAATCCTGCCGCAGCTAGTTGACTCATCGCTTCATCCGTTAACAATAATTGATAACCACGCCCCTGAAGACGCTGCTTTAACTTGGTGAGCTGAATGTCAGCAATATGTTTGATATCCTCTCCAGATAACGGATGGAAAACAACAGTGTCATCAATTCGATTAATAAACTCAGGTCTGAACTGCGTTGCAAGTACCTCCATTAACATCGCTTTTAAACGATCATAATCACTATTAATCGCGTGTTCTTGAATGACGTCAGAACCCAGATTCGAGGTCATAATAATGACTGTATTTTTAAAATCGACTGTCCGACCTTGGCCATCAGTCAATCGGCCATCATCTAACACTTGCAATAGGATGTTAAAGACATCTGGGTGCGCTTTTTCAACCTCATCGAGTAAAATAACGCTATAAGGCTTACGACGTACGGCCTCGGTTAAATACCCTCCTTCTTCATATCCTACATACCCAGGAGGAGCGCCTACTAAGCGCGCCACCGAATGTTTTTCCATAAACTCGGACATATCAATGCGCACCATCGCATCTTCGGTATCAAACAAAAATGTCGCCAGCGCTTTGGTTAACTCTGTTTTACCCACTCCAGTTGGACCTAAAAACAAAAATGAGCCTATGGGTCGATTAGGATCAGCCAGACCCGCTCGCGAGCGCCTAATTGCATTTGCAACAGCAGTGACAGCTTCATGCTGACCAATCACTTTGGTATGTAAGTTATCTTCCATTTGCAGCAACTTGCTTCGCTCGCCTTGCAGCATTTTAGTGACAGGGATCCCGGTCCAACGGGATAAAATTTCGGCAATTTCGTTTTCACCGACTTTATTTCTTAATAAGCGCATGTCTTGCATTTCGACTTGTGATGCTAAATCAAGCTTACGTTCAAGTTCTGGAATACGGCCATATTGTAATTCAGACATGCGCTGTAAATCACTCGCCCGACGTGCAACATCCAAATCTAAACGAGCTTGTTCAAGCTCAGTTTTAATTACTTGTGTGCCTTGTAATGAAGCTTTTTCTGCAGACCATACTTCATCTAATTCATTGTATTGTTTATCTAAAGTCAGAATTTGCTGCCTGATATCATGAAGCCTTTGCTGGCTTGCTTCATCTTTTTCTTTAGATAACGCGTTGTCTTCCAGTTTGAGTTGAATGATTTTACGCTCAAGTTTATCAAGCACTTCAGGTTTAGAATCAATTTGTAACCTTAAAGAAGATCCTGCTTCATCAATCAGGTCAATCGCTTTGTCAGGTAATTGACGATCGCTAATATACCGATGAGACAATGTGGCAGCGGCGACTATCGCAGGATCAGTGATTTCTACACTATGATGTAATTCATAGCGCTCTTTTAAGCCACGCAAAATTGCAATTGTGTCTTCAACATTTGGTTGCTCAACAAGCACTTTTTGAAAACGTCGTTCAAGCGCTGCATCTTTTTCAATATATTGACGATATTCATCCAACGTCGTCGCGCCGACACAATGAAGCTCGCCTCGGGACAAAGCAGGTTTGAGCATATTACCCGCATCCATTGCGCCATCGCTTTTACCCGCCCCAACTATGGTATGAATTTCGTCAATAAATAAAATGACCCGCCCTTCTTCTTTGGCTAATTCATTGAGCACGGCTTTGAGTCGCTCCTCGAATTCGCCTCGATATTTAGCACCCGCGACTAATGCCCCTAAATCAAGAGACAGCACGCGCTTATCTTTAAGGCCTTCAGGCACTTCACCATTAATGATCCGCTGTGCTAATCCTTCCGCAATTGCAGTTTTACCAACACCAGGCTCACCAATTAAGACCGGATTGTTTTTTGTGCGACGCTGTAAAACTTGAATAGTACGACGAATTTCATCATCTCGGCCTATCACAGGATCTAACTTACCTAACTCGGCTCTTTCAGTTAGATCAACAGTATATTTTTCAAGAGATTGCCGCGAGTCTTCCGCATTAGGATCATCAACTTTTTGCCCGCCACGAATGGCTTGAATGGCGGTTTCGACTTTAGAGGCATTTAAAGCAAACGATTTAAATATTTCACCCAGCGGACCTTTATCTTCACACGCAGCTAGAATGAATATCTCGCTTGAAATAAACTTGTCTTTGCGTTTTTGCGCATATTTATCACACAAATTAAGTAGGTTGGCCATGTTAGGAGATAACTGAACATCCCCACCAATGCCTTCCACTTTGAATAGCTTTTCGATTGCTTGTGACACTTTGCTATTCATTTCAGTGGTACTTACTCCCGCTTGAGCAAGTAAAGCACGCACACTCGAGCCTGTTTGCTGTAACAACGCATACATCAAGTGAACAGGTTCAATAAATTGGTGATCTCGACCGAGTGCTAACGATTGAGCATCTGACAAGGCCGCTTGGAATTTACTCGTGAGTCTATCTAAACGCATCGGGAATTACCTTCAAAACATTTCAACTATCTATGTAATGGGTGCAACCGTAAAAATGTTCAAGTCAATAAGATGTTTTATTTGATTTATATCACGATTTTGAAAGCCAAATGAGGTGGGCTAATCGGCCTGTTTCACCATCTCGACGATAAGAAAAAAACCGAGCTGGGTCGCTAAACGTACACAACTTATCAGAATAGATTTGTTCAACCTGCAAAGCGTTAAGTTGCACCGAAGCAATAGCAAAGATATCTGCCATAAACTTGCCATTCGTTTGTTTTTTAAAACACTTATCAAATTCATCACCGGAAAAAGAGCGAACAACATCTTCACCGACCTCAAATGCCAAAGGACCAATTGCAGGACCTAAGTAAGCAATCACATCTGCTGGATTTGAACTAAACAAAGATAAAGTGTTTTTAATGATCCCTTCTGCTAGACCACGCCAACCACCATGCACAATTGCGATTTGCGTTCCTTGTTTGTCGGCTAAAAATATGGGCAAACAATCTGCGGTCATAATTGCTAAAGGAACATCAAATAACCGAGTATAAAAGCCATCCGCTTGAGATGTGTGATAGGTTTGGTAGTTAGTCTCATCAATAATGATAATATCGGCACTGTGAGTTTGATCTAACCATTTTGGTGTGCGTGGCAGAGATTGGGTGAGTAACGTTCTATTTTTTTGCACATCGTGTTGATCATCACCAACATGAAGCCCAAGATTGAAACTATCAAATGGAGGCTTTGAGAAGCCTCCTTGGCGTGTGGTACTTAGCGCGTTGACCTGCTTGGCAGCAGGCCAATTCAAGTGCAATAAGTTAGAACTCATCGCTACCATGTAGTTGTGTGTCTTCGCGTAGCACCTCGGTTAAGTATTGCATATCTGCAGGTATCGGTGCATGCCATGTCATCACCTCTCCAGTAATCGGATGCTCAATGGTCAACATCACAGCATGGAGCGCTTGACGGCGAAATTTTTGCAAACAATCAAACAGCTCTGGTGTCGCCTTTTTAGGTGGGCGAGGACGGCCATTATAAGACTGATCACCGACTAACGGGTGAGTCAAATATGACATATGAACACGAATTTGGTGAGTACGGCCAGTTTCTAACCGTAAACGCAAGCGAGTATGGGCGCGAAATTTTTCAGCAACTCGAAAGTGCGTCACGGCTGGTTTGCCCGTTGGGATCACATCCATATGAGTACGCTTTGTGGCGTGGCGACCAATAGGTTTATCGATCATGCCACCGGCTGTCATTGTTCCTGTGCAAATTGCTTCGTATTCACGGGTAAAATTACGGCGCGCTTGTAAATTAGCAACCAATTTGGTTTGTGCTGGAATCGTTTTAGCAACCACCATCAGTCCGGTGGTGTCTTTATCAAGACGATGGACGATGCCCGCTCTTGGCACATTGGCTATCTCAGGGAAATGATGTAACAGTGCATTTAACACAGTCCCATCTGGATTACCTGCACCTGGGTGCACAACAAGGCCTTCAGGTTTGTTAATCACTAGAATATCATCATCTTCATAAACAATATCAAGTTCAATATTCTGTGCTTCGTATTCTCTTTGCACTTCAATAGTGGCACTGATCACCACTTGCTCTTCACCAAACAATTTCTCTTTGGGGATATTTTTAATTTCGCCGTTAATTTGTACCATATCATCTAAAATCCACGTTTTTATACGTGAACGAGAATATTCAGGGAACAATTCGGCCAGAATTTGGTCTAGACGTTTGCCACCAAGTTCTAGTGGAACTTCGGCAGATAAAGAAATTTGCTCAGACATTTAACATGTTTACCTAATTTACCAGTGCAAGCTAATGCTGACTGGGGTAGAATCGCTTAATTAGGTATAGTTTACTCGGTTTTACCGACTTGGCCTAGCTCAAGACAACGAAGGTAGTTAATTAATGATAAATATAAAAGGGAAACGTGTATTTGGCACCGCTTTAATCTTGCTAGTGCTCAGTGCATGTTCGTCAAAACCAGAACAAGAAGAAATTGAACGTATTCCTAATAAATCAGCACAAGCCTTATACGCTGATGCTAAACAAACCCTCGATTCGGGCCTATACATCAGAGCCATTGAACTGCTCAGTGCTATCGATTCTCGTTATCCATTTGGGCCTATGTCTAAACAAGTGCAAATGGATTTGGTGTATGCTAATTACCAATCTAATAACACTGATAACGCATTGGCTACAATCGACCGTTTTATTCGTCTTAATCCTAATCATAAAGATCTTGATTATATGTATTACATGCGTGGATTGACTAACATCAAAGCGGATGAAAACGCATTTCAAGAATATTTTGGTGTTGATAGAGCCGACCGCGATCCGATTAAAACCCGTGAAGCGTTTAAAGATTTAAGTACGCTCGTTAAGCAATATCCAGCGAGCCCTTATGCCGAAGAAGGTAAAAAGCGCATCGTTTGGTTACTCAATAAAATGGCCCGCTATGAAATCAAAGTAGCGACCTACTACTTCGAGCGTCAAGCCTATTTAGCGGCAGCCAATCGTGGTAAGTACGTAGTTGAAAACTACTCGCAAAGTAGCTATGTCAAAGAAGCGCTAGAAATCATGATTAAAAGTTATGACAAGCTAGGCTTAACAGATTTGAGTAGCCATTCAAAACAAATATTGCAGACTAATGCACAATAAAAAAGGCGCGAAAGCGCCTTTTTTATTTCAATAAAGTGCTAAATCGCTGCTTCATCTTCTTCGCCAGTTCTGATCCGAACAACACGCTCAATATCAGTAACAAAAATTTTGCCATCACCAATTTTACCTGTTTGCGCCGTTTTAAGAATCACATCAATAGCACGATCGACATCTTCATCAGCAAGGACGATATCAAGCTTAACTTTTGGCAGAAAATCAACCATGTATTCAGCACCGCGATATAACTCAGTATGACCTTTTTGGCGTCCAAATCCTTTGACTTCACATACTGTCATGCCAGTAATGTCAATTTCAGACAATGCTTCGCGCACATCATCAAGTTTAAAAGGTTTAATAATGGCTTCAATTTTTTTCATTTTTTATGCCTGTTAAATAGCAAAAGTGAGTTGATTTTAGACAATCGCGTCCGCTGTCGCAAACACTGATTCATTAACATCATCAATTAAAAGTAAAAAATCAGTAAAAAGGCCGATAAAATAAGGCTTAGCAGCACGAAAAATAAGCGTTATACTAAGATAAAAAGGAGACTCATTATGCAGTTAAAAAATAGAGGTTTTACTCTTTTAGAGCTTATGGTCGGGATTGCGATCATGGGTATAATTGGTAGCATTGCAATGATGAATTTCGGCACAATGCTAGAAGGTGATCGCGCGCAAAACTTCGTCACAGAGTTTACTAAAAACCTGAAGTTTGCCCGAGCCAAAGCGTCATCTGTTGACGAAATCGTTATTGTCTGCCCGCTTAATAGCAGTAATACTTGTGATACTGACTGGATAAGCAATCAAGTTGTAGTGTTTGTCGACAATAATAATGATGGGAAAAGAGATGCATCAGAACAAATCCTCCGTACCATGGATAAATTACACAGTACTGATAAGTTTCTGCATACATCGGGATCCGGTGCAATTAGTTATAACGGACAAGGGCGTATAGCCGGCGCGCATACATTTGTGTACTGCCCCAATGGAAAAGCCGATAATAACGCAGTGTTCGAAATAACCGCATCAGGAAAAACTTGGAATGCGGGTCGTAGCTCAGCCGCTTGCACATCCTAAAAAATGAACTAAATTGAAATAATAAGGAACTTTACGAGACTTCAAGGATGAAGAGTACTCAAGCAGCATTTACCTTAATAGAATTAATGGTATCAATGCTTATTTTATCAATTTTACTAATGATAACCACCCCCTCATTCGGTAACTTGCTAGCGCAAAATCGCCAATCGAATCATATCAGTTTAATCAAAACGACATTAGCTACCGCACGTGGCACAGCAATCAGTCATGATACATCGGTGACCATTTGCCCTTTAGATGGGCCTCAATGCACAAACAATTGGCACGAGGAAATCTATGTCTTCATAGATGCTAATCACAATAAGTTTTTTGATAGTGATGATTTTATAATCGGCATGATTGAATCCATACCTAAGAGTGACTCTCTCACTTATCCAAGAAATGCCATTACATATCGAGCCGATGCAAGTATTGCAGGATTCCAATCAGGCAGTTTTGTTTATTGTATTAAGGATAAACCAGAGATATTAGGTAAGCGAATAACGGTTAGCCAAGCAGGCCGATATCGTACTCGTGATACAGATTGTCAGGGTAAATAACCAAATTACATTGGAATCTACCCTGACAGTTTAAGCTACCAGCAAGGGCCTGAACCAGTGTAACCTTTTGCCCCAGTTTGAGTAATAGTAAACGTTTTGCATTCGTCATCTTTTAATGCAATACCACTGGCTGCTGTAGCCGTTACTGTAAACTCTGTATCACTTGATGCTGTTGCAACTGAAATTGTATATAAACCCGTTTCAGATGTTGATGCGACACCCAAATTACTTAATGTTGCTGTATATTGATGATTATCGACATAAAATTGCTCTTGCTTATTAGCAATATCTAATAAGGCTGTTTTAGCCTCAGTTCGCGCCCCTCTTTTGACATAATCACTGTAATTAGGGATCGCAATTGCGAGTAAAATCCCCACAATAACAACCGAAATCATGACTTCTATCAGGGTAAAACCACGTTGTTTCATACATCCACCTTAAAAATTAGATTCACGATATTGATAGTTTCTGTGAGTTTTAAATCCAGCAAACTCTCCAACCAAATTAGGCACACACCCTTCACCATCACAGTCAGGCACTAAGTTTGAGGCAATTGACTTTGCCTTAATGACCCCAGAACCATCTTCACCACTGCCTACTCCAATTAATAAAAACTCACTGTTTTGATGGGTATCTTTATCAAAGATTAATTGTGGTGCAGCTGGCACACGGTTACCCACATCAAATTTTAAGTTATTATAAATTTTTGCCCCATAATGAAGGTGAAATGCATACAAGGAACCATCACCAGTATTAATACTACATTGATTTACAATCGGGTCGCTGCTTTGAGTAAACTTATAAGAAGTAAAATAAGCCACGCCACCAATTACTTTGGGTTCAGATAACGACTTCTCCCCTGCAAGCATCGGATAACGCCAACCAACAAAACTTTGCGCATATTTAGTCTCTAAGGCTCTAAAGTCATCAAGTTGTTTGTTATCAAACGAGTCCGTTTTTATGTCCATCAATTGATCAACGGTGATCAAAGGCACAGACTTGCTCGCAAGATTTTCAGTGAGCACATTTTCATCACGGATCATGAAAAGTTGATCGTTGATAGTGGAATCTTTAGGCGATGTACGGTTGCCACTTCCCAACAAAATTGCTTCGTATGGCGTTTGTTTCCTTGAATATTGTACAGATATATCTCCGTTATTGTTCGTTTCTGTTTTTGTTAGTTCACTAAAAAAAGTACGAGCTACTTCAGGTTGGTAAAAAAACATACGATTATTAGCGCCTGACCCACCTAGGCTTGCTAGTTTAACTGCACTCCAACTTTCGCTTTCGGGTAAGTCATAACGCCAGACAAAACCTCCTGTATCGCCTGCATAAAGGCGATCCGTATAACCATCATAATCGGAATCTAATACTGCGATATTTGAAGGAATACTGTGATCACCAGAATCAAAATGATGTAAGTATTTACTTGTAAAGGCTTCGACAATATATACACCTTTGCCTAAGTTATCACTTGCTGTTGGATTACTATCTTTATTAGGATCATAACCACCGCCCAAGATTAATACCGGAGTATCTTTACCGTATTTTTTGATAAACGTGACTTTAGGTTGGGACCAACTCTGCCCTAAATCTGCAAAATCACCTTCTCCACCTTTGATGGTCCATTTTAAAGACGGCGAACTAGGGTCTGTAATATCAAAGCCATAATAGTTTCGTCCGCCTCTGCGCATACCAAAGAATGCCCATGCTTTATCGCCTGCATCTGCTTCGACAATGCCATTATCATTCTTATCATCTATGTACACGGTTGGTGTTAAGTCCATGCCGTACACTTTGCCTTCTTTTAAATCTGCTGAAAACTGATTATTCCTAACCGCAGGTAAAATTGGGTATAAATCGCTGGGTATAAATGCCCACTCTTCTTTAATATCGTCTTGACCACCCAAGTCATTAAACATGTGGATAAAGCCTGCATTCGTACCAACAAGAATATGAATATCATTATTTTTACCATAGTTAATTGCAACAGGCTTTGAATGTAATGGATCGCCCATAATCGCAGGACGAAGATCGGTGGTACTATTATCACCATCTTCATCATCGACATCCAAACCAGCACTCCAATCAATTAATTCTTTTAATGCTGAAGCGCTGTAACCATTCACTTTAATACTGGCATTACTCGATGAAAATGTAGGCAGACTATATCCATTGGCATTTTCACCCACATCAGTAAACACATTACGAGAGGTCATGGCGCTTAACCTCGCAGATGCACCGCCTTGCCCAACTACATTACCGTCAGGAGATGAGTCCTTTAGCCAAAAAGTAGATGCACTCTTTTTAATATTGCCTTCATCATCAATCGCATTGACTCCGCTTTTATCAGTCAGTGAATTTCCTTGTATCTTTAGTTTTTTGAGATTTCCTTGCCATCTTGGTCCTAATTCAGGATAAAACATCGCAAAATAAACAGAATCTAACGTTTGGGTTCGATCACTTTGACTACTCGCAACTGATGGAGATGTAAATCCATCATTTACTTGCCTTATCTGTGAGATCGCACTATTTAATTGTTTGGTGAGTTCAGCTGCAGTATTAGCATGATAAGACTTTCCAGATCCTCCAGACTTAGCGGTCTCAGCCAGCAACTCTTTACCTGGTTCAGTCATGCCCGACCCAAACCCAATCGTAAACGTTCTAGCGATATCTTTTGCTGGCGTAGATGTATAAAGATCATCATTTACCATATATTCAGCCAATGCATGCAAATAACTAGATGACTCAGCTGTTGGGTTAAAACCAAATTTGTTTTTGTACAACCCCTTAATGGATCCATTTGAATCACTATCTTTCGTAGGGTCACCATCAGTCATAATAAGTAAGTTGACACTATTGTCACACCTTAAGATTTGTGAACCATCAGCATCGTACTTAACCTCAAAGGGCGATGAATAACTAGAGCCATCATCAATCGATTTATCTCGTCCATCGACTCCACTCGCCCATATCAAACTTTTGCCTGACAAATATCGATATGCTTCATAAGTGGTTTCAGACAAAGGTGTCCAGTCTGTCGCGGTTATTTGCCAAATTTTACTTTTCACGACCGAATGTTCAGTACCAACACCCGCAAGAATATGCCCACCTTGATTATTGTTAAAACGCATTAAACCAAACTCAACATCAGGGTTTGTATCAATTAGGTCACTCATTGCTTTTTTTGCTACCACTAACCGAGTGCAGTCAACTTTAGACCACTGATACTTTCCTCTATATGAGTTCCACACCCAGTCATAACAATCACTATCAGATGAGATTTTTGTCCCCATACTTCCTGATGAGTCAAACATAATTAAGACTCTGGCTTGCTCTGTCGTCTCGACATTGTGGTTAACATACAGCTCAATATCTTCAGCCATTGAAGAGCCTGTAACCATTACCGCCAAAGCAATAGACATGCTTTGCCAATGAACTTTAAACTTATTCATTTCCCATTCCTTTACTTCTTAATCTATTTACACGCGCAATCGTTTTTTGGTTATTGGTTTGCACTGCCAATTTCTTGCAAAATACCAGACTGCACCACAGCTTCATGTTTATCACCCACACCGTATTTGATGCTGGCGCGAATACGCAGCGGATTGCAGACAATACCGGGTGTTGGTGCGAAACGACGCGGACAAGGCGTTTCTTCTGGTCCAGTTTGCTCATTAAATAACGTGATGGTGGATTTTGGATCCGCATTTTGATGCTTAATACTCATCCCTGCGTCAGTGAATTGACCATCGCCCTTAATTAAAGGGCTATTTGCCGCCAAATCCATCGCATTACGTAATGATAACTCTGCATCACCTTTAATGGTCATCTCTGCTGTTTCACTTTCTTGTGCGGCATTGACCATTTTCAAATCTAAGGTACTCGAACTCATCAAACTAACTGCAATCCCAGTCACTGCAATGATCATTACCAAAGCCGCAACGAGTACAACTCCACTTTGCTTTGATTTATTCATTACCATTTCCATGAGTCTTCTCCCCCATTTTCTAAGCGGACAGTGGACACAAATAGCATCCGGCGATATTTATCCGTAAATGTTAACTCTTTAGCTGACTCGCCTGAGCCACCTAAGGTGTAAGTTCGTGCTGTAGCTGATAAATCAAAATCTGTATCCATGGAGCGCACTAAAATAAACATTTGCACCGTCAAAATTTGCCCTGTTTGCTGCTCCCAATCAGTTTGCATCATTTGCCCAGCTGTTTTATATGTATCAACACGGCTATCACCGTCAAAATCCATTCCATAGATAAAACGCATATTCTCGACCCCTTCCATAATGGTCTCAGTAATGATGCCTGTTTTAGTCAAACGCTTTCGCTTGAGTGTCGGGACAGATAAACTTTTATTGTTAACGGTATAGGTATCTTGGCCAATGTAATAAACGTGGTGATTATAGGCCCACAAAGAGTTAGCGGGGTCGACAGGGAGCACGCCACCCGTTCCATCCAAAATTTTGGCAAAATCATAATTTGTTTCTAAATAATACTGATTAACTTGAGAGGAGTTCCCCGATATATCGTTGCCTGACACACCTTTTAATTGAATCACATCGCTATTGGAAATACTGTCCTTGATACAATTTAAAACGACCGCACTATTTGTCTGTACGCCATAAATAAATTTAAATTGGCTACCATCAGCAATAGGAAAACTACGGTTATTTGCTCCTTCAAAACAATCGTTACTCGGGTTTGCTTTAGCAAAGTTGACTTCATTTGGCATCCCAGAAAAGTTTCCCCAAAAACCAGCCAGCTCGATATCGCGGCGCAGTACATCCATAGCGATGCGACCAGATTCTTGCAAGTCACCTATTTCAAGGGTATCGCGGTTACTGGTTTTCATTGCCAAGTAAGTAAACATGACCCCGGCCAAAATAAACGCACCCACAAACAAAGAAATCATCAACTCAATAATGGTGAATCCGCGCTGTTTCATAACGTCCCATCCCTTAGGTTAATGTCAGTATTCATCACCACCATTCTACGGTTATCTCCTGTGCCACAAGTAATCGCTTTATTGGCCGATGATTGACTTATTTTTTGCCGTCCCTGCCAAGAGACAATAATCTGTAAACTGACAGTGCCATCTGCATTATCGGTCGGATCGATACAAACAAATGCATCAGAGAGTGCGCCTGTGCGCTCTCGAGCTTGCGTAGCCTTAATCCATTCAGAGATATCAAATGCCGCCATTTGCGCGGCCGTACAACGAGCATTAAAACAAGACGCAGCCGTGCTTGTGCTGGTACTGCCAAAGTTCACATCATAATCTGTTGCGGCACTTGGACTATCATTTGTACGAACTCGCTGCACAATATCATTCGCCAACGCTAAGGCAGCTGCGCGCTGAACAGAGTCATAACTCGCTTGTTTTGCTTTAGCTTGCAAAGCAACCGTCCCCAGTAAGCCAATTGTTAGCACAATGAAAGCAATGAGTACTTCGAGTAAGGTAAAACCACGTTGATGGGGGTGATTGTTCATCTTAACCACTCTATAAAAAATTAATCTATTTTACAGAGTAACGATTCGTTTCTGGATCACAATCAAATAAGGAACAAACGGTCGGAATTTACAGATGAATGGTTATTAAGAGAGATTTAATAATTCGCGGACTTTTTTACTTTCTCGACGGCTGACTTCTAAGTGCTGCTCGACGCTACTCAGAGCTACGCTGTATGTATTGTCGGAGCAAAAAAACGCCTCTAGCTTATTAGGGTTAATAAGATACTTACGGTGGATTTTAACTAAATGATGCGGATATTTTAACGCGAGTTGTTTCAAACTTGTTTCTAATAACGCTTCACCTCCAGCATAATGTGCCACAACATATTTATCTTGAGCTTCGACATACAATACATCGTCGAGCTTTAATTTTCTGGTGATACCCGCTACCTGATAACTAAGCGCAGCTTCTTTATTCGCTTCAAGTTGAGCACGATTAAGCTTACCCAGTTGACTGATGACACCAGCAAAAGATTGTGCATCAACCGGTTTTAATAAATAGCCAACAGCGGCACATTGAATCGCGTCTAATGCATGTTGTGGATAAGCGGTAACAAATATAACCGCAGGCGCAATTGCAAAGCACTTTAATTGCGCAGCAACATCGAGGCCATTACAATTGGGCATTTCAATATCCAGAAAAACCACCTCAGGCTGATACTTTTTCGCCAACTCCACAGCACTTTCGCCATCTTCAGCCTCTGCAATCACAGTAAAGGTCGGATGTTCTAACAATAAACGCTTTAACCGAGCGCGCGCCAGTGGCTCATCATCAACAATTAATACTCTCATTGCTCCCCTCTTGGTAAGACTAATTTACTGCGATAAAAAGCATCACCTTGATGAAAAGTCAGGCTGGCACGATGGTTAAAGGCGAGCACTAAACGTTGTTTAATATTATTTATGGCCACCCCATTGCGCTCGCGTCGATTTATCCGCTCAGAACAAAGCGGATTCATAACCACTAATGTCACGGATTTATCCGTCACATGTAATTCAATTTCAAGGTTGCCACTGGTGGTTAGAGGTTCAATACCATGACATACCGCATTTTCCAGTAACGGTTGAATTGTTAAGCTCGGTAAATGTAATTGCGGAAGTGTGTCAGGCAGCCGCCATATAACATTTAAACGGGCTCCTAAACGCCATTTCTCAATTTGCAGGTATTGTTTGGCAAGTTCAATTTCATTGGCCAAGGTCACACTTTGCCCTGCATTCATTGACGCTCTTGCCAGCGCAGCAATAGCGAGAATGATTTTTTCGGCTTCTTTCGGGTCATGATGTACAAGCTCAGCGGCTGTATTTAAGCTGTTAAATAAAAAATGCGGCCTTATCCGAGCTTGCAGAGCATCAAGCTGAGCACGGTCATACGCAGAGTTTGTTTGTGAATTTTGTTGATGCATAACATTAAATTGCACGAACAATAAACTGATGATCGTGGCTATTAAAGCATTTTTAAAATAAAGGCTTAAAACCAGTTCATCGTTGATTAACCCTACACTAATCACGATTGTCGAAGCGGCAAATACTACTATATTAACCACAAATAAAATAATGAGTAACTGCGGTATTAAATCTGTGGTTTTGATCCGTGGTTTAATCAACGCAAGCAAACTTAAACTGATTAAATTGCACACATGAATAAACAAACTCACCAAGCCAAATTTAAGCCAAGGATCGTCATGATGTAGCGGAGAGAAAGTAAGTAAAATGGCCAAGAACTGGCCAACAACAAGCGTAGCAAGTGTTGCTCTGTCACCAAATAGGCTAGGTAATAAATGCCCTTTAAATTGAGCGTATTGTTCCATTAACTAGCCTCTTTAACGCATGAATTATCTCAATTCAACTGGCACAGCAAAAATGATGTTTTCGATCTCACCTGGGTTCTCAATTGCTTCATCTGCTCCCCATTCTTTTAATTTCGCAACAACTTGCTTCACTAAAATCTCAGGTGCAGACGCACCAGCTGTCACACCGACTGCTGCAACATTATCAAACCATGACAATTCCATAGAACTCGCATCATCGATTAAATAAGCTGTCGTGCCCATTTTTTCAGCCAGTTCGCGCAAACGGTTTGAGTTAGAGCTATTTTTAGCACCAACAACCAGTAACACATCAGCTTTTTCAGACAACTCACGCACAGCATCTTGTCTATTTTGTGTCGCGTAGCAGATATCATCTTTACGAGGGCCATCAATTGCTGGGAACTTATCACGCAGTGCATCAATAACATCTGCAGTATCATCAACTGAAAGCGTAGTTTGGCTGCAATAAAACAAGTTCTCGGGATTTTTTACCGTTAAATTCGTCACATCTTCGACTGTTTCAACTAAATAAATGCCCCCACTTTGATTGTCGTACTGCCCCATCGTGCCTTCCACTTCAGGATGACCCTGATGACCAATCAAAATGCACTCGGTTCCTCTGCGACTTGCACGCGTCACTTCCATATGCACTTTTGTCACTAAAGGACAGGTTGCATCAAATACACGTAATCCTCGACGTTTAGCTTCAGCTCTTACTGCCTGAGAAACGCCATGAGCACTAAAGATAACAATGTTATCATCCGGAACTTGATCCAACTCATCAACAAATACCGCGCCTCGCTTTTTTAAGCTATCGACTACATATTTGTTGTGAACCACTTCATGTCTTACATAGATAGGGGCTGTAAAAATATCAAGTGCACGCTCAACAATACTAATAGCACGATCAACACCCGCACAAAAACCTCGCGGATTGGCTAACAATACTTTCATTAGTTTGTTACCTCGATGATTTCGACATCAAACGTTAACTCTTGACCCGCTAAAGGATGGTTAAAATCAACGGTGACTGAGTCACCTGCTACGTCACGAATTAACCCTGGTAGCTCAGTGCCATCTTGTTGGGTAAAAGCGACAATTGTACCAACTTCAGGTGGAACATCTACACCAAATTTAGAGCGATCAAGGTAATAAATGTTATCAGGATTAGGCTGACCAAATGCATCTTCAGGGGCTAGTTGGAATGATTTATTATCACCAGCTTTTAAACCAAATAAACATTTTTCAAAATTTTCAGTCAAGCTACCATCACCCATAACCAGTTTCGCTGGCTTGTTATGAACTTTACTTGAATCTGCAGCAGAGCCATCAGAGAGCTTGATTGAAAAATGAAATACAACTTCAGAATTTGAGCCAATTACTTGTTCAGTCATCTTTTACATCCTCTGACTTTTGATCTCTAAAAGCATCGAGTAACAATAACCCAGCGCCAATACAAATTGCACTGTCGGCAATATTGAATGCAGGAAAGTGCCAAGTGTCATAATAAACATGGATAAAATCGATGACATACCCATAGGTTAAACGGTCATATAAATTTCCAAGCGCACCTGCAAGTACTAATGAATATGCGCCGCATAACACTAAATTTTTGGCTGGAAGTTTTTTTAACCAATAAGTTAATAAAATACTAATACTGATTGCGATAATGCTGAAAAACCAACGTTGCCAACCACCGGCTTCACTTAAAAAACTAAATGCAGCCCCGTAATTATGCACATAGGTTAAATTAAACACAGGTAGCAACTCTATCGACTGATAGAGTTGCATTTGTGTGCTAACGACATACTTTGTCACTTGATCAAGGATTAACAATACCACTGTGACCCATAACCAAATCAAACCACTTTTGTTATCTAGCACACTTTGCTCCTAAGCAAATTGACGATGTTCGCCATCACCATCCACGTTAGTCACACAACGACCACAAATATCTGTATGACCTTCGTGTGTACCAACATCATCAGTATAATGCCAACAGCGCTCACATTTTTGACCTTGTGTTGCTGCAACACTAATAACGAGTCCTTCAATCTCTGTCGTATGCGCATCTGCAGCTGCTTCACCTAATGGCGCAACGGTGACCTTAGAACATAACAAAACAAAACGAAGTTCAGACGAAATACGATCAAGCTTCTGTGCAAGATCAGCGTCAGCAAATAAAGTGACTTCAGCTTGTAATGTAGCGCCTATCAACTCAGCTTTTCGAGCAGACTCAAGCACTCTATTGACCTGATCACGAACTGTTAAAATCGTTTGCCAATATTCATTTGACGCATCAGCGTTATCAGCCTTAACAAGCCCTTCATACCATTGACCGGTAAACACAAATTGCTCACGCTCACCTGGCAGAATTTGCCAAATTTCTTGAGCTGTGAAGCTCATGATTGGTGCCATCCAACGTGTCATTGCTTCTGCAATATGATAAAGCGCAGTTTGGCATGAGCGGCGGGCTAGCCCATCCGTTTTCGCGGTATATTGACGGTCTTTGATCACATCTAAATAAAACGAACCCAATTCAACTGTACAGAAATTCGTTAGCTTTTGCGTCACGACTAACATTTGATAGTCGTCATAGGCTGCAATGATTTCTTCTTGTAAAACCGCTGCTCGGTCTAAAATCCATCGATCTAACTCGACCATATCTTCAATAGCAACTAAATCTGTTGCTGGGTTAAAGCCATTCAGGTTCGATAACAAATAACGACTGGTGTTACGAATACGACGATAACGGTCTGCTGCACGATTAAATATTTCGTCAGATACTGTCATTTCTGCGGTGTAATCAGTTGATGCGACCCACAAACGAAGAATATCAGCACCGAGCTTATTCATGACATCTTGTGGTGAAATCACGTTACCTAATGATTTCGACATTTTGCGACCATTTTCGTCCACAGTGAAACCATGAGTCAGCACTTGACGATAAGGGGCATGACCATTAATGGCCACCGATGTCATCATTGATGACATAAACCAACCACGATGCTGATCTGAACCTTCAAGATATAAATCAGCGGGGCCAACTAACTCTTCACGCGCATCAACAACACAGGCATGAGTCACACCCGAGTCAAACCATACATCCAAGGTATCTGATACTTTCATATATTGCTCAGCATCTTCAGCTGACAATAATTCAGTAATCTCTAAGTCATACCAAGCTTGTATGCCTTTTTGCTCAATGCGTTCAGCAACTTGCTCAATCAGCGCTTGTGTATTTGGATGAATCTCACCCGTGTCTTTATGAGCAAACAACGCGATAGGTACACCCCAAGTACGTTGACGAGAAATACACCAATCAGGGCGGCCTTCTACCATTTTTTCTATGCGGCTTTCGCCCCATTCTGGTAACCATTGAGTTTTCTTAATTTCGCGAATTGAGTCTTCACGTAAATTAGCTTGATCCATGCTAACAAACCATTGAGGAGTCGCACGGAAAATAATCGGAGTTTTATGGCGCCAACAATGAGGGTAGCTATGTTGTAATGCTTGGTGATGCATTAACGTGCCTTTTTCTGTCAGCACATCAATAACACTCGCATTGGCTTTGAAGACATGCTGACCAGCAAATAACGGCGTATCTGGTAAGTAAATACCGTTGGCACCAACAGGATTAGCTACTTCAAGATCATACAGTTTGCCTACCACGAAATCTTCTTGACCATGGCCTGGAGCGGTATGAACTGCACCCGTACCCGAATCAGTCGTAACGTGTTCGCCTAAAATGACCGGTACAGTAAAGTCATAAAACGGATGTTGCACTTGAAGATTTTCTAATGCAGCACCTTTACAGTAACCTAAAGCATGATACTTTGTGAAGCCATAGCGATCCATGGTCTCTTTCACGAGATCTGAACCAATGACTAAACGTTGTGTGCCGTGTTCTGCTTCAACTTGGATCAGGCTATATTCCAGCTTCTCATGGATGGCAACCGCGCGGTTGGCCGGTAAAGTCCAAGGAGTCGTTGTCCATATAACTACTTTTGCATCACCTTCACCATGATGACCATCAGTCAGATTAAATTGCGCTACCAGCTGGGCTTCATCAACAAATTTAAAGCTAACATCAATGGCTGGCGATTGTTTATCTTGGTATTCAACTTCCGCTTCGGCCAGTGCAGAACCACAATCTGTACACCAATGCACAGGTTTAGAGCCTTTGTGTAAATGACCATTTTTAATAATACGACCAAGCACACGCACAGCATTTGCTTCAAAGTCATAGTTCATTGTCAAATAAGGACGATCCCAATCACCTAGCACACCAAGGCGAATAAAGTCAGTTTTTTGCCCATCAACTTGTTTTTTAGCATACGCACGGCATTTTTCGCGAAACTCAGCTGCGGTAACTTTTTGCCCAGGCTTGCCGACTTTTTTCTCAACTTGAAGCTCAATCGGTAATCCATGACAATCCCAACCAGGCACATAAGGTGCATCAAAGTCAGACAACGTCTTTGCTTTAATAATAATGTCTTTTAAAATTTTATTGACTGAGTGACCTAAGTGAATATTACCATTCGCGTATGGAGGGCCATCGTGCAGAATAAAGGTTTTCTTGCCTTTTTTTGCATTACGAATTTGACCATACAAATCCTGTTCATACCATGTTTTGAGCATGCCTGGTTCGCGGTTGGCTAAGTTGCCACGCATTGGAAACTGAGTTTCCGGTAGATTCAAAGTATGTTTGTAGTCGCTCATTAATCCTACTTTCCGTATCGGCTACTGAAATTAAACGAAACACTGTTTGGCATTATTCACATCGATTTCGATTTGTGAAATAAGCTGAGCCAGAGTGTCGAACTTTTGTTCATCACGTAGTTTTTTTACGATCTCTACGCTAATAAATTTACCGTACAAATTTCCTGAAAAATCGAAAAGATGCACTTCTAATAAGGTTTTTTTACCATTGAGTGTTGGTTTGCAGCCAATATTTGCTACACCCCGAAGGATCCCATCAGTGGTTGCGACACTCACCGCAAACACACCATGTAATGGACTTACTTGTCTTTTTAAGGCTACATTTGCTGTCGGAAACCCCAGTTCCCGACCTTTTTTCCAACCATGTATCACTCGGCCAGAAATTGTATAAGAGTGCCCAAGCATTTGCTGAGCTGCTAAAAAATCCCCATTTTGCAAGGATGTTCTTATCGCCGTACTACTTACTCGACAATTTTGCTGACGAAAACTCGCAGTATTTTTTACTTCAAACGCAAGTTTGCGACCCATTTCTTCCAGTAATGTAAAATCACCGGCACGATTGGCACCAAACTTAAAGTCATCGCCTACCGTCAGAGCTTTAACTCCGAGTTGTTGATGTAAAATACCTTCAACAAAAAACTCAGGATCTAACTTGGCAAAATTGGCGTTAAACGCAATACAAATCACTCGGTCTATACCGATTTTAGCTAGCAAGGTTAACTTATCTCGCAGGCGCGTTAAACGCGCTGGTGCTTTATCTTTTGCAAAAAATTCTTGTGGTTGCGGTTCAAACAACATCACAGTGCTCGGCAAAGATAATCGTTTTGCGTCAGAGATTAATCCGTTCAGGACCTCAACATGGCCTAAGTGTACCCCATCAAAATTACCAATAGTCAGCACACAGCCTCGGTGTCTATCCCTAATATTATGAACACCTCTGACTAATTCCATCGAGTTATAAACCTTGCTTTTGTTACCACTAAAATCACCAAAGAGCGATTATAAACTTTTTTTTGTTAGGATTCAGTAGTCGAGACATTTTTTATCATCGCAGGTCTGACTCCAAGCAGTAATAATACCAATACATAGCTAAACAATGCGATGCCTATTAATAGAAATAACACCATTATTTGCTGTTTCAGCTCGGCAGCTTGCCAAGAAAATGATTGTTCTGCGTAGTGAACGACTCCCGCCATCACCGTCGCTGAGACAAAGCATTTTAAACTAAACCACATGCTTGTTCTGGAAAACGAGTATGTTCCCTGCTTCGCTAAAAAATAGAACAACAATAACGCATTACACGTTGCCGACAGTGATGTCGCCAACGCCAATCCAACATAACCCCAAAAAGGAGCTAAAGCCAGATTGAATACCATGTTCAATACCAACGCAACAATACCTATTTTTACTGGTGTTTTTGTATCTTGCTTGGCATAAAAGCCTGGTGCTAACACTTTAATCAACATAAAGCTGACTAATCCAACAGCATAAGCCGTCACTCCGTTAGCAACTTGTTCAACATTATTTTTATCGCTGGCAATAAATTCACCATGCCCAAAAAGAACCGTAATGATAATAGGGCTAATTACAATTAAACCAAGCAATGCGGGTAAACCAAGCCAAATAACAAACCGAACTCCCCAATCTAGGGTCGCTTGAAACTGATTCCCCTCTTGCTGCGCATGTAATTTCGACAACGCTGGCAATATCACAGTCGCGATGCCAATACCAAAAAGCCCCAGTGGGAACTCAATTAAACGGTCGGAATAATACAACCAAGCAATTGATCCAGTTGTTAATGCTGCAGCAATAATAGTATCGAGCAATAAATTGATCTGGCTGACAGACACCCCAAAAATCGCTGGCAGCATTAATTTCCTGACTTTTTTAACATTATCATCCTGCCAAGCCCACTTCGGTTTAGCCAACATGCGAGCTCGATATAAAAAAGGCACTTGAAATAATAACTGCGCAACCCCTCCAATAAACACTCCAAGCGCAAGAGCAAATCCAGGGTTTGAAAACGAATCATGAAAAAATAATGCACAGCTAATTAGCGAAACATTAAGCAACACGGGCGTAAATGCCGCTGCGGCAAATTTATTATAGACATTGAGTACAGCCCCAGATAGCGCAACTAAACTGACAAAAAACAAATAGGGAAAAGTAAGCTTCAGCATCATCCCAGCGAGTTCAAATTTTTCACCAGCAGGCTCACCATCCAACCAAGCAAGAAACCACGTTGTGCCAAACAAGGCGGCAATGATAGGAGAGCCAATCACCCCCAATATCGTGACAATGAGTAATATCGTCCCCAGAGTTCCACTGGCTTGTGCAACAAAAAGTCGAACTCGATCATCATCATGTTGTGCTTTGATTTCAGTGAGTACAGGGACAAATGCCTGCGCAAATGCTCCTTCAGCAAATAACCGTCTAAGAAAATTGGGGATTCTGTTCGCAAATAAAAATACATCCGCAACCACACCCGCACCGAGTAAATTCGCTACAACTGAGTCTCGAACCAATCCCAAAATACGTGATATCATGGTCATTGCACTTACAATCATACCTGAGCGGAACAACCCTTTACTCACAGCTCACCTCAAACCAATGCTAAAAAGAGCGCCATTATGCCATAAAAGCGCGTCCATCCAATATTTTGGTTTTCTTGCCTTTTCTAATTTTTTTTTAAAACTTTTCGATAACACTAGTACAGGCTTATCCGACTTTGTTACAATGGGCGGATTAACTGCTAGAGCGGCCAACAGATGTTCGTTAAGAAGTAGTTTTTATGAAAAGATAATTGACATTATCACGAAAAAAAGGCATATTCCTCGGCCTTTAAATTAAGCTTTATTTAAGATTGTTAGGAGCAAACCTTGGCTAACATCAAGTCTGCAAAGAAACGCGCTTTAACTAGCGAAAAACGCCGTCAACACAACGCAAGTCGTCGTTCAATGATGCGTACTTTTTTCAAAAAAGTAATCGCTGCTATTGAAGCTGGCAACAAAGAAGCTGCACAAGAAGCATTCTCGGCAGCTGTACCTGTATTAGATCGTTACGCAACTAAAGGTCTAATTCACAAAAACAAAGCTGCTCGTCATAAGAGCCGTTTAGCTGCGAAAATCAAAGCACTATAATTTGTTTTTGTACAAAAAAACCGGCTCACGCCGGTTTTTTTATATCTAAATTTTGTCAATTCACTAATCAGGTAATTTAACTTGAGGCCCATCAGGGGCAAACTTTTTTAAAATAGCAGCAATCTTTTTCGGGGAAAAAGGCTTCACTACAAATCCTTTAGCGCCTTTGTCTATCGCATCTTTTACATTTTCTACCGTTGAATGAGCAGAAACCATCACAACATTACTAGAAGGTGATATTTGGTTTAATTTTTCGATAATCTCTTTTCCATTACCATCAGGTAACTCAATATCCAAAAAAATGATCGAATATTGGTTATCTTCGCTCATTTGTAAGCACTGACCAGCTGTTGATGCTTCTGAAATGTTATCTATCCCTAAATGCACCAATGTTTGATGCAAAAAATTACGAACAGTCCCAACATCATCCACGATTAATACAGAAAAATCTGCACCCATAATTCATCCTATCAATTTTATTGCGCTTACATGAGCTATTATAGACGCTAACTCATAACTAGTGTGTTAAATTACCAATTTGCACATATAAACAAAGTTTAAGTAAAAATACCATTATGTCTAATAAGATAAAACAACAAAAGTTACTTTCCCCAGAGCAATTAAAAAAACAGCAAGCACAACGAAAGCAACAAAAACTTAAACATGCAAATCAATCACAATCAAATACGTTAAAACCAACCAATCAGATCGAAACTAAAAAGCGTAATTGGCTACCCACTATAATTATCAGTGCACTGCTAGGAATATGCATTTTACTCGCACCTAAGCCTGCTTTATTGACCTATCAAAAATCCGGAGTTACAACACAAAGTATTTATTGGCCAGGGATTTTCAATACTGATGCTCAATTACTCGATAGCCACCTTTTAGCCACGCTCGACAATCAAGAGAAGAATCTCTTTATTTGTCACAATCAAACTGATATCTCTGGATGCCAGAAATATCAAGTAATAGAAAAAAGTGGTCCTATCTCAGCTGCGATATTTTACCTTTCGCATAAAAAAAACTAATAACAAAAATTTAATTATTCTCATTTGTCGCTTGGATAAAAGATCACCATAATAGCGCTCCAATTTATCATGTCGGAACAAGGAATAATGGATCTTTTAGCCACATCATCAATCAACCTTCTTGGTTTAGCCCTTTGTATTGGTGCTTTTTTTATTAACAATGTTACTTGGTTAAGAGTTGCAGCCCTTGGGGGTTGTATTATCCTGTTTATTTGTCATCGATTTGATACTATTCCTACTGGCAATATCTCTAATATCACTTTAGTACTGATAAATGCGTTTTATCTATTCAAAGTATATACTTATAGTCAATTAGACTTAGATTAATTTGCTTACAGGCGTAACGGTAATAACCAATACGCCGTCACTAAAACACCTCCCAATTTCTGCTGACACGGTTATAATCGAGCAAAAATATGAGAGGTGTTTTATGAGCAATTCCGAAGATAATTTATTTTCTCAATTAATGAGTGATGTTGATGCGTTTGAACCCACTGCATTTATTCGACCTCAAAAATCCCTCCACGCAAGTGATGCACAGCGTGAAAAACAAATGGCCGCCATGGCTGAAGTTAATTCTACTCACGATTACTTAAGTCAAGAAACGGTTGAGTTTATTGAACCATACGACGTAGTTAGCTTTAAGAAAAGTGGTGTACAAGCTGGTGTATTTAAAAATTTAAGACTAGGCAAATATCAATTTGATGCGAGCTTAGAGCTACATGATTTTAAGCTTCACAGAGCCAAACGTGTACTACTGGATTTTCTTGATGATTGCCTGCAACGCAACATTCGAGTGGTATTAATTCATCATGGATTAGGACTAAAAAATACTCCTGTTCCTGCAATTTTAAAAAGCTACAGCTATAAATGGTTGACTCAATGCGAACAAGTACTGGCTTTGCATAGTGCGTTAAAACCACATGGTGGAGCTGAAGCCATGTACGTTTTATTGACAAAAAGTGACGCTAAAAAGTTAGAAAATAAAGAATTGAATCGTAGAAATAAATAAAGCCCTTCAGGGCTTTATTTTGTTTGATAGCTTACTACATCAGGCTCTATATTTTGTGCCGCCGCTTGATTAAACCAAGCCGATACAGCCAAAACCGCAACCGCAAAAGCAACTGAACTCAGTTTAATACCTCGGCTTGCAGAACGATGCATAACTCCCCCAAATTTTCTTTTATTATTAGTATTGATGGATTAATTGTTTTTATTGTGCGCATTTAACGTACAAAAGATAGTCTACCCAAATAAGTTTTTTTTAACAACACGTTTACAGAAATTAATAGCCTTTTTTTGCATCAATGCAATGACACATCGGCTCTGAGTTTTTCACTTGCATATAATTATGAGCTATCTGCTTAACAACTGTATTGATGTCAGTTAATGCTGAAACATGTGGTGTTATCGTCAAATTATTTTGTTGCCAAAAAGGATGTTCCTCAGGCAAAGGTTCAGTGTGGAAGACATCTAAAATGGCATGAGCAATTTGCTGTGTATGTAGAGCCTCTAACAAGTCAGCTTCAACTAAGTGTTTGCCTCTGCCAACATTAATTAACACACTATGATTCGGCATTGCTGAAAACAAACGCTGATTTAAAATCCCAGTTGTTTGATCTGTCAGCGGCAAAAGACACACCAAAAAGTCGCATTGCTCGGCCATTTGATATAAGCCAGTCTCACCATAATAAAAATTGATCCCTTCGGCTTGCTTTTCATTGCGACTCCACGCACTCACGGCAAAGCCATTGAGTGTTAGTTGTCGAGCTGCTTCTTGTCCTAATTGCCCATACCCCAAGATCCCCACATTTATTGCTCGATGAGCTCGCTTTGGATACCAACGGCGTTCATTTTGTTGCTGACGATATTGCAACAACCTTAGTTTCCAAGCCAGAATGTGGCCTAAAATATACTGCCCCATGTCAAAGGCCAAATTAGGATCAACGATTCTTGCAATCGGTACATCAGGCAAGGCTGCAGAGAGAAGGCCATCAACTCCTGCACCAAATGAGGAAATTCCTTTCACATTTGGCAAACTCTGCCACACACCCTCAGGTGGAAGCCATGCCAATACAAACTCGACTTGCTCTGGCTCTTTGATGTCAGGCCAGACTTCAATCACCTCATTTGGTAGTGCCTCGGACAACTTTTCTTGTAGCGCTTGCGTATTTCGATTGGGAATAACGATTAATAAGCTCATTGGGTTACCTGTCATTAAAGCATCATTGATTCATCATCGCTTTGTCATTGTGATTTTTTAGTTTGTTTTTAGGACAATTAGACTCTAAAGGTGCGTGCTCGATGGATAAAACACTGAACGTCAAAAGCCTATTTATATCCGATTTACACTTAGGATATAAAGATTGCAAAGCGACCTACTTACTCGATATGTTAAAACATATCCAGCCTGAAGTCCTCTACCTTGTTGGTGATATCATTGACTTTCAAGCACTTAAACAACGGTTATTTTGGCCAAACTCGCATTATTTAGTGATTCAGCAACTGATCCACATGCAGCAAAATGGCTGTAAGGTGATTTATATTCCCGGAAACCATGATGCATCGGTGCGCCGCTATGCCAATCACTTTTTTGCCGGCATAGAGATCAAACAACAGGTTATTTTTCAGAGCCTTTCTGGCAAACGCTTTTTGGTCTGCCATGGTGATATTTTCGATGGCGAGGTGTGTTTAGGAAAATGGCAAGCTCGTCTAGGTGATGTGTTGTATGATTTGCTGTTGTTTATCAACCGCTGGTATAACAAAGCCCGTCGTTCACTAGGGCTGGGTTATTTATCGTTGGCAGCTTACGTTAAATCACGTATTTCAGGTGCAACCCAAGCCATCAATCGCTATCAAGATGCGGCATTAAAATATGCAAAAAAACTCAACTTAGATGGTGTGATTTGTGGTCATATTCATAGCGCTGAAATTGTCTATAAACACCAGATGATTTACATCAATGATGGCGATTGGATAGAAAGTTGTACTGCTTTTGTTGAACATCTCGATGCCAGCATGGAACTTATTTATTGGACCGAGCAGCAAAAAACCCTCGAAAAAGTCCCCTCTCATATTTTAGAAGTCGCGTAATCGCCACTCACTGAGTCGCAAAACTGTCATCTCGGTGACGCTTTTTTGTCATCGAGCCTTTTTACTCTAAAGTCAAATTAGTGAGAGTGAGTCAGTTATGATTAGTGCCGAAAGTGTCGTGGAAAACAACCTTCCACAATTAAAAAACTCCCCAAAACTTAAAAATATCGTCACCAAAGGATTGGGTTATTTGTTACATGAACAAGAGTTCATTCGCTTTGCAGCTCAATACCCTCATTTAAAAGGCATTGAATTTGTTGAACAAGTGCTCGAAGAGCTCGAATTTAATAGCCGCTTTAATCCTCAGCAAGTCGAAAATATTCCCAGTGACGGTAAAGTGGTTATCGTATGCAATCATCCAATTGGTTCCCTCGATGCACTGGCCTTAATCAGTCTGTTATATAAAGTGCGTAAAGATATAAAAGTCGTGGCCAATCGCATGTTAATGGCCATAGAGCCGATGCATAACTTGCTTTTGCCTGTTGATAATTTGTCTGGTAGCAGCAAAAAACGCGAGCTTGCCAATATTCAACAACATTTGAAATCGGAAGGTGCATTACTCATTTTTCCAGCAGGAGAAGTTTCCCGCCTCAGTCCAACAGGGATCAAAGATGGGCAATGGCATACTGGCTTTTTACGTTTTGCACTGAAAGCGCACGCGCCTATTCTACCCATTCAAATATTGGCCAAAAACAGCCCACTCTTTTATGGAACATCATTGGTTTACAAGCCTTTAGCCAGTTTGCTTCTTGTCAAAGAAATGTTTAAACAACGCCACAAATCATTAGAGTTTGAAATTGGCTCCCCTATCGCCCCTGCCGCATACCATTTAGAAAATGTCAGCGATAAAGTGGTCTGCGAATTAATTAAAAAACAACTGTACCGTTTAGGCAGTAAAAAACAGCTCCCCTTTAAAACCGAAAATCCCATCGCTCAACCTGAGTGTCGAAAAAGTCTCAAGCAAGCGATTGCTCTCACCGAGTTACTCGGGCACACCCAAGATAACATGCAAATCCACCTGTACCGTTATGAAGGGAGTTCAGCTATTTTTCGCGAATTAGGTCGCTTACGAGAAATTGCCTTTCGAGCTGTAGGTGAAGGCACAGGTAAACGCCGCGACATTGATAAATACGACATGAGCTATCAACACTTAGTCTTGTGGGATCCGGATCAACTCGAAATTGTTGGCGCCTACCGATTAGCCGATGCTGATACCTTAGTAAAGCAATCGGGTCATGCAGGCTTATATACTGATACTTTATTTAACTATCAGCCAGAGATAAAACCTTACTTTGAGCACGGATTGGAGCTTGGCCGAAGCTTTGTTCAACCTAAATATTGGGGAAAACGCAGCTTAGATTATTTGTGGTATGGCATTGGTGCATTTATTACACGCTACCCACAATTTCGCTATTTATTTGGTCCCGTGAGTATTTCAAACAGCCTACCAAAAAAAGCACAAAACCTATTAGTGCATTACTATCAACACTACTTCTCTAGCTCCGTGATGCTGGCACAGCCAAAATGCCAACACCAGCTAACAAGCATTGAACAAAAAGAACTCAGTGCGGTGTTTGAAGGTAACGATGCTAAAGCAGATTTTGTCACGCTCAAACATATGCTGGCCAATATGGGAGTGCAGGTGCCGACACTTTTAAAACAATATGCTGATTTGTGTGATGATGCAGGTGTTCAGTTTTTAAGTTTTAGTGTTGATCCTGATTTCAATTATTGTATCGATGGCCTTGTTATGGTCGACTTAACACAACTCAAAGCGCAAAAAATAAAACGCTACTTAAGTGTTCATCAACAATAAGCAGCACAATGCAAAAAAGGCATCTCAGGATGCCTTTTTTATTGAACCCAAATTAGGGTTGGCTCACTCAATATCAGTGCAAAACACACCTTGTAAAAATTGTCGGTAAATATCAGTTAACTGTGCGAGCTCATGAACTGCAACTCGCTCATTAACCTGATGAATAGAAAAATTACGTAATCCAAATTCGAAGACTTGTGTATCCGGATCAGTAAAAAAACGCCCATCAGACGTGCCACCTGATGTACTTAATGTTGGAAAAATCCCCGTCGACTGACTGACGCACGTTTCAAGTAGATTCAAATAATCAACAGGAGCGCACTCTGAGCGACCTGTGTAATATGGCTCACAAGGTCGCTGCCAAGTCAGTTGATAGTTTAAATTAAACGCCCCGACGGCTTGATTAATCAACCAATGAATATCTTCGCTTTGATAAGCATGGCTATAACGGACATTAAAACTTAACTGAGCGACTGCTGGCACTAAATTATCCAATGCATTGGGGACCGATAAATCAGTGATTTGCAGTGACGTTTTTGAGCCTTCAATATCTTTTTGCCATGTCAAATCAAGCAGCTGAGCAATCAGTGGACTCATCAAATGAACTGCATTAACTGTATTTTCTGGATAAGCCACATGCCCAGCTTTACCCAGCACAGTTAATTGACCCGATAATGCGCCGCGTCGACCATTTTTAATCGTATCACCAATGTGGTTTGAACAAGTGGGCTCGCCCACTAAACACGCATCAAGCTTTATATTGCGTTTATCAAGCTCCTGCACCAATAACTTAGTGCCAAACTCAGCTTCCCCTTCTTCATCTGAGGTTAATAACCAATAAAAAGTGCCTCGGCACGGCTGAGGGCTAGCCAATAGCTGCTCGGTCGCACTCAGCATTGCAGCGATCGCACCTTTCATATCTGCTGCGCCACGACCATAAATATGACTATCGATTATTGCGCCAGAAAACGGATCGCACTGCCAACCTTTATTTTTGGCAGGTACCACATCTATGTGACCGCAAAAGGCGACATTTGGCCCTGGTGAAAAACAATAACTGGCTAATAAATTTGTCACACCCTGTGTTTGAAAGACATCAACCGAAAAGCCAACTCGATTTAATTGCTCTGTTAACCATTGCATGGCACCTGCTTCATCAGGTGTCACCGACTTAAATCGAATCAAACGCTGCAGGTAAGCAAGTGCTTCAGGCATATTTAGTATTTTTTGTTCAGCAAAGGCCATGATCTTTCCATTGGTTTCTGGCAGTAAGTGCCATTTAAACCAACAAAGATGTCAAATACATGTCAGTTGAATAACGTTTTACTTAAATTTAACACTTTAAAATTCATAAAAATAAAAGCCTTAACCCTTAAAAACTTAATCTAAATCAAGCTTTTTACATAAGTTCATTCTGACAATTTCAGAACTTGATCTAGAACAGGTTTTCAAAAATTCATCTCGCCATAATGGCCCCATAGCAACAGCAAACAGATAAATAAGATTTAAACATCGGGAGATTGAAAATGAGCAAATTATTAAAAAGTGCTTTATTAACAGCAGGTTTAATCGCAGCACCTTTTGCAAATGCAAACTTAAGTGTCAACATTGGCGCCATTCACGTTAACCCTGATAGCAGCTCATCAGCTATCAATGAAGCGCCAACTCTTGGCTTAGGTGTTGATTCAAATACGCAGCTTGGTATTACTTTTGATTACGCATTAAATGATAACTGGGTGGTAGAATTAATAGCCGCGACACCTTTTAGCCATGACATTACAGGTGAAGATGGCCTAGCTGGCGCAGGAATTGGTAAAACAAAACATTTACCACCGACACTTTTAGCGCAATACCACTTTGGTGATGCAAGCTCAGCATTTCGTCCATTTGTTGGCGCGGGTTTAAACTATACGATTTTCTTTGATGAACAAGCTGGTGCAGATTTAAAGGCAACACTTGGTACTAACGATGTAGAAATTAAATTAGATGACTCATTTGGTTTAGCTGCACAAGCGGGTTTCAACTACAGCTTAAATGAAACTTGGGGTGTGCATGGCATGGTTTCTCTAATTGATATCGATACCGATGCCACTGTTTATGCTGATGGTAAAAAAGCACTGACTTCAACAGTCAATATTGACCCAGTTGTCTTTATGTTAGGCTTAAAATACACATTCTAATCACTGACGAGTGACTAGAATGAAAAAAAACAACACACGCCATTTATTTGGGTGTGTTGTTTTGTTTTTTCTGCTCAAGCATTTCTTTCCAATGAATAATTTCTGCCGGTAAGATTGGCGCTACACCATCAAACTCAGCAACGTCGAGCATTTCTTCAATACTGACTAAGCCACTGCGTTTTTTAAATACGCCTCGCACATAAGCAATAGCGTGTAAACCTCGTTCAGATTCAAAGCGCTGCTCAATATAAAAATACTTGTGATCCCAACCCACTAAGCGAGTATTAATAAAAAACTTCTGCATCGGTTTAATATCACGAATATACGTAATCGCAGTTGCATTTACGATTGGAAACCAACGGCGCTTGAGCATTTTCCCTAATAAGCCAAATCGTTCCGTCATCCAAGTACGTGCAATATCCATCAAAGCCAAATAGCGTGAATTGGTCAAATGAAGGTTAATATCACAATCAGTTGGTAAAGCAGTAAATTGTAAGCTGACTTCATCAAGTAGTGGTTGATATTGCTTATTTCGCTTAATGCGAAAAAACAACAAGAGTAATCTAAAATATAAGTTCATTTACGGTTCACAGGTCTTACCAGAAAAAAGTTATTCTCAGCGCAAATACATTTTTTTACAAGTTATTCTGCTTTTTTGCACTCTAGCTAGAAGCACATATACTTTAAAATTCTATATAAAACAGAGTAACCTAACCATGAAACCGCTATTCACCTTCCTCATGCTTTGCCTAATTTATTGCCCAGCAAGCTTTGCTGATTTTGACTTGCCAGGAAAAGGTGAATTAATTTATCCCACGGGGATGGTCAAACCGTTTGAGTTTGGCTTTGGTTGGGACAAAGCGCACAGTAAAATCCGCATTGGCAACAAGGAATATGACTTAAACGAACTACCGGAATCTTATTCGGTGACTATTGCCATGAGCAAAGATGAAAAAAATGTCTGGGTACAAGAATTTGCTCAAGGTTATTTTGAACAATTTAATTGGCAAATAGGCGCGCATGTCATTTCGCTGCGCAAGCAATCATTTGATTATGCTGTAAAGGGTGACTATGTACTCACAGTTGATGGTACTGATTACTTTTTTGTCTCACGCGCGGCTAACCTCAGTATCAAATTTACACAAGATGGCATCGAATCTGTAACCGCTGAAGGCGTGACAAAAGATATGGGCAATAAATAACGCGACAACGGCTATGTGTCGCGTTATTTTTATACATGACTAAACTTTGATGGTTTTACGGTTAATGCCATATTCACGTAGTTTATTTGCCACTGCGGTGTGACTTAAACCTAAGCGCTTTGCTAACTGCCGTGAACTTGGATAAGCAGGATAAAGCTTACGTAACAAGGTCGACTCAAAGCGTTTAACGGCTTGATCAAGTGAGCCTTCAAAGTCCGATTCCAAATACCCTAAATCATTGGTAAAACTAGGCAGTTGCAAATGCTCTGCACTGAGCTTTTCATCATCAAGTAATGACACCGCCCGATAAATTGCATTTTCAAGCTGGCGTACATTTCCAGGCCAAGGATATTGCTGTAAAAACTCAAGACAGCCTGGCTCTAAACTGGGTGCTGACTTACCAACTTGATGGGCATATTTTTGTAAAAAATGCTCAGTTAATGGGCCGATATCTGCGCTGCGATCGCGTAAAGGTGCAATATCTAAATTCAACACATTAATACGGTAATAGAGATCTTCTCTAAATGACCCTTCTTGGACCATGCCCGGTAAATCTTTTTGTGTTGAGGCAATGATGCGCACATTTACTTTCACTTCATTTTCACTACCAACTCGGCGAAACGTCCCATCTTGTAAAAAGCGCAGTAATTTTGTTTGTAAGCGCGCCGACATTTCACCGACTTCATCAAAAAATACCGTCCCACCATCGGCTTGTTCTAAAATGCCACGGCTGGGGGTTGAGCCATCTTCATACCCTGCAAAACCAAATAACTCTGTTTCTGCAACATCATCAGGTAAAGATGCGCACGATAACGCTAAAAAAGGCTTCATAGAACGGTGTGAAGCATAATGACAAGAGCGCGCCAATAACTCTTTTCCAGTGCCTGTTTCACCTGTGACTAAAATCGGTGCTTCAAGTTGAGCCATTTTGCGGGCTTCACGTACGACCCGGCGCATCGCGGTGCTCGAAGTCTGAATACTCGAAAAACTCTCTTGACCGTAACGACGAAATACACTGACCTGTTGCCCTAATCGACTTTGCGATTTGATATTAATCACGGCTCCAGCCAAAATTTGTTCGTTTTGACTCTCTGGAACTGAAATTGGCAAAATATCAGCAATAAAGTCTTCACCATCTACCTCAACCCGAGTGGTCTGGCCTAGAACTTCTTTGCCTTCTAACCAACGATTAAAATTAAAGCCTTTCAATAACGAGTTAATACTGACACCGACGATGTCTGCTTGAGAAACATTTAAATCACGGCAAGCTGCATCGTTGCAAAGCCTCACCATGCCTTTTGCATCAATGGAAATAATCCCATCAGGTAAAGCGCTCAGTAACGTATTGAGCTCATTATGCTCTCGTTCTGACGGCATAAACGCAGTCGTTCTGACATCCGTTACTCCTTCGATTAAACGGATAGAAGGCATGATTTTTTGAAATTGTTCAAATTCTATAGGTGGAAATGACACATACATACGACAGTGCTTAGCATCAACTTCGATTCCTTTGAGGTCGACCTGATAACTCACCAAAATATTAAGAATTTCCTGCGCAATACCAATACGATCAGCACAATGGATCTCTAAGCGCATTAAAACCTCAAGTTAAGCAGTATTAGATGAGTGAATCATACTAGAAAGAAACAGAAAAAGAATAGCGATTTGTAAACAATATTGAACAAAAATCACATAACCTATAACTTTACAGGTCCTTTGTTCTCACACTACTAAGCCGGTTCATTTTCTTCTTGGCTCTGTCGGCTAAATTCAGTTAAGAAGACGTTAATTAAATTTGATCTTCACAGGTGTGACACGCTTTAATCCCCTGATAAAGCATGCAATAATCGACGCAATAATAATAAGGGATATGCAGTATGTTCAAACGTAAAAAAATCTTAGTTACCGGTGGTGCCGGCTTTTTAGGCTCTCACCTATGTCGTAAGTTGTTATCACAGAATCATGAAGTGATCTGCGTTGATAATTTTTTTACCGGGAATAAAGATAACATCATCGATTTACTCGATAACCCGCGCTTTGAACTAATACGCCATGATGTGACCTTCCCTTTATTTGTTGAAGTCGACGAAATTTATAATCTTGCGTGCCCAGCCTCGCCCATTCATTACCAACATGATCCGGTGCAAACCACAAAAACCAGTGTCCATGGCGCTATTAACATGCTTGGTTTAGCAAAACGCACAGGTGCAAAAATCTTTCAAGCATCTACGAGTGAAGTGTATGGTGATCCGATTGTTCACCCACAAGTGGAGTCTTACTGGGGAAATGTTAACCCGATAGGCGAGCGTTCTTGTTACGATGAAGGCAAACGTTGTGCTGAAACACTCTTTTTCGATTATAGAAAACAGCATAATCTGAAAATTAAAGTCGCACGTATTTTTAATACCTATGGCCCCAACATGCACCCAAATGATGGCCGAGTCGTGTCTAACTTTATTATGCAGGCTCTGCAAAATCAAGACATCACCTTATATGGTAATGGCGAACAAACACGCTCTTTTTGTTATGTTGATGACCTTATTAACGCCTTTATCAAATTCATGGATACAGATGATTCAGTCACAGGTCCAATTAATTTAGGGAACCCAACGGAGTTCACAATTAAAGAATTGGCGGAGAAAGTGATTCACTTAACCCGCTCATCATCAGCATTAACCTATCAAACCTTGCCAAATGACGATCCAAAACAACGCAGGCCTGACATTTCGTTAGCCAAAGAGCATTTAAATTGGCAACCTACCATCGCATTAGAGCAAGGGTTGGAAAAAACCATCGAGTACTTTAGTTCGCTAATCAATGCATCTGAACGTCAATCCTAAACAAGGTCTAATGTGCTGGAAACTACCTTAACAATAATAGCTTGGGCAATTGCAGTCATTGCCCTACTGCCAATTGGCTACACTTTTGCCTTAACTCTTGCTGGGTGCTATCGACAGCCGCAGGCTAAAAGTACACCCGAAAAGCAAAAACTCGCCATTATCATTCCAGCCCATAATGAAGCGCTCTTGATTCAAGACACAATCAAACATGCATTAGCGCAAGAGTATCCGCCTTCGCGTTTTGCTGTGTTTGTCATTGCTGATAACTGCTCTGATAATACCGCTGAATTAGCCAGTCAAGCTGGAGCTCACGTCTGGACACGCACCGACAATCCGGGAAAAGGTCAAGCATTGGAATTCGCCTTTGACACCTTACTCAAAGATGATTGGCAAGGCTTTTTAGTCATCGATGCTGATTCTCATCTAAGTATTAATGCACTTGATGCACTAAATAATGAGTTTTCATCTGGTGCTCCCGTGTTGCAGTTATTTGATACCATCAATAATCCCAATGACAGCATGCGTACCCTCGCTATGCAATTGGGGATGGCGTCATTTAATGGTTTACGCCCATGTGGCCGCACTGCACTTGGTTTATCTGCAGGATTATTCGGAAATGGTTTTGCTTTGTCTCGCAAAACAATTGAAGTGTGTCCATATAAAGCACACTCAATAGTAGAAGATCTTGAATACCACATGTTACTTTTACAAAATCACTACCGAGTGAAACTCGTTGAGTACGCAAGCGCTGCCGCGCAAATGCCCAAAACTGCTGACGCGTCTTCATCGCAGCGTCAGCGCTGGGAATTAGGCCGCATTGCCATGATCAAACATTATGCAGGTGACTTATTTTTCCAAACACTAAAGGGGAATAAGTGGGCACTTGAAGCCCTCATTGATATTGTCATGCCACCTGCAAGTTTAATGGTGATATTAGCTATTACTCCCTCACTCATCGGCTCAGGGTTGGTACAATGGCTTGGTTTAATGCTAGTAATGATGTTATTTATTCATTATTTCATTGCTAGTATTCGATTTGGCAGTTTCATTGGTTTTTGTAAGGTCGCCTGTTATGTACCTTGGTACATAATTTGGAAAACTTGGCTAGTATTAAGGACAATGGGTAAAGGGAAAAATCTCCCTTGGATCAGAACACGCCGTCATAAATAAGGATGTGATGTAAGTGAGCACTCAAAAACTTTTCTGCATACTAACAGGTATGGTATCAATCAGTGTCATGGCCGATCCACCGCCTTACGGTCAGTGGAAATATATTCCAGAAGTTTCAGATGAGTTTTCATCACAGACATTAGATACAACTAAATGGCAAGATTACCATCCTCATTGGCCAGGACGCCCGCCAGGTGTATTTAAATCACAAAACGTTAGCATTCGTAATAATCAGCTTATTTTAGCGGTAAAAGATGAAAGCACGGCTGAGCAAAAAGTCATTAGCACGTCGGTCATTCGAGCACGCAATAAAATTAAATATGGTTATTTTGAGATAAAAGCAAAAGCCAATCGCTCTCGCGCTTCGAGTGCCTTTTTTCTGTACAACTGGGCGCCCAATGCCACATACGAAATCGATATAGTCGAAATTGGGGGCGCCTCTGATGGCAAAGAAAGAAATCATCATTCGAACGCACACATTTACTATGGCGATCCAAATTTAGAAAACAATAACAACCGGATCTCAGACTCACAAACATATGTCAATGACACCCCCTTAGCTGATAACTACCACCTTTATGCTGTCGATTGGGATGACAAAGAAATTCGTTGGTATTTCGATAATCAGCTCATCAGACGCAAAAAAAATATTCATTGGCATACCCCGATGCAAATCAATATTGATACTGAGACATTCCCTAGTTGGTTAGGCATGCCCAGAGCTGAAAATTTACCTGCAGAGTTTATTGTCGAGTATATTCGCGTGTGGCAACGCACCGATATCAGCTATCAACCTTAGCTTGATAAACCCGCTCCAACAGCTCCATGACATTTTGGGCATTTTTGTGCCAAGTAAATTGCTCATGCACTCTTGTTTGCGCGCTTAGACCTAATGACTCTCTTAGTTGTCGTGATGTGATAAGAGTTTTTAAGTGTGCTTTAAATTGCGCGTTATCACCACGTTGATAAACCAAACCATCTTCGTTTGGGCGAAGGATATCTTCAACAGCAGCGGTACTGACTGATACCGTAGGCTTCGCCATTGCCATATATTCAAATAACTTTAAAGGTGAGCAATAATCTTCTGTGTTAGGTAACGTGGCGATATCCATTTTATCAATAAACTGTGGCACACTTTCTTTTTCAATATAACCTGTGATTGTGACATGTTTGGCAATATTCGGACTCGTTAAAGGGCTCAATAAATAACGAGACTCAGGCTTGGCAAACCCCACTAAAAGTAAATGAACATCAAGTCCTTCTTCTAATAGCGATATAAATGCTTCAATTAAGATATCCAAACCATGCCATGGAGCAAAGCTGCCAACAAAACCAATCGTGATCGGCTCATTTTCAGTGCTTGATTCTGGCTGGTTTCCCGTGTTCTTAGGTGTAAATAAAGTAATGTCTACTCCATTCGCTATTGTGCTAGTTACCTTGCCTTTATTTGTTAACATTGCGTCATTAATAATGGCATCGCTGACTCCGAATGCCCCATTTGCTAATGATAAAGCATGCTGATTAGAGTAAAGCTTTTTAAAGAAAGTTAACTGACGATAATCAGAGCTTGTCTGCTCTGTTGAGGGGGAGTTAAATTCTAACACGACTGGGATCTTCAACCAGCGGCATGCCCAAATGATTGATAATGAGTTACTCGCATATCGGGTCAAGACAATATCCGGCTGCTCAGCTTTTAATAAGCGAATTTCAGTCAACATCCTTCTGATATTGATTAAAAGATCTTTAAAATCTCGCAGATAAAACTGCGATAAAGAGCGCTTTAATTCATCGAACCAGCTTGGCGTATACGCATCTTCATCTTCAGGAAGCACCTGTTGCGGACAAACCACTTTAAACACAATCCCCTGATCGTCACATAACTGACTGAAATGCTCATTGAATGCTTGTGTATGGGTATTTGAGCCATCACTTTTGAACTTTTGATAATGAATATAGAGACATTTACTAAAGGTAGAGGGGATCATTAATTACTCTCTAAGCTAAGCTTGTTTAATCGATAGGATGGATCGAATTTTTATTGTAAATTTGGATAAGTTTCGCGCGAGTCAGCATGCCTTTATAGTTATGAAGGTTAACTAAAACACGTGTCCATCCTTGAGGTGTAATCTCAACTTTATCGAGATAGATGGTTTGATCAACAATGATATTATTTACATCATCTCTCACCCCAGATTGGACTTGGATATCAACCCAGGTTCTATTTACTAATACACTGCGGTCATCATAAATATACAACACTAACCCATTTGGCGGCTCTTGTTCCCAACTATGAATAAATAAAGTATTGGCCAGCATATTCTCAGTATCATTGAATCCCCTTGGCCAGTATATGTATTTTGGATCATACTCTGCGGCTAAATTTTCAAAAGGTGTGGGGGTATAATTATCAGGGAACACTCTTAGATATTCTTGACGGGTTGTCGCCTGACTTTCGTGTGAGAGTAATAACCCAAGACACATTAGCACTATTAGAATTCTCATACTTTATCTCTCAAAAGGCTATGAACACTATACTTAGCTATAAAATTAAACATAGATAAAGGTAAGCGATGGCTAAAACGCTGTAATACTTGGCTTGGCATAGAACCGATAAGTGATGAAGGCAGCCATAATATAGCGCCAACATATACAATTGCACACTGAATAATAAACAAGGTTAATAAGAGCTCAGCAGGCGCGCTAAAAAAACGCTCTATCAAGACATTAAATATCACACCAAAAGCAATAATAATTAAGCCTAAAATAAACCCTGGTTTTTGTGCTTGAAAAAATAAACGCCAATCACATTCAATTAGCTTTAGTACCAATTGATTAAGGGACACGTACAAATAGAATGAAGCGAGCACAACAACCCAAGCCACGGCTTCCACACCAAAAGAGACAACAAATAAACAGCCCAAAAGCAGCACAACTAAATAAATACATTGTCGCAACAACTCATTATAAACCAAGCCTAAAGCCTGAATAATCGAACCTGCCAGATTAAAAACCGTTTTAAATAATCCTGCAATACATAAGATTTGAAAAGTAACAACAATATCTTGCCAATTGTCACCAAACAATCCAACGATTAACCAATGTGCGCCTATAAAAAAGCCCGCTAAAATCGGAAATATAACCAACGCCGTTAACTCAACAACAGCTAAGTAATTTCGTTTTAGCAGCGGCTTATTCGTTTGGATCTGCGCATAAGAAGAAAACATCACACTCGAAATTGAAGTCGCTAATTTCGTAATCGGCAGTGTCATCAATTGACTGGCCCGACTATATAAACCCAGTGACGTTGGACCAAGAAACTTCCCTATAAATAAGGTATCAATATTTGCGGCTAAATAATTGACAGCACCATTTAAACTTTGCCCAGTACCAAAGTACATGAGTTTTTTGGCTATGCTCACATCGAAACTAAAACCAAGTAACTGTCGATTTGCAATAATCAACAAACAGGTCATTAATATGCTTTGGGCAAGTGCCCCATAAACTAAAGACATCACCCCTAATTCATAGAAAATACACGTAATAGTTACCAACACATAACCAAATACATACCCCGAAAAATCAACGAGAAAAATCGATTTAAAATCTAAACGCCTGATTAATAATCCTCGATACACCGCGCCAAACGCACTAAGCCATAATGTAGTCGCTAAGATATAAATCATATTTTCGAGCATAGGTTGCTCAAAATAAAGCGCGACGAAATGCGCACTGATACATACACATACGGTCACGATACTGCCAATCAATACTGACAGAGTTTGCGCGACCGAAACATCTTGATTTGATAGCTCTTTACGCTGAACAATGGCAGGCCCCATACCAAGGGTACCCAGTAAATCCCCAAAACCGATAACAAACACTGCCAACGCCATTAAACCAAAATCTGCAGGCGGTAAAAACCGAGCTAACAACGCAATCACAAATATCGATGAAAAGGTTTGGAACAACACCCGAAGGCTATTCCAGCTCAGACCTCTCACCGTATCATCTGTGTGAGACTTATCATGGTTCATTTGAGTACTTCACTTTGATTAGGGGGGACATGGGCGCTTTTTGCAGTCAGGCCAACAACCATGCCTAATATCACCCAAATGGCGTTATTCATGTAAGCATCATCGAGATTCACCAAGTTATGAATAAGCCAAGTTATGATACCCGTTAACAAGCCAAGTAAAACCGCTTCATTTATACCACTTTGTTTATAAAATGCCTGTAAAGCGCGGTACAAAATAAATCCTAAAAGTGATAAGAAAATTATCAATGAAGGCAGCCCTGATTCTGCAGCCATCAGCAGGTAAGTATTATGAACGGGATATGGGTAATATTTAGAGACATATTCATTGGTATTATCGTAATCTTGCATACGTGCCGCATACACATTTAAGCCCACCCCGAGCACAGGATTATCAACTATCATATTTTCTGCAATTTGCATCAAGGGGATACGTAAATCTGCGGTACCATAATCTTCACCAAACACCCGGGTTCGGAATGTTTCTGACGTTCCGAGTAAAATCGTCGCCGCAGTGATCGACACTAAAACAATACTCAAAACGATTTTAATAATATTGACTCCTCGTTTATGCATTAAAAGAGAAATCGCTAATGTCATCGAGCAAGCTAAGGCAATCCATCCTCCTCGCGAAGACGTCCACAATTCCGCCAAAATTGCTAAGAATAAACTAAGACCAAAAAAGGCTCGCCAATGGGCTTTTTTCTCTCGCAACAATATAAAAACAACAACGGGAATAAACAGATTTAAAAACATCGCCAAGTTATTCGGATGTGATAAAGAGCCTGCCACCCGTTCGACTTCTTGATTACCAATCAATGAAACGATCGCGATTTGTTTACCAATTAAATCTTGGGTGAAAATGGCCCCCACAAACTTTTGCTCTAATACGATCACTCCTTGCATTAACAAAATAAGGCCAAAAATTCGCCCCAGCACGGTGAGTGTTTCTTCATCTTTATAATTATTCATAAAGTACATGAAAATGATAAACGCTTTAAGAATCCAAAAAAGCGCGCTAATACTAAAAAATGGGAAAGGTGAAATCAGCGAGGACAATAAATTGAAGAAAAACAGTAAAATGAAAAACCAAATAAACACTTTAGGGGTTTTTAAATGTTCTGCACCTATTTTATAGCGATTAGATAACCACATAAAAAAAAGTGGGAAGAAAAAAATATCAAATAACGTGATAGTTAAACCGTTTGCTGATACATAAAACGGAGCATAATCCTGATAAAAAAAGTTGATATCAAAGAAAATAGGAAGACTTAAAAATACTCCGATGAGTAAGGTCAGTTTAAGTTTATTTGAAAAAACAGTGATAAATAAAAGCGATGTCGCGCCGATTGTTAACCCCAAAATAACCAAGGTCCATCGCGCAGACACATTACTCATGGATAATACAAAAAAAGCACCAACAAGTGAGCTGAACAAAATGACAAGTAATAGATCTAATCGAAACTTAGGCCAATTCAGCATAATTGCACTACGAAACCTATATAAATTTCATTAAGAACTTAGGGATTGGGAATGTCCTAAAATTCAAAATAGCACCTAAAATTGTCGCCCCACAATCTTCTAAATCGCTAATCAAGGCATTCAATGCGGGTAGCCTAGTTTCACCAGATTTAGTGACTAAAATAACACCATCTGACAAATGGAACAGAGACAAAAAGCTCGGCACACGACTTAGCGGTGGCATATCAAAGACAATCCAACGGTAATTGTTTTTAACTATGAGCAATAAATTAGCAATGGTATTGAGTACGCCAGATGACTGAATCTCTTTTTCATTTATATGAAAGGTCAGGTGCGTAAACGAATAGTAAGTCAGGCCCTGAATAAATTGTTCTGCTGACACTTCTTTATTCATCACTTTAGAAAAATCTGCAGACGTTTTCTTTTTGGTCAGTTTAATGGATAAAAATAAGCAGGCTTGTTCGATATCGTAAGAAGATAATAACCGAGTGGCGTAATAGCCGATTGTGGTAGAACCCACTTTATTATTAACCCCCACAAACATTAATGTTTGTGATTCATCGCTGGCACTTGAAATTAGTCCCGATGTGACACGATTTAAAGAACGGATCCATTGGGTGTTTTCAATTGGCTTGAGGTCATCGTTTTGCAAAACGGTCTTTGTTTTTTCTTCACTTTGTTCTGGTTCTGAGCTTTCAGTGATAATAGGTGTTTTTAAAGGCTCAAAGACCCGTTCAGAAAGGCGCACCTCAGGTTGCGCTGATTTATTATCGAGCTTGCCAAGCTGAGGATACAGTTTGTTCACAGTGTCGAATACGTTAGCCATTTCAAATACTCTGCTCAATTAATACAATCACATTCATGCTGACATATCATCCAAAGAACCAAGGTAACGAATATTGGTTTTCGAAATAATATCGTTAGGCATCACCACACGTTGATCTAACGAATATGCAGCAATACACAGACCCATAGCTAGGAAAAACGCCAGCACAATAGCCATCAGCATTATTTTGGTTTTTTGCGGGAACCACGGCACTAACGGTTTCACCGGACGTGTAGCAATTGACACGTTAGCAAATAAAGCCTGATCTTTTTCTAAGTTAATCCGAGCTTCTTCGCGCTTTGTGCTGTAAAGGGTATAGTTATTTTTAGCTAAATTATGCTCTAGCTGAAGTCTCTCAAGGTTGATCGATGAAGCTGTTAAACGCCCGAGTTCAGCTTTAGCTTCGGCGACTTTCAGATCTAATTCTTTACTTTCAGCAATGCGCCCTTGCAGCTTTGTATCTAGCTCATCAATAATTTGTCTCATTTGTGAGTGGATTTGCTTATGCATATTTTTATACTGACTTTCAGCATCAATGACCGCTTTAGAGTCAGGTAAATAATCACTCATCGCTCGTTGTTTATTAATGATAAGTTGAGCAATCGCTTTAGACATTTCAATTAGTGCAGGAAAGCTATCAAGAATTTCTCTTGGGATCCCCACCCACTTATCATCTCCACGAATATTCTTTTTAGTTTTTGAAATTAAAACAATACGCTCACGTAATGAGCTTGTATCCATTGCAACTTCGGCTTTTCGGTATTCAAGGTTTCGGATCAACTGCAACAAGTTTTCTTTTTGTAATTGCGGGTTCGCCACATTTACACGCTGACTTTCATCTGCAAGGTCATTGGTTAACTGCTTAAATCGGGATTGAAAGGTGCTGGTTTGCTTATCAAAAAAGTCCAAACTTGATTTAGATGTCTGATTAACATTGATGTGATAAGAAATATAGGTATCAATGATGGTATTTAATTGACTTACAATTTCATCAGGGTTACCACCACGAAGTTTCAGTTGAATGATATTCGATAATGATAATGGCTCAGCTTTAAAGGCACCAGAGAGCTTAAACACAGCTTTTTGCAGAGCCAACTCATCATCATGGCTGGCCAAGTCATGTGCCAGTACCACATTGGTCATGACAGGCTCAGATTTGAGTAACTCAATGACAGTATTAATCATTTGAGAGTCAACACGGTTTTCATAGTTAACTCGCGAAACATCTTTATCAAATACGACCGGTGTTTCAATTTGCGGTTTAATAACTAATTTTGCATTGACTTCGTAAATTGGTGGATACAACAAAACAACAGCAAGTGCAGTGAGCACCACAGCACAAAAACTGACGATAAACAGCGTTTTTTTAATAAAGAAGATACTAACAATATCTCTTATTGTTTGATTTTGTTCTTTTTGCTGCAATTTATTTGATGCTATCGGTTCCATTATTTAATCACCACTATGGATAAAGTTGACCGACTCAGAAAGACTATAAATCAGCCCTAAATCAGCTGGTATCATCCGTCTTATCGTTTCGCCTAAAACAGCAGCTCGCCCTAGTCGGCTTGTTGGGACATAAATAATGTCGGCTTGGCGCAACAGCGTGTCTTTACCTAAATTTCCCGAGTCAAATATATTTTCAATATCAATAATTCTGCCAACCGCGTTATTTCGCTCATCACGGGTAATCAGTAAGGTATCAGATGTGACCGCATTTGGCCTAAACCCTTTGGCCATTGCTACGGCTTGCGTCACCGTTGTAGGACCTTGAAGCTGATAATAACCTGGCTCATTAACCGCTCCCATAATATAAACACGATTACCCACCGCATTAATTAATGTCACGGATGTGAACATACCAGGGAAATTTTTTGATACTCATCATTGATATTTGCTTGAATATCTTCCACAGCCATGCCGGCGACCCGCAAGGGCTCTAACAGAGGGATTGCAATACGACCATCGGGCTGCACCAATGCGAGACGACTTTGTCCTCTGGTGGCTGTTTTAATTGCTTCTTTTAATTCACGGATACTTTCTCCATAGCGAATGAGCGCTACAGTGCAATTGGGGTTACGAAGTATTGGTTCGTACTTTTGCGTAATACGCTCAGCTAATTCCATCGGCGTGAGACCAAATGCATCAATATCACCAATGTGCGGGACTGTCACACGACCATCTGGTCTGACATTAAGGGAGCGATCAAATTGTGGGTAATGAGGAAACTCGACTCGAATCTGATCACCTACAGCAATGCGATACACGTCTTGTTTTCTCACATCAATATGATAAGACACCTCAATTTGATCACCTGCAGAAATCATGTAATCATGGCTTAGGTACAAAATTTTATCGTCGTATATTTGCCTATTATTATCAATACTCGCGGGGCCATGAGGCGAAGTACAAGAAATTAAAAAAGCTAACATGAACGCTATAAATATCAATTTATGCATTTAGATGAGATTCTCCGACTGATAACAAATATCCCTAAATAGTCGCTATTTATTTTAAGTCTAATACTATTCAGTATAGGGTAGTTATATTGTTATCTAATGTAACCTAATTACTGATATATAACAATAATGTATTAGATTTGAGCCCTAACTAAAGATAATCAACTCTCATTACCTCAAGTCTAAGCCGCTATTTAGCCGCATTTGAGCAATTATTACACTGTATTACATAACAATCATAGCTTATCTAACTTGTAAAAAAAAAGGTAGATAACTATTCAAAACAACAAATTATGATATGATTCTAGGACTATTTCCAGCTTCGACATAAGTGCATACTCAATGATAAATTTACTCAAAAACGTTACCTTATTGACTCTGCTTCTCTTAGCAGGCTGTTCAAATGTCGACGATGCAAATCACCATCACTCTCATCACTATGAACCAGAAGGGCTTTACCAAGAAGATTACTCAAGTTTTTATTACTACTTATATGAAGGTTACTTGGGTTTAGCAAAGCAAGAAGACAATGAAAATGATGTTGATGATTTTGAGTTATTTTCCGATAAAGCACAGCGCGTAAAAGACGGTCGAATTGTTGATCCTCAGCATCTCAATATGCGCAGAATTCCCGAAAAACATGTCCAAGAGCTTCGAGAAGCCAGACAACGGCTCCTAACTGCCTTTTATCAAGGAAGCAAAGAAAAACAGCCAAAAGAATCAGCTTATGCTCAAGTGATGTTTGATTGTTGGATGCAAGAACAAGAAGAAAATTTTCAACAACATGATATCGATGTATGTAAAAGCCAGTTTTATGATGCATTAGCGTTACTCTCACCTGCACCACTTAATCCTGCTCCTGAAGTTATTGCTAAAAATGCTCCAGAGCAACCCTGCGCATGTGATAAACAACCTGTTTTACCTCCTGAGCCAAAGAAAGCCCCAGTTAATCCACCGGTATTTATTATCTATTTTGATTTTGACAAGGATAATTTAACCTCTAAAGCCATCGCTACAATTAATGAAATTAAACAAGCAAATGAAACGTGGCAGCCGAGTCGAATTATTTTGTCAGGCCACACTGATTTAGCTGGCTTAAATACTTATAACGAAGGCCTTTCTAATCGTCGGGTAGAGAATGTTAAAAATGGCTTAATCCTCACCGGTATCGACGCTAGCAAAATTGAATTTAACTGGCTAGGCGAGCGCCACCCTGCCATTAAAACACCTGATGGTAAGCGCAAAGCCGAAAATAGGCGGGTAGAAGTTCACCTTGAACTATAGTGGTTTTGACTCGCTATGAGTGACTTTTTATTAGGGCAACATTCTTCTTATCCTATTGAGAATAAAGCCAAAAACAGCTTTACGTCTTTTGCTGAGCTCTACACTCATCATGATAAAGTGATGAGTGTCAGCCTTTCAAGAAATGAATGCGACAGTATTTGGGCGCCCATAGCGGATCCAAAAACACAAACTCACATGTTTATATTAGGCCGGCCCAGCCTTGAAAATTCGCAAATATTGAATCATGTTGCTCAAGAAAAAAAACAAGCATGCCTCACTAAGTACCTACTGGATAATTGGCTAAGCAATCAAACCGATTTTCATACCTATTTAAATGGCTATTTCGCAATCATCATTGTCACCCAACAGCAGATCCATGTTTTCACTGATAAATTGGGCGTCTACCCTGTTTTTAAATCAAGACATTCGCCTACTTTAAAACTGGCTTCACACCCAGACAACTTAACGGCTTGGCTGCACGATGAAGAAATGACAGTGACCCTCAATATGCAGGCCCTCGCCGAAACACTGGCAACAGGCAGTAGTTTCAGCCAAGCTTCTTTTTATAACGAAATAGATGCATTAAAACCAGCGACTCACTACGTGTTTCATCTTGAACAAGAAACATATACCGAATCCAGTCAACCTTACTGGTCCATTGAACAACAAAAACTGCAGCAGCCTCAAAAAAAATGGTCGCAAGATATTGCGCAAGCTATTACCAATGCAATGGCCAAACGGACCCATCAGTTCAGTAAAAAAAATGCTTTGCTGTTAAGTGGTGGTGCGGACTCTCGTGCGATCTTATTTGCTCATCCCCATCCAAATCAGCTTTGCACTATTACTTTCTGTGATGCTTACAACGCTGAAGCGAATACCGCTAAAAAACTAGCAAATATTGCTCAATCTTCCCATCAGATTTGGTTTAGAGATTATGACCACTATGGTCACGCCTTTACAGAGTCCATTAAAACTACGGGCGGATTGTGGTCAATCAAAGACGCCCATTATTTAAGCTTCAAAGAAAAGTTAGTTAATAACCACTGGGACACTATTTTTACTGGTTGTTATGCTGATTATTTACTGAAAGGTTTAGGTATCAATAAAAAGCACACTCAGTTTCTTGGTAAGCCAATTCCGTTATATGTTCGTGCGCCAATGACAAGTCACTTTTATCAACCTCATTTTACACTGAATGACAATTGGCAACCGCAGTTAAATGCTTCACTGAATCAATACTATGAGTTTGAACAGACGACTGTCGATAAACTTGAAAATAAACGCATTAGCCCTCTTTACAAAGAAGCGGATGCTATGGGTCGACTTTACCTCATGCGCTGCACTGCTTGGGAATCTATATTTTGTGACAATGAAATTATCGACCTGTATTGCAAAATGCCTGCTGATATTAAACTCAATTACCGAACGTTTGCTGAGGCTGTACAAAGCATAGTTCCTGAAAAAGCAAAAAAGGTGATTAACAATAATCATGGCGGTCGTTTAGACGCATCGGAATTCGGTATTAAGTGTCGCTATTTACTGCGTCGATTTAAAAGCAAAGTGCTACGAAAGTTACGCCCCAAGACAACCTCTATAGCCACTCAGGCTTCTTGGCCAAACTTTGTTTCTTACATTCAACATAGCGCAGAGTTTAAACATCATTGGCAGTCTGTGTCGCCCCAAGCACAAACGCTGATAAAATCTATGTTGGCGCACGATCCTTGGCTTAAGCCTTTGCATGAATGGAACGACGATAACAACGATTTAATTTTAAGGGCATTAACCATTGGTTTATGGCTTGATTTAACGGCTAACACTCATCAATACCTGCAAAATTAAGCTAAGCAGATACCCCGAAAAGTTTCGCCTTTAAGATCCGATACAAAAACAGCGGGTTGCCTAATACATACCTTCGCCAAGTCTTTTTGGGCTCGACAAACAGCCGATACAACCACTCTAAACCGTTATCAGTCATCCACTTTGGCCCTCTGGCAATATTGCCAGTGTAGACGCGATGAAACGCACCCGTGGCGATTTTAACCGATGCATTCAATAAGTGTGCATTCTCGGCAATCCACTTCTCCTGAATTGGCATACTCATGCCAACTAATATGATCGAAGCATGTGAGCGATTAATTAAATCAATCACTTGCTGGTTCTCTTCACCTGTTCGCGAAAAAAATCCATGGTGAAAGCCCGCTAACGCACAGTGTGGATGGCGTTTTTTTAGCTCCTCCTCAAAAGCATGCCCTTGCTCTTGTTCATCACCGAGTAAAAAAATAGACCAATTATTTTGGCTACAGAGTTCAAATAAATCATCGAGCCAATCCATTGGCGTCATACGCTGGCCAACTTCGAGTCCTAACAACTTAGCGCCAATCTTAACGCCCATCCCATCGACAAACACCAAATCCCCCGAGTTTAAAACCTGCTTAAAATCAGGATCACTGTAGGTTAGATTCATAGCGTGGATATTGAGGTTATAAATATTGATCGGCTCATCATGTTCGATCTGATTTGAAATAACCTCAAAGAGCTCTGATTGATTGATAACGTGGTAATTAATCGATAAAAGCGACTGGGTTTCGAAGGGCTTAAGCAGCATACGCTTCCTTATTGATGGCTTAACTTTGTCAGTAAATCAGCAAATTTATGGGTGTTTTTCACTAAATTAAAATGAGCATGGATATGTGATTGAGCGAAAATACGTTGTGTATTGGCTTTTTCAGGCTGCTCAATCAAGGTGCAGATCGCTTCAGAGACTGATTGAGCGCTATTGGCTGCAGTTAACTCTCCGGCTTGGCCAAACGCTAATAATTCAGGAATACCACAAATATTAGGAGCGATGACAGGTAAGCCGATACTCATCGCTTCCATTAATACTAATGGCATGCCTTCAGTGATACTGGTCATAACAAAAATATCAGCACAGTGATAACTAGCTAACACTTCTTTGTGGTACTTTGCACCTAACAATGTCACGTTATTGTCTAAAGCGCGCTCTTTTATCAAACACTCTAAAGATCCTCGTTTAGGCCCTTCACCAATAATCTCGCACTGCACGTCAACCCCTTGATTAACAAGCAGTGCACAGGCCTCAATTAAAATATGCTGCGCTTTATGCTCAGATAAACGCCCAACATTAATTATCTTAATCCGTGAAGGCGCATTACTGTCAACGCTGTTCTCAGGCGCTGCCACAAGCGGTGAACTGTCCGCAACGCCAAGTGGGATCACCTCGGCAGAGGTGAGATTAATATTTGGGAATGTCTGTGTGATGAAGTCTAAGTTATATTGCGAAATAGAAATAATTTGATCAGCTTGGCTCAACTTAAGTTCAAGATCTGCAACAGAATCAAATGTTAAATCTGCACCATGTAAAGTCATTGAATACGGTGTTTTTTGTAACCATTTAAGCCACATTGCAATGGCTGTTGCACCATAAGTGAAGTGGCTGTGCACCCATTTTACATTCGGATAAATCCGCCGCACTAATAACGCACCGGTAAAATGTGCTAAAGAGACCGACTTTTTTTCTTCTAACTTAAGAATCCGTAATAAGCTGGTTATATACAAAAGCGGTGCAGTGATAAAAAAAGATAAATGCGCACATAAAATATAAAAAATCGAAGCATTCGACAAATAAGTGACAGCATCAAGCGACGCCCGCATATGCGGATGAACATCAGATAGTGCAGGCTTGTTATTTGAAACAATACCAAATTCAAACCCTTTATCTGTCAGTACTTGATACTGATCAAAGATAAACGTTTCACTTAAAATCGGGTACACAGAATTGAGAAATACAACTTCTGCGTGTTGATTCGAAAAGGAGCTCACCCTAAGACGCCCCTTTTCCTTTTAAAACTGCAGGTACTGTTTTTATTAGAATTTTTAAATCAAGCCAGTGGCTCCAGTGATCAATATAATCGCTGTCTAGCTTCATCCATTCATCAAACGATAGGTCATTGCGACCATCCACCTGCCAACTACCTGTGATGCCAGGTAATACACTGAGTCGTCTTAAATGCTCCACATTAGTAAAACGCTTATAATCAGCATGAGGAAGAGGCCTTGGGCCGACTAAACTCATATCACCTTTTAAGACATTAATCAGTTGTGGCAATTCATCTATGCTAGACTTACGTAAAAAGCGCCCTAACGCTGTGATACGAGGGTCATTTTTCATCTTAAACGCGGCACCATCAAGTTCATTACTGCTTTCTCTTAACGCATCTTGTAGGGCATCCGCATTTTGCACCATGGTTCTAAATTTAAATAATCTAAACGTACGTCCATTATACCCGTACCTTTCTTGTACAAAAAAAGCACCACCGCGAGATTCAAGATTAATTAATAAAATACACACCGCGAATAAAGGCGTTAAAAATAAAAGCCCGAGCACCGCAACAGTCAAATCTAAAATACGCTTGAATAAAAATGCACTGCCAAGCTGATAACCCGAACGAACGATAAGCTCTGGTGATACATCATCTGCTGACACAGCAATATTTTCTAAACTAATTTGAGTCATCTCAGTATTTTTAAATAAAGAATGCACGACAGAAGCAACCGGAAAACGCAGCATGATCCCCTGCGCATGCGCTCTAATAATGACATTGTGTAACGCCTGATCTTTTACCGATGTATCAGTAAACACAACCAGCTCATCAATCACTTCATTCTTAAGGAGCTTTTCAAAGTCTGCATAACAACCTATCGTTTGTGGATCATCATATACATCGCGTTGTTCTGCGCTTAAATGACCAACAATTTTGCACTCTTCATTTTTAAGCTGCATTGCATAGTCTTTTGCGTAGTCACAATCACCAAGAAACAATACGTTGCGAATATTAGAATCACCTAAATGGAATCGCTTTAAGACTGACCAAACAATATATCGATACAAAATCGTAATGAAGGTGCTAATAGGCCAAAAGACAAGTAACAGATACCAACCTGAAAAAATCGAAATATCAAATAGATTTCCCACAGCGAGCAATGCCACTGTGATCACCCCTTGCACTTTTAAAATAGTAAAAGCATCGCTCGCAAAATCATTTTTCAAAAACTTTGCTTCATACAATGAAAATTGCTCGAATAAAAAGAGGTAAAAGCCAATTAAAATCACCACTATCACAAAGTTGGTAACCGATAATCGAATACTCATAAATTCGATAAGGCTAAATTGGCCGTTAAAGTGGCTGTTAATGCTAGTTAGAATAAATAACGATGTGATGAAAGCCAGCACATCAAAAAACTTAAAGTTTTGATATATAAAACGATTTGAACAAGTCATAAACTACTACCTTACATATGACAGACAAACTAAGTCACTTAAAAAACTCGGCTAAAGTCGGTGAAATCTAAATTCATTACTGCATCTTGTGCTTGTGCAAAAGATTGATATGGCCCGATATACACACGAGATACATACCGATAATCCCACTTTTCACTTTGAAAAACAGTTTGAAAACCAATCTGATTTAAGTAATCTGCTCGCTCTTTTGCCAAACTTTGCTTGGTGAAAGAACCAAAATACACATACACTTCGCCAGACTTAGATTTAGTCAATAAATTGATTTCTGATAACTTAGGTAAATTAAGCACAACGTGTGAATTGATATCATTAAAAGATGTAATGTGACTATTTGTTTGGCGGGCCACATCTTCAATGGACGCATTCCAACTGCCATAATGACCTTTAATCACTTGGCTAATTGCCTGCCCTGATGGTTTAGTGACTTGCGAAACACCTTTCATATTTTCTCTAAATGGAAAAGCAATTAAATGTTCGGCATCCCACACTGAGCGGCTTGATTCAGCGTTGTTGGTTTTCACTACAGGCTGACTGGCTTGATTTGTGGTTGAAGCGTCTAAATTAGTTTTGACTTGAGTAGCAATGTCATTTGTTGCTTCGTAGCTGCGATCAAAATTATCTTGTTGTGAATTAAATGTTTTCACTTGATAACGAGAGTCTGAATGATCAACAGGGATAACCCTTTTAACTCTAGGCTCATCATCATAAGCGGCAGGTTGAGACATTTGCGATGTTCTGCCTTTTGTCCCTTGCTCTTTATTTGCTTGATTAACCACTGAAAAAGCATTAAATAAAACAAAAGAAAACCAGACCAACAAAACCAATACAACCCCAGCTAATATTTTATAAAGCAGGCGTTTATTTAAATTATATTGACGAGGTTGTTGTACTTCTTTGGTTGGTAATGAAATATCAGCATAAGCGTCCTCATCCGACTCTGATACTGCTGCTTTTTCAACTTCAATATTCTCTAATGTGTGTTCTTTTTCTGATTCAAAAGCCCCTAATTGGATCAGCGGTAAGTCAACAATGGCTTTATTGACCACATCACTATCAATGATGCGTTTTTCATTCATAAAGCCATGAAAAAGGCTCGCATCACAAATCTGATTAATTAACCTTGGGCTACCTTGGGATAATTCTGCAATCTTATTAATTGCTTGTTCATTGAATAAATGCGGGTTTCCGCCTGCAGTATCTAGGCGAAATTCAATGTATTGTCTAACAAAGTGTGGATCTAAATAATTAAGTGTTTTTGCAATTGCAACACGTTGTAACAAAGCTTGGTTTGGCACTCGACTTAAATGTTTAATCAACTCAGGTTGACCCACTAAGACGATGTTGACCAGTTTATGACTATCGTGTTCAAGGTTTGATAAAATTCTCACTTTTTCAAACGAATCATCACTTAACATCTGCGCTTCATCAAGCAGCAAAACAAATCGAAACTCATCCGTTTGTCTCGAAATCAACTTTTGCTTGATAGATGTCAGCACCTGATTTGCACCACACCCATCAACTGGTTCAATCATCAAGCAATTTGCAATAAAGTTAAACAGCTCTTCACTGCCTAGTTTTGGATTCACTATCTCGATAATTTTATTATTTTTATCTTCTGATAATAAGTCTTTAAGTACTTTGAGTGCTTGCGTTTTCCCTGCGCCAATTTCACCCGTTAGCATCAGCACGCCTTTGTTTTGCTTAATACCATACATAAACGAAGCGAGCACATCACGGTGCCTATCACTTGGAAAAAAGAACTTAGCGTTTAAGGTATTTTCAAAAGGCTCACTTTTAAAATGATAAAAGTCATTATACATTCTTAAAAAAACTCCAAGCTCAGTAAATAATATTTGCTTTTATTGCAATACGTTATCTCTTTAGTCTACTTGAAAAAAAACCATATATCAGCAATTAGCACTACTTTTTTATTACTTTGTATTACATTACTTCTTTATTAAAATATTATCAATTTTGATGACATTCTGATGTTGTGCATCCGTATTAGCTCTTATGAAAGCCCACTCGAGTACAAATGGCTCATTTTCGCTCGCTCTGTCAGTTGACTTAAAGGTGTATTGAAAGCGTGTAAACTGCGTTTGATTTTCTTCTTGATCATTATACAGCGGGCTACTCTGATACTGTTTATTAATAAAAAATCCAAATTCATCACCAGCATCTTTACTCAACTGATAATCAAACTCAATGGATACCGCTTCTCTAAGTACCATAGTCAAGACACTTGATTGACCTTTATCTAAATCTGCCGCAGATTGGACAATAAAGCGACCTTGTAGCTCTGAATACTCTTGTTCAATCACTGTCCAGCTGCCACTCATTGAGGCTGAGAGCTCACCATTTTCAAAATCTATTAACTTCTCACTTGAAGGATTGTATTCAGCCATTTCAATTGTGGTGCCCTCTGAGTTGATTGCGATAAATTGCTCAAAGGTATCCCCTTGATTAAAAATATCGGAAACTCGAACAACACAATCTGTTTGTACCGATGAAAATACCTTTAGAACAATTTGCGATGCATCAAAGACTGATTCACTAACTGTATCGTCCTGTGTTTTCGCTATTCGACAAATTGCACCTTCGGATTGATTAACCACTTGCCAGTTAAATAAGTTAGGGCTCACAGAGCTTTGTGCAATTAACGAAGTCACACCATTATCGTTTAACTTGTAATTGGGGCTGAACACTTCAATATTGGTACTGTTGAGCACTAATTCATAGCTTACATTTTCGATCGGAGAAGAGCCCGCCACGACATTGTTTGCATCTTTTATCACTAAAGTGTCAGAACCTAACACCTCAGCAGTTAAAATCATTCGTGTATTACTCGACTGAACTTGAGAAAAAGGCGGAGTAATGGTCGGCAATGCGCTCGATTGAAGCGTCCAGCTATAGTTAGGCAACTTAGCAGTCCAACTTGTTGAAGCTTCTAAACTGATACTGTCACCTAGAGGAACATTTAAATAACCTTTGCTCACATTGCCTTTTGCACTTGAGCCACTTAACTTTATTTCTGCGGGCGTCGTTTGCGTAAAAGGTGAAGCGTCATACTTTCCAATAATATAAGGGACGTTTTCAGTACCATCTAAATAACTGATTTTGAGTTCCCACTCACCAGATCGCTTCGGTGTCACATACTCAAGTTGATAAATTGAACCTATCTGGGTATTTAATCGTTGGTTTTGCAACTTAATTGCTTCTTCGATTAAAGATAAATCCCCTTTGGTCGTAATCACCTGCCCAGTTGTTGCTATTTTGGTTAATTCAGCTGGAACAGGAGACGCATCACTCACTTGACCTGTATAAATAGCAACGACTTCTTTATTGCCCCGTTGATCGATCACATCTTGTAAGGTCGCACTACCTGATTCATGGTTTCCATCGGTTATCAAAACCATAAAACCTTGCACAATGCCCGTTGATGATGACTCATCTCGCCAAAGTTCGAGTCCTTTAATGGTGCCACCATATAAATCTGTTGAATTGTTATCACTTCGCGACTGGCGATTTAATAACGCCAACTCATCTAAGCGCTGCTTAATCAGAGCAAGACTCTTAGTAGCAGCAATGTAAACGTCTGCATTTTGATCAAAAATGACTAAGCTAACAGTCTGCGATGGTAGTAATTTCGACACTAGCTCACCTGTTTGAGCGTTATCTGTGTAAATCATGCCACGAATAGTTTCGATCAGCTCCAAAAAGTCACTATCAGAAATACTGGCACTGATATCAAGGGCAAATACGATGGGCTGAGTTAACTCAACATCTTTTATCGGTGTGACTGTGGCAAATGATTCGCTCCGTAATCCCACATTGACGCCATTTTCTTCAATTAAAAAATTATTTTTCCAGCTATCATCATTGCCCTCAGCCAAACCTTCAATGGGTTTATCTTGGCCATCAAATACTTTAAAAATAGACACTATCTTGGATGGTGCTATGGCAAAAGCATTGACTGATTCAACCCGATTTGACTCTATTTCATCAATATAAATCTGTAACTGTGCTGTTTTATCAAGCGCTGTCGCCGTAATCGTCACATCACCCACAGTCAGTGGGTTAAGCAAACCATTTTGGGTCACAGTTGCACGAGTGGGATCCGAGCTGACCCATTGCACTCCTTCTAAGAGCTTGTCCGTTGTACCATTTGTAAATGAGGCGGCAAAAGTGAGTTGAACATAATCACCTTCGGCAAAATAACTCTGTTGTGAGGAAAGTATTGATACTGATTGGATCCCCGGTTGGACAGATAACAACACCGAAGCTGAGAAATCTAAATAAACAGCATTGATTTCAACCTCACCTTCACTTAGAAAAGTCATATCGCCGGACGAATTAATGGTTGCGACAGATTGATTAGAGCTGCCCCAATTGATCGGCCCTTCTAAAATGCGAAATGAATCATCTTTATAAAAGCCAAAAATAGACAATCGAATATTTTGTTGCCCGACCAAAAATGTTTTACTGGCAGTATTAATGCCTATCGAAACAAGTTCTTCTTCAGGCTTAGGGCCTGACTGTATAGTAAAACTATAGCTAGCGGTTTTATCTTGAAAGACCGCAGATACAATCACAGTTCCGACCTTCAATGGAGTTAATTGCCCCGCATCTGATACGGTCGCAATTTGCTGATCGGAACTAGACCAAGTCGCTTGGCTCGTGACATCCTGCGCAGCGCCACCACCAAAATTAGCGGTTAATACCAGCTGCACTGCCACGTCACCAACCGAAATCACTTGCGTCGGTGATGAAATGATTATTGCATCAGGAGATGGCGTGGCAGATTCTTCTTTTGGCGGGCTTCCGCAGCCTGCTATCAACACAAAAAAAGTGGTCAGTAATAACAATCGAAGAAAATACATATCATCCCAAGGTCTATTATTTTAATAATGATTTCATTTTACCGACAAAATGCACAAAAAAAAGGTTTCTTTTATCGCCATAAAACAAATCTCCAAACAGCTCTTTCTCGCTTTTACATCAAAGCTCGAATAGAATCACTAAATAACGAGAAATCAATGGATAAAGATGCATAACAGAACTGATTGGATTGATTACTGTAAGGCAATTGGCATTATTTTAGTTGTTTATGGCCATGTGGTTAGGGGCTTACTTAAAGCTGGCATAAACGACAACCTCATCGTGCATCAGTATATCGACTCGGTTATTTATACCTTTCATATGCCACTGTTTTTTTTCCTCTCTGGGCTGTTCTATTTACAAACCTTGCACAAATACGGAGCAGCAGGGTTACTGAATAAAAAAATAGACACTTTATTTTATATGTACGTCGTTTGGTCGTTATTACAAGGCGGTATCGAAGTCGCCCTGAGTCAATTTACCAATAACACTATTTCACTGTCTGAAGTTGTCAGTTTATTGATTGAACCAAGAATGCAGTTCTGGTTTTTATATGCGCTTATTATGCTTTTTGTGCTCACCACTTTCATTTATAAAGTAATACCTAAATTGCCAGCCTCTGTGCTGATAGGGGTCAGTGCCTTACTCTATATTTATGCAGCTGAACTACCGCAAGGGCTTAATAGCTACTTTATTTATCAAAATCTTATCTTTTTTACGTTAGGGATAGGTGTGTACCAGTTAAACGATCTGCGTATGCACTTCAATATGCCCATTTTTATTGCGTTAATTGGCGCTTTTATCACCTCGCAATATCTATTTCATCTTAATCATACTTATCAAGATCGCGGCTTTTATTCATTAATCACAGCGACAATCGCAATTTCAATGGTAGTACAAGCTGCGCTTGGTTTAATGAGGTTCGAATTACGCTGGCTCAAGCTGATTGGAGTGTATTCATTAAGTATTTATTTAATCCATATCTTAACCGGCAGTGGTATTCGAGTGGTGTTAACCAAAGTACTCACGGTTGATAACTTTTATATTCACTTAATGTGTGGCTTGTTGTTTGGTTTACTGTTTCCGATGATTATTCAGTATGGGGTCGAAAAAAATCGTCTCCGTTATATCTTTTCGGCCCCAATTAGCAAGCTTTGGCGTACTTAACCGCTCAGCCAAAGTGCAGTTTACATACTAATGCTGATTTGATTGTGCCCGCCACAACGCCGCGTACGCGCCATTTTGCGCTAGTAACTGGGTGTGGGTTCCTTGCTCTTTTAATTGACCTTGATCCAAAAATAAAATCGCATCAGCATCAATAATGGTCGATAAACGGTGTGCGATCACTAATGTAGTGCGCCCTTTTGAAACAGATTGTAGCGTTGCCATAATCGCGGCTTCATTGTGGCTATCAAGTGAAGATGTCGCTTCATCGAAAATGAATATTGCGGAGTTTTTTAATAACGTACGTGCAATGGCTACACGTTGCTTTTCGCCGCCCGATAACTTCAACCCTCGCTCACCAACTTCGGTATTAACTCCTTCGGGTAAACTGGCAATAAACTGCGCTAACTGTGCATCTTTTATTGCTTGTAACACGTGTTCATCGCTGGCATTTAGGTTGCCATAACGCACATTTTCTAAAATGCTGGTATTAAATAACACAGTATCTTGCGGCACAATGCCAATCTGTTGACGAACCGAGTCAAAGGTCAATGATTCAGTTGCTTGGCCATCAATTAAGATGCGCCCCTGATTTAGATTATAAAAGCAATATAACAACTTAGTGATTGTCGACTTACCCGCGCCGCTTGGCCCGACAATTGCTACTTTTTTACCGCCAGGTACCACAAAACTGAGATTGTTTAAGATCTCTCGCCCACTTTTATATGAAAAGCATACATTTTCAAAGCGCACCTCCGCTTGTTCAATCGACAAAAGCTGTGCGTCTTCGGCTTGTTGAACTGGAGATGTTTGCGCTAATAATGAAAACATATTTTCGATATTGGTCAGTGAGCCTTTAATTTCGCGGTATACAAAGCCAAGAAAATTGAGCGGCATAAACACTTGCATCATAAAGGCATTTACCAGCACAAAATCCCCGATTGTCATCGAACCTTGCTGAACATCAAGCGCTGCAAACGCTAGCATGGTTGTCATCGATAAAGCGATGATTAACGCCTGACCACCATTGAGGGTGAATAAAGACAAACGATTATTTCGTCTTGCTGTTTCCCAATCTGATAGCGCCTGATCATAGGATTGTTCTTCATGGCGCTCGTTATTGAAATATTTGACCGTTTCAAAATTCAATAAACTATCCAGCGCTCTGGAATTTGACAAATTATCAGCCTGATTGGCATCACGAATAAACTTTAACCGCCAATTAGTGACTTTGACGGTAAAGAGCACATACGCAAATACCGCCAGTGCAATGACCAACGCATATTTAATACCGTAGTTGTAAGACAAAATGCCAATTACAAACGCCAACTCGATTAAAGTTGGGCCAATGTTAAAGACAAAAAAGCGCATCACAAAGCTGATCCCTGAAACCCCTCGCTCGATATCGCGAGCAAGGCCGCCGGTTTTACGTGATAAATGAAACTCTAAATCAAGATGGTGAATATGCGAAAAGACCTGTAAACCAATCCGGCGCATTGCACGCTCAGTCACTCGGCCAAACAACATATCTCGTAGTTCAGAAAAAACCACATTGGCAAAACGTACGAGCCCATACGCTGCAACCAGAGCAAGCGGAACACTTAATAAGGCAATCTGCTGCTCATGTTCACCATTGAGAGCATCAACGGTGTATTTAAGAATAAATGGCAGCAGAACACTGGCTAACTTGGCACTGAGTAAACAAACAAATGCAAAAATAATCCGTTGTTTGTATTCGAGTAGATACGGCCAAACTTTTTTAAACACACTGATATTAAAACTATCATTTTCATTGGGGGTACTAAAACCTCGGCGCATATCAACCTACTTGTGAATAACCAACGCAACAGCCTGCTGTCTCAAATCGCAGTCTAACCTGTTTATTGAAATTTGCATGACATCATTTTATTTATGCGCATTATCAAGTATTTTGATTACAAATACAGCTTGGTGAATAAGGAAGTGTCATGATTTGGCAAAAAGCAGGCAATGTGATTGAAAAAGCGCGAAAAACCGGCGCATTACACCCTATCAGTGCCACGACCATTGAACATGAAGTCCATAATGTTCACTTTACCTATCACCTTCGAAACCAGCTGGCTGAAAAAAAACCTCATCAACTCACCCAAACCAGTAACCCGTTTTTGCCTCACGAAGCAGCAATGTTTGTGGACTCTTTAGGTGACAATCACAAAGTCTTGTTGAATAAATTTCCTGTGCTATCACCTCACCTTTTAGTCTGTAGCAATACCTTTATTAACCAAAGCCAGGCACTCACTGAATCAGATTTAAACGCATGGCATGATGTGCTCAGCGAAAACAACGCCTCACAAACAAATACACACCGATTAGGTTTTTTTAATTCTGCGCCTACCGCTGGTGCGAGTCAGCCACACCGTCATATGCAAGTAATCGAAGTTCAGCACCCTTTAACTCCCTTTATGGAAGCCTTTCAACAATGGTTACCAAACAAAACACTGAGTCTTCGCTACTCAAGCCCTATGCAGTTATATCAAGCCTACCAAGAGGCGTTACAACGTTTGTCATTATTGCACCCAGATCAGGACACTTCGCCTCATAATATTTTATTAACCGAGCATAATATCTGGTTGATCCCACGTTCTGATGTGCAATATTTGGGAATTTATGCCAATGGCTTGAACTTTTCTGGGCATTTTTTATTAAAAGATCAAACGCAACTTGACTGGTTAAAAACGCAAAATCCCTTTGATATTCTGGCAAAGTTAATAAAAGTATAATCATTCAGGTACGCGCAGCGCAGTGAAAATACGCCCGTCATGCATCTAAAGCTTTTCCTCAATGGGCTGTCTATGTATACTGCTAGGATGCTTTTTGTCTGACCGGCCCGATTTTTATGCAGTTTTATTGAATACTATTTGCATAAAAATGGGAGGTTTTGACGCCAAGTCATACACATGGCCACCCGTTCACGTTGCGTTCATCCGAACACTCAACGAAACATAACAATATTAATAACGGCCGCAACGATAGTATTAATTAGGAAGTTAACAATGAGTTCAATTCCAAAAACAGGCGACTTTTTAGGTCATCCTAAAGGTTTATTCCTGTTATTCGGTACCGAAATGTGGGAGCGTTTTGGTTATTACGGTATGCGTGCCATCTTGGTACTTTATCTAGTTGCTATTACCCAAGAAGGTGGATTCGGCTGGAGCAATGCAGATGCGTTAAGCTTATATGGTACATTTACCATGGCCGTTTATATTACCCCACTGTTTGGTGGATGGTTAGCCGATAACGTCATCGGTCAACGTAAAGCCATCATTTTTGGTGGTCTTCTTATGGCTGCTGGTCACTTTACTATGGGTATCCCACACGCGATGCTTGGTGGCCAAGAAGAAAATGTTTTTTATATCGGTTTAGCACTTTTATGTTTAGGTAACGGTTTATTCAAACCAAACATCTCAACCATGGTGGGTGATTTATACCAAGAAGGCGATCAACGCCGTGATGGTGCGTTCACTATTTTCTACATGGGTATCAATATCGGTGGTGCACTAGGTCCTTTAGTAGCCGGTTTTGTTGCTTCATCAATGGGTTGGCAATATGGCTTTATCGCGGCTGGTATCGGTATGGTAATTTCTGTTGCGATGCAAATGGCACTCAGCAACAAATATTTAGGTGATATCGGTGTGTTGCCTGCCGCGAAACTTGCTCAGCAGCAATCAACGTCAGGTACAAAAGAGCCATTAACAAAAGTTGAAATGGATCGCATCAAAGTTATTTTCACTATGAGTGTATTTAGTATCATTTTCTGGATGGGCTTTGAGCAAGCCGGCGGTTTAATGAACTTATTTGCTAACGATTACACAAACCGCGTATTAATGGGCTTTGAAATTCCAGCATCGTGGTTCCAATCACTTAATTCATTGTTCATCATTATTTTTGCACCTATGGTTGCCGTAGTGTGGTTAAAGCTTGATAAACGCGAGCCGAATTCACCAGTGAAGTTTGCAATTGCACTCGTATTTCTAGCCCTTGGTTTCTTAACTATGGTACTTGCACTTGCTACACAAGGCCAAGGTGAGCACTTACAAATCAGCATGATGTGGCTAGTACTGTTCTATTTATTCCATACATTAGGTGAGCTGTGTTTATCACCAATTGGTTTATCTATGGTCAGTAAATTAGCACCGCTACGTTTAGCATCACTATTAATGGGTATTTGGTTCCTATGTACAGCTATCGCGAATAAGATTGCTGGATTTGTAGGTTCTTACCTAGGTGAAGGTGAAGAAGCGCTTGGCAATGCGATGGGGATTTTCATTGGCTTAGGTGCCACTGCACTCATCTCTGCTGTTGCTATGTACTTACTGAGCGACCGCTTAGTGATTTGGATGCATGGCGCTGAAGGCCCGCAAGAAATCAAATCTGAAGAACATATTTTAGCTGAAGAGCTTGAAGTGACTGCTTCTCGTTAATTTAGCGAATGACACTAAAAAGGCTTGTTATCCTCGATAACAAGCCTTTTTTAATCTCTCTTTTTTACTCAATGTTCTCGTGTCGAATTGACACTCAACACATCACTCGCCTAGTAAGCCTATAAAAAACACATTTTTGTATTTAAAAGTTTACAGTTGAAATATAAATTTTGCGTCAATAGTCTCTATTTGTGTACTCACATTCCTTCATTTTGACCTTCAAAGAACCGTTTTCAAAAAATAAAAATAACCATTTTAATTCAAATACTTAAAATCAAATTTAAACTTATTTTATTCTGTTCGATGGTTAGTGGCTTAAACTGTTCGCAGAATTTAAGGCCATTTAATGCATCAATTCGAGCATGGCTCCTTAGCAACTTCTGAGTCACATTTGCAACGCAATCAGAATGTCCTATTAAATTTACAAATCACCTTTTAGCTAAATCACATGCCCCTCTTCCACTTATTCTCGGAATGATTAATTATCCGCTCAACAGCAAGTAACACAGCGCAACTATCAGCGCACTTTACGGAGTACTTAACATGAGCGAAGTAATTAACCCTTTAGGTCTAGTGGGCATCGAATTCACAGAATACGCCACACCAGATGCGGATTACATGGAAAAGGTATTTACTGATTTTGGTTTTTCTAAATTAAAAACCTTCAAAGGTAAAGACATCGTTTATTTCAACCAGAATGACATTCACTTTTTACTAAACAATGAGCGTGAAGGTTTCTCTGCTGAGTTTGCAAAAAGTCATGGCCCAGCCATTTGCTCAATGGGCTGGCGTGTAGAAGATGCACAAAAAGCATTTGAAGTAGCAGTAGAGCGCGGCGCAAAACCAGCGACCGATTCTGCTCACAAAGATTTACCTTACCCAGCCATTTACGGCATTGGTGATAGCTTAATTTACTTTATCGATGTATTTGGTGATAAAGGCTCTATCTTTGAGAATGATTTCGAAGATCTCGCTGAGCAAAACATTGTTGCTGATAAAGGCTTCCTACGTATCGATCACCTTACTAACAATGTTTATAAAGGCACAATGGAAACTTGGGCTAACTTTTATAAAAATGTATTTGGCTTTACAGAAGTTCGCTACTTCGACATTAAAGGCGCAAAAACAGCGTTGCTTTCTTATGCGCTTAAGTCACCATGTGGCACCTTCTCTATTCCAATTAATGAAGGTAAAGACAACAATAATAACCAAATCGATGAGTACTTAAACGAGTACAATGGTCCAGGTGTACAGCATTTAGCATTCTTAACCAATGACTTAGTAAGCTCATTAGATAAATTAGACAAATCAACTATTGCGACATTGGATATCATTCCTGAGTACTACGACACTATTTTTGACCGTGTACCTTGGGTAAAAGAAGATAAAGAAAAAATTAAAGAGCACCAGATTCTAGTTGATAGCCAAAGTGAAGATTGTTACTTACTACAGATTTTCTCTAAAAACTTATTTGGCCCAATCTTTATTGAAATGATCCAACGTGTTGATGATGGCGGTTTTGGTGAAGGTAATTTCCAAGCCTTATTTGAATCAATCGAACGTGATCAAGAACGCCGCGGCGTTCTATAATTAGCCCTCGGTTAATTTATTCACATTAAGCAGTGGCATTTTTGCCCTGCTTTTTCTGTATTGGTCTTTAAAAAATTTTAATCGGCACCATGTGTACTATCAGACTTGCCGATTGTGCATCGCACCCAAGGAAATACAATGAATTTAATCAATGAAACACACGATATAAACTTAACAAGCTGGGTTGAATCAGCCAATCAAGCCAATATCGACTTCCCAATCCAAAACTTACCATTTGCGGTTTTTCGTCGTAAAAACAGCAATGAAGAATTTCGCGGTGGCGTAGCAATTGGCGATCAGGTGCTTGATCTTAATGTTGTTGCGACAGCAAATATTTTCAATGGCCTTGCGCAAGAAGCCGTCGTTGCAGCAAACGCACCCGCTCTAAATGAGTTTATGGGGATGGGTCAAGAATATTGGTCAGCGTTGCGTTTGGCGTTATCACAGGCTCTTCGCGCAGGCAGTGAGCATCAACACGCTCTTGCTGACGCATTAGTGGCGCAATCAGACATCGAATTTAGCATGCCGTGTCACATCGGTGATTACACTGATTTTTACACCTCTATTTATCATGCAACAGCTGTGGGCCGTTTATTTCGCCCAGATAACCCACTGTTACCAAATTACAAATGGGTGCCTATTGGCTACCATGGCCGTGCTTCTTCGATTGATGTTTCTGGTCAAGTATTCCATCGTCCAAACGGTCAAACTAAAGCACCTGATGCTGAAGTCCCATCATTTGGCCCATGTAAACGCCTTGATTATGAACTAGAACTTGGCATTTACTTAGGAAAAGGCAATGCACTGGGCGATGCGATTAGTATCAGCAATGCTGAAAACCATGTATTTGGATTTTGTGTCTTTAATGACTGGTCGGCACGTGATTTACAAGCATGGGAATACCAACCATTAGGGCCATTCTTAGCCAAAAACTTCGCCTCAACTGTATCACCTTGGATTGTAACCACTGAAGCGCTTGCGCCGTATCGTACCTGCTGGACACGTGATGAAAATGATCCGCAGCCAATGGATTATCTCGAGTCAGCTCATAACCGTGAAGCAGGTGCGTTTGATATTCAAATGGATGTATTACTTGAATCTGAAAAAATGCGCGCTGATGGCACACCTGCGTGCAAACTTTCTGAGTCTAGCTTTAAGCACTCTTACTGGACAGTGGCACAAATGGTGACACACCATACAGTCAACGGCTGTAACTTCTTACCAGGTGACATGCTAGGCTCTGGCACACAATCAGGCCCAGATCACGAAGAAGCTGGCTCAATGCTTGAGCTATCTCGTGGTGGTAAAGAAAGCATCACACTTGCTAATGGTGAAACACGCACCTTCCTCAACGATGGTGACAAAGTGATCATGCGCGGTTGGTGTGAAAAAGAAGGCTTCAATCGCATTGGCTTAGGCTTTGTAGAAGGCACTATCTTACCCGCTAAGTAACGTATCTTCTCTTTTATAAAGAGCCCTATTTGGGGCTCTTTATCTTTTTCATAAGCTCCTAAAAATTAACAAAAAGTAGATTTTTTGCTAAATTTTGGTATTGTTGGGCAAAAAATAGAACCTTTTTGTAATGCTAAAAACCATAAGCAACTGTTATAGATGGTTATTTCCAGATAGACAGTTTTTCATACGTCAAAATGGTGCCGTTAAATTTGTCACCTTTTCCAGCTTTTTGCAGTTTCTGCTCGTACTTTTATTGGGCATGGCGATTGCGTGGGCTGCATTTACCAGTAATCAGTTTTTTAGTCTGCAAAAGACTGTCTCAGAAAAAAATACTACGATTGCTGATATTGAAGCACAATTGACCTCGTTAAATCAGTCTTACCAACAAAAACAAGCTGACTTAGAAGCGCGTCTAATGCTCTTAAACCAGCAACAAGACTTAATGAGTAACTTAATTGAATCAATGCCAGGTACGTTAGAACCCACTCAAATAGAAGCATCAACTGTTTTAGCACCTCTTCCGGCTGTGGCCAATACTGACAGCGCCTTTACTGAGCAATTACCTGATGATGACTCTCAGTTTGTCCCAGATCAAGAGCAAAAACCGCCCAGCACAGATGCAACGCAAGAAGGTGACAACAGCCAAACTCAAGATCAACAAACAAATAATGTACTAGAAAAAATGCAACAAACTGATGAACAGCTAGTACTTGTTGATTCTCATTTGGCACAAAGCTTTGATATTATTTTAAATAAAGTACAGCAAAGAAAACACACCCTGCAAACAGCGATGAGTCAATCTGGGCTATCATTCACCATCGACCCCATACTTATTCCTAGCGCTCAAGGTGGCCCGTTATACGATGTTGCTAGCCATCAATTATCCGATGTGCAACAAATACTGATCACTGAATTACTTGAACTAAAAGAGCTTGAGGCGACGTTATCTGCTGTGCCTAATCAACTGCCTGCTAAAGACTTTTACATTTCGAGCAGTTTTGGGATCCGAAAAGATCCAATGACTGGCCGTGCTGCGATGCATAAAGGCATCGATTTAGCAGGCTGGCACAAGACTAAAATTTTCAGCCCTGCCGATGGAGTGGTCAAACGCGCTGGCAATAACGGCGGCTATGGCCGTTTTATAGAAATAGAACACGCGAATGGCTTTATTACTCGATATGGCCATTTGGCAAAAATCAACGTGAAGAAAGGCCAAACAATTAAGCGCGATGATGTAATTGCATTAATGGGCAGCACCGGGCGCAGCACCAGTACTCATCTACACTATGAAGTACTGCATAATAATAAACACGTAAATCCACTTAAGTTAACTAAGGCGTTTGCACATGTTCTCTAAAAAACTCATTCCTTCACTCATTTCTGCCGATGTGACGTTAGAAGGTGAAATAAAAAGCGCAGGCGCTATTCAACTCGATGGTACCATCAACGGGCAAATTGCCGTAAACCACCTAACTATTGGTGAGCAAGGGCAAGTGATTGGCACGATTACAGCTGAAGAAGTCGTGATCAAAGGACGCGTCACAGGCTCAGTTACCGCCACTAGTGTGATTTTAGAAAAATCAGCACAAGTTCAAGGCGATATTTTCCATGGTACATTATCCATAGCAACAGGCGCTGAAGTCGATGGCACAGTAAAAAAGTTAGAGACTGAAAACGTCACTGATTTAAGCCAACCAAAAGTAGAAAAACGCCCAATACCAAAATCTCAAGTTGCCAATTAACAGCTGCTTTACTATCAATAAACTCATATTATAAGTACATTTATGATCAAAACACTCTTAAAAACCACTGTTGCAGCTTGTTTAGTTTTCTCGTTAACTGGCTGTTTTGGCCCTGATCAAGCGATTCAACAAACACACACTTTTATTGAAAAACAAAATATTGATAAACAAAGAAAAGACTGGAAAACAACTTTACCTGAGCCACCAAAGCTTACGTTTAGCGAAGGAAAACGCTATTTTTGGGATTTATCGACCAATCATGGCAACCTAAGCATTGAACTGTTTCACAACAATGCTCCCGTCCATGTCAGCAGCACCATTTATCTGACCGAATTAGGGTTTTATGATGGCCTGATTTTTCATCGTATTATCCCAGATTTTATGGCGCAAGGCGGCGATCCATTAGGTTCAGGACGTGGTAACCCAGGTTATAAATATGCCGGCGAATTCGATGGTGAACATTCACACGATAAAGCCGGTGTATTAAGTATGGCCAATGCAGGCCCCGGCACTGATGGCAGCCAATTTTTTATTACCTTTAAACCTACGCCTTTTTTAGATGGTCGACACACTATTTTTGGTCAAGTCACCCAAGGCTTAGATGATACTCTCAGTACATTCGCCACGCTCGGCAGTCGCTCAGGGAAAACAAGTTCTGAAGTGGTTATAAACAAAGCCACCATCAGAATCGAATAAATATTTCAATTTGAGGTAAGACCTCATACAATGCGCCGCTAACTGAGGAGTCCTTATGCAACGCGGCGCGAATTTTCCAACGAGTACTGTTTTTATTCTCATCCTACTGGTGATTTTTTGTCCCTTAGCCATTGATATTTATTTACCCGCTTTTCCCGTTATCGCAGAACAATTAAACGTGCCACTTGCGCATATTCAACAAACAATCAGCCTATTTTTAATGGCGGTTGGTTTAGGACAACTCATTGCAGGTCCACTGGCTGATAAATATGGCCGAAAGCCGCTCGCTTTAACTGGAATGTTGATTTATGGACTCAGTGCCTGCGCTGCTGCGTATGCTGATACTTATCTGCAACTGTTGGCCGCACGCATTTTTCAAGGGCTCGGCGCTTGTGCCACCTTTGTGTGTGCATTTGCAATGGTCCGAGATAAATTTGATGCCAATAAAGGCGCGCAAGTCATGTCTTATCTCAATGGTGTGATTTGTTTTATTCCAGCCCTTGCTCCCATTCTTGGCGCTTGGTTAACCCACCAGTTTGGCTGGCGTGCAAACTTTGCTTTTTTAACTGGGTTTGCCTGTATTGCGGGTACCATCATGCTGATATTTGCAAAAGAAACTCGCCCTTCTGACACTATTTATCAGGGTAAGTTATTCGACTTCTCGCGTTTTATCCCGATAATTTCGCATCGCGTGTTTATTTTTCATGCTTTAATTAGCCTGCTGGCTATGGCGATTATTATCGCGTTTGTAAGCTCAGCACCCGGCTGGATGATGACGCACTTAGGATTGAGCAGTAAAGAGTTTACGGTGTGGTTTACCATCAATGCCGTGTTATCTATTATCGCAAGCTTTAGCGCTCCTTATTTTATAAAGCGTTCAACCAGAAAAGCATTACTGCAAGGTTTATCGGTCTTAGTTTTGAGTGGTATGTTAATGGCGGCATTGTTGCCATTTAATACACCATGGGCATTCATGTTGCCTATTTTTGTCGCATCGATTGGTTTTTCACTCACATTAGGCTCAGCAGTAGGAAAAGCACTCGAGCCGTTTGCCAAACAAGCAGGCACAGCCTCAGCACTGATAGGATTAATGCAAATGAGTGGCGCTGGTTTACTGGTTAGTCTCAGCTTGCAACTACAATTAGCGGCGCCACTGCTGGTTTTATTTCATATCCTGCTTATTGTACCTTTACTCATTTTATTACTAAGAGATAAGGCTGCAGAGCTGCATCCTGTTTGACCTATTTGAGGCAAGCCCACCGTGTAATGAAAATTTTCCAATTGTGATGCTCTCTAAACTAAGCAAAAGGTGACAGCTACACTTACCAAGTCTGCGACCAAGGCAACACAACTAGCTGTTCAGTGAATGCGACTATTACATTCTAAAATCCAATACTCGTAAGATCAAAGCGGCTGAACGTTACGTTCGCCGCTTTTTTGTTATCCGCGCATTGTGTGACTTCTCTGATTGTTTACAAACTGTTAAACTGCCGCTTTTTATCACTAAGTATAAAATATCCATGATTAGCATCGAGTCCCTGCTCTCTTTTTTAAGTATTAGTTTTTTGTTAGCTGTTTCGCCTGGCCCTTCTAATGCGTTTTTGATGGCACAAACCTTTACCAAAGGAAAACAAGCCGGGATGCAAACCGCATACGGATTTGCGATTGCGGGGGTCATTCATACTATTTTTGCCGTGCTGGGGTTATCGGCCATTCTCAAAACATCGCCCACCGCATATCAAATAGTGCAATGGTGCGGTGCAGCTTACCTCGTTTATTTGGGCGTATTAGCCATCAAGGACAGCTTACATTCCCCTCAATGTGATGAAAAACCTCACATTTCAACCAAAAAAGAAAAAAATGTCCTCTTTCAAGCCATGATGACAGAAGTACTCAACCCTAAAGTTGCGTTGTTTTTTATCGCTTTTTTACCGCAATTTGTTGATACCGGCTTAAGTTTGTCAGCCACTTGGCAATTAGCTATTTTTGGCTTACTGTACCCTATTTTTGCATTTCCAATCGACACCTTATACGTCCATTTTGGTGATAAAATTGCAGGCTACTTTCGCCATCACCCCAATGCACAAAATTGGCTAGACCGCATCACTGGCATTATTTTTATTACACTTGCGATCAACCTTTTACTTTAAATTTGTGTTTACTCTTTTTTATAAATTCTTCATATTACAATCGAATGAGGAGAAAACATGAAAATGATCCAACAGGCCTTACCGGCTAAAAAACACATTGCACTTGTCGCCCATGATGGGCGTAAACATGCCTTAAAATCTTGGTGTGAAAAACATTTAGACGTTTTAAAACAGCATTCATTATATGGCACTGGCACAACAGGGCATTTAATTGAACAAGCAACCCACCTACCTGTTCATAAATTGCTGAGTGGCCCGATGGGAGGCGATCAGCAATTAGGAGCACTGATAGCCGAGCACGACATCCACTTACTGATTTTCTTTTGGGATCCGTTGGCTTCTCAGCCCCACGACCCAGATGTGAAAGCCTTACTCAGGCTGGCCGCTGTATGGAATATTCCTGTTGCATGTAATGAATCAAGTGCAGATATGATATTAAGCTCATCATTGATGAACACCCCTATGATGCGTGATATGCCTGACTATCAAGGGTATTTGAACGAGCGACTAGGCCAGCAATAGCCTAGCGTGTGCTGTGCTCGTTCAAGGTTGTGTTTACAGTAAATTGTGGTTTATTAAGACAAGGTCGAGGCCTTGTCTTCAGATGTGGCACCTGTTTGGTTATGCAAATAGCTGATAGGCGCGCTTTGTCAAACCTGCTGTCACGCTGCCAAAGTGATCGCCATTCACCATTTCAATATCACCCAGAGCTTGTTGCAGTGCAGCCTTTAACAATGGCGATTGGGCACTACCCCCCGTTAAATAGATTAAGTCAGGGGTCGTATTTGCATCCGCGATAGCACTTTTAGCTAATGTCACTACTTGAGAAATAGCATCATCTATGGCAATGGCTAATTCGACTTGCGTGATAGAGTGGCTCAACTTCGCTGCAAAATCGTGTAAATCAACCTCAAAATGGGAGTGCGTAGATAAGGCAATCTTGGCTTGCTCTGCCGCGCGTACCAATTGGTGCCCTTGTTTATTTTGTTGCAAATTGAGTAAACGCTCAAATAATTGCGGTTCAGACACATCTTTAGCTAAAAGCTTTAAATGCCGATAATTTTTCTCACTGTAAAATTCACTTTGTAAAATGACATCGTTAATTTTACACGCTTGCCAAAATGGCTGATTTGGAATTTCAATGCCTGATTTTAATTGTGTTTTAGCGCCAAACAAAGGCATTAAACCATGATAAGCAAGATTAATATCCAAGTCGTTTCCGCCGACGCGCTTACCGCTGTGCGCTAAAAAGTCGCCTTGGCGCTGTGTTTTACTACGAAAGCTAGGACCCATTTGCACAAATGAGCAATCGGTTGTCCCCCCACCGACATCAATCACCAGTACTTTTTGATCTTTGGTTAAATGAGTTTCAAAGTCTATGCCGGCTGCTAATGGTTCATACAAAAACTCAATATGCCTAAACCCAGCTTTTTTAGCCGCATTTGTTAAAATAGTCAGCGCTTGTTGATTTGATTGCTCAGCACCGATTGCTTGAAAGTTAACAGGGCGTCCTATCACCGCATCAGTAATGGTATTTTGCAGCTGTTGCTCTGCCCGCTGCTTAATAGACATCATCATCACAGTGGCAATATCTTCAAAAAAATCAAGTTGATTTGGCTTAAGCCCAACCGCACCAAAAAATGACTTGGGAGATTTAATATAATGCCCTTCTTCAGGGTTAGCGACATAGTGCTCTATCGCCTCTCTGCCAATTTGAACGACGCATTCATCATCGTTTAAATCAAATTCATTCTTGGCAAATGCAACACTATTAAGCAGTGCTTTACGGCTGTGTTGAAATTCAGTTCGTAGAACTTGGTCAGTCATCGCTTGATTGACCTGATGGGCGATAAAACTAGGGTGTAACGTGTACAAACTTGATGGTAAATAGTTACTTTTCCCGTCTAGTGGCACTAACTGGCAGCGATTATCTTGCCATGTCCCAACGGCACAATTGGCACTTCCATAATCAAATCCAACAAACATAGCCGCCTCATTATTTACAAAAGGCGCGAAAATAACACAATGAGCAAGAAACTCAAGTGTTCAGGCTCATTAGCTGCCCACTTTTCTTTTATTGATATTGCTTGCTGCGAGTACGTAAATAACTGGCAAAACGTGGCACGCCATTTTTGGTGACCCCATGATATCGAAACGTGACTTCATCACCGATCTTCGGTGGATTTTTACGCTCACTATCACTAAAACCAGTGCCGATTTTAAACTCAATTCCCTGGCGAGTACGAACCAATAACGCCCCAAGTTGCTGATGATATTTCCCTTTACCCGGTAAATGCGCAATAACATGCGCTTCGGCATCCATGTATGGTTTGAGTTTGATCAAGTTATCATTACGACCGACTGTAAAAATGCCCAATTTACGCTGTAGCATTAGACCTTCGGCCCCTTCGGCGGTCACTTTTTTGAGAAGTTGTTGCAATTGACGATTAGAAGAAAGTTCTCGCTGTTCAACTGCCACGATAAAAGGCTGATCTATTTGACTTACCAGTTCGAGATAGTGCTCATAACGCTCAGAGAATGGACGGTGCAAATCTGGGGCATCAAAAATCATGTAGGAGATTTTTTGCCAATCAATGTCATTTGGTACGCGATCTCTGACGGTTTGACTAATAAACTCAAAGTCGTTTCGCTTCGACCATAGCTCACCATCTAACCACACATTAGGTAAATGCTCGGTAAACCAACTGGGGGCTGAAATTAGGTTTCCACTGCGAGTTTTAAGTTGCTGGCCATCCCAGATAGCCCGAATACCATCGTATTTTTCACTGATGAAGTATTCAGTCACATCAGTACTGGCTTGATAAGTTTTAGCCAATTGTACCTGCGGAGCGCTTGCCTGACTGAAATGAGTGGTCAAAATGACTAAAAGATAAAAAACACACATCCTGTATCGTAAATACATATCGATTCCTTTCGATTAAAATATCATTAAATCAGTATAGTGATGCGTTAAGTATTCGCCAGAATCGGGACGATTAGCTGCCAAGCAGCCATTAAGTTATCGACTTTATGATCAGCTAAACTTAAATCTTGCAGTTGGCTATGTGCGTTGGGTACCGCAATAGCGATTAAATTCGCGCCTTTGGCCGATGTCAATCCAGTACAAGTATCTTCAATTGCCACACCTTTTGCCCCTTGTTTATTGAGTTGCTTTAACCCTAATAAATAAGGTTCGGCATCGGGTTTGGGCTTTTCAACATCATCTTTTGTGACGATCACTTCAAAATAATCTAATAAACCATGTCCTTTTAAAATTGGCATGACTTCGCCTTTTGCTGACCCTGTCACAAGCGCCACACTTAAGGGGCTATCTTTAGCGAGCTGTAAAACTTCTTTTGCAAATGGTAATAAAGGAGGAAGATGAGTTTCAACATACTGAGCGAAAAACTCGTTTTTTTGCTCCGCCAAACGCACTGCGCTGATGTGCAAATGATGCTGATCAATAATGTAATTTGCAGCCTGCAAAGTTGGCTTACCTGAAAACAGATGACAAAACTCAGCTTCATCGTAGTGGATTTGATAAGGCGCTAAGATATGCTGCCAACATTCATAGTGCAACGCCTCTGAATCAACCAATGTGCCATCACAATCAAATAATATTGCTTCTAACATCTCAACGTCCTATCTGTTATAAACTAATAAAAAAAGCGCCGCAGCGCTTTTTTATTATGATTCGGTTAACCCCGCAGGTGGTTGCGCATACGCATCTTCGCCTGTTTCGATATCAACTAACTCATACCCTCTCGCTTTACGCACAACTTTTAGCACTGGCTTTTCAAAGGCACTCTGTTGACGTTGCGTATCTTCTTTCAACTCTTCAAGAGTGCGACCAAAAGGTGCGACACTGGTTTCTGACCAGTTCACTGCGCGTCCGTTGATGTTGTACTCAACTTCATGGATCTGAAAAAGTGTTTCTTCATCTCCTTGTCCTTCGCATTTAATCACACGAAAATTCCAAAATGCTGACATCAGCCACTCCTAAAAATAATTTGCGCCAACTCTACCAAGTTAGCCGATGAATTTCATTCTTTTATTACGTTTAAATCTTGGCCTAAAGTCCTGCTTTTTTATGTAATAGACGATGATTATATTCCTAGATGCCTAAACAAAAAAAGCCGCATAAAATGCGGCTTTCAATCTTCAGGGATTATTCTAAAAATTTAGAATTTTATTGATGCACTCAAACGAACATAACGTGGTGTCTCAACACTGGTTGGTAAACCATAAGCAGGATTGTAATCACCACCTATTGATAACGTTTCTTCTGTTTTAAGCACATTATTAACATTAAACAGGTTAAATATATCCATGCGAACTTGCGCATCTACACCGTCAATGAAATCAACGTTATACACCATGTTTAAATCCATTTTAAAGCGCCAGCCTTCACGGCCCATACAGCCTCGTTGGCAAGCTGTATTATATGGATAATAGGTTGCACCATATTGGTAATCAGCTCCGTAGCTATCTGGCAAGCTATCACCAAATGCACTCTTTGGACGACCTGACTGTGCAATCATATTGGCACCGATTGAAAGGTTATCGGTGATCTCGTATGCTCCATACACTTTAAATGTATGACGGCGATCATTTGGTAATGGGCCGTTTGCTCCATCCATCAAATACGGGTAATCCCAGTCAGTCGTTAAACCTGCATCATCTTGACCATTATCAGACTTCACATAACCTTCTGCGTTACCGTAGCTTTTTGCCCAAGTGTATGAAGTATTAAGTGCCCAGCCATCAGTAAAGCCTTTAGTCAAACTGAACTCTAAGGCGTTATAAATACGCTTAGGTTCTGGGTAACCTAGTTGATCTGCACTTAACTGAACTTGTTCGCGCACACCATCACCATCGGTGTCATAAAACACAGTGATATCGGTATTAGGATTCGTTAAGACATAATAACCACCATGATCAGGATCATAGTCCCAACCATTAGCTTTAATCGCCTCATCAATTGTGATGTCATCGATGATGCTTTTTAGATCACGGTGAACAAACTTCACACCTGTTGACCAGTCATCATTGATGGTATGTTCAAAACCAATGATCAATTCATCTTGGTACATAGGTTTAATTGAGGTATCGAGGATTTCAGCAGGATCTGCAGCTGAACCATCAGCAAATGTACGACGGTCACCGAGTGATGCACCTACATCTGGTAAGTCATTTGCATCGACACCATTTAATAAATTGTAATCTTCATAATACAATTCAGCACCAGCCATGCGCACGTTCGTATTTGAAGCTACAGGAATATGGTAACGACCCCAGTTAGCAAACAATTTTGAATTGCCATCGCTAAAGACATCCCATGCAATCCCTAAGCGCGGTGCAAGCTGATTGCTAATTTCGATAAATGCTTCATCATTAGCATTTAAATTTTCGAACGATTCAGAACGTAAACCAACACGTGCTGTGACATCATCTGTAATACTCCATGTATCTTCAATATAAAGAGCCATCGATTTACTGGTGAATGTGCCACCATTTTCATACACACGCGTACGCACGTACTCTAAATCATTTGGTGCTACATAACCGTTAGGTAGTGCGCTTCCCGCAGCTAAATTACCATATCGGTAATAGACGTGACCTGAGTAGAAAGTACCAGCTGTAGAGGTGTTATTTTCATAATCAACACCCATACGAATAGAGTGATCATCAAAGTAATCAACATTGAAGTTAAGCTGGGATTGTTCACGTTTATCCGCTTCTAAGCTCGCAGTAAAGTTAACCCAACACCCTTTCTCAACCCAGCTACCTGAACGCGTATCATAGACTGCAGGACAAGCTTCATCTGCCGGATCCTGACGTGTCGAATTAAACTCGACTTCTGCATACAACGCATCAATAGAAAGCCAATCGTTAATTCGGCCATCATATTTAACTGACCAAGTATTACCACCAGTTTTTGTTACTGGTTCACGTGCATCACCAGTTGTGGAAGACGTTGATTTATTGTAATAATCTTTTTCGTCACTAAAGCCCCAGATCATTAATGAATGGTCATCAGTAATATTCCAATCGATACGCGCCATCCATAGTGGATCATTGGCTTCTGATTCTTGTAAATACCATTCTTCAGCACCATTGTAATAACCTAAAGAGTGACTCTTACGCTCTTTGGTTTGTGCTTGATAAAGACCATAAAAGAATAACGTATCTTCAATGATGTCACCTGATGCCCAGACTTCCGTTTCAAAGTCCGTTACTTCTAAATGCTCTTCTGTTGAAAAGACGTCAAAAGGTTGGATATCGCCATTAGCACTGGCTACTTTATAACGCACTGTGTCACGATTTTCTCTTAACGCATCAGGCTCCCAACGCGCTTCAATACCAAAATCCCAACCATTGTTACCGCGTTTAGTAATCGCATTGACCACACCACCGGTTGAGCGTCCAAACTGAGCAGAGTAACCACCCGTTTTAACTTGGAATTGGTCGTATGCACTAAATGGGATTTCAGAAATAGAGGTACCGCGGCGAAAGCCAGTTACATTAACACCATTAATAATAAAGGTATTTTCAGCAACTGATGCGCCACCAAATGAAGCTAAATTACCAAAAGCAGCATCACCTTGAGTGGTGCCTGGCGCCAGTAATGCAACATTTACAACATCAAGGGCAATAGGCAAACGCGCCACTTCATCCGCCGTAATTGTTAAGGCGATTTCAGGCGTTGATGCATCCACGAGTGCAACTCTTGAACCTGTCACCGAAATGATTTCAACATCACCTGATGTCATCACAACATCAATATTAACTTCGTTACCAATGCTGACTTTTGCACTTTCAATGACTTGAGTTTGATAACCCTCTTTGGTGATCGTAATTTTGTAATCACCTATTGCTAGATTTGGAATGCGGAAACTGCCATTTCGGCCTACGACAGAAGTCGCTACCGATCCATTTGCTTTATTGACTATGGTAACCACTGCACCAGCTAGCGCCGATGAATTTGCAGCATCTGCAACTTTACCTTTCATTGAACCTGCAGTGTTATTAGCAGCATGCGTTGGTGCCGTCATGGCAAATAACGCTGAAACTGATAATGCAACTAGCGAACGCTTAAAATGCGTTTTCTTCATTATTGCTTTCCCCTTTGAACTGTCTGATTTTATTATTATGATCGCCGCAAAGTTAACTCAAAAAAAACATGAGGTACAAAAATGCAACAAACAACATAATATACAAAAATGTAACAAAGAGTAAACAAAATGTTTCAAGCTGAATCATTTTGAAACATTTACAATAACTTAACTAATTGATTGTATTGAGCTATTTAAAATAAAGTTATATCTATAACATTTAAACACTAAAAGTAGGGACTAACGGAGGTTTTAGGTAGGTAGATTATATATAAAAACGGTACAAAAAAGCCACATAAAACGCGGCTTTTGTTAGAATAAAGTTAAATTAAATATTAGAAGAATTTAATCTTAAACTCAGCACCAATGAAGCGCTCTTCGTTAACCATACCGGTATTATTGTTGAAATCTACGCCACCAATAACTACTTGTTCATCCGTTAGGTTACGAACAAATGCTGAGACTTCATATTCATTATCACCTGAATCCCATGCATAACCAGCACGAACACCGCCTTCAAATAACGCTTCGCCTGTGAACTCTTCAGCATGATATAAGAAAAAGTCAATTTCTGAACGGTATGACCAATCGGTATACGCGAAGAATTCACCATTTTCTAGCTCTTTGGTATAACGTAAAGTGAAATTAGCAATCCACTCAGGGGCATGTGGTAAGCTATTACCTTCAATCAAAGCTCTCTTCTCAGGACCATTTGGCCCGTCAATTTCAAAAGTAGGGCTAGTCACAGTACATTGACCACATACAGCGACAGCCAATCCAGGGCTATCTAATTCTGTGTTGTTGTAACTTAAGTTTATTGTCGCCAATAAATCATCTGTTAACACCCATTCGGTATCCAATTCGAAACCGTACCCTGTGGTTTTATCCGCATTGATTAAACGGTTGAAGTTTGAACCACCACCCACAGCCGTTAACTGCTGATCATCCATTTGGTAGTAAAATACCGTTGCATTAACACGGCCACGGCCATCAAGTACGTCTGATTTTACACCCGCTTCAATTGAGTTGATGGTTTCAGATTTCGCAACTGTAATATCATTACCAAAAACAATGCGTCCCTGAATACTTGGCGCACGGAAACCATTGGCGATGCGAGCAAAGAAGTTCACATCACGATTGTATTTATACGCAGCACTTAAATCCCAACTTACATGGCTGTCACTTGGATTTGCTGAACCTTCGGTTGTACCTGAACCAAATGGGCCTTGTGTACGCTCTGCAAAGAATTCTTTTTCATCATCAGAATAACGTAAACCGGCAGTGATTTTTAACTCATCTGTTAGGGTGAAATCAGCAGAGCCGAATACAGCCCAAGCATTGGTTTGTTGATTTTGAATCGCATAACCATTTTGAATACCACCTGCTAACGTATCAAAACTAAAGCTTTCGATGATTAAATCTTCATCAAAATAGAAGGCACCCACTTGGTAATTAAAATCACCGCTGAAGTTACTTGATAAGCGAATTTCTTGTGTGATTTGATCGTGTTCAGGAATTGCATCGGCACTTTCAGCTGGAAATGCAATGACACCTGGACCTTGGAAGTTAGGTAAGAATGAAGCGCCATAACCACCATCAACGTCTGCACGAGAATAAATCTCTGCACTATCCCAAGCTGAGATAGATGTTAAAGTATGTGCATCAAAATCATATTCAACCTTTAAGCTTACGCCTTCAGATTCAACTTGCTGAGTTGCACGACTTGCCGCGTCTTGATAAACCACATCGTTTTTAAAACCAGCGCGAATATTATTAGTGCCTGTATCCATCAGATTGGCGTTAAACACGATTGGTTTACCATCTAAATCACGCACGTGATAATTTAACAACGCGGTTAAATCGCCTTTTTCATATAAGAATTGTAAGCGGGCTGCTTTTTCGGTGTAACCACCTAAAACATCTTTTGTAAGCTTACATTGATCTATTGAGTCACCAAACTCTGGTACGCAATTATCGATATAATCGTCTTTATCTTGCACTAACATTGAAAAACGAGCAGATACAGTGTCAGTTAAGCCACCACCTACCGCGCCTTCAAAGTCAATCGCACCACGGCTGCCATAAGACACAGCGCCGTAGCCATCAAATTCTTGTGATGGTTTAACAGAGTCAAACTTCACTAAGCCTGCTGGCGTATTACGTCCAAACAAGGTCCCCTGCGGGCCTCGTAGCACTTCAATACGAGCAATATCAAAAACAGGGAAACCTTTTAAGATTGGGTTTTCTTGTACAACATCATCAACCACTAATGATACCGGTTGTGACGCATTTAGATCGAAATCTGTGTTACCTAGGCCACGCACATAAAAACGTGGGAAGGTACGACCAAACGACGATTCAACCGTTAAACTAGGTATTTTGGCATTCATAAAGCGAATGTCCATACCGGCTGAACTATATGCATCCAGGCCATCGCCTTGTAATGCAGACACCGAAACAGGCACTTCTTGTGCATTTTCAACACGTTTACGTGCAGTAATTTGAATCACTTCAAGCTGAGAGTTTGTTGCTTTATCTTCACCTGATTCTTCTGCTGCTGTTGCATTAACAGATAAACCTGCGGCAGAAAACAAAGCAGCCTTAATAAAAACTGCAAGCGTAGATTGTTTCATTGCTTTCATGTCTGAATAAACCTTTAGATCACTCTTATGTTCAACGGTAATATGTAGCGCCATATTACTTTGGCGGTATAAGGTTCAATTTTACGCGACGTTTGACGCGCGGACCTTAAGGTCAAGAGTGTGATGTACCTTAAGACTGAACATTATGGCGGTAGAGTATAACATCTAATTACATTATTTTTGCAAGATAATCCTAAAATGCTGAACTTTAACATTGAGTTAACCATATTTTAAAGTCAAATTAGGCACAAAGTAGAGTTATTGAGCAAAATTAACCCACCAAAATTTAGCTACAAGCTGATTTTATTCGTTATTTTTTAAAACATCCTTAGCCAAGGACATTTGACCTTAAGATTAGACGAGATCGCACCACTTACCAAAAAAATGTCATTCTCTGGTTACAAAAAACATCATCAGTGGCGCTCAATCATACCTACAACAGCTATTCAGGCAAAAGTGTCATGTGTGAAATTAAGATCTGTTGATTGTGCAAGGTTATTGGTTGCAGCGAATTGCTGTTCATTTAGATATTGGAGCGTATTTGTGGTGTCGTTATTCTACGTAAACAGCTGATAACAAAGTAAACCGAATTATAAATGGGTAAGCCCAAACAGCTAAAACATCAAAAAGAGACTGTGCGTCAACTAATGCGCTTCAATCACCGGCCAATCTTTCACTAATGGATTTAAAAATCCAGCATCGGTGTAGGCTTTTTCAATCTGCCCTCTAGCCTTTAAAATAGCCAGCCCTTTTTGCAACGCCGTAAATGTTTGCTTTCCAAGTGGATGCTTTTTTGAAACTAAAAAATGGCGGCTATCATTTAAGGCAACTTTTACATTCGGCACCGCAACAAGATGATAGCCCTCTCCTGTATATTCAAACGGAAAAGAAGTATTAAAAGGGATCAACATGACATCAACCCAGCCCCGGCTCACCATTTTTGCCATGGAGATCCAGTCACTTTCGTGCAGTAATGATTTAGGTTTAAGCATTTGCAGGGTTTGCCAATCAACTGGCCAATCATGGCTAGATACAATACTGACATCATGTAAATTCAGTTGTTGAGCTACCTTATTGGCAACTTCATTTCCGGCCTTGGTAAACAAACCAGCCATATATTGACCTTTAGTAATGACAGGTTCAGAAATATAGACTGAGTCGCTCATCGAATTTGCTTGTGAGAGCCAAACTGAGTCAAAGCTCATCAGTAATAACCCTTTTTCGAGCAATAGAATATTACGAGCATCGTAATTGCCAAGCTTAAAATCAAACTCGAGTTCTAACCCACCAAGCAATAACGCTTGTTGAATCAAAATAAATTCCACCACATCTCGCTGTACCGTTTTGTGTTTGAACTGAGTGATAGATGCTATTGGTTTATCTTGGATGATCGCTTGCGCATAATGGTAGATATCACTTTCAATAGTGATTTCCACTTTTGGTTTGCTTGGTGCGTTTGCCATACTTCCCCAACAAATGAAGAGTAAAGCAACTGAGACAAAACGAAGAACCATCAGCTAGCTCCTAGATATTACACTTTAAATTGCTCTAACATTTGCTCTTGTGTGGCAATATTTTTAACTTGGTTTTTCATCGTTGCGTCGACATTTTCAGCCTCATCAGCAACACGATTTGAGATATCTTTAATTGCAAATGCATTACGATTCACTTCTTCAACCACAATACGTTGCTCATCAATGGAAGAAGCAATTTGACTATTAAGATTAACAATGTGTGCAATGGAACCTCTGATCTCATTCAATGCCTGAGTGGCCTGCGCTGCTTGCTCAACAGTTTGACCTGCCGAGTGTTTACTATGGTTCATCTCTGCGACGGCTGCCGAGGCATTTTTTTGTAACTTATCTATCATAGTCTTAATTTCGGTCGTGGCCGTTTGCGTACGCTGTGCAAGTGTTCTGACTTCATCCGCCACAACGGCAAACCCGCGACCTGACTCCCCAGCCCGAGCGGCCTCAATGGCCGCGTTCAATGCCAGTAAATTAGTTTGTTCTGCAATGGCATTGATGACCGACAAAATATTTTCTATTCCGCTCGTGGATACCTCAAGCTCAGCGACTACAGCAACGGCCTGATCTATTTGCGTCGACAATAAATCCACAGCCGAGGTGGTATCGTTCACAATAGTTTGCCCTTGTTGCGCAGAGCGATCTGTTTGCTCGACCGCTTGCGCCGCTTCTTGGGCCGTACTAGAGATAACCACAGAGGTCGCAGCCATTTCATTGGTCGCGGTCGCTAAGGATTCCAACGCAGCTAGTTGTTGATGAATGGCTTCATTTGTTAAGTTTGCTCCCTTAGATGTTTGAGTGGCATCCTGCAAAATTTTGTGACCTAACTCCTTAATATCATTGATAAGCTGTTGCAGCATATGAGTAAACTGGTTAAAACTGTTGGCTAGCTCCGCAAACTCAGGTTCATTACTAGCAGCCAAACGAGCGGTTAAATCAGCATTGCCTGAGGCCACATTGCGCATTGCTCGATTTATCAGAGTCAATGGCGCCATTAATATATGAATAAAATACGCTAATCCGCCTACCCCAACGATTAACGAAATAATTGAATAAATAATCGCATCGCGTTTCATTTCGGTAACGGCTGAATACACTTTGTCTTTATCCAGCGCGACCCCTACCCACCAATCCACCCCATCAACAGGCTTAAATTGCACCAAACGCAATTTATCTTCAATGAGCACTTCTTGAATCGTTTGCGAGACATCTGTTTGACCCAAAAACTGACTTGATGGCTGACCATTGAGCCCAGCATTGGGATGAGAAATGATTTGCCCATCGCCACTGATCATAAATGCGTAGCCTGCATCAAAAAGGTTGACCGCATTAATCATGTCACTAAGCGCCGATAAGCTAACGTCAAAGAATATCGCTCCACTAAAACGATTATTTAACATCACCGGCGTACCAATCGAGACCAAGATTTCCTTACTCACCGCATCAGCATACGGAGCAGTAACAATTAACGTTTCTGCATTTTTTGCATCTTGATACCAAGGGCGTTTTCTTGGATCCCAACTCGCCCCCGGATCCCAACTTGGGTCACTGGCCACATATTGCCCTGAACTTTGCTGACCATAACCAATCAAAATAAAGTTTTCTTGTAAGGTTGGCGCGGCCAAAATAGGCGCGGCACTTGGCAAGTCAGGGGTATTTTCGATTAAGCTAGTCGTCAGCGCTGCAAGTTGGGCTTTACCTTTCATTTGCGCTGCTACGGTATTACTGATCCCTTGCAATATTTCGTTGACACTCTGAGCAACCTGATTTTCGATTTTCGTTTTAACAATCCAATATTGATTAACTGTGATAAAGCTGAGTGCCAGCAATAAGACCAACGATGAGGCTAAGACAATTTTATACTTGAATTTCACTATTAACCCTTAAACTCAGTGTGTTTATTTAAGGGTATGTGATATCTAAAGAGTTGCAAAAAAATAACCGAATTGCTTTATTACAAATCGGCTATTTTTTTAGATGGCGGTAACACGATTAAATCATCGTTTTAAAACCATTTTCTTGTCTACGATCTCGCTTAGTGCGAGATTCAATCCAACGGCCCCGCGCCACAGCCTGTTGACGGCGGTCTTGATTTTTACGTCTCTCTTCAAAACCATAATAACGGGCATTCGTTTGCTGTCGTTCTGGGTTTTGATCAGTCTGAAGGTGCTTTTTTGTTTGTTGTCTATGATGCTCTGCCTGCTCTTTTTGTTGCTTGTTAGTTGCAGTGTCGATTTCATTAACTAAATAAGGGGTGATCAATCGTGCGATATAATCCATTGTCGCTCTACTTCTTGTACTATTTTTTCACTGGTTGACTGTATTTATCCTATCGGCAGCACATGTCCGTTCTGTACCCTTCCATGTGCTGTATTAATATTTTTCAAGTTATAGGTAACGACTCTGTAAATGCAGCCTAAAATGCTCAACATTTAATGATTCACCGGTGGCATGTTTAATTAATTCTGCAGTCGTCATAATCGACCCTTTTTGCCAAATATGGCTCTCCAACCACGCAAAAATAGCCGCAAGATCGCCCGTTTGAATACATTGATTGACATCGATAACGCTTTTAATTGCAGCCATAAATTGCGCGGCATACATCGCACCTAACGTGTAACTCGGAAAATATCCAAACGAGCCATCAGTCCAATGAATATCTTGCATACAGCCATCTTTAAAGTTGCCAGCAGTATCAACGCCAAGATAAGCCTGCATCTTGTGTTGCCACAAATCAGGAACGTCACGATAACTAATTTTTTGATTCATTAAGTCTCTTTCTATCTCATAGCGCAGCATCACATGAGCAGGGTACGTCACCTCGTCAGCATCCACACGAATAAAACCGGGTTGCACTCGTGTGTATAACTTCAATAAATTTTGCTCACTAAGCATCGCTTTATCAATATGAGGAAAAACACGCTGAATGTTTGCTGTTAAGGCCGAAATAAAGGCATCGCTACGCCCTAACTGCATTTCGAAAAATAAACTTTGTGACTCATGAAGCCCCATCGAACGAGCAAATCCTGCAGGTTGCCCAGCCAATGACTTGGGTAATCCTTGTTCGTAACGAGCATGGCCTGTTTCGTGGATGATGCCCATCAAAGACTGCACAAAGTCAGACTCATCATAACGGGTTGTGATCCTGACATCACTCGGCGTACCACCACAAAATGGGTGAGAGCTAATATCCAAACGACCGTGGTTAAAATCAAAACCCAATAATGCCATGGCGTACTTACCAAGAGCTTGCTGTTGCTCCACTGCAAATAAGCCAGATGGTTGAATAAATTGCTCACTTTGTTGCTTTTCAATGATTTGTTGGGTCAATGGCGTCAGCCATGTTTTCATGTCACCGAATAAGCCATCAAGCTGAGCAGAATCAACACCCGGCTCATACAAATCCAGCATGGCATCATATGCACTGCAATTATTTGCCTGCGCTCTTATTTGTGCCTCTTGCTGTGATAAGGAGACGACTTCCGCAAAATGAGTACTGAATCCTTGCCAGTCATTATTGGCTCGTTGAGTCCGCCATGCATGTTCACAGCGAGACCCAGCTAAAGACTTAGCTTGTACTAAATCATCGGGGATCACCGTCGCTTGCTGCCAGCTGCGGGTCATTTCGCGTAAGTTTGCCGCTTCAATAATACTCAACGTCTCTTCTTTGGCTTCGCTTAGCCAATCTGCCAATTGCGGGGCTGTGCGCAATTGATGAATGTGCAACGCTAATTCAGCCATTGCCTCGCCCCGGGCTTGGTTGCCACCAGTAGGCATCATGGTTGCTTGATCCCAACCACACACCGCGGCTAAATGGTTAAATCGGTCTAACTTGGCAAAATGGGCGGTTAGTTTTTGATAATAGGTCATAGGTGCTCGCTTAAAATACGTGTGATTACGAATTTGGCTTGATAAGTCTTACCAATAACAAGGTAGTTTTTTCTATATTTTTTTGTAACGTGGTTAAATCGGCCACTTCATCTTTGGTATGGGCGCCTCGACCCATCAACCCCAATCCATCCAACGCCATTTCAACATGGTTAGCGGCAAACGAAATATCAGCAGCTCCCGCTTTACGTGGGTTCGCAGCGACCACAGCACCATACCCTAAATCAACACTCGCTTGGTGATAATGCGCTAGCAGCGCTAAATTCCCTTTGCTGAGTGCCATTGGCGGATAGCCCGTTTCAAATTCGATGGTTGCATGGCTGTGCGGTAAATTGTCAGCTACGATTTCAGACATCACTTGTTTAGCGTTAATCAACTGCTGCTGTGAAAATGCTCGTAAATCGCCTTTAACAATCACATCTTTGGCTATCACATTGCTTTTACCAAATGCCTGACCAGATGAACTTTCACTTTGCTCATTGATCCTTGTGCCTCCAAGGATAAGTCCGGGGTTAAAGCTGAGGTTTTCTTGGCTCGATAAAGCAGTGCGAATACTCTGTAAGATACGCGCTGCTTCAAAAATTGCCCCACTACCAACTTCAGGGGTAAAAATCTGTGAGGAGTGTGCAGGCTGAGCCGAGACCTTTAATGTCCACCCTGTATATCCTCTTCGTGCCGCCATAGCGGTGCCGATATTGTTATCGCCATTTTCAAATCCTAACGCAATATCAGCCCAAATAGCGGCGTCAACAATGGCTTGTTTAGACAATTGCAATGGCTCGCCACTGCTTTCTTCATCACCCGTTAACAGAACTTGAATACTGAGTTTTTCTAACAGGCCAAGCTTTTTTAAAATACGTAGGCTGTTAATGATAATGGCATTGCCGCCTTTCATATCCGCAACACCTGGGCCTGCTGCGGTATTGTCGTCGATGCGACGAAAAGCTTGAAATGCATCATCTTGGCTAAATACTGTGTCTAAATGACCAATCATCACTATTTTTGTCGCCAGCGGATCATCACTTATGTTTGATGCCAATAAATGCCCAGCTCGATTAAACTCTCGGCCATCGAGCCACTGCGTGGTAAACCCAAGTGCCGATAGCTGCTGCTCAGCGAGCGCCCCGACCGCCTTAACGCCAGTAAAATTCATACTGCCGCTATTAATATTAACGCTTTGCTCTAGTTCTTGAAGTGCCTGAGGGAGCAACTGCGCAGAATGTTGCTTAATGGTTTGCTCAAGGCTTAAAGACGCCCCATGTAATTGGCTGCTCATTGTTAATACGGCGCAAAGCAACCCGCTAATAGTTATTTTTTTTCTACACATAGTGTTCAAATTTCCTAAAGGTGGATTTTAGGGGCTGTTGAACTTTCGTGGTTAAATTTTGTTCGAGATAAAAGTGTTTTTATCGCGACGAGCAGTGTGTAGCCTAGTCATTCTAAGCAAATACTGCTCAACAAAGATAAGTATGCTTTTAGCTGAACCCTTCGGGCAGCGTTTGTTGGGTATTTCTACTGCGTTATCGCTTTTTCGTGTAGCTCGCTACACCACAAAAGCGCTGCCTTGTATAAATCCCCTACATTCGCTGCAAAAATCATCACGAAAGATCAACAGCCCCTAGCTACTATCAAATAAATAATCACGCCATGCAATTGGAACTTGCGACTGACACAAAAAAGGCCTCTAATTTGAGGCCTTTGTGGTTGGGGATACTAAATTTTTCGTGTTAGTTAATTTACTTTGGCACAGGAAAGCCACGGTCACGCATTAATGCACTCACATCGGCATCTTTGCCTCTAAATAAACGATAGGCTTGCGCAGGATCGACCGCATTACGGACACTAAACAAATGCTCCACGAGCTTATCTGCTAGAGCTTGGTCATAAAATCCACCTGGGCTGCTGGCAAACGCTTCCGCAGCATCAGAGGTCAATACTTCGGCCCATAAATAACCATAATACCCAGCCGAATAGCCTTCACCTGAAAATATATGCCCAAAGTGCGTGCTGCGATGGCGCATCACCACTTCTTTTGGCATACCTAAACGGGCAAGTTCTGCTTGCTCAAATTTGGCCGGATCAATTTTAGCGGGATCAGTGGTGTGATAAAGCATGTCCATCAGGGCTGAGCCTAAATATTCTGTGGTGCTAAAACCTTGGTTAAATGTGGCTGAACGTTTGATTTTATCCACCAGCGCTTTTGGCATTGGCTCACCAGTTTGTGCATGCACTAAATATTGGTTAATCACTTCGTCTGTAGTTAACCAGCGCTCTAATAATTGCGACTGAAACTCAGTGTAATCTCTCACGCCAGAATTTGAGGTTGGATACACCACATTGGCTGATAAGAAATGAAGCGCATGACCAAACTCATGGAAAAAAGTCTCGGCATCCGACCAAGAAACCAATGTTGGCTTACCTTCTGGCGCTTTCACAAAGTTAGAGTTGTTTGATGACAACACCGTTTTAGGGCCATCAAACGAAGTGAAGCTACGATAAGTGGTTGCCCACGCACCTGAGCGCTTGCCTTTACGACCATACGGATCAAGGTACCATAGACCAATATGTGCCCCTGTCGTTTTATCCGTTACATCCCATACTTTGACATCTTCATGAAAAACGGGCACAGACCCTTCAGCTATCGGAGTAAAATTAAAGTTGAATAAACGACCCGCGACATAAAACATCGCTTCACGAAGATTATCTAGCTGTAAATACTGTTTAACCTCGTTTGAATCTAAATCGTATTTTGCTTTACGTACTTGCTCTGCGTAAAAGCGGTAATCCCATGGTTCAATGGTGATAGCTGCCCCTTGCTGATCGGCTATCGCTTGCATATCGGCCACTTCTTCTTTCACCCGAGCTATCGCTGCTGGCCACACTTTATTCATCAATGCCATCGCGTTTTCAGGAGTTTTCGCCATACGATCTTCAAGACGCCACTGCGCGTAGTTATCGTAACCGAGTAATTCAACACGCTCATCACGCAAGGTTAAAATTTGTTTAATGACCGCATTGTTATCAAATTCATCACCATTACCACCGCGGTTATAGTAATTTTTCCATACTTGTTCACGTAAAGCGCGTTCGGTTGAATACGTTAGGAATGGATCCATTGATGAACGAGAATTAGTAATGGCGTACTGCCCTTCTTTTCCTCGCTCTTTAGCGGCTGCAGCGGCTGAATCAATTTGCGACTGCGACAAACCACCTAACTGCTCTTGGTTTAAAAAGACCACATAGCCTTCTTCATCTGCCAACACATTGCTGGCAAATTTTGTATGCAGTTCTGCCAGCTGTTGATTAATCTCTGCGTAGCGCGCTTTATCTTCTGCGTTAAGTGTCGCGCCATTACGCGCAAAGCGATTATACGCAAGCCAAGTCACACGTTGCTGCTCGGGCGTCAGAGTGTTTAATTCGTCTGACTCGTAGACAGCTTTGACACGGGAAAAAAGCGCCTCATTTTGCGTTATTTTAGAGCTAAACGCCGATAATTTTGGCGCCATTTCTTTTTGGATGGCACGAAATTCAGGGCTTGATTGATTCGAACGTAAAATGCCGTAATAAGTAAACACACGGCTTAAATCTTGCCCTGCTCGCTCTAATGCCACGATGGTATTTTCAAACGTTGCTGGGGCGCTTTGTGATGCAATGACTTCTATTTCAGACAAGTTGGTCGCCATGGCTTGCTCTAAAGCAGGTTTGATATCGGCTAAATTCATTTTATCAAACGCAGGAACACCATTGTAAGGACCAGTAAAAGGCGCAAGTAAAACGTTGTTGCTAACCGCTGTATCAGCTGATTTCGCTACTTCGGGGCTCGAATGACTGCTTGAAGGTTCTGTACAAGCTGTCAGTGCAAGACAGACCGCAGCACTTAGCAGTGAGGTCATCATTTTATTCATAGTTGGGTCACTTCCATTTATTATTGGTGATTGATGGATGATAAAAACACGGTTGGATTTCATCATAGGAAGTGCGCAACAAACTACAATCAAATTGCGCCAGAATGTGGTTTTTTACCGATAACTCCCCCTAAATGCGTTAAAATGACGATTTACTGCCATGTCACATTTCAGTTGAGTCAATCGAATCTCTTGATGCCAAACGTATACAATTGCCCGGCTTTTATTTATTCCACTCTAATTCACTTGGTCTACACTTGTAATGACAATGCAAAGGAATATCAACAATCTTATGCTACAAATCATTGCCAATATCCGTTCTCAATACCGCATCGCGCTTTTACTCATCGCAGGACTTTCTAGCTGCTCAGCGCTGTTGATCCAATCAATGTTATCAGTGCAACAAAAAGACGCGACAGTGATTAATATCGCCGGGATGCAACGCATGTTGTCACAAAGAATCGCCTGGCACAGTGCCTATTTAAGTTGGCATCACGCCCCCAATCAACAACAAGCACAAGCGAATACCGAAGCAGTGCACTTAGCTTTAACACAAGATTTAGCGAGCTTTGATGACAACCATCAACAGCTTATCAAGCGCGACGCAAGTGGCGACTACCTTTATTTAACTCCTGAACTACATGCCCTTTATTTCGAAGAGCCAGTGAAACTCAATCAGCAAGTCGAAGACTTTATTGCATTAGCCACTGATTTATCAACTCACAACACATTAAGTAAAAAACACCTCGACGCTTTACAAATTCAGCCCATGACGGCCCTGCTAAATCACCTCGATCATGCAGTTAAGCAATTTGAAAATAATGCAGTAGATAAAATAGAACTGCTTTCTCATTTGGAGCTTTTTCTATGGTTACTTACATTGCTTGTTTTAGTATTTGAACTTAAGTTTATTTTCATGCCTCTTGAGAAAAAAGTGCAAGATGCCTTCACTCGCTATCAACAACAAAAAGAAAAAGCAGAGCTTGCAACCACAGTGCGCGAGCGCTTTATCGCCAGAACAAATCATGAACTTAGAACTCCACTACAAGGATTGCTATTTAGCCTTGATGAACTTGCGACCAACAGTGATGACAGTGGCAATCTAAAAAAAGCACAGAACTACGCGCATCGTTTGCGTTTGTTATTAGATGAATTTAATGACTTTGAGCAATTTGAGTCTGGGTTATGGCAACTCAATATCACCTCACACTCACTACAAAGCACGTTAGATACGACTATCAAACCGTTTGAACAAATTTGCTTACAACAAGGATTAATTTGGCAATATGAGTGCCTAGGTGACATGTCCATTAAACTTGATACCGATCACGAGCGCCTTGCGAAAGTCATCAAAGAGCTGATTGATAATGCAATAAAATTTACCGAACACGGTCATGTGAAAATCAACTGCCACTTGCATCACAGTCAAGGGGAAGAAAGTACGCTGAAGATTACCATTGAAGACAGTGGCCGTGGTTTTAAAACCGATTTATTTGAACACGACAATGCGCAAGATAAACAAAGCAATCATTTTCAGGGCCTACACCTTGGGCTTATCCGCGTAAAGCATATCCTGAACGCTATGGATGCAACCATGCAATTAACAGGCTGTCATCCTCATGGCACTAAGATATCACTGCAGGTGCCTCTCGCTCACTGTACCGAGAGTAACATCGAGCTCCCCACAAAGCTTCATTGCCTTATTGTTGAAGACAATCCACTCAATGCAGTTATCTTAGGCAAAACACTCGATCAACTAGAGTACACTCATTACGAAGTTGCTAATGGCCTCAAGGCCGTTGAACACCAAAACCTCGCTGCATTTGATGTGATTTTTATGGATTTAAACATGCCAGTTATGGATGGCTTTCAAGCCATAGAAATACTTCGTAAAGACAAAAACATCACCGTCCCTATCATTGTGATTACAGCCAATACCTCTGAGCGCGATATCAAGCTCGCATACCAATGTGGTGCTGATGGGCATGTCCATAAACCATTTAATTTAGCTGATCTGAAAGCGGTGCTTGGCCAATATTTTAACAAGTAAAATAACCCATAAAGCAAACTAGTCTATCCAATACGTAATAACCTATTCTTAATTGTTCTGAAATTTTAGTACCTAAAAAGTGTAATTCATCTGTCATATCGCTATGTTATTAATATGTTAATTTCATAGTCTGGATGACCGCGTTATCAAAACATTACACTCTCGGTTTGCAATTACGCATGTTTTGGCCATTTTGGCGCTTTTTATTAGCCTTTTTACTGGTTTGCGGATTAGCTTAGTCAGCCACCAAGACTTTGCATGGCTATCCGCCATACTGCCCCAAGGTAGAGTTCATACTTGGCATTTTTATGCTGGCATACTGTTAACCTGCGTAGCTATCTATTTTGTCTACTATTACAAACAACTAAAAAGACCCACTCATAATCTTAAATTAAAAACGCGCTATCATCGGCTCGTCAATCAATTTGGCTATGTGGTATTAATCCTTACCTTAGCGACCGGTTGGATCCGTTGGTTGTCCAATGGCGCTTTAGCAATAAATGCAAACTGGCATTACTACTGCGTATTTGGCGTTGTGTTATACCTATTTTTACACAGTTATATTTATTGGTTAGAGCAAGGCGCTCGGCTAGTTAGCCGTTTAATACCCCGCAAGCTTTGGCATAAAAAACAAACATGGATCACAGGACTGGTATGCATTAGCGGCGCAGTATTTGTATATGCTGCTGTGCTAACCACAGCTGGTCGCGAACAACTCACAGTTACACCTCTGTCTTTAGATACATTTATCGACATTGATGGCCAAGCGCTTGAACCAAATTGGCAAAAAGCGCAAAGCGTCACAGTCCATACTTATGGGGGAGCTAACTTTGTTGATGGCCAAACTCAAGTCGAGATTAAAGCGATGGCCAATGAGGATGAGGTCTATTTTTTATTTCGCTGGGCCGATCCCACGGCGAGTTTACAACACCTACCACTAGAAAAAACGGCACAAGGTTGGCAGGTGAAGGGGCATGGTTTTTATCAATATAACGAAACGCAATATTATGAAGACAAATTTGCCGTCATGCTCTCAGAGACTTGCGCTCACGGTGCGGATGGTACCGCACACCTTGGACCACAACCACTCAAGAATAAACCGAAAAATACCCACTCTAAAGGCTATCATGCCAGTTTAGATGGCAAAACTCGTGACTTATGGCATTGGAAAGCCGTACGCACTAACGACATGTTTTTAGCCGATGATAATTTTATTGGCGCACCGTTAAAACCACAAACAGGTTCAAGGCGATATACTGCAGGATACGCGACAGATAGCCACGAATCAGGTGTTTATGTGATGAATTGGCAATGGTACTCGCAACATGGTGTTACTCCCAAACGACTCCCCATATCCCCCTCAGTCAATAAATCACCCTCCGAAAAAGCCATTGGCACCTGGTTTGATTATCAACCCTATCAAACCAAACATGATACCTACCCTATCGGCACTTTATTACCCTCAGTGCTCTATCGCTCAAATCGTATAGAAGGCGATCGCGCTGATGTGCGAGCTAGAGGCCATTGGCAAGCAGGATTTTGGACCTTAGAGATGGTGCGAAAACGCGACACAGGTTCAACTAAAGATCTCAGGTTACAGGACAATACATGTTTATGGGTTAGTGCATTTGATGCCTCTCAAATCGCCCATACTCGCCACGATAGACCTCTGCAATTGGCGTTTTTAACACCATGAAAAAACGTATCTTAATAAGCTTATTTTTTATTGTTGGCCTTCTTTATCTGGGTGCATTACAGACCTCACCCACGCCATTGACCGATCCTAACTGGCAGAAAATATCATCCCAAGGCCAACCTTTAGGGCCCTGGCAAGGCCCGTGGGCCTGTATATTCGATAAACGACAACAGTTATTTTGGGAAACTAAAACCGACGATGAGTCGATTCATGATGGTAACTGGACCTATTCTTGGTTCCAAAACGGAATTGGCAAAGAAAATCATGGCGATTGTTACTTTGAAGACAAACGCTGTGATACCGACGATCTGATCCGCCGTACAAACCAACAGCAATTATGTGGCCAAACACAGTGGCGCTTACCTACCCAAGCAGAATTATTAGCACTAAAACAAACGCAAGATAGACCCGGACAAATCGCCATCACTACTGATTATTTTATCCATATGAAACATGGCGACTATTGGTCAAGCACGCATCATCAGCCATTGAGTGGTATTTTTGGGCATTTAAAACACGGAGCCGTAGCAGTCAATATGACCGACGTCTCTGCGGTCACGTTACCCTATCGCAATGCAGCGTTTGTTATTTTAGTGAGCGAGGCCAGCAGCGCCCCATGAACAGTTTCATTTTTTTAAACCTATTGCTTGGCAACAAACCAAGCGCACACAACAAAGGAAAGCACTATGAAACTGCGTCATGTATCCCTGATTGGGATAGGACTGCTAACATTGGCCACACACACTTTGGCGGCAAGTAAACAGCACCGACTTATTTGGGATCACAACCCCAGCAATCAAGCGACTATTGGTTTTAGCCCATCAGGAAGTCAAAACCATTTTGTTAAGTATGGTTTATCAACCGACGAACAAGCCTGGTCCAATCAATCTGTTACAGCAACCCGAACTTTTGCTGGCAGCTTAATAAGCCATTTTGTCACCTTGAAAAATTTACCTAGTAATCAGCCTATTTATTATCGGGTGTGTGATGATAGTGGGTGTGGCGATAGGCTCTGGTTTCAAACGGCTCCCAATGATCAGTCTGGGTTTGTGATGGTGGCAGGAGGCGATACCCGCACCGGTTGGACAACTCGTCGTCAAGGTAACCGTTTAGTTGCAAAAATTCGTCCCCTAGTGATTATGCACGGCGGCGATTATACTAATGCCAACTCGGCTTCAGAAATGAACACCTACTTGGATGACTGGCAGTTAACCATGTCTGACGATACGATTAATGGCTTGAGTTATAAGCGTATTTACCCGTTTATACCCACTCATGGCAATCACGAAGACAATAACTACAATACCTTATGCCAAGTGTTTGGAGTCGATTACGACCAAAATGGTCAATGTGATGCGAAAGACACTTATGGCGCTGTGACACTATCACCGTTGCTGAAAGTCTATACGCTCAATAGTCAGTTCAAAAATAGCGGCTGGTCAAGCCATGCCAATACTATGAATACGTGGCTGCAGCAAGATATGGCCAGTAACAACGCAAAATGGCAAGTGGCGCAATACCATAAACCTATGTATCCACACTATAGTGGCAAATCAGATAACACTATTTTATTTAATTGGTGGGCGAATCACTTTTACACCTATGGTATGAATCTAGTTGTCGAATCAGACACCCATATCAACAAGCTCACCCAAGCGATTAAACCTTCAGGGAATGGTTTTACTGAAACAACCACCGGAGGCACGGTTTATGTGGGCGAAGGTTCATGGGGGGCTCCCGCTCGCTCAGCAAACAACCCTAAATCATGGACAATTGATTTAGCCAGTATTCAACAGTTTAAAGTGATAAACGTCACTGCAGACCAACTCGCTGTGCGCACCGCGCAATTTGATGCCAGTGCAAACAGCCTCAGTCGCGCCGAGCGTCAAGCCGACCCACTTGCATTACCTGAGAATATCAACTGGTGGTACGCCAATACTGTTGGCGAAGTGATGAATTTAGTGCAATCAAGTAGCGGTAAAACAGTGATTGACCTGGGACCCATCGACCCGATTGACCCTCCTTCTGAATTACAAAACAAGCAATTAGTGTCCAATTTAAGTGCAGCAAAAGGCCAGCAACAGTTCTTTACCTTAAATGTGCCAGGCAATGCCAAAAACTTAACCATCAATACCAGTGGCGGTACAGGTGATGTTGACTTATACGTCAAATTCAATAGTGCAGCCAGCCTCAATAATTATGATTGTCGTCCATTTAAAAATGGTAACAATGAGAAATGTGACATCACCCCGAGCCAAACTGGGACTTACCATGTGATGCTCAATGCCTATAGTACCTATGCCAATGTGAACTTACTGGCATCTTACGATGAAGATACTGGCAATCCAGGTCAACAAGGATCATTTACTGATTTAAGTGCGGCTACGGATAATTGGATTTACAAACACATTACCTTGCCCGCAGGTGTCACGTCTTTAAACGTTGCGCTTTCTGGCGGCACAGGTGATGCGGATCTGTACGTTCGTCACAATCAGCAACCGAACAAAAACGACTATCAATGCCGCCCCTACAAAAATGGTAATAATGAAAGCTGTACCATCAGCAATCCAGCACAAGGTCAGTGGTTTTTAGCTCTCAACGCCTATAAAAGCTTTAGTAATGTCACTATTAGTTACACTTATCAGTAACCTGAGCTCAAGTTAAGCCACCTAAACTCGCCCCGTAGAGATTCTTCGGGGCGTTTACTTGCCAGCCCGCCACGTACTTTTAACTCGTAAAAAATCAAATACGCTGTACTGACCGTTACTATGTAAATGGTGATTGCCGCGTAAATCAGCAAAAAAGTCTGGAGATAACTGACTGACCTGCTGCTCTTCATAGCTCGAGGGCGTGAGAGTAATAATTTTTGCAATACTCAATCCAGCCCCATAGCTATTAAACCCTTGCGCTTGGCGACAACGATAGAGTGAATGCTCATCGCTGACAATGCCACCATTGCGGCCAATGTCACTATCAAACACAATGGGATTTTTCTGATGAGGGGTCCAATTGGTTGATAATGGGCTATCACTATAAAAAGCATGCAATTGCGCGCAATGCTCTGTACCCCCTGCCACTTTTAAATTAGTAAACAGCCACCAGCGCCCTTCATATTCAAACACCATTGAATCTACCGCTTCACAATTTGGCATCAGTTCATATTGAAACTGCCACTGCATTGGAAAGGAATCACAATGATATAAACGGATCCCATTTGCAGCAGTTGACTCTGGGATCATATATAGTTGCTGTTGATATTCAAAAATGTACGGAAAAGAAAGGTGAAAAGGTTCATCAATGATCGGGCCTAAAAACACAGGTTTATCAGCCGATAAATCAACCGCACTAATCGCCCCACGTCGCTCAGCCAAATCGTAATCCTCCACAAAACACACTGTTTGCTGCTGATGGCTGATCACAAAAGGATCGGCTAAATATCGCCCTCGGGGGTTCTCAATCACCGCACCTTTACTAAGCACCGCGTTTTGCCATCCACTGCGTACAAACGCCACCCCCCATACATCTTGGTATGACAAAAAGCGCTGAAGCAGATGAATGCCTATTAACGATGAAGTTGAGCACAAACAATACCACATACTTTGCCATGGTTTTGGGGTGGTCAAAATGGGGTGGCTAAAAGGAAGAGAAGGCTCAACACTCGGTATCTGCCCAGTTTTTGCGATATCGCTCACCACCGCAACAAAAGTCGAAATACTTTGGCTAAAAATTTTGATCTGATTTTCTGTAAACGAGCGAGCAGTGGCTAAATTCCCGCGAGCCAAGACTTGCCCCCCATCAAGCTCTTCACTGAGCTTTTGTACAATAAAGCCGGTGCTTGAGCGCTTTTGATACACCTCCCAAAACCCTGCAGGCCCTCCTCGATTCCAGCGATTATCACCATGATGAAAAGATAACAAACCATGTTTAGCAACTGACAAAATATCACCTCGAAAAATACCCGGTGCATTGCCACGCATAATCACATCGAACGATTGGTCTCTCAATTGTGCAATGCTGTCATCATCAAAGCGCACCACCCACTTTGAGGCAGAAAACTGAGGGGTGATGGTTAGGCTTGATGTGATGAGTTCACTGATATCAAAGCTTGCTTCGTATTGAGCCAATTCGGGGTAAGTACGTTGCAATAAACGTTTTTCTAATTGGGTAAAGAAATTAAAAAAGCGCCCAGATAACACACGCATGATCTGCCCACGATGCAAAACATCCAGTAGCTTACTCAGTCGACTCACGTTGGTTTTTGGTGAAGCTTGAATAAGAAAAACCAACTCACATTCCACCTGCTCACTGAGTTGCTCAAGCAAGCTTTTAAGGTAATAATCGACCTCACTACCCGTTACTAAAATCCCTATTTTAAGCATAACCACCTACATTCATTATTTTTATACAAAAAATTGAGCATATTGATGTGTAAAGAGTATGAAAGAAACGAGTAAAATGAGGGTAATCGTTGTTACTTAGTCGGTTTTCACTGTGTTTTATAATCTACTCGCCCATCTATAAATACGCTCACACAGCATCGAGTGCTCTTTATTAAGCGTAGACGATAAATAGAATGATTAACTTTATTTTCATGATCTTAAGTAAAAATCACGGTGTGACTCTTACTGTTCATTACTTTGGTGAATACATCAATAGCGTGGCGTATTTGCTTAGTCAGGGCTATGGAAAACTTGGCGATAATCTTGTTTAAAATGTATTTTGTCAGCCTCACTTAAATAACGCACATGGGCTTGATACAAGCGCTCATCATGATAAAGCTGTTTTAAAACATGATTAACCTTAGCAATAAAAGTGGCTGCTATCTCTGATTGTTTACATGCAATGTGGCCTAAAATATAAGTGGGATTACCTGCTATGGCCACTGAACGAATCTGCTTGCCCTGAACTTTTTGGCCGGTTTGCTCAAAAAAAGTAGCAGGAAACATTAAGGCGTACTCTGAACGGCGTCTCTCAAGCATCGCCAATAGCGCAGTGTAATAATCTCCGCCAGAGCGGTACAGTGTGTTACTTTTATCAAGTAATGCTAATTGCGAATCTAAATATCGCCCATATGACTTATCTTTCACCAATAACAACTTGTGCTCTAATTGTTCAGTGAACAGCGCTTGTAATGAAAACAATTGCCCTTGCTTATTAAGTTGCTTAGCACTAATGGTCACCCAAGAAGGATCGTAATACAGACGGTGATTAGGAAACATGTGAATTGGCAAGCTAAATAGATACTGCGCTTGTCGCTCAGGGGTTTTGACTCTGTTTACAACACATGCATTTTCATGGCGGTCTAATAATGGATCAATGCGAGAAATAGGGGCACTTTGCACGTCAAAATCGAACTCATCTGTTAACTGATTGAGCACTAAATTAAGCGTATCGGTTGCCAATGAAACAGGCTGTAAACTCAATAACTGCTGGCGGTCATTTTCATCATCACTCAGTAATAAAATGCGCTCTTTTGCACTGACACTGAGATGAAAAAAAAGCAAACTAACAGCCAATAAAAAGTATTTCAAAAGGACACTCTGCACTGCATTTTTACTGAGTATATAAAATAATATTACTTTCGTCTTGTAACGAATAAGGAACATACAAGGCCAGAGTTACCAAACGACTGCAGAGCAAACCATCAAGTTATGTGCAGACGTAAAATGCTGTGATAACCTTCATCTTAAATGTTGGCCATTGTCATCAGGAAAATCTATGTATATCAATCCCGATACCCTTCCTAAAGAGTTACCCCGGACCAACAGCCGACTTGGGCGATGGATTGGGCAAACAATACTGCGACTCAGTGGCTGGCAAGTCATCGGGCAGTTTCCTGCACAAGGAAAGTTTGTTGCTGCGGTCGCCCCTCATACTTCAAATTGGGATTTTATCATTGCCCTCGCCGTCAAACTCAGTCTTGATATTAAAATCAAATTTCTTGGCAAACACACGCTGTTTGTTGGCCCATTAGGTTGGCTCTTAAAAAAAATGGGGGGCATTGCGGTTGACAGAACTGCAGCTCACGGTATCGTTGCGCAAGTCAGTGACGCATTTGCTCAACACGAACAACTGATCGTCGGTATTGCCCCTGAAGGGACCCGTAAAAAGTCAGCACACTGGAAAAGTGGTTTTTTATATATTGCGAATAAAAGCCAAGTACCTGTTGTGCCAATGGCGCTCGATTACTCGCGCAAGTTATTTATTATTATGCCTTGCGAAACCATTTCTGATGATATTCCAAGTGAATTACGCAGAATTAAAACACTCTTTCCACAACACTTTGCAAAGTACCCTTTCAATGTGTCGGATTAACCCCTACTTAGTCCGATGAGCTACAAGCGGTAAACTAATCATAAACTCACAACCGCTACCAAGCTCACTGTGACATTGAATCGTACCTTGAAGAACCTGATGGACTAAATTGAAGGTAATACTGAGCCCTAAACCAGTTCCACCTTGCAGCCGATTTGTGGTGAAAAACGGATCAAAAATTTTATCAATCACCTGAGGATCAATCCCTTTGCCATTATCTCTAACTGAAATAAAGCATTGTGCTTGCACCACTTTTACTTCTATCAACACCTTCGGCGCTAAATGATCACTAAATGCATGCATAATCGCATTATTTAATAATGAAAATAGCACTTGCGCTAAAGCTCCTGGATACGTTTGTATTTCAAGCATATCAGGTACCACCACTTCAACGGCAATACCTTTCAAATCGAGTAAAGATTGTTGTCCGGCCACAACCCCGGCAATAAATTCATCAAGTTTTATCTGCGTTTCATTATCACTTGAGCTTTCAACCGCCACTTGCTTAAAGCGCTGCACAAGGGAAGCAGCACGTTCAGTATTATCTTTGATTAATTGAATACTTTGCTCTGCACTAACGAAAAAGTCATGTAACCGAGTCCGAGAGAGTGTTTCATTACTAAAGTGGCGCTGTAAATTTTGCGTATGATCATCCAATACACTTGCTGCTGTTACGGTAATCCCAAGCGGAGTATTCACCTCATGGGCGACACCAGCCACCAACTGACCTAAGTAGGCCATTTTTTCATGCATAATGAGCTGCTCTTGAGTATGTTTTAATTCTTCCATGCTATTTTTTAAGTTTTGATGAACCTGCATTAAATTTAAGTGCGAGCGTGCATTGGACACAGCTATCGTCGCATACGCAGCCAAACTTTCGAGTAATGTTAAATCATGCTCGCTATAGCTATTATTCACCACACTTTGAATACTGATCACCCCTAGCATTTCACCATTGTGCTGCATTGGGACGTACATCATTGATACTGCTTTGATTTCTTTACTGCCGCTGCTCAGTGTGTGTTCGTTTAAATCTTGCTGCGGATAGTACTTCTGGTATTCTTTTTCATAGTCATTAATTAAAATTGATTGATTGTGCTTGACCGCATACACAGCAAGCTGCCCAGGCTCATCAAGAGAGCGTGAATAAGCAAGATATCGCACACCTCGCTCAACGGCGTAATCAAATTCAAGCAAATTCTTCTCGGGGTTTAATATCCCAATCCCAAAGCGATCGGCCTGAAAAATTTGATTAATCTGCCCATAAATATCATTCAATAATTCATCGAGCAGCAGCTGAAGTGTGAATTGTCGGCCAATTTGATTAATCACTTGAATTTCACGAGTGCGCTGATTGACTAGATCTTCCAATTTTGTCGCTTGAGCCCTCACTAAACCAATCCGCCATCTAAAAATCTGTAAAATTACCCCTGTAATCAATAACACAACCAAAATCTTAAACCACCAAGTCTGCCAAAAAGCAGGTAAGACGGTAAATTTAATCGCTATTGGTACAGGCATTTGCTGATAGTTAGGGTACTTTGCTCGCATGCGCAATACATAGTGACCAGGTGTTAAATTATTGAACTGTACAAAATGGATGCCACTATCGATTGCCTGCCATTTTTCTTGGGTTTCACCTTCAAGCCAATATTCATATTTTACTGTTTTTTCAAAGAGTAAATCACTTAATGCGAAGTGAAATCTGACATTGTTTTCATCTGGCAAAAATTTCAATCCATGCAAACGCGACAAAGGAAAATCTTGGCCATTAATGTCTAATCGCGTCACATTAAAATCACTCGGCAAGTGCGTCATCTCAAACTCATCCGGATCAATAATTAATAAACCTTGAGTTCCGCCAAATAACATTAAACCATTGCGCATTTTTGTATATGCACCTAGCCATGCAACACCAAAATCAACGCCTTCATTTTTGCCCAACGACATGTACTTTTCAGCATTAATATCCAGCACACTGGTGGCACTCCAAATGCGCCCGCTGCTGTCTAACAGCATATTGGCACCAGGTGTTCGTTTTGTTATCGGCAAACGTTGCTTTAAACGAGTAAACATCGGGTCAGCCTGATCAAGGTTTGTGATTTGATCAAAGCCAATACTCGTGGTCAACCAAATTGACCCGGCAAAGTCGCTCACCATACCTAACACATAATTATGACTAAGGCTGTGCTCAATCGTGGCAGCCTTAAAATGATCGAGTTCTGTATCAGCTTGAGCTAAACGATACACGCCATTGTGTGTACTAATCCAGAGTGCGCCAAATTGGTCTTCGAGCAAGGAAGTGACAGTATCTAACATGATTTGCCCATCACTTTTTTTGTGTAAATACTGGCAATCATTATTTTTCAAGGTCACTAAACATACACCTTTGGCGGTCCCAACCACTAAAGTTTGATTGCGTAACACCAACATACGCAGCACTGCACCTTTGTTAATTCCTATCACTCCAGAAGGGATAAATCGCTTTGAATCGAGGTCTAATTTAACTAAACCTGACGATGCGGTACCTGCCCATATTGTGCCTGATTGCTGCTGAGCTAAAGAGACAACATTGGTCAATGCTTTGCCCTCATTAGTGCGATTAATCGAGCTTACTCGACCTCGCTGAGGATCAATAATATCGACTCCTTGGCCGGTTGTGCCCACAGCAATTAAACCATTATTAAGCTCTAATACAGTGCGTACATTGGCATAACTCAATCCGTTGTCGTGTTGTAAACTATGGCGAAGAGTCACAAAGCTGCTCGCTGTATTGGCGTTCATCACCTGTAAACCTGCGCCCCAAGTGCCAATAACCAAAGCACCATTTTTACTTAAAAATGCAGTCCCTATTTCATCAAAAACTAAACTACTTTTTACTGACGGATCATGTTTCAAGTGGCGCTCAAATTGATGGCTTTTCGCATTGAGCACCCATAATCCATTGCCGTAGGTTGCAACCCACACTTGACCGTTTTCAAGCGGTACAATTGAACGCACATAAGCATTTTGATTAATTAATGTTTTAGGCGGCATAAACTTGTCTAATTTATTTTTCCCATCCCAAAACCATAAGCCACTGCGTGACCCCAGCCAAAAAGTGCCCTGTTTATCTTGGTAAACAGCTCTTACATCGAGTTCTGTGAGCGTCGATATTGCAATGAATTCATCATTGTCTTTGGCCTTTTTAAATACACCTTTTGTGGTACAGGCCCACACATCCCCATTGCTGGCTTCATAAATACGGTAAGTAATACTGCCAGCCACAGGCATTTCGAAAAATGAAACTTGCTCGGTAGCAAGGGATACTCGCTCAACACCCAGTTCATGCCCTGCCCACAACTGGTTTTGGCTATCAATCATTAAGGTTCGAAGAGTGTCGCTTTGCAGCTGCCAAGGCTGTGATTGTGTATTGAGGTGTTGATACGTTTTATGTACTGGACTATAGCGCGATAAGCCTGACGTTCGTGTCGCCATCCAAATCCCTTGCTGGCTATCTTGCGCTAACGCCACGATATAATTAGCAGCTGGAGATTCTGGATTATTGGGTTGATGAGGAAAGGATTCAAATTGCACCCCATCAAAGTAAACTAAGCCATTTTGAGTACCAAACCACATTTGCCCATTTGTTAACTCAACAGCACTAGTGATAACCCCATTACTAATTTTACCTTCATCATCTATAGTGCGAAGCAAAGGCGCAGCCTGAGGAAACAGCGTAGTAGGATTGTTTACCATGACGGACTGCGACACTTCTGCAGCTCGAAGACTAAAAGCGAATAAAGCAAGGCATACAACGAATACAATGCGGCAGCGAATGAGCAATAAAAAAAATGGTTCAGTTAACAGCACAATACTAAACTCAGTGTTAATGGACAACAGTAGCTAAATTATTGTGTAATCATACATAAAAGCAAGGTAGATGCGTGTGGTACAAACAGTTAAAGTCAATTAACCTTCAGCGTTTTGCTGTGACAACACACCTTTAAAAAGAAGCGGATAACGACGTAAACGCTGACCAATGTAATCGTCTGCTAAAATTTGCTGAGCGATACGCTCAACATCATCGTCAACCTCAAAAACCCAATCAAAACGCTCAATTGCAAGCAAGAAGCCCTTTTTTAAATAAAGCTGCGATCGATATTCGTCGCAATTCCTTTTGATAATTGCCAATTTAGTGGGGTATTGCCGCAACTCTTCTATCACTCGCTCAATATATTGGTGCTGAGTGTCTTTTTTTGTACGAGGAGGCTTGCGTCTCGGACGATTGACATACACCATTTCTAAGAACCAATAAGCCGATGAATACTGGTCACTTTCGCTAAAAAATCTGACTTATTTTTCTCACTTTGGTAATCAAGGTGGTAGGTATTGTGAAAACCAAAACGCATCAATACCCCACTGCCCTGCAAATAGAGAGTATAACCATCAAAATCAGTAAACGCGGTGATCCCTTGGTAAAAGTACCCTTGTGACTGTTTATCACCATGACGCTGAATGTAGTCAAACACAGATAAAATTGTCTTGCTCGATAAATCGTTTTTCATATCTTACCTCTAAATAAAATACGAACAAAAACACAATAACGATTACTATAGCAATTAATTATGACGACCTTTATTCCCTATGAGCTTGCTCAGTAACGGCAACTAAGGTAAAGCTTGCTAAAGCAATCAACATCCCCATTGCAGGCCACTTAACCCACAAATAATCTGGGACAGTCAATATATTAATGATGAATAACAGACACACTATCGGTAATAATCTGAAAAACAATCTGATAACACGGCTTTTTACACTGTTCATAATAAACCCCTCTAGTCATTGGAAGGTTGATTATTGACGCATATCAGATCAAAAACAGGTGCCAAACGTCACGACTATCTTGATGACAACATTGCTCTTTGTTGGCAATAAAAAAGCCCACGCTAACTCAGTTAGACGAGGGCTCTGCAAAGTGTGTATTCTTTTAAGCGTGTTTGACTACCACTGTGCCTGCTAGTATGTCATGCCAACCACGATTTTGTTCATCAAATATAATCCAAATAAAACCCAGACCCAAAGGGATTGCCGATATAAAATAACCCACATAACGAAGTAGCGCCTGAGCGGGTGATACATGTAAACCAGTTTTTGCATCCAACACTTGGGTCGACATCACCATTTTTCCCGGGGTCGCCGCTTTTTTAACCCAAAACACAATAGCTAACACCAGTGGTAATAGTTTGTCATAAAACACATGGTTGACACTCCACTCACTTTGAAGTTCCAGCCATTGGGTATCGCCATAGAAAATACCAAAACTCATTGCCAGTATAAGACCCAGTAAAATGGCATCAATAAGGTAAGCGGCAAGACGACGCATAAACCCAGCATTATGGGTTTCTCTTGCACTGTGGTAATAACCGTTATCAACTGATGTTTGCATAATAAAACTCTCTTAACTGAGCGCGTGTTGTGTGACGCGTTAATCTGATGGCCTAAGTATTGACCGATAGACAAAGTAACCATGCAATTAAGTGATGAAAGGACTATTTTGGGGATAGACAGTTAATATTTGGGAAAATGGGAAAATGACTGTTAAGCATCTAAATAACAAAGCCACAGAGCCGTGGCCTTATTATTCGTTTATCTCGATAAAAACCTGCTATGGTAATTAACTTCTGACGTTATTAGCATTAATACGGTTCATTAAGTTCCTCACCCAATTGGCGTATTGGCGATGAATACTCTTACCATCATATTTCAAATTCGTTGAATCAACATAATCAATCTTATAATGAGTCTCATCATACGTAATCATAACCACTAATTGATGTGTACGAATATTGAGTGTTGCTTCCACTTTGCCTGCATCTACAACATGAGCTTGCCAACCAAGGGATACCGCGGCTTTAATAATCGACTGCTCGATTTGGTTAATATCAGGCTGAGTTTGGCCATAATTGGCAATCGTTTGTTGACCATAATCAGGCATTGGGATCGTTGTCCGACAACCACTGAGCGCAATACATAATCCTAATAAAGCCCATACTAAAATACGATTCATTGAATACTCCTTTTTAAAACCTGCATGCTAAGCGCTGGTGCAGCTATTGTAAAGTGCATAAAAATCAATGATCCATCGTTTATTCAAAAACATCACGACCGAGACGCATAAAGCAAATCATGAGTATTAAAACAACAACTTAATCATCTGAGAAAAGTTGCTTAGCCGCTTTATCCTTTCGGCATCGCTGCGAACAATACTTAATTTGCAACCACTGTTTTTGCCATTTCTTTCGCCAACTAAATGGCCTCAGGCATATCGGGCAAATTTTGCTGGGTAAATGAACTTTTTTATGAGCCATGCTAAGACTGCTGACTGTGGTTATTGGGCCGAACATTGACATGTCGCTGTAAAATTCGGCGCACCTCACGCTGCACAGCGTCTTTTTTTCTAAAGTCCCATAATCGCTCTCTGGCTTGCTGGGCTGCAACATCTAAGTCAATCATAGGTGGGTAATACTCTTGCTCTAAATTAAAATCATTAAAAATGGCTTCCATTGGCGGCTGCAACCAAGGCTGATGAATATATTCGGTCGGTAACTTTTTAAGTTCAGGACACCAAGTACGGATAAACTCGCCGCTCGGATCTTGGTCTTGAGATTGCTTGATTGGGTTATACAAACGGATAGTATTAATGCCAGTTACAGAGGCTTGCATTTGAATTTGCGGGTAATGGATCCCCGGTTCAAAATCAAGAAAATACTGCGCCAAAGGTAAGCTTGCCTGTTGCCAAGAAATATTCAAATGATGGGTAACAAAACTGACTAACATGGCACGCATCCGAAAATTAATATACCCCGTCTTTTTTAAGCAGCGCATACAGGCATCAATAATAGGGATCCCTGTTTTTCCGTGTTGCCATAAGACTAAATCCTGACTCACTGAATCATCATTACGAAATGGATAATCTTGGTAGCCATTGTTGAGTGGCTCAAACTCTATCCGAGATTCACTTTCGAATTTTTGCATAAAGTGACAATGCCAATGCAAGCGAGAAATAAACGAGGCAAGTGGTTTTTTCCAACCTTGCTTTGCATCATGGTAATGAGTAATTGCATGTTGATACACTTGGCGCAAACTCAGATTACCCCACGCTAAATATGGCGATAAACGCGAGCAATGTGTTTGGCTTAAACTCGGGCTGGAAATCCCTTTTTGGTATCCTTTTGCCCGCTCAGCGAAAAAACTCTTCAGTACAGCACGCGCTGCTTTTGGCCCACCCTGCTGAAAATGCGGATCAATAACTTGGTATGCATGCAAGTGATCTGGGACTTGATACGTCGTTAAAGTCAGCGGGTTTATCTGCTGCCAATTTGGAGTGGCTACGGGTGATGATATCGTCTGCTCCCATAATGTTTGCCAATCTCGGCGGTTCTTTTTCCCCCTGACAACCGCACCCGTTGGACTTTCAATCCATTGAATTTGTTTACTATCACACCAAGCCTTTACCGCTTTATCGCGCGCAAACGTATTAGCCAAACCAATTTCTTGATGACTGTAAATTGTATTGATCTCAAATTGCTGATTCAACGAATTGAGTAACGATTCCATTGCTTCACTGAAGATATAAATTTGGCAATTAAACCGCGCAAGCTGTTGGTTTAAATCCATTAACGACTGCCATACAAAGCGCCAGTGCCGCTCAGTGTAATGCACATCATTCAATAAAATCGGCTCAAAATTATAGATCAATAAAACCGGGAGATGCTCAGAAAATGCCTGCTGCAGAGGCGCATGATCTGATAACCGCAAATCCCGCTTGAACCACACTATATTAATCGCTGAATCCATAGACTCGAAGAGTTGTTAAATTGGCTATTAAATACGTATAACAACCCCAATCCGATCGCCATGATTTAATGCAAAGCCTCACTAACGCAAAAAATGTCAAACGCGGCGCTATGATTAGAGCTTGTACTCAAAATGTAACTTCTTTGAAATAAAACAGTCATTCTTTGTCCCTAAACTCTCACGCCATCACACATTGCTGCACAAGCAATATCGTTAACCCTAAGAGACAACAACAATGAATAAGAACTTAGTTGCCCTGGCAATCTCCAGTGTTTTTTTAACTGCATGTAACAACACTGACACCAAAGAAATTGAAGTCATTAAAGAAGTAGAAGTCATCAAAGAAGTCGCTCCAACACCAGTTACAACAGTAAAAAATGTGATTTTAATGATTGGCGATGGCATGGGCCCGCAACAAGTCGGCTTGCTTGAAGAATATGCGCGCCGTGCGCCTAATTCTACCTACAATAATAAAGGCAACATCACTGCTTTATCGAAGCTCGCAAATGCAGGTCAAATGGGCCTTTCACTCAACGCACCTCATGGTGCAAATGGCATGTTAGTGACTGATTCTGCCTGTTCTGCAACCCAGTTGGCCACTGGTAAAGCGGCTGGTTCAGAAATGATTGGCCTTGATGATCAAGGTTATATTGTTGAAACTATCTTAGAAAAAGCTAAAAAAGCAGGAAAAGCAACGGGCTTAGTGTCTGACACTCGGATCACCCACGCTACCCCAGCTGCATTTGCAGCTCATCAACCTCATCGCTCACTTGAAGCTGAAATTGCCGCTGAAATGATCAGTTCAGGCATGGTTGATGTAATGTTATCAGGTGGTGCTCGTGTATTTGTTCCTGCTGATATCAGCACCGACGAAGCTGACAGACAAATCATGGCTGATTTAGGTGCGCCCACTAGCGTGTATAAAAAATCAAAACGCAAAGATGACCGCAATTTAATCGTAGAAGCCAAAGATCAACATGGCTACACCTTAGCGTTTGATAAAACGCAAATGCAAAACAGCGATGCAACTAAATTGCTTGGTTTATTTGCCAACTCTGGCATGGCAGATGGCATCGCTTATAAAGCGTGCCGCGCCGCTGATACCTGTAGCCAACCGTCGTTAAAAGAAATGACCGTCAAAGCCCTTGATATCCTAGCTAAAGATGAAGATGGCTTCTTTTTGATGATTGAAGGAGGTCAAATTGATTGGGCAGGTCACGCCAACGACGCAGGCTGGATGCTGAATGAATTACTGAAATTCGATGAAGCAGTTGAGGCGGTTTACGACTGGGTCAAAGATCGCAACGATACACTCGTAGTCGTCACAGCAGATCACGAAACTGGCAGCTTTGGTTTTAGTTATTCTCGTAAAGAATTACCACAAGCACGCACGCTAGATGGCGATGGTATGAAAGGTGCTGATTACAAACCTAACTTTAACTTTGGCGCATTATCTCATCTCGATAAACTTTACGGTCAAACAGGCACTTTCTTTGACATGATGAACGCTGCAAACAGTGATTGGGACTTTGCAGCAGCCACCGCACAAAATTGGATGGATGCAGTAAATCAATACAGCTTGTATAAAGTTGATATTGACCAAGCCAGCAAAATTGGCGAGCGTGAAATCAACGAATACTATGTTGCCGATCACAGCTATCAAAGTGCTGAGATGGTGCCAAGCTTTGCTGATTTCAAAGAGTTTTATGTTTATGCCGACGAAGATCACACCGCCAAAATAGGTCGCGCACTTGCCGCTGATCAAAACGTAGTGTGGGGAACGGGCACTCATACAGCCGCGCCTGTACCTGTCTATGCCTTTGGCCCTGACGGTGTCACCAGAGGGTTTTCAACCATGCAACACCATGTAGAAATATCACAAAAAATGATGACTGCATTAGGGCTAACATACGCCGAATAATTAAAAATGTGATGAGATAAACAAAGCCATCTTGCCAACACGCCAGATGGCTTTTTTCATTATCACCTTGGAAACTTCATTAACGTTACGCCAAAAATTAAGCGCCCACATACAACTAAAACGTATAGCCCAAGTCATCAAGTTTAAAAATCTTCAAGCCCAACGGTCGTTATTTCTTCATCAACAGCAGATAAACTAGAGTACAATGCCCTTTTTATGAATTGGAGTTCTCATGACTATTTCTCGCCAACACACTAATCAACGCATGAGCCGTATTGTGACGCATAACAACACTGTTTACTTGTGTGGCCAAGTTTGCAGCGATGCAACTCAAGGGATCACTGAGCAAACCCAAACCATGCTAGCAAAAGTAGATGACCTATTGGCACAAGCAAACAGCGATAAATATCACCTCTTAAGTGCGACTGTGTATGTCAGTGATATGAAGTATTTTGCACCAATGAACGACGTATGGGATGCTTGGGTACCCGAAGGGCATGCACCAGCTCGCGCTTGTGTTCAAGCGCCAATGGCACGTCCAGAATTACTAGTTGAAGTCTCTGTCATTGCCGCAGTAAAAAACACTTAACTTAGCCACTATTTTCGAAAAGCGACCATATCCCAACCTGTTCAATCAGACTCTGGATGTGGTTAATGCTTCAACGGTCTTTTTGCACTCGAGACGACAATAATAAAACGCCTTGATTCAATTGAAAGTTCAACAACCCCTAATCACTCTAAAAAATACGCTTAAATAACATGAAACAAGAAATAACTTATGAGTTTAGCGATGCACAAGTTGCTAATCGTTTTCGAAACGAACTCAAACATTGGCCTAAAGCCGAAGTAAAAGCAGTGCTTTTTCAAAATGATAAACGTGTAAAAGTCAGTTATTACACTGCAGACGATGGGTTTGATACCACCTGTAGTGAACTCGATACGCTTGCGGCAGCGTATAACGCAGCCGAGTGCTAGTCCTAACTAACGGCTAGTCGATGTTACTTTTTAGCCGCTAGTTTAGTGGCGATAAAGTCACTATGGCTGATATATAATAGTCCCGCAATGCGCCGAACAATATGCTCTTCATGGCTATCGAGCTCATCATCTGCAAACGCAACATGCCATAACAGCTCAACAATTTCAGTACGCTCAACATCACTGGTTTGATTATTGATTTGTTTCACAAACGCAAATAAATCTATGGCTTCTTCGACTAATGATTCTGCTTTATTGATTAATGCATCAGCCTGAGCAGCCGAAAGCTCGCAGCGAGTCACTAAAATTTGTGCCACTTTGGCCAACTCACGTTTACTCGAACGGCCATCCGCTCGCATCACTTCGACCAATAAAGCGGCTAATGCGGTATTAAAATCAAGTTCATTCCTTGCCAACTCTTGGGGATTCAAGTCTTGTAGTAATTTTTTGATATGGCTTAACATTACTTCTTCCTCTGTTATTGTTTAATAAATCAACATTGGCTGTACAGCCTTGTAAACGAAAATCGCCACACTTCTCAATTCTGTTAAAGCTTAAAATAAATGACATGATTTAAAAGCCCCTATATGTATCAAAGTATTGCAGTCTCTCTCTTCAAAAAGCACTTAGCCACGCTATACTGATTAATGATTTAAATAAAGTTTTCCATAAAGAGAATACGCTGCTAAACACTATAGATTACATGTTCATCCAATATTTTTTACGACCTTCCTTATTCCTACTGGGAGCTCTATTGACTTTTTTTAGCCCGCAAGGCGCAGCTGAGATCACCATAGCGGTCGTGGGGAAAACGAAAAACGATAGCTTTTACCAACAATCATTTCATGGTTGCCAATATTTTGCCAACTTACATCCTGCCCTCAACTGTATTTATACTGGCCCTGATGATTTTCAAGATGTCCGCGCTCAAGTCATCATAGTGCAAGAGCTATTAGAGAAAAACATAGACGCACTGCTCATCTCAACGACAGACTCTGACTTTCTCGTCAAAGGTGCATTACAAGAATTTTCAGCGCGTAACATTCCGGTGATCACCTTTGATTCCGATTTACTCCCCCAGCATCACCAATACCGTCTTGCCTATGTCGGCACGAATAGCTTCGATTTTGGCCAAGCACTTGGCCAGTATGCCAAGCGATTCAAACACTCCGAGAAACAAAGCATTTGCTTACAATCAGGGCATAAAACCACCCCCAATTTAAATAGCCGCTTAGCTGGTGTCAGGTTTGCTTTAGCTGGAGAAAACACCCCTCGTTTGACTGGTCAAAATGGCTGGTATGAGCATCCGCGCTGCCCTTTATATAGCTTGGGTAAACGAGCCGACTCAGTCCATCAACTCGACACTATGCTCAAAAAAACACCTCCACCGATCTTTTTAGCCGTAGCAGGATTTGCTCAATTTAGCCCCGATTACGTCAGTACTGTGTATCCATATAAAAAACAAATAGAGCAGCATAAAATCGTGATTATTTCTGCCGATACAGAAGACACACAACTCGACGTTTTAAAACAGGGATTATCGGTCGCCAATATTGGGCAAAAACCGTTTGAAATGGGACGTTTAGGGGCTGAGCTTCTCTATAACTATCTGATCAATAAACAACGACCAGAAAAATCTAGCTATTACTTGGGATATCACTATTGTACGCCTGAAAATGTAGAATATTGCACGATTAACCGCAAGTGGTGAATAAAAAAGCCCGCATGAAATCATGCGGGCAAACGCTTTTAAAAATAATAAAAGCCTCAAGGGAGGAACTTTACAACAACGATATCGGGGGAGATAAACGGATGTGTGTTTAAGTTGTCCCTATCATAGCGCGCTGAAACTTAACCGAATATTAATAAAACCTCTTTTATCAATATATTAATCATCCAAGGTAGCAATATTTTCCGTGATGCTTTGCTGATCTTTCTTGGTCATTTTACTCGCAGCACTTCCCCCTTAGGTACGCTTTAATCAAAATAAACAGAAATCCAGTGTTTTTTAAGCATGTAAACATAAGCGTTGCTAAATCCACCTAAAACACACTAATGGCAAACATTGCCAATATATGCCACAATCATTTTTTAATACTGACACTAAAATAGGAGTGACCATGGCAACACTGAATATTTCTATCCCAAACGAAATGCGACATTGGATTGATCAACAAATAGCTAGTGGTCAGTTTGCCAATGCAAGTGATTATATTAGAGATCTTATTCGACATAATCAAAGCGAAAAAGAAGCAATACGCATGGCTTTAGTTGAAGGTGAAATGAGCGGTGAAAGTTCTTTATCAGTTACTGATATCATTAATGAACAGAAAAAAATCATAACAAATGTCTAAATATACTCTCTCAAAAAAAGCATCTGATGATTTAATCAATATTTTCCAATATACCTATAAAAACTTCAATATTAGCCAAGCAGAATCTTACCTATTAGAACTTGAAACGTGTTTTATCATGCTGTCAAATGAACCTGAATTGGCTCACAGAGTTGAGGATATAAGAAAAGATTACTTTCGATATTTATTTAGAAAACATGCCGTTTATTTTAAATCTCGTGAAAATGACATATTCATTGTTAGAGTCATACATCAACAAATGAAATATGAGCTGCATTTAACAAGTTAAATGGCTCTTTAAAATAGTGTCAAAATAGACTGCTGATCTTTCTTGGTCATTTTACTCACCACAAGATTAAATGAGTTATCAATTAATCTTAGCACTTCGCCATTAGGCACGCTTTGATCAAAATAAACAGAAATCCAGTGTTTTTTGTCCATATGGTAACCGGGCGTAATCGCAGAAAAAATATCTTGTAGCATCAAAGATTCACTCGGTGCACATTTGAGGTTTAACATCATCAAGTCGTTACGCCACCCAATTAGGGCAAACATCTTATTTTTTACTTTAAACACATGCACATCCTCACCAAATGGAAACTGACACTCAGTGCATGGTTTATTGAGTAAATACGCCTTTAACGCTGCAAAATCCATATTTAACCTTATTGCTGATATTTCATCAAAATCGCTTTTAACTCAGCCAGATTAAACGGCTTATTAATAAAATTATCAATGCCGAGTTCTTTGGCTTTATCTCGCTCAACCTTTCCGACACTTGCACTTAAAATCACAATAGGGATAGTACGTAAACGCTCACTTTTTTTAATGAATTCTGAGGCTGTAAAACCGTCCATATTCGGCATTTGTAAATCCATTAAAATTAAGTCTGGTGTATGTGTTTGCAAATAATCTAACGCATCTTGCCCATCGTTTGCCAAAGCACATTTTACCGATAAATTCTGCAAATGCTTTTCTACAATGATTTGATTTATTTTATTATCTTCAACAACAAGCACACTCATCCCGGATAAATCGACGTCATTCAAAGAGTCTTCTTTTTCAGATTGCGGCGCAGTAAGTTGGCTGGCTTTTTTCAGTTGCAAGGTCACAACAAATTCAGACCCTTTACTTAACTCACTGCTTAAAGTCACATCGCCACCCATTAAATTACTGAGTTGCTTTACAATCGATAAGCCCAAGCCTGTGCCACCATACTTTCGAGTCGTGGCACTTTCTGCCTGTGAAAAGGACTGAAACAATTTAGTTTGATGCTCTGAAGCGATGCCGATCCCAGTATCTCTGACGCATATAGTCAAGTAGTAAGTATCTCCTTCTAGTGTGGCTTTTGCATCTAGCGTAATAGAGCCTGCTTCAGTGAACTTAAGCGCGTTATTTAATAAATTTATAATAATTTGCTTAAAGCGAATATCGTCACCTTCCATTTGCTGATAAAAAAGTGGCTCATAGTGAGTCGTTAACGTTAAGCCTTTATCGCGCACTTTGTCACGGAGCATTTCTACTGCAGCCTCTGCAGCTTGCGCTGGATTAAATTCACAGGCATCAAGTGACAATTGCCCTGCCTGCATTTTAGAAAAATCGAGCACATCATTAACAATACCGAGCAATAACAGCGAGGCATCATGAATTTTTTCAAGATAATTATGAGTTTGAGGTTCTTTTGACTCTCTTTGTGCTATTTCACAAAACCCCATAATGGCGTTCAGAGGTGTTCGGTATTCGTGACTGATATTGGCTAAAAAAAGGTTTTTTGCTTCATTCGCTTGTACAAGTTCATCATTCTTTTTTTGCAGTGCTTGGGTACTTTCATTCACTTTCTTAGTTAAACTTGAGTTGTAAGACACGATAAAAAAGACAAACATCACACACACAACCCCCAAGGCAGTGCCAATCACAATAATAAAAAAACCGGCCCAATTAATAAGCGTCAAATCAAATGCATCACTGCTATAAAAGTTAATCAGCCCTTTTTTATCAAATAAATTTAGCTCTACTTGATGAGCCAACAGTGGTGCAGCTTCGTTACTCAGTTGCGGATAAACATTGCGCTCTCCATAAGATAATTGATAGCTAAACATCCAATGACTCTCAACGCCTTGTTGTGGGTCAAGCAACACCTCTAGCTCCAATACAACCTCAGTCACGCCAATCAGCGTTTGCATTAATGCAGGTGAATTTTTCCTAAACACAGGGTAATACACCACAACACCCGTGGTCTTATTTTGCGCTTGAGCAAGGGATAAAAGTGGTGTCACAACAAACGTACCTTGCTCAATTGCCGCTTTTACTGCAGGACCTGCGATCGGGTGACTAATCACATCTAAACCAATTGCAGATTCATTGCCACTTAATGGCGCTAAGTACTGGATCGGAAGATAAAAAGGCTGTGTGGCTGCTTTAGTAAAACCCGAAGGCGTGAGCTGCTGAATAGTGCGGTGTTTCAGTTGCTCGCGGGCAAGCTCAGCTTCAAATTCGCTTCGGTTGTACTCTGGCACTAAAGGTAACCAGCCGATTGCACGTATTTGCACTCGTTCATCTTGGACTATCGCGGTGAAATCACTAAATTCTTGTCGCGAAACCACTTCACTGGCCTGAAAAAAGGCTTCTAACGCTTTTAAATAGAGTTTGATTGTTGATTGGGCACTATTGATTTGCTCAACAAACGGCCTAGTCGAATTAATAAACTGTTGCTGCCTTTGATTCTCAAAATTTGTTTGTGATAAATTAAACAAAAAACCAATCATGCAGTATGCCAACACACTGGTAATCGATGCAGCTAAAGGTTTGCGGGCTTTTTTAACGATGTGATTTGGATAGGTAAATAAAATAATTGGTGTAATAAAAATGATTGAAAAAAGATCCCCAACCCATTTTGTTACACTCAGATAAGCAATCACTTGAGGTGCTAAATCGCTATAAAATAACCCTAAAGCAAAAATAATCGCCACTGGCAGTGCCGATATTGGGCCAGTAAAAATTAAAAATTTTACAATTTCAGAAGCACGGCTGGTTTTTAACGGTAAATTAAAGCTTTTTTCAATCAGCCACTTAACCATCACTACATGGCTGGTCATCAAGATAGCGAATAAAAAAGCACTCTGCGCAGGAAAATGGGCGATAACAGCAGCATCATTATGATAACTAATCGATAAACCAACTAGTAATGCAATTGCCACAGGCCAACCAAAGACCAAATACAACCCGAGCATGACACCTGTAACAGGCCAAATAACACTGGTTAGCCCAAAGGGATTGGCAAACCATCCGCCGAGCAGACTTAACCCTAAGCACAACAGCAACGACGCTAATAATACCCAAAAATTATACAAAGGTGGCCGCGCTGTTTTTGTACGAACTCCATGTTGCTGATGCATTTATTTCCTGAACAAGTAATACGTCTTAGCCAAAACGGCGAACTGTGTACCAGTATAGTGAAAAAAGCAAAATCCCACAGAGCTAAATAGTTTTGAACCAAGTTTCAATCGTTAAGAACGAACACACAACCTTTATAAAGTAAGCTCTAATGCAAGATTAGAAGGGTGAATTTGATGCCATATTTTCTCTTGCGGATCCAGTTCACCCAATGACTCTAATTTAAAGGAGTCAAGCCACAAAGTGCCTGTACCGCGCAGCTTAGGGCCAAATGTAATACTTGTGGCTTCATCGGGAATATTTACTTCAATACTCACCCTTTGCCAATTCGTACTCCCCACGACAGCTCGGTTCGCCATATTGTCAGCACTGATGACGGTATCATGTTGATCCACAACTCGTGCCCAAATGGATGCTGTTAAAGCAACATCTTGCGCCCTAAAAATAGCCGATATTTGTATCCGCTTGCCACGAAAAGCCGTTGCGTTCACTTTCTGATACATCACTAAATCATTCGCTTGCGCTGGAAACGCCGCTTCATGCAAGCGCTCAATCTTTACAGGAGCTTTATTGCCATACAATCGATTGGTATCAAGGGCGATAGAATCCCCCTCATGCCATAAACGACCGCAGCGCCAGCTGCTAGATGTATCACAAGCAAAATCATCAAACTTTAACTGTTCTGGAGTCGGAATCAGTCGCTGATCATAAAAACCTCGATTTGTTAGCCTAGCGCGCTGTTGCTGCTGTGCAGAAGCGATGTGCTCGCGAGTCATGGTTTGATGATATGTCCCAGTTAAAGGCGTTGTTTGGTCGACCACAGAGATTGATACATCGTCAAACCACGCTTTACCTGTTCCAACAAGATAAAAACCAAACGACAAATTATTCGCATCTTCGGGGACATCTATCACCACTGCATAAGGCTGCCACTCAGTAGTCCCTATAATTGGCCGATCCGACATATTGTCAAAACTAGCGGTCGGTAATAACAAAGTATCTGCTCGCCCCCATAACGCGGCCTTTGTCGTCACTTGCTCGGTTTTTATAAACGCCGCAATTTTGACTCGCTGACCTCGATAGTCAATAGGATCAAAGCTTTGCATCAATAATCCAAAACTATTTTTATCTATCACAGCGGTTTTACTGGCGATATAAGCACTGGCATTGCCTTGATATTTTGTCTCTACATCAAAACCAGATTCGTATTCTTTGGCATAGACATTTTTGAAATACCACGTATTAGTGACTTCACCGGGAAAAGAATAATGCACATCAGCCCAACTCAGTAGGTTGAGCTGAGTATTAGATGAATAAAGGCTTTGATAGAAATAGAGCACAGCAATACAGCACACAGACACCGCCCCAAGACGGAAATATTTAAACACGTAAAACAACTTCCAAAAACATGACAAACACTCCTAATTGTACCTAAGTTCATTATTGCCAAAAAGCCAAGAATCTCTTTTCTTAGCACGCATTTGAATAAAGTCGTAAAGGAGACTAAACACAATTGCCGACAAAACAATCAATTAACACACCACGATAAATCAGCCTAACGGTTATCAGCTGTTGAGCTATTTGTTATGATCACTTAAGTCAAAAAAAGAGTGTTGTTATGAATCCTGATATCCCCCGTGTTAGCCCCACCGAACGCGATGCCCTACTCTGCACAGTCAAGGCCGACTTTGAACAATATCAGGGTAGTCTTATCGAAGGGGATAAACATGGCAATGGCCAAAAATTAAAGCTGTTTGTGATGGCCAATGTCACTACGTTTCACCTAATCCATAACAGCAGTACCGCACAAGAAATCGATCAGTTTTGTAAGCAGTATTCTTGGTTTTACCCATTATTTGCCACTATCAAAGAATTATTTGATGACTCAGAAAATGACTAACGCTGTTTAGCCCCAGTGATCAGAGGCTAAACAGCGAGAGCGAACTCCCTCCCTGTAACCGCGACTCAATCTATGACTCAAGTTGTGCTGGCGGCTGTAAAAAGAGTCGTTCAATCAAATCATGGTGTGCAATACCTGCTGAGACTTTCAGATAACGAACAAAATCCATCGAATTTGCGGGCCTTTTTGGGTAACCATGATGCTGCCATAAAGAGTTTAACGCCGCGATGATGACCTCATCACCACCCGCCTCTCGCAGCTTTGCAAAAACAAGTGTCGCTCTTGAATACTGATCGTAACTTTGATTGGCATCCACTAATGCACGCCCTTGACCAAAATCCATCGCACGACGTTGTTGATAACGTTTGCTTTCATAAGCCACCAGCGCATCAACGGCTGTGGGGCCGTAATGAGTATCGAGCATCACTAGCTCAACATATTTTGCCAGCGACTCGACTAAAAACGCAGAGTCATCACTCACACCATTACCAATGTCATGGCCAAACCATTGGTGGGCGGTTTCGTGCACCGCACGGCGGTAACGCTGATCAAACCCCGCATTCTCCTCTGGCTGTGCGCGAAACCCTACATCATCATTAATCAAGATCACTTGTGGCAATGCATATCCCGTTACGCCAATGCGCGGCACACTGATCAGGCTCAATTGCTTGGCGCGATACGCACTAATGTGTTCGTTAAACCATTGTACTGTGTCTGCCATTGCGGTTAAGTGCAGCTCTGCAGCTTTATCTTTTTTGGGAGCAAACACTTGCAGAGTGACACCATTTTGCTGTTTTGTCTGCGCCAAAAAAGGCATAGTTAACCAGCTCGCAATCGCCCGAATTGGCGAACGCGTAGCAAACTGGTAAATGTGACGGCCATTGTCTAAACGCGTTGACACTAATTCACCAGGTGCAACCGCTTGATAGCCTTCTTGTGTGCTGATGGTGCTAGATACGGTCATCCAATCATAACGACCCGAGCCAGCCGCTTCGTCAGCAAATAACATAGAGGGTAACCCCTCTGGCTTTGCTGCTAACTGATGCGCAGCGCGAAGCTGAGGATCCGTCAATTCATAGTTAGCTTGATAACCCACTGTCGCAATAAAGGGCACACTGCGAATATAACTCAACTCAGGCGTAACAAATTGATGACCTCTAATTGGCCAAAGAATCGGCTGCTGATACCTCAAGACAGACACAAACGTTCGGGTTTCATTCGGTGCCATCGGCTGGTCAAATTCGAAAACGGCTTGATTAAGCATTTGGTCAAACGACACTTTTTTTGCGCCATCAAACACAACATCCGCCCATTTGTAGAACCCAGCTCGGCCAATTAGCACTTGGTTAATCGCCTCATCATGATGATTGACCAGCGTATACGTCAGTTTAAACTCAGCACGTTGTTGTAAGGGGTAAAAATCCACTTTGGCATCAAGGTGCTCAATACTTGGCTGGGCACGTTCACGCCAATCGGCAAACTGCCGCTCATAGTGCGCTTTAAATGCCTCACGCTTATGTGAATTGGTTAACGGCTTTTCAGCGACCAACTGCAAATGCAGGCCAATAAATGCAGCGACGGTCAGACCCCAAGGAGCAATTAGAAGACTGTGAACACGAGAAACAGGCCCTCGACTTAATCCCGCTCCCCGATAACTCAGCATCATAGCCGTACACACAAGACTGAATGCAGCCAATCCCCAAACTTGCATGTAAGGCCAATAACTACTCATGCTCGCACGATAACCCCAAAATGTATCTGGGGCTTGTAATGGGGTCCATGCGACACTCCACAATGTATGCGTCACCCCTAAAAAGGTCATCAGCGGCGTAAATTTAATACAGACAATCAGGCATACCAGCAAACCGGCTGTCACCTGTGAACGACATAGATGAAAAATACATACACAGGTAACCGCTAAAAGGCTAAGCGGCAAGCCCACCAAACTTAATGTACTCAGGTATGCCTGCACCTGATATTCACTGCCTGTCAACCACTGTGCAATACTCGACCCTAGCGCTGCGAAGATCAAAAAACATACCACCAACCAAAAAATCGTTAACAGATGCGCCAACAGTAACTGATGTGTTTTCATTGGTGTGGCAGCTATCAGCTGCGCGATATTGCTACTACGGGCAAGTGACGTCACTTGCCAGCTCCAAAGCACCACCAAACATGTTCCTAATAGCGCCAGCATATCAAATGCAAAATGATTGAGCGCATCTTGGCTGGTATAGGCCAATGTCGATAACGGTTCAATATATCCATTGGATGACGCGACCGTATTACAGACTATTAGCGCCCAGATAAGTAATAATCCCCCTGTGAGCTTGTTCGTTAATATTGCATGAACACTGGTCTTGAGTAACGTCATGAAACTGGCAAAGGCGCTACCGTGCAACTCAACAGCCTGATAGCACTGAGTTGACGGTGGTGCGGCGCAAGTACTCGATGCATCAGCAGAGCGTGGTTGAGAGGATACTGGACGCGATGCAAAGCGCAACAAGACATAAATCAGCATAACACTCACCACTATCACCATGATCCGATTAATAAGCAATGCAAAATTGAATTGCTCAGCACTGGCTGAAAAGTGCTTAATCACAGCGGTATAGGCAAAAGGGTCAAGCCAAATAAAGGCCTGATAAAATGTGTCGTTAACAATATTGCTGCCCGCCAATGCTGGGTTACCCGTGATACTGGCGACCATTACATAGCCAATTAACACTGCACCAAACACCACATACGTGAGCATAGAATTAGCCGAACGCTGAGCAACAAGCCAACCCAATACACTCAGTAAAACCGCATTCGGTAAGCTCAATAACGCAATAAACCCTATGGTTGCCTCAAATAAAGCACCTTGCGCGCCTAACTGGCTCATATACAAACCCATCACCGCCAATGAACAACCACTGATGATCGTAAAACTTAATAAAGACAAGGCCAGCATTCGCACTAGCCCTCGTCGCGCATCTGAGACGGGCGTCACAGCAATCAATTCATGCATCATGGCTTGCTGATCGCGTAAATACACAATCGGTGACAAGACGGCTACCAACACAGGCAGGACCATCATATGCAGGACAATTAAATTGAGTGTTAGCTGCTTGGTCGGCGCGTCCTCCACACCTGCAAGCCCACTGGATAGCAACAGCGAAAACAAGATGGGCACAAAAACACATAACCAAACTAAGGGCTGACGCAGTGCATAACGATATTCATTGCGTAATAACATTACAGGGCTCCTTGTTTGTTTAACTCAAAAAAATATTTATCCTGTAAGGTTGCAGGCACTAAGACCGCATCTGTATTTGGTTGTTTATCACCATAAATACGGTAAGCACTTTGCCCATAACGATAGCTTTTACTTAAAATATGCGAAGGTGACACCCGATCAGGGTTCACATCAGTACGCCAGATTTTATTGTGTAATGGGGCGAGTAAGGTTTGCACATCGCCACTTTCAATCACACAACCTTTATTAATAATCGCCACGTGATGGCATAAGTTTTCGACATCTTCCACTATATGCGTAGACAATAACACTAAGCGACGTTTACTGATGTCTACCAACAGATTGTTTAAGCTCTCGCGTTCCATTGGATCTAACCCAGCCGTAGGTTCGTCCATAATGATTAACTTTGGATTTCCCAATAGCGCCTGCGCAATACCAAAGCGCTGGCGCATCCCTCCTGAAAAGTTCACCACTTTTTTATTAGCAACATGAGTTAAATTGGTTAATGCAAGTAAGCGCTCAATTTGTGGCTGATAATCCGCTTTGCGTAACCCTTTGAGAATGGCAATGTGTACCAAAAGCGCCTGACAGCTCATATTCGGATACACACCAAAATACTGGGGTAAATACCCCAACTGAGCACGCAGCGCATCAGGATGCTGGAGAATATTGCAATCATCAAAGGTAATCGAGCCGCTATCGGGTGCCTGTAGACACGCAAGTGTGCGCATTAAACTCGACTTTCCCGCCCCATTTGGGCCAAGCAAGCCAACCATGCCAGTTGGTAAGTTCAGAGATATATTATTGAGTGCACACGTCCCATCAGGGTAAGTTTTATTGATATTGGTCATTGTTAGCATGGCGGCTCTCCTAAAAATTGAATAACACCATCCTAAAAAAATTACCGGTTTACGCCCATCGATACATGCCTAAGGGTATGAACTATATGATGAAAGATAAAATTTTACTTTCATCATATAAATCGGTACTTTCATCATTTAACACCTTACAACACGCTCATAGCCCGCCACACTGGTTAAAAAATGGAATCTTTTATGTCTTTGGCTAAGCAAAAAAACGCGTTCAAACACGCACAAGCCATATTCGTTAGTAGTGTGCCCGTTTTAGCCGCTATCATGCTCGAAGCGCATATTCGCTTTTTATCGCTCCGTTATGAATCACCCACGATGTATGTGGCGATTAACCTGCAACTCGTTATCGAGTGCTTGCCTTTTTTGCTTGCTCATTATGCGACTCAGCACCTTACACGCATCAAAGCTTTGAGTGCTTGGGCCAGTGGCTTTATTGGCTATCCACTGCTGCTCATTGCGCTCAATCAGAGTGCTGAGTCAATCAATCAGACGCTGTATTTAGGGTGGCAAGGTTGGTTATTTTGCGTGACAGCAAGTGCTGCTTGGCTGCTATCACAACAACGAAAAACACAAGCAGCTAAAAACAAAATGAACTGGTTTCAGGCTATTTTTTCGCTCAATGCAGTCATCGCTATCTTAGTGTTTAGTTGGGTCGCGATCATGGCTGGGGTATTAAATTCACATGTAGACCCGATGATGAATCAGCCTTTTCCACTTCGCCTTGATTTGGGAAAAATAGTGACTCAGTTTGGTCAGTTTTTTCACTACTTTTGGCAATTGAGTGTGTATGGCCTGTTTACCATGATGCTGTATTTATTTACTCGTTATGTCTTAATCCGCCTAGTGTTAACACAACAAGGGGTATTAAGTTTTTTGTTTTCCTGCTTATTAACCCTCATTATTGCAACACCCGTCATGATCTGGCTGCTGCTACAATTGCCAATCAATGATTTACCCTCCCATATCGCAAACCTGACACCGGGTGCAGATCACAACTTGTTTAATCGTGATAATTATCAATTTATATTCTTATTTTTAGCCATTAGTTCCCCAATCATTTTGGCCTTTGAACGTCAACAGCATCATGCCACTATTAATGAAATTGCCAATCAGCATACGCAAACAGAACTCAAGTTATTACAGCAGCAAATCAATCCGCACTTTTTATTCAATACTTTAAACAACTTATATGCGCTGACGCTGACAAAATCGGACGATGCTCCTGAGCTGGTGATGCAATTGGCTAATTTACTTAGATACAGTGTCTATGAAGGCCAAAAGCCGCAAGTAAACCTTGAAAAAGATCTCGACTATTTACAAAACTTTATTGCCTTACAAACAATTCGCAGCGGCGATAAATGCCGCTTTATCACCCAGTGGCCAGCATTAACACAACCACTGAACATTGCGCCTTTGTTGCTAATCATCATCTTAGAAAATGCCATCAAACATGGCGTCGAGCCAACAACTGAACAAGTAACAGTGGAATTTAAGGTGACACTCAATGCCAATCAACTCAGTGTTGTTTGTAAAAATCCTATCCATTCATCGCCCTCAGAGCAGGTCGGCGGATTAGGACTCCTGAATTTGAAACGTCGCCTCGACTTACTATACCCTAATCAGCATACATTCACGCAACGTCACACCGCACAATACTGGCAAACGACCCTGACCTTGGAACTGACCCCATGTTAAACGCACTCATCGTCGACGATGAACCCCTCGCCCATCAAGTGATATTGCATCATCTTAAGGCCCATAGCGATACTCAGGTTAGCGGCCAATGTTACAACGCCACCGATGCATTGTGTTTTTTGGCCAATCATTCTATCGATCTGCTCTTTCTTGATATTAATATGCCTGCTTTAAGTGGTATTGAATTATTAAAAGTGCTCGCCAACCGGCCACAAGTGGTCATCATCAGTGCCTATCAAGAATACGCATTGCAAGGCTTTGAACTCGATGTCACTGATTATTTACTCAAGCCAGTTGATGCCAAACGACTCGCATCCGCGCTTGATAAAGTGCGCATGCGCGCGCAACTAATACAGCCACCAGCACCTGCTCAGCCTCTGGATTTATCGGGTCATATCGTGCTAAAAGTTGAGCGAGAAAAACACAAAATAGCCCTCAAAGAGATCAGTTATCTCGAAGCCTATGGCAATTACGTCAAAGTGTGGCAAGGCGACACTATGACGTTAGCCAACACCACACTTAAACAACTGTTAACTGAGCTGCCTGAGGCGTTTTTTGTTCAAGTGCATAAATCATTTGTGGTCAACAAACAACACATCACCGCCCTCACCACGCAATCACTGCAATTAGCCACAGGCCAAGCAATAAAAATAGGGAAGTCATACAAAGCCAGCTGCCAAGATTTACTGTGATTAAACAAGATCCGTCAAGCTTGCCTCACACCGCAGGCATCAGGCAATTTTGCAATAGAATCGGCCGTTCAATTTGTAAACAAAATATTAATAAAATACTTTGGATCCTGTATAGTCAGCCTCTTACCTTGAAATAAAAATAACAACAAAGGAAAAATGATGATTAAAAAATCCTTGAAATGGATTGGATTACTGATCCTACTCGCCATACTGAGTGGGGCAACGTTTATCGCCCACGAATGGTATGCTGATAAACCCCTGCGCTTTAAATCATATGTTGACCGTACTATGGTCAAAATGGCGTTTGATAGCCCAGAAACCTTAACCTCTTTAGGCTTTTTAGAAGGCGTTGGTATTAAAGGTCACAACGCCGACTTAGATGATGCCAGCCTTGAAAAAGCCAATGAATTGTATGAAATGCTGCCAGCAATTCGCCAAGGTGTTGCGCAATATGCCGATGACGAACTCGATAAATCAGACCAAATGTCTAAAGAAATTGCCTTGTACTTGCTGGATTTTGCCAGCGAAGCCAATCAATTTCGCTATCACGGTTACCCAGTCAATCAGCTGTTTGGCATTCAAAATGGCTTTCCAAGCTTTATGGATGCCCAGCATCAGGTCAAAACCATCGAAGATGCCGATAACTACATTAGCCGCTTATCACAAATAAAACGCAAATTTAGTCAAAGCCTCGAAGGACTCAAACTCAGAGAAGAAAAAGGCATCATCCCACCCCGCTTTGTGATTGATCGCGTGTTAGATGAAATGCAGCAATTTGTTGATAAACCCATTACTGACAATATTCTGTACGTCTCATTACAAGAAAAAATGAACAAAGCAGAGCAAACCGCACAAGAAAATCAAGATTCGGTATTTAATGATGACGTACAAAGCCGCATTTTGGCTGATGTAACCAGCCAAATGCAGACATCTGTGCACCCTGCTTACCAACTGTTTATTGATTACTTTACCAAGTTAAAAGATAAAGCCACCACAGATGATGGGTTTTGGCGCCTGCCTGATGGTGACAAAGCTTATGCCAGTTCACTGAAATTTTTTACCACCACAGACTACAGTGCTGATTACATTCACGATACTGGCCTGCGTGAAGTTGACCGTATTCAGGGAGAGATTTTAACCATCTTGAGCAATGAAGGGTTTGATACCAACGCTGGGTTTACCCCCGCCATCGAGCTGCTCAAAGCACAGCCTGAGTTTTACTACCCTGATACCGATGAAGGTCGCCAGCAAATCCTCGACGACTATCAAACCATCTTAGATGAAATAAGCGCAGGCCTAGATGGCGCCTTTAATATTCGCCCACAAGCGGGCATGAAAGTACGCCGCATTCCGGAATTTAAAGAAAAAACTGCACCAGGTGCCTATTATCAGCAACCGGCCATCGACGGCTCTCGCCCGGGGATGTTTTTTGCCAATTTATACGATATAAAAGCAACGCCGAAATACTCAATGCGCACATTAGCCTACCATGAAGGCGTGCCAGGGCATCACTTTCAAATCGCCATTGGCATGGAAGCAGAAGGCCTACCACTATTTAGAAAAGCATCCCCTTTTACGGCCTACACCGAAGGCTGGGCCTTGTATGCTGAACAAGTGGCGTGGGAGCTTGGCTTTCAAGACGATCCCTACGACAACATAGGGCGCTTACAAGCGGAGCTATTTCGTGCGGTACGACTCGTGGTCGACACAGGTATTCACCACAAACGCTGGACACGCGAGCAAGCGATTGATTACATGCTTGCCAATACCGGAATGGCCGAGTCTGACGTGATATCTGAAATTGAACGCTATATCGTGATGCCAGGCCAAGCAACCTCATACAAAGTCGGCATGATGAAAATTCTAGAAATCCGCGCAGCCGCGAAAGCACGCCTAGCTGAGCAATTTGATTTGGCTGAGTTCCACGATGTGGTGCTCAAAAATGGCGCTGTGCCGCTGGATATTTTAGCTAAAATTGTTGATGATTACGTCACTGAAAAACTGAAATAACCCATTACCATCATGGCTATGCCCTGAGTATTCTCGCAGGGCATAGCGCATCTAATTTTGACTTTTGATATCACTGCGCTTATAGATAATCGTTGAACCCACCAGCATCGCGGCTTGGGTTCCAATTGAGTCCTCAGCAAACAGTCCTTTAGAAATGATCCTGCGTGTGATCCCTTAAAAACGGTAACTCACGTGCGCGCCTATCCCTTGTTTATTTGAGCTATCGGCTGTAAAACCATTTTTAACCGGATCAAAATTTGAATAAGTCGCAAAGACGGCTAAATCAAGTTGCTTAGTCATAGCGTAATTGAGGCTCAAACTGGCTTCGTGCGCATCCGCTTGGCTCATATCATTCAAATCGCGGTAGGTATAACCCGCGCTCAGCACTACATGTTCAAATAATTGCTGCTGAACCCCAGCAGAAAAGCGCCACTCATCCGCATTGGCTGTGTGACTAGGTTGATTCCAAAACACATATTGCGTGCCAAATAACACGGCTGTTTCATCTGTAAAAACATATTTGCCCAGTAAATCAGCACCATAACCGAGCACATCTTGATTATCAGTGGTCTCATACACCCCTTTCATTCCACCACCTAAGGTGAGTTCTAATCCCAAGCCGTTGTTGCCTCGCGATAAAAAACGATAGCGAGTGTGGCCAATATTAATGCTCCAGTTATCGGTGATCCCGTATCCGGCATCCAAGCCAATCATAACTTCATTGTCTCGGTCGTTTTTGGCGTAGCTAAGATTACCCGACAGCTTCACTTCACTGTCTTTAAGAGTCAGTGAGCGCGTCACTAAATTTTGATCGCTCAGCTCATTCGCTTGAGTCGTTGCAGCTACAAATAAACACAGTACAGCCGTTACTTTTTTAAACATGATTTTTCCTTTCATTGACGGTATGGCAATCATGTTAGAACGAAGTATTGTAAGTTTCTGGCGCGAAAATGTTTGAAACTGTTGGTAAATGTAGAAGCTCACGTGGTCGACTATCTTGAGGCACTTTACTTCACTGGCATAACATGCGAGCGTTAGCCCATATTTCACTGAACATATACTTACTCCCATTGCTATGATTATTGATTTTTCGGCTCTTTCAGCCAATAACATTTACCATACCCTCACCCAAACGATTATCCCAAGACCCATTGCGTGGGTGTTATCAAAAAATCCACAGGGAGTGCTGAACCTGGCACCGTTTTCCTATTTCACTGCAGTCAGTTCAAACCCGCCGATTTTAATGTATGCGGTTGGGCAAAAGCCATGCGGGGAATACAAAGATTCAGCAACCAATGTCGAAGCAACAAAAGAGCTGGTCATTCACATTGCCAGTTGCGACCTCGCTGATGACGTCACCCAATCGGCGGCGACCTTACCCAACGATCAATCAGAATTAGACTTGCTTGACCTCGATGTGTTGGACTTTGATGATTTTAGCCTTGGCCGAATAAAACAATGTAAAGTCGCGTATGCGTGCAAATTACACAAAGTGGTCGAGATGGGTGAACTACCAATGAAACTGATGTTTGTTGAAGTAACCAAAGCCTATATTGACGATGGCATTATCGAGCAAGATGAAAAAGGTCGCAGCAAAATCGATGCCCTAGCTCTTGACCCCCTTGCACGTCTAGGAGCCGCTGAATATGCCGATTTGAATGAAATATTTACCGTCAGTCGCCCAAAATAATCTCACTATTTTGGGCGGCTGAATAAGTGGAATAAATCAGAGAGAATAAGTGTGAGTAAATAAGCCTTAGCTTTACTTGTCAGATTTGATTAATAGGATTTAATCAAATCTGACTGTCACACTAGATCCAACATGGAGATTGTTGCACTTGATGCCACTCTACCTCCTCAATCCAGTCATATTCCCTCGAACTTTCAATAAATTATTGATTTGGATTTGACCGCTTATGCGGTCAAAAAGATAGGTAATGCCGATTGAAGAGAGATCGGCTCATATGTGTTAGAATTTTTTGAAACTTATAAGCTCAGCATTTTTAATCGAAACCTTATAATCTCCAAATAAATTACTAAAGCCAAGCTCCCCTGAGATTGTTGCGTTATAACCGGAAGATAAAGCAGCTAAATCCTTTTCATGTTTTCTTTCAAAAGTGGCAGTGAAGAATTTAGGTATAGATGAAGTTCCAGACGCTTTTTCATGGGTAAAGGTTAAAATTAATTCGCTATCATCCCTTTTGAATATTGGTTCAACACACTCGACCTTCACATTTAAATTAATTTTTCTACCAATGTTACGTTTAGCAAACTGGTCTATTTGTAGTTTCGTGTATTCTTTATTATTTAAAGCTGAAACGATATCTTCAAATAACAAGTTAAAGCTATCCTCTTGACTACTTTCAACAACTTCATTTTTAGTGGGGAATTGGTTTTCAATTGGCTCTGATTTTTCTTTTATTACAGCTTCGACGGGAGCGTGAACTATTGGTTTTTCATCAGCTTCAGCAGTTAGTTTTTGACTGCTTAATTCTCTTCTTTTTATATCAACAAACGTCAAGATAAAACCAATCAATACAAGGATCGGTTCAAAGTTACCTTCAGGGTTGTTAAACCACAAAATGCAAAGCATAACAGCAATGAACGCTAATATTATTTCTGCTACCAATAGTTTATTTTGCAACCTAACCTCTCGAAAATTCTAACGCCTAATTAACAGGCTTAAAATTGTTTGCTAAGATGTTTGAGGGACGAAAAAAGCAAACTGTTTTAAGTCCTTGTTTAATTTATTGTTATGTTTTGATGCTCACATTGTAAGTTTTATCATTTACTGAAACTTCATAGCTAGCTGGTTCATCTTCTGTTTTTAATACGATTAATGCTGAAAAATAAACACTTAGAAGAGCTAATAAAATCAAGATGCTCTTTTTATAAGAGTCTTCTATAGAGACCTGTTTGTTATACCCTTCCAAAACTTTTTTATAATTACCTAAAGTTATATATGAGATATTACCTAGATCTCTAACTAATAAAAATGGGTCATTTTTTTGCGTTACAAATAACGCTTCATCTGTATAAAGTTCCAAGAAAAGTTCCATTTGCTTTACCGTTAACTCAACTTTTTTATCGGAACTCATATTTTCTTCATATTTAAATGACGAAACCAGTTCAGGTAAAAATGTTTCAAGTCTCTTTTCTCGCTCATCAAACTCTTGCAGTAATGTGTCAAATTCCTGAACATCGCTAGAAACTTTTGACATCTCTGGTACGTGCTGTAGACCCTTTTCACTTAGCTGAACCATGTCACCTAATAAGTTAATTGAAACCTTGCTTTTAAATTTAAGCACCCTCATAAGCTCTTTGATTAAAAAGTGGTATTCATGGATGTCGTGAAAAAAGCTTGAGTCGACGATCCTTTCACCCTCATAAGAAAGTAATCGATTAACAACTTCACTAGAACGAAGATTATTAAATTTTTTATGAACCTCTTCATTCCAGTAATTTAATTGGAAGTCGTACTCGTATGCTTTATCTTGCTTAGACTTTCCGGCATCTGACCATACAAAATTTTGTACGAATGTAATCAAAAACCCCGTAAAAATAATGAGTAATGTTAAAAGCGACTTTTTTCCTATAGTCAAAACTCTTCCTCTTAGATAAAACATAACGCTTGCCGTAAACGGCGCAAAATAGCAGGCTAAAATTGGCGACGAAGGAGCACAAGCCTGCTGTTTTGTGTCCTTGGTTTAACGGCCTTGTTAACACTTTATTGAATTGATTTTCCCAGTTTGATAAATAAAGCCATGTAAGAAATCTGGATTTCATTCATGAGCTTTTTAACTTTTTCAGAATGTTCATCACCCCAATTTTCACCATTCCACTCAACGACACCTGCACAATCTGCAATGCAAGTTTGTAATTTGAAAAGCTCCATTGTCATATCTGCATCAGCCAAAATACTTACATATGCTGATACTCTTGCCAAGGCTGAATCAGCTTGAATTTGGGGTTCAATATCTACGAAAAACTTGTCCCTTATCATTTTGTCGAAAAGCTCTTTTTTAAAAGGTTCGCCGGAACTGCACATGGCATAGTAGGCTTTAACAAGAGACAATGTATTGCTATAAATAGGTTCTAATTCTTTAATTACTCGGTCTACAATATCTTTTTTTATTTCAGCGACACGCTTACCATCTTCAAAGCGATGAGCCTCTCGTTGAAGGTTTACATCCTTTTCAGCTTGTAATTCAGCTACTTTAATTGATATTTCCTTGGCATTTTTGCTACCCAAGTAGCCAAAGACAGCACCTAAAATAGCCACAATATATGGCCCGCACACCTTTACTAACTCAATCATCCCTTTGCCAGCTAACTTCCAAAATTCTAAATCCAAAACACATAGCTCCATTGAGCACTGAAATATCTGACACTCATAAATATCTCTTTGATTTTAAATAGTTTGTGTTAAAAATCAATACAAAATCGATGTCAAAGGGTGTGGTGGGTTGAACGAATGCTGCTTGATAGGGATTTATATTACAGCTTTTCACAATCAAAACCGCTGATGATCATAAATTGACATGAAATATCGGATTTTTAGGCATGATAAAACTAGGCTGTGCCTCGTTTACTCGCCTAAAAGGCTAAATAGATAGTTAACCGACTCCGCGATACCAGCTTTGCTGATGCTGATGAGCACATTGTCTGAGTGCACTCGGTTGGCCTGCGAAATTGCTGTATTGACGCCTGAAATTTTGTACAGATTCAAGCCAGACCGCAGTTTCAATCCCCAATTCCACTAATATCTTGGGTTGGGTTTTGCTGATAGCGCCGCGCTTTTTGGGGTCAAAATGTCGGCCACTCCAATCAGCGAGTTCCAGGTAATCCAGTAACTTAAATGGAATGGTTTGATTGTTTGCGTTACTGCCAAACGCCATAAGCTGCTTTGGTTGCAGAGTAACTTGTTCGGTTTTTTCTAACGTGGACTGCTTTTTGTAATGCTGAATGCGCTCTTGAATTGACGTAAAGTCGCTGTCTTGCAGGTTTTTCGCCATTTTGGCTCTGATGGGATTCAAATCGACGTACATCATGCAACTGAGTACAGCTTGCTCGTCTAATAGCGCTTGAGATTTGAAACGTCCTTCCCAGAATCGGCCAGTGCAGCGGTCTTCTTTATTCGCTTCTCTGGCTATAAATTCATTCAAGTTGCGCATGTACCAACTGATGTCGTAAAGTCGATTTCGCCACACTTCTATCGTTTTATCAACGCTGTACATATAGGCTTTATCTAGCTGCTCACCCTTGCGGTAGCGGTCAACCAAAATTGTGCCGTGATACAGTTGATACCAGCGTTCAATCACCTCGTCTTTTGACCAATTTAATGCCCGACTTCTATCCACTCTCAGCACCAAATGGTAATGATTTGACATCACTGCGTATGCGGCAATATCAATCGCAAACACTTGTGATAACAGCTTAAATCGCTCGACTAACCACGCACGTCGGTGTTCAAAGTTTTGACCAGAGTATTTGTCAAAACCAGCTAAAAAAGCGCGACGAACACATCGACTGATGCAGTGATAATAAGGTGTGGAATCTAAATCAATTAACGACCGTCTTGCTTGTGCCATGTGAGCCACCAAAACATGAAGTGTTTAATTAAAATTAGACCCACTATTGTGATTTTTCAATGAGATATTTATGGGTGTCATGTATTTCTTATTGCTGTGCCTTAAAAAATGCAGCCGCCGTGGCTAGCACAATTCCAATTAATACAACATTTTTAATAACTCGGAAATTCACAAATTCTTCCTTGAAAAATTTAACGCCGCGCTAAGCGTGGCTAAAAATAAGCGACGAAGGAGCAAAAGCCAACTGTATTTTGTCTTTTTTAACAGTTTGTTAGGCATTTTTAAGCACCCTTTTAAGTTCAGTAATAGAAAGGGCTGGCTGTCGTATGTGAGTTAAGCGATGACATGTAGGACACAGTGATATTAAATCACTTAACTTAGTCTTGGTTTTCCCTAACTCTGAAAGAGGAGATATTTATGGGTGTCATATATTTTCCTGTCATGTATTTTCCTGCCTACTAATGGGTTTTCGCAGCGCAGCGTAGGCAATCCCGTGGAGGCCTCGCTTTTTGTGGCCAGAACGAAATTAAGCAATTTGTTATACGCCATTATCTAAACCTAATAATGCACTGATAGAGCTTAAAAGGAGAAGCTTGTTGTCATGTGGTACGTTATGACCAGTTTGATTAGTAACCATATGGATAGAATTTGCATTATTACGGATCAGTGACTGGTGCAAATCCCTCCAGATCTTTTTACCTTCAGCACTATGCCCTATCCACCAATCACTTTCATTTAATTTTGATGAGGTAACTATTACCGCAGGAATTCTGTTGGCAATATCGTCGTCAGCAATCATTTTCTGAAGATAAATCCCTTGCAGAAGGTTCCACTCAGGCTGGTTATTATTCATGCAGTTTAATTTAGTTGTATCGCGTTTCGACCAAGCTGCGTCGATTTTATTTAATTCACTATCAAATAGCTCGTGGCTTGGATCGAGCAAGATTAACCCTCTTACCTGCTCGGGATAAGTGGCTGCAAAAGCTCTTACATGCAAGCCACCAAAGGAGTGACCAATTAGAATCAAATTTTCTTTGGCGTTAATCGCTGTAAGCAGTTTTTCAAGTCGTTGATTTGAAGCCGCTAAACTAACATCTTTTGCAACTTGAGATTTACCATTCCCAGCACGAGAATATATCACTGCTCTGACATTTAACTTAGAAAGGTCAGCTAATAGCGGTTGCCAGTAAGCTAAACCCATTCCGATACCTGACTCAATCACCAACGTTTTGTTTCCAGCGCCAATATCGATATATTCTATTTGAATGCCATCAATAGCTATGACTTTTGGTTCCTGAGCTTGCGCTACGATTGGATTTGCAACCAAGAAAAATAACAAAAATGTTAATCGAAGAACCAAGCGTAACTCCTTGTGCAGCTAACGAGCCTGTAGAATTACTCGTTTTTAATTTGTTTTTATTAATCAACGAACCATAACTGAGTTCCTATTTTGATTCAATCGTTTAGGCTGTTTTTAGGTGAGATTTTAAATCGGGGTTTTAGATGGGTTTTCTTGCGGTTTATGTGTGGGTTTTAAGGCCTTTTTAAGGGTGAAAAGGGTTTCCCTTGCTTAATGCAACCTATTTTGCAGCTTTTCTATATTATGAACCAAGCAATACAGTTGCTACTGAGAAGAAACATTTGGCACCCATAAATATCTCATTGATTTTAAATAGTTTGTATTTAAAATCAATACAAAATCGGTATCAAAATTAGTTATGGATTGAATAACTTCTGTTTATAAATCATTGATTGTAAAAATCACAAACAAACTCTGTCGCTATATAAAGTCGTTTACACAAATAACACCGATGCCAATCTCCCCGTGATCACGCCCTAAGAATAACCAATTGATGAGTCATGCATTTCATGGATGAAATGTAAGGTGAAGCTTGGCCATGGATGGCCTATCTTCACCGCTGACGTTCACATCAATTGATTATTTGCAGGATAAAGCGTGATGTCGGGGCGCTGGGGTGACGAAAGACCAAAGCACCGCTTTGCAGCTTGAGGAAGTGGAAGCATGGATGCTGACAGGAACCCCGCTTCATGGATGAATTACAACCGCAAAATAGTTCAGGGCTCCACCCCTCTTTGGCTGCCCATGCCCTCGCGACAACGATGCTAATTTGCAAAGCGATTCTTAAAACTAAACACAATAGTTAATTGGAAAACGAGGTGAATTCTGAAAGAGCTGTCGGGCTAAAGCCTGACCTACTAAAAACGGCCGAGCTTCATTCGCCTTCGCAAACAGGCTTGCACCTACCGTAAAATCTCAAAATATACACCAATGCCAAATCCCCCGTGATCACCCCCCTAAAAATAAGCAATGGATGAGTCATGCATCTCAGGATATAACACAATCAAAGCGGAAGATTTTGCATTAGAAACAGTCAATCGAAAATAGGGGAAGCTCAGGGATAAAGGAAAACTCACTCTTAGTTTTTAGCTCCCTCGCTTATTGAAGCTTCTATTTTTTTCCTTTGAACTGCAATATTGCGCCAAATAGTTTGGACTACCGCTGGGTGCGACTCATAAAAGCCTTTATTGAAAGGAAGATACCAATTTGATTGCAACATTAAATGTTGGCTCACTTCGACATCTTTAGTGTGGTTAATAAGCTCCAATAAGTGAATTCCAATCTGACGCTCAACGACATAACCATCGAGTTTATTCATAGCAACCATTTTCAAACCCTCTTTTGGCCCATATTGGTAGGGGCTTAACCAGTTTTTATCTTTAAGTATGTCCAACACAACATAACCAAATGGCGCGCCAATCCCTGTTTTAGGTTGGTACTGGGCCGCGACAAACGGCTTTCCTTTAGCTCTAAATACAGGATATTGTGCTAACCATAAGTACCAATGCGATAATTTATTTTCTGGTGGGAACGCAAATGTTTTTTTTCTTTCATCCGTTTCGATCATCGCAAATAAAGCGTGGGCTTCACCTGATATAACATCTTGCTGACACCGCTTCCAAGGTTTTGAATATAACGCTAGCGAAACACGTGTATCTTGAGCGGCAGCAGTGATGATATCGACCAATATCCCCTTCCCAACATTATCTTCCCTGTAAATATAGGGCGGATAATTATTGTCTTCATAACAAATTTTAAGTGATAGTTGTTCAGCAGAACTCGGCGTGGCCATCACTATTAGTGCCATCAACATAATTGTGCACACGTTAGACAAATCAGGTAGTTTAATAACCTTTCCTTAATAGTAAAATTTAACTAAGGGGCCTCATCAGTCTCATTTTTTCTGAGTACTCCAATTAATATTATAGGCATTAATATCAATTTAAAGTAACCGGCGAATGATTGCCATTCGCCCTCATTTTTAGGCTTTTTTCACATACGCGGCAGTGACCATCATTTCACCCACACCATCGACCTTGCAATCTAGTTGATGGTCTTTACTGTCTTTAATCCAACGAATGACTGCTTTAGTGCCTATTTTAATCACTTGCGAGCTGCCTTTGATTTTTAGATCTTTTATTACAGTGACTTTATCGCCCTCGGCAAGCTGCGTGCCATTGGCATCTTTTACATTCACCGCATCATCGTCAGAGGCCGCCTCTGACGGATCCCATTCATATGCGCACATTGGGCACACTAACTGGCTTTGATCTTGGTACACAAACTCAGATTGACACTTAGGGCAAGGAGGTAATGACATGGCGCTATTCTCGTACATCTTGGTAAAACAGTATGGTATACCCAAGATCCCCAAAAATAAAACCGATTATGATAAGCAATTGCTGCAAAATGACACTGATTGGCCATTTCGTTACCTAATTACAAAATCACACTCATTGTTGCTTGGAATATAACTTTAACTCCCCTAGTATCTAGTTGTCTTTGTTCATAATTTGTAGAAAAATGAAATCATTCCCCTCTCTTTATTTTGCCAACCTTTTTTTAATCAGTGGCACAGGTTTACTCACCACTTATCTGGCGCTGTACCTTGGCCAGCATGGCACCTCAACCTTCTGGATAGGTTTAATGACCTCGTTTTATTATTTAGGCCTATTATTGGGTTCTAAATTAGGTTATCACCTGATTAAATCCGTTGGCCATATTCGAACCTTTGCAGCCAGCACAGCAGCAGTGACAGCATGTGTGGCCGCTCACGGTGTCAGCGACAATATTTACCTCTGGCTTGGCTTACGCTTATTTGTGGGTCTGGGTATGATGTGTAATTACATGGTGCTCGAAAGCTGGTTAAATGAACAAGCCGCGCCAGAGTCCAGAGGCCGTGTTTTTTCGTTTTATATGATCACTTCTTACTTTGGCATGATTTTAGGGCAATATGCGCTGTCACAATTTCCAGAGTTAGGTTATGCCCCGCTATTTTTAGTGTGTATGGCATTGGCACTCGGGATTATTCCTATTTCCGTTACTAGGCGGATCCACCCCAAACCCCTCAAGCCAATCCAAGTTAGCTTGTGGAATTATTTTAAAAAAGCGCCGCAATCATTAACCGCTATTTTATTTGCCGGCATCATTAACGGTAGCTTTTATGGTTTAGGGCCCACTTTTGCCAAATCATCAGGTTTTGACGCATCACAAATCGCCATTTTTATGTCAGTGACAATTTTGGCCGGCTTGCTTGCTCAGTGGCCAATGGGCTTTTTATCCGATCGCATTCGTCGCAGTATTTTAATTCGCACTAACGCGATATTGATTGGCGTCACTAGTTTATCGCTTTATTTCCTACCTGTGTCGCCCTATTACGCTTTTGGATTAACCTTTATTTTTGGCTTATTCGCGTTCACTTTGTATCCGCTATGTTCGGCACTCGCCAATTCTCGGGTTGATGATGAAGACCGTGTCGGAGTCTCGTCAGCATTATTGGTTCTCTTTGGTGCCGGTGCTGCATTGGGCTCAGCAGGAAACGCCCAAATCATGGCTTATTTTGGCCATCAGGCGTTATATGGATCGATTGCAGTATTAACGGCTCTGATGTTTATGCTGTTAACCTACATCAATTCACGCCAAAAAGTTGAACAACCCGATACCAGCGATTATGTGGTCGGCACCTCAGATGTGACCAACTCACCTCTGGCGGCCACGATGGATCCTCGCATTGAAGAAACCACCGCGCACGACCAAATGTTAGTGGTCGATGAGCACCAAGATGATTCAAATGAGCAAGCGGACAATATGGCAAATGACCTTACCAATCCGATGCAAGGTGAATTGTTCAGCTCCCAAAGCGACGATTCACACAGCGGTTCTAACAGTAGTAACGGTAGTAACGAGCCTAGTGATACCCACAAACAGACACTGTAACGAGTAATCATATTACTGGTATCAATACTAAAAAAGGCTTATCACCATCCAGTGATAAGCCTTTTTTATTCGAGTCTCGTTTACTCAAGTTGCTTGAGTTTGTGGGCCACCAAAGGATCATCGGGCGCGAGTTGTTGCGCCACTTCCAGTAATTGAATGGCATCTTCCGGGTGGGTTTCTTGATGCTTCAGCGCCACGTCAATTAATGGTTGAATATCAATTTGAGCTTGATGCTCTTGAATATGAGCCTGTTTCTCATCAATTAAAATTCGATGTGCAGTGCTAAGTAACCCCAATCGATGGGCTGAATTTTTATTGGCTCGGTTTAACTGCTTGTAATAATCTTCTTTAAAGCGCAACGTACGAGTTTGCTGCCTAAATTGAGCAATATCAATATCTTGATTAAGAATAAAATCGACAGCAACTTGCTTATAAAAACCAAATTTATTCAAATACGTTGCATGGGTGCCATGGCCCATACCAAACACTCGTAAATGCTTCAGTTGCGGGTAGCGCTTGGCATGACTGCGGTCAATGCGATTAGTTGGATCGTAAATGATGTATCCTTTGGCATCACCTAAATCAAGGTCGTGATACGCTCCTTCCCAATCAAACTGCTGCGCAATATCTGTACTAGAGCGATCATCCCACGGGGCTAACTGCTTGTTCTTGGTACTGACGGGGTGAAACAATAACACTTGATCTAATTTGAGTAATCGCGCAAAAGAACCAATGGCAAATCCCCCTCGGCTTAGTCCGTAACCGAGTCGTTGTTCAAACGGATCCAACATAGTGGCAATTTGTTCTAGGAAAAAAATCACATTGCGATTTCTAAACCAATTGCTTTTACCAAGATGCTGAAAAGCTATCACATTCACATTCTGTTTTTTAGCGAGGCGATAACCCCATGGCGCAAAGTCATCATGCAGATCATGCTCTTGAACATCGGTACCAGCAGGTGAAAACAAAAACAGTAACGGTCGGTTCAGATCAACAAAGTCATACTTCACGTACACATCGCCAAGTAAATCGCCCCCCACCATAGGTAGTCTCGCTTGCTGCTCGTCGCGGGCCAGTGTTAACCATTCATCTAACCAATACAGTAATTTCATTTTTCCTCCAGCTGATGAAATTCGGCGAAGATCATAACAAATTAGCAGATGTATGCACAATTTGATTTAAATTTGCCTGCACTTACTTGCGCCACACTTGCGCCAAACAACTTTAAATGCAGCTTAAACAAACAAAAAACGAGGCCTGAGCCTCGTTTTTACCGTCGCTAAAAAGCAACTTTACAGCGACAAATTGTCAAACACCGCGTCATCCACTCGGTTTGCAAGGGTTACTTTTAGTTTAGGTGTACGAGCCATTTCGCGTTTAATGGCAAAATTAGCTTCTTCATTGCGTGCCCAGCTTCGACGGGCAATACCGTTATTGACATCAAACAGTAACATCGATTTTAAGCGTCGCTCAGCATCGGCGCTACCATCTAGCAGCATTCCAAAGCCACCGTTAATCACTTCGCCCCAACCAACTCCACCACCGTTATGAATTGATACCCACGTCGCGCCACGAAAGCTGTCACCAATCACATTGTGAATCGCCATATCGGCGGTAAAACGGCTGCCGTCATAAATGTTAGATGTTTCACGAAACGGTGAATCCGTACCACTCACATCGTGATGATCACGCCCAAGCACCACAGGGCCAATGTCACCGCGATTAATCGCATCGTTAAAGGCTTTGGCGATTTCCATCCGCCCCTCTGCATCAGCGTACAAAATCCGCGCTTGTGAGCCAACCACCAGCTTGTTTTGCTTCGCGTCTTTAATCCATGTGATGTTATCTTGCATTTGCTGCTGAATTTCAGCAGGTGACTCAGCCATTATTTTAGTTAAGACATCAGCTGCAATAGCATCTGTTTTATCTAAATCTTCAGGCTTGCCAGATGCACACACCCAACGGAACGGGCCAAATCCGTAGTCAAAACACATCGGGCCAAGAATATCTTGAACATACGATGGGTATTTAAAATCAATACCGTTCTCGGCCATCACATCGCCACCCGCTCGCGAGGCTTCGAGTAAAAAGGCATTACCGTAATCAAAAAAGTAGGTGCCTTTGGCGGTGTGTTTATTGACCGCTGCCGCGTGGCGCTTGAGGGTCGCTTGTACTTTTTGCTTAAAGACTTCTGGCTCTTCACGAATGAGGCGATTTGATTCTTCATAGCTAATATCAACCGGGTAATAACCGCCCGACCACGGGTTATGCAGCGAAGTTTGATCTGAACCTAAGTGAACATAAATACCTTGCTGGTCAAATTTTTCCCACACATCCACTATGTTACCAATAAAGGCTATCGAGACGACTTCTTGATTGTGTTGTGCCAATTTAACACGGGCAATTAAGTCATCGATGTTATCAATCAGCTCATCAACCCAACCTTGTTGATGGCGTTTAGTCGCCGCTTTAGGGTTGACCTCAGCACACACAGTAATACAGTTGGCAATGTTACCCGCTTTTGGTTGCGCGCCACTCATACCGCCAAGGCCTGCGGTTAAGAAAATTTTGCCTTTAGGGCTTTCGCCTTGTGCAAGCACTTTTCGAAACGCATTCATCACAGTGATAGTGGTGCCATGTACGATGCCTTGTGGCCCTATGTACATAAACGAGCCAGCAGTCATTTGGCCATACTGAGTGACGCCAAGTGCATTAAATTTTTCCCAGTCATCAGGCTGTGAGTAATTCGGGATCATCATGCCATTAGTTACAACAACTCGCGGTGCTTCTTTTGAAGATGGAAAGAGCCCCATCGGATGACCCGAATACATGTGCAAGGTTTGATCTTCTTCCATTTCGCTTAAGTATTTCATTGCTAACACATACTGCGCCCAGTTTTGGAACACCGCGCCATTGCCGCCGTAGGTGATTAGCTCTTCTGGGTGCTGTGCCACAGCAGGATCAAGGTTGTTATCAATCATCAGCATGATGGCCGCCGCTTGTTCACACTTTGCCGGATAATCACTGATCGAACGCGCAGTTAAGCTATAACTTGGCTTAAAGCGATACATGTAAATGCGGCCAAAGTTTTTAAGCTCTTGTGCAAACTCTGCCGCTAACTCGCTGTGCCACTCTTTAGGGAAATAACGCAGAGCATTGCGAAGCGCAAGCTGCTTTTCATCCGCTGATAAGATGTCTTTACGTTTTGGCGCGCGGTTCGCATCAGCCGGATATGGCTTAGCAGCAGGTAGATCGTTTGGGATCCCTTGCTTGATCTGGGCTTGAAAATTCATCAGGTCTGTCATTCGAATGGGCTCCTTAATTCACTGTCAGTGATTGTGATTTTACCAAGGCAATCATGGCATCGATATCCGGCTTGAGCAGGCGATCTTCTTCAAGCTTGGCCACTTTTTCGCGGATAATGGCAAAGTTTTCTTCGATGATATCAGAGCAGGTATTTGGTCGTCTAAAGTCAATCGCTTGCGCGGCGTACATGAGTTCAATGGCAATGATTTTTTCTAAATTACCTAAAATCTGATTAAGTTTACGACCCGAAATACTGCCCATAGAAACATGATCTTCTTGCCCCATTGATGTCGGTACGCTGTCTGCTGAAGGTGGGAAGCACAGTGATTTATTTTCAGTCACCAATGCCGCAGTGGTGTACTGCGGGATCATCATGCCCGAGTTTAAGCCACCTGATGATGTCAATAAACGTGGCAAACCGTGCAAGCCCTCAAGCAATAAATAACAACGACGATCAGCAATGTTGCCAAGCTCCGCTGCCGCAATCGAGGCATAATCAAGCACCATCGCTAGTGGTTGGCCATGGAAACTACCGCCAGAAATCGCTTCTTCGCTGCTGATGATAATGGGGTTATCAGTCACCGAGTTCATCTCGATTTCAGCCAGTTCTTTTAAGTGATTGTACGCATTACGTGAAGCACCATGCACTTGTGGAATACAGCGTAGTGAATACGGATCTTGCACGCGATCACAATCTGAATGCGCTTGCATATTTTGTGAATCTTTAAATAATCGTCTCATACGCCCTGCGACTTCAATATTACCCGCAAAAGCGCGCAATTGGTGCAACTCAGCTCTAAAAGGTGATTGGCTGCCTTGCATGCCTTCGATGCTCATCGCACCGGCCACATCGGCTAAATCAAGTAAGTAGCGCATTTTTGTCAGTGCAGTAATCGCATGCGATAAAATAAATTGCGTCCCGTTGATTAATGCCAGTCCTTCTTTTGCATGCAACTCTAGTGCTTCGAGGTTGTGCTCTTTGAGCGCTTGTGCGGCAGGGACTGTGCTGTCACCTTGCCAAAACTCCCCTTCACCAATTAAAGGTAAAAATAAGTGCGATAACGGCGCTAAGTCACCCGATGCACCGACTGAGCCTTGCTCTGGCACAGTTGGAATAAGATCAAGCTCAATAAACTTAAGCATGCGCTCAACCACCACTAAGCGAATACCTGAAAACCCTTGGCTCAGCGCCTGTACTTTGGTGATCAGCATCAATTTAGAAATCGATTTATCAATCGATTCGCCCACACCTACTGCATGGGTAATTAAGAGATTTTTTTGTAAAAGGTGAGTTTCAGCAGGTGAGATTTGTGTGTCGCACAATGGGCCAAAGCCAGTATTGATGCCATATACGGCTTTATCAGAACTGGCCATAATGTCGACATTTTGTCGGCTTTTATTAATATTATCGATGGCTTCTTGGCAAAGCTCAGCCGTTATGGTGCCATTAGCGATGCCATTGACGATATCTAGGTTTAGTTGGTCGATACCATATCTAAACGTCATATTTCTCTCCTCACTCATTGTTCTTATACGTCTCGAATGCACTCATTTAATGCACTCGTGACGCGCAATGACCTAATGCTAGCTTGCTGCTGTTGTTTTATAAATGCATAATAATCGATGTTTATTCCGATTTTATCGAACTAAAGAGAGAGCAAACCAATGCAAGTGCATGATGTTGACCTACGCTTATTGCGTATTTTTGTTGCTATTGTTGAATGCGGAGGGCTCTCTGCGGCTGAATCACGCTTAAATATCGGTCGTTCGACCATTAGTTCGCATTTATCGGACTTAGAAGTGCGTTTAGGAATAAAACTGTGCAAACGCGGGCGCAGCGGCTTTGAATTAACCGAATCAGGCCGCATTACTTACCAAGCCTCACTGGAGCTATTACAGCAATGCGACGCCTTTGCCAGCACAGTGGCTAGCTCTAAAAACGAGCTTTCGGGTCGCGTAACCATTGCGATTATCGACACCCTGGTTAGCGATCCCCGCTCGGGCGTTGCACACGCCATTGCCGCGCTGAAAAGTAAAAGCAAAAACATTCAGTTTGATATCAATGTCTGCGAAGCCCGCGAAGTCGAAACCTCTGTGGTCAATGGTCGTTCGTTAGTGGGAATTGGTGTCAGCCGTCATCATTTACGCGGCCTGACTTATACTCCGCTTCATAACGAAACCAACTATTTGTACTGTGGTGTGGGTCATCCGTTATTTAATTGCCCACCTCAATCGGTCGACGCACATTTGGCTGATGCCGAGGTGATCACCAGTAATTATATGCGTGATAAAGAGCTGCGAAACGATGGTTTAAACTACCAAAATAGCGCCATAGCCTACCATGATGAAGGCATTGCTCACTTGATTTTGTCGGGCAAATTTATTGGTTACTTGCCCGAACACTACGCGGCGCATTGGGTTGAAAAAGGGCTGTTTAAAGCCATAAACCCAGCCCAATACTCTTACCAAATTCCACTGATGCTGATCACCACAAAAACGGCGACACCCTCACCTTTAACACAAGCCATTATTAAAGAAATTAAGCGCAGCCATCAGTAACAAATAAGAATCAATCTTTGCAAACTTTATGCTTTTTGAGCCGCACAATGCTGAGTTAAATAGTCAACCCACCACGATGGATCTGCCATTATAAACTCAAAAGAGCGCCCATCAGACAGCGTGATGTGGATAGCGCTGGCAGTGATAGCCAAAAGCCCTGCAGCTTTGCCTGATGCAAGTTTAATGTTTGAAATATCGTTGCAAGCAAAATTATATGGACCTAAGCCAAATGCCGCATTAAGGGGCGTAAACCCAACCTCATTGGCTGTGACCCAAAACGTCCCATCAGCCTTCGCCACACCTTGCTGCGCTGTGGCAAACGTTGAGTTAAGTTTCGTATTTTGCACAATCACCTTCCTTCATGTTATTTGTTGAGATAAAACGCATGCTAAAACGAATCAAACTGGATCATAGCGAACCCAGTGCATGACTCACAAGTGTCAAAGCTCATACTTCAGCTATGACATCTGTCACTGTTTTAGTCTTTAAAAATTTGTATAATCATCAAAAAAAGTGGAACTCTATGGATACTCCCATCCGGCATAACACTGACTGGCGTTTTTCAACTCTCACCTCATGGCTTGCGGCCACAGGAGCGTGTGCTTACTACGCTGATTCTTTTTTGAACTTGACAATATTACTGGGTATCAATGTATGCATTTTGCCGTTACTTCTTTATGTGATTAAACACCCGAATAAGCATGTATTGCCCATGGCTGGCTGCTATTTTTTACTTATTTTGTGCCTGCTCCCGTTCACATCCACCTCATTGGTGTTTATTCACTTAGTGATGTTTACCGCTGTGTTTAGCCCCCACTTTGCGCTCTCGCGTTTTGTCATGGCTATTTTGGGCGCAATGCTCGTTTACGGTGCATGTCATTATGATACTTGGCAAGGCGATATACCTTGGCTGATGTTTATCGTATGGTTCTTTTTTTGTGTAACAAATTGGTTTATCAGCCGTAAAATAGTCGAAAGCCTTAATATGCATTATCAATCTCGTCAGAATTACAAAGAGCTGCAAGCCACTCAGCAAATGATGAGTGCCATGAGCGCGAAACAAGAACGACGAGCAATTTCACGAGAGTTACACGATTCATTAGGCCACAAGCTCACGGCGTTAAGTGTTAATTTAGATTTTGCAAAGCGCACCGCCCCAACAGACTTGCAAACAATGCTGATAAACTGCCATCAAATCAGCCAAGATGTGCTCGAAGAGGTCAGAGACATAGTGAGCACACAGCGTGAAGATAAAGCACTGCTCAAAGAGGTAATTGAATCCATTTGTGCGCTGACACCCAACTTAAAAGCACACATCAACATTGATAAAAACAGCGCGTACATGTCACAAGATAGTACGTTATGTGTCATTCGCTTTTGCCAAGAAATGCTCAGTAATACGCTTAAGCACACACACGCGACAGAGATTACATTTAACGTGACGCAAGAGGAACAACACACGATGCTAAGCGCTGAGGCTTTTCATAATCAACCAGAAACGGTGCTCCCAAAACCGGGTAATGGCTTAACAGGCCTCGCTGAACGAGTCGCGCAATTTAATGGCCATTTCACGCAAGCCATCGAAAATCAGGTCTTAATCAATACCATTAACCTGCCTTTATGTCAGTCCAATCATTCGCATGCAAATGCAGAGGTCATCCAATGATTAATTGTCTACTCGTTGAAGATCAAACCTTGTTAAGGTTGGGGCTTGCAAACTTACTTAACCTTGAGCAAAGCATCAATGTCAGTAGCCAAGCTAGTGATGGTGTTGAGGCGTTGCAAAAGCTCAGTGAAGCCCATTTTGATATTGTGCTGCTTGATATGCGCATGCCGAACCTAGATGGATTAGGTGTACTTGAAGCTATGAAACAACGCGGGGACAACACGCCTGTTTTAATCATCACCACTTTTGAAGATTGCGATGTCTTGGTCAAGGCGATTAATTTAGGAGCTAAGGGTTATGTACTCAAAAACATCGAGTTAGAAGAGTTCATTAATGCGATTAATACAGTTATCAGCGGTCAGCTCGTGCTGCAAGATGCGGTCACTCACTATTTGCTCAATCAACAAAACTCCCCGAGCTATCATTTAACAGTAAAAGAGCTCAGTGTATTGCGTTGTATGTCGTTGGGTATGGCCAATAAAGCCATCGCGCGTTACCTAGATAACTCAGAAGGCACCATTCGTAATCATGTCTCGCAAATCATCGCAAAATTAGCAGTACAAGATAGAACACAAGCGGTCATTAAAGCGATTCAAAATCAGTTGGTGTAAGGATAAGTATCACGGCACATCGGTACGTGATACTTACCGCCTAAACGCGAATTAACGTTTGCTAAACAACAAAGTCATGCGGTTAGATTCGCCGACTTTTTTGAATTTTTCTTTATCCGCTTCTTCTTTGACATTAAGTGATGGTGGTAATGACCACACGCCACCTTCTACACCATCAACGATAATGCGGTCTTGATGGTTGTTATGAAAATACGCTTCTGCGTGCAAATCAAACCCTGCCGCTTTAGCTACCGCAACCACATATGATTTAGGTAGATAACCTTTTTTAGCGGTTGCAACAGCGTCATATCCTTCAGGAGCTTGGTGTTGAACCACCCCTAATTTTCCGCCCTTTTTCAGCATTTGGTTAAACTGACCAAAGGCTGCAGCGAGATCATTGCTATTTTGTAAGCCGTGTAAACCACGAAAGGTCAGAACCACATCCGCATCTGTGGTGGCTTTATCAACACCTGCTTTGGGATCAAAATCAGCCACAATCACTTTGCCATACACACCTTTGTTGCCTGCTAATTTCTGTTCAAAATTAGTGCGTGAGCGTTTACGGTATTCAGAGGCAACATTAGTCGGGTAATGCGCCGCCACGAGCGTGCCTTGCTCTTTTAACATCGGCGCTAAAATTTCAGTGTACCAACCGCCGCCCGGCATAATTTCAACCACTTTGCTATTTGGCTTCACACCAAAAAAATCAAGGGTTTGATAAGGCTTACGGAATTCATCACGCTGCTGATTTTTGTCACTACGATGTGAATTATCGACACTGTGATGACCATGGCCATCGGCCAAAGATGCAAAAGGCACTGCTGCACACAGTAACAATGCTGCTGGAAGGAATCGCTTCGAATTGTTCATTTTAGTTTCCTGAGTTAAGAATAATTAACCCATTTATACACTGACTATTAAAGAATAGGTCACTGTTTGCGATGAAAAATTTTACACTTTAGGCTCAGTGACCCATTACACTCATTTCCTTTTACTCTGCCCGATACGCTTGTCCAGCTTGTAAACCGCACTGATGTGGAGCTGTATTTTTAAAGGTAACAGGTATCGTTTGTCCACACGGAAGTTGATTATAATTGGGCGGCAAATTTGGCCCACATTGCTGCACATCAAAATGCAAGTGATGCCCACCCGTTTGTCCTGTATCGCCACTTTTTGCAATTAACTGTCCAGTTTTAACTCTTTGCCCTTCAGAGACTAACGCACCATCATGGGTTAAATGGATATAGCGTGCAATTGAACCATCATCATGGCGAATAAACACAAAATTTTCGTGAAGATCTTGGCCATTACCATCATGAAACTGCTCTCTAATAGCCACCACTACGCCCTCTCTTGCAGCGACAATCTCTGTCCCTATCGGCATGATAAAATCGAGCGCATACAATCCAACGCCTTGATTAGACTTTCGATAATGACCGGTCGAAACGACCACTTCATGGGTGGTACCGATTTGATAAGGGAGCACATAGGGTGACTCTTCCTGATTCGAAAAGACACGACAATCAAGCGTAGGTTTTGCTAATACTGCCGCACAATTGAATAATAAAGCACTTAAAATAAATGAAGTTTTTGTCATTGGACTGTCCATGATTAAAAACTTATTAGACGTAACAAAAATATAAAAGGTTTAAATAAGGAACAAAGAAGTTCGAAGATTTTATAACATAAAATAGAATAACGCTGTCTAGGTTAAGGAGGTGACTAACAAAGGTGCTCCATGGAGGAAAGGCTGCCGATTACACTCAACAGCCTGACACAATTAATGCGGTTTTTTGCCACCGAACTGCACGATTTCTTTGCCATTTTCGAACACTTCTTGCGTGACCCAACGACCCAGTAACAGCTGATGTTTATCATCCAACACCGCCACAAATGGGCGACCATTACTGTTATTGGTGGCAAGGGCAATCCCCGCAACATCTTTAAGCCCAAGCCCTCCTTTGTCTACTAACATGACAAATGCTTCAAGCTCTTCAAGGGTTTCAATTAAGTCGTTATCGTTAATCATACTGCGTTACTCCGCTATACTGCGCCAATCCTGAAAGCGCGTAGAATAACAGGATTAAATACAGCGATAAACTATCAAAGGCTTTAGAGGTTTTGCCCTTCAGATATTTAAACACTGTTTGGTAGCAGCAAATTTACATCGCGATTGGGCTTTCTGGTGATGTTGGAGAAATAAAACCCGCATTTGCCTTCAAAAGCAATGACATCGCTTTTCAAATTACACTTTTATTCGCTGGCGACAGGGATGTTCATTTGAAAATCAGAAACACTTTAAAATAGCTGTCGAGCTAAACCCAAATCTACAATTGGTAAAATTATTTACACCACAGCCAATTTCAAAATACATCGGCTGCAAGTTCAGTCATCATTCAAATCTCATTGCTTGTTTTTTAAAACCAAACAGCCCTTTGTATCACCTCTGGTATCGATGCGGGAGGTGAGACGCTTCAACAACATACGACGGATAGTTTCTGCTGATTGATGGATAAAACAAAAGGTCGTGCCACACACAATTGTTATGTGATAACGTATTATCGCCAGTTAAAGCTAAGCTGTTGACCATTGACTCCCTCAACCCTGCAGCCTTTAACACTGGCGCTGACTGATTTATCTATCACTTATTTTACTAAAACTGTTTTTGATTGGAGCAAGATATGAGTTTAAAAGAGCGTATACCGGTTTATTTATTAACGGGTTTTTTAGGGAGTGGAAAAACGACCTTGTTAAATTCACTGGTCAAGCAGCCTGGTATGGAGCGTAGCCTCATTTTAATTAATGAATTTGGTGAAGTGGGTCTGGATCACCTTTTAGTCAGTCATGCCAAAGAAGATGACAATTTAGTGGTTGAACTTGACAGCGGCTGCCTGTGCTGTGCAACTCGTGGGGATTTTGCTAAGACATTACGGGATACGCCGTGGCGATATGCGCGTGATGGACAGCCCCTTTTTGATCGAGTCATCATAGAAACCACAGGTTTGGCTGATCCAACTTCGATTATTCAGACACTCATGCGCGACCGAACAATCCATTTGCAGTTTCGTTTACAAGGGGTCGTCACCGCGGTAGATGCCATCAATGGTGCGTCAACCATCACCCAGCACATTGAAGCACGTAAACAGGTGAGCGTTGCTGATTTATTATTAGTGACAAAAGCCGATTTGAATATTGAAAAACACACTCTAGATGCCTTATTGCAACAACTTGCTGAGCGCAATCCTACGGCCGATATTCAAATGACAAACAATGGTACAGTGGCCGCCAATTTAATTTTGCAATTAGATCACATCGAGCCAGCAGACTCGTCAATTCCATTGAAAAAATGGCTTAATATCAGCTCTGTTTCTGCACAACCAACAGGCAATAACCTCAAGGCATTTGCACAACTAAAACCGATTAGCGAACCTCAGAATGATATCAATCGCCATAACGACCATATTCAAGCCCACTGTTTTATTTTTGATGAGCCCTTGAGTGAAGCAAAATTTGGCATGTGGGTGGACATCATGGTGCCACTTTTTGGTAAAGATCTGCTGCGTTTTAAAGGAATTATCAACATACAAGGTCATGCAGGCCCAGTTGTGATCCATGGTGTGCAACACACTTATCATCCTGCGGCCTATTTACCTGAATGGCCAGATGACGACCGCCGTTCTAAATTAGTCTTTATCACCTACGATATCGATCGCCAAACGTTAGAGCGTACTTTTGAAGTGTTTAAAGAACGCAATTATGAAACTGAGGCCAAATTTCTCTCTGAAGCTCAAAACGAAGAACACTCAAAGCAAGAAGCAATCAGCGTTTAACCTGTCACCTCCTCTCTTTTTTCATCGCAATCAACAAGGTTGCTATAGCAAATAGAGAGGAGGTAAAACCTGTCGCGCTAAAGTACGTACTCCAAACCCAAAGCGTCAAATCAAAGCATTATTACTAGGGGCTTATATGGACTCCCCATTAATGTCAAAAAAGCACTAGATAACAACAATTAACACTAGCGGGATCATTAGATTATTCGATAAGCTTGCAGCTCAAGCGGCCTAACAAGAAGAATGATAACAGCATGACAAAAATGAAAGCCAAAGTATTGCGTTATGACGCCATTGATGTCGAAACCGTGTTTGAAAAAGAATCAGCCTTACTCGATACCATCGTCAATGGGCAGCTTAATCAGGCGCTTTTACTGTGGCAAAGCCGCGACAACACCCTCGTATTGCCAGCGGGCAATAAGTGGCAACAATCAGCAGGCTTACGCCAAGCACTCAATGCTCTGGGCTGGCAGGTATTTGCCCGCAAAACCGGCGGCGCGCCCGTGCCACAAACCCAAGGGGTGATTAATGTCTCTTATTTGTACGCGCTACCTGCTGGACAAGATTATTCCATCCCCGCTGCATACCGTTCTTTTTGCCATATTCTCAGTGAATTTTTTAACCAATTTGGTGTGGCCGTGCAAAGCCATGCAACCCCAGGCAGCTATTGTGACGGAGACTACAACTTAAACATTGCAGGTAAAAAGGTCGTCGGCACGGCCCAGCGCGTTGTGCTCAAAAAAGGTGGCGGCAAAGTCGTGCTTGCCCAAGCTTGTATTTTAATTGATGTCGATCCGCAGCAACTAGTGACACCCGTGAATACCTGCTACCAACTCCACCAGCAAACCGAGCGAGTACGCGCCCAAGTTCACACTAGCTTGTTTGAACATTGTACGCAGCGCCCAACCACAGCAGAGCTATACCAAAGTTTGTTTCAATGTTTTGCTGCTGCGCAACCCACGACGACAGCATAAATTTTGGCCGATGAGGCCATTAAACTTGCTTTAACAAACAGATACTTATTATACCCAATCAACTTGAAGATACGTATTTCAGCGCTTCAATTCAATTGGGTAGAAACGCAGCATGATGTTACAATCTCTGCGTTTTTTATCATTGGAGTGCCCCCCTTGAAATACTCGTTTCTCAGCTGTGCGTTATTTTTAGCAACCCATAGCGTTGCCAACGTCACCGAACAAACCGATGCCCTTGCTCACTATGCGGTTGAACAATACCAACAGGCGCAAATCCACACCTTAAGTAATATGGTGTCGTTTGAAACGGTCAATAAACCAGACACGGATACCCTGACTAACCCTGAATTTATTGGATTTAAAGCGTTACTTAAAATGAAAGCGGCGCAGCTCGGTTTTGACTACCAAGATAAAGGCCACACCGTACTCATTGGTATGGGTACCCAAGCCGAAAAAGTGACAGTTGTGACTCATGGCGATGTCCAGCCAGCAGATGCCCGTAAATGGCAACAAAGCCCATTTAGCATGGACATGACTTCAGAGCCCGGCAACATGATTGGCCGCGGCACCGAAGACGATAAAGGCGCGATTGCCACAGCGCTCTATGCCATGAAAGCCATTAAAGATAAAGGCATTCCCCTTAATAACCGTATTGAATTAATGATTTACTTGGCTGAAGAATCAGATTGGGGCCCACTCGAAACCTTTATGACCACTTATGAGCAGCCGAAATACGCCGTCACCATTGACGCCTCTTATCCGGTCGTGGTCGCAGAAAAAGGCTGGAGCTTAATTGCTCCAACGTTTTCGGCCAATTCAGCGCAAACGGGTGTGTATGTTAGCCAATTACAAGGCGGCGCGTTTGTCAGTCAAATCCCTGAAGATGCTCAGGTGCTGTTACATAACAGTGATGCAGCCACGCTCGAGACAATCAAACAAAATATTGCGAACTTGAGTGATGTATCAGTCACGTTACAAGCCCAATCAAACGGCATACTCATTAAGGTAAAAGGCGACTCTGCTCATTCATCTGAACCTGAAGCAGGTCATAACGCCATTGCCCATTTGGCCGAAGTACTAAAGGGCATCAATCTTGAAAACAATAGCGATGGCCAAGCAATCAAGTTTATTAATCAGCTGATTGGTTTAGATTTATACGGCAAACAATTTGGTGACATCGCCTATTCACACAACTTTATGGGCCCAATGACAGTCTCGCCCACGCTCTTAACACGAAAAGGGAACGAGCTGACTTTATCTGTCAATTTGCGCCGCCCTGTTGGCAAAGAACACGCACTGCTGCAAAGCCAAATCGACTCGGCGCTTGATCAATGGCAAACCCACAATCAAGTTAACGTAAAAGACGTCACCGTTAGTTTAGGCAAACCCATGTTGCTCGATAACGCCCCTCACGCTCAAGCATTACTGGATATTTTTAAACACTTCACCGGTGATCAACAAGCGACGTTTGTATCGATTGGCGGTGGCACCAATGCCAAATTATTCGATAACGCAGTCTCATTTGGCCCTTCAATGCCGGGTAAAAAATACACCGGCCATTCTGAGCATGAGTACTTAAGTGTTGAACAAATCAAACTAAACTTAAAAATGTACACCGCTATGCTAGTTAAGCTAGGCAATATGTAAACGACAACACACTGCGCTTAGCCAGAGGCCCAAACGGCAACTAGCTAAGCGCATGTCATTCATGAAACTCATGCGCTCGCGTATAAAATAAATATGTGGCCAAGGCCCTTTATGATATGAATAAGTTTTTCATTTATATAACGATTGTTTTACTAGCAGTAAGCTTAGCCGCATGGCAATTCACTTTGTCGAAGAAAGAATCCCAACCTTCGACCATTCAGCCCTCGATGGTTACAGACTCTTTTCTCTCTGCCCCTACTGATGGGCTAGCCAATAAAAATACGGCAAGTGACCAGCCAAGCACTGTGCCCAATCCACAACACACTGATAGCACAGGTCGAGCGCTTAAAATAATGGATACGCCAAATTGGAAGCGTAGCGGCCTGTTAATTGACCATTTACCTCAATTAAAAAAAGCTGCGGATGCTGGCGATATTGACTCAAAATATATCCTCGCTGAAAACCTTCAATATTGCTTTTATGCCCCACTGGATGACGAGGCTTTACAAACAAAACTTGATACAGTCGCCACTTACAGTGATGCTGGCGAAGCAGCCGATCAAGTAATTGAAAAGTACACTTATTGCCAGCACATTACGCAAACTGAACGCAGTCAGTTTTACCATTACTTAGCCGATGCTGCACAACTTGGCTCTGTAGCTGCTCAAGCAAGGTTTTCAGGTCTAACAGCAGAATTTTATATGCAATCACAAGGCTTTAAAACGATACAACGAGATGCGTACATTGCCAAACGAGATGCCTTTAATCAGCAAAAACTCACCTTTTTAACGCAAGCATCCCTGCACGGCAATGAAATGGCCTTGATGACGTTATCTAACTTGCACCACACCCAACAAACGGGCAAAAATAGCTTAGCCCACTCTTATGCTTTAAATAGGCTACTGATGGACATCACGCAAAGTGATGAAGTCTATAATCGCTATGCATATTTTGAACAGCGCCAATATCCACAACTGTCTGAAAATGACAAGATGATTGCCGAAGAACGACTCATACAATGGCGTAACATCATTGATCGTAACGGCACGCTCTACCCACATCCTAAGTTTAATTAAGCCGCAGGCCAATTAGGTAACTGTAGGGCTGCTAATGAGTTTTATTTGTTACTCCTGTCACATTGAGCAGCAATAAAAAGGTTAACTCCATTAGTTAACCTTTTGATAAAAAATAAAAATGGGTGATTTAAGGCATGTTTACACAAATCTCGTAGTACCATAAATCTGAATAGGGATGTGATACCAATGAACCCAAAGTAAAAATATTGCCGGCTTCATCAGTCAAAGAGTTAACCCCTATTGGCACAGACCCCTTTTCTACCCCATCCCATACAAAGCGATTAGATCCATAACTAGTATTGTGATAAACAAATGTTTGCCCTGTAAAGTTGGCATCATTACGACCTTGGTTATCCCCATAAAAAGCGCATTGTGCGGCGATTAATGTATTGCTTGGCACAAAACTAAACTCACTAAACGTCGCGTTATAACTTGATGATTTAGTTGTCCCCCAGGTGTATAGCTCAAAGCGGTCTCCTGCACTCACAACTATATCCTGAACGACCCCTGAGGCACTACCTGCTGTCGATAGATCGTAATTTTCATCATTAATGACGTAACGGATCACATCACCATATTGACCTGCTGAGCTGACAGCTATACTCCAAGCAAAATTAATCGTACCATCGGCTGGAATGTCAATTGCCGCAGTAACCCCACCGCCGCCATAATTAACAGAAGCATTTAACGCAGTTGCTGACATGTTTGTGTTCGCCACGCCGGTAATATTCCAGTTAATAGCACTAAAGGCATCGTTAAAGCCTATCGTGGCAGCTTCATTGTACGTACCACATTTATAATGGTAACGCATGGTATTGCTTGTTGGTCTTTCTAACTTTAGATAACTCAGTACTTCATTATTTGGGCAGCTAACTTGGTGTCTATCAAGGTAAACAGCATTACCTCCGCCATCTTCATTAGTTGGTGTAAAGTAATCCGTCATATTGATCAGCGCTTTATCGCTACATTGATAATGATATTGCATCGTACTTGCGGTTGGTCTTTGTAAGTGCAAAGACTGCAGTCCTTTACCTTGGCAATTAATTGTATGACGATCTAAATAAACAACATTACCACCACCATCGTCATGAGCTGGAGTATATATATCAACGCTCGTAGCATTATTAAGGGTGCTACAACCATATTCATAAGCGATTTGAGTGGATGATGGTCTGAAAAGGCGAAGTGAATTGATACCATCATTACCACAATCAACATAATGGCGATCAAGAAATACCGCGTTTCCTTGACCATCATCATTCGCTGGTGTTGTCATTTGATATGTCGATGCACTGACATAATATGGTGATGCTAGCAGCGCAATTAATGGCAGTGATAACGCCTTAAACTTGCTTCTGATTTTGTTTAAGCAACATTGCTGATCCGTTAAGGAAGTAATCCTTTTGAAATAAATATTCATACCCTGCTCCTGTTTAATATTTCACCACAAACAATAGAAGGGGATTTTGAATCAGCTATTACACCCCATTACAGGTACAACCAATGACTATAAATGCAATAAAATCTAACTCAGGTATTTAAATTATTGAAAACATTCCTCTGGATATAAAAGAGAATTACTTAACGCGCTATCGCAGTACTGATCGCTCGCAGCCGAATGTGTGTCACGATATACACCATGATATTAATAATGGCAGCGGTTCATTCAAACCGCTGATTAGAAGGGATCAAGTACACGCAAAACGCCATAAGATGCACTTGATAATTTATATTATTCTATAAAAGAGTTTGTCTTGTTATTGAATCATGTGTTGGCGCGGCCTCCACTATCTTATTAACAACTTGTGGGGGTTGATTTTTTATCGCTGTTAATAGCGCTTCTAATGCTTTTAATTGATCTTCACTCTGCTTTATTTGCTGTTCAGCGCTTTGCTTATTTTGCTGACTTATTAGTTCGACTACTGTTTTATTACTTCTAAGTTCATCAAACAATTTATTTATTAGCTCTACAGGGATCTGAGTCGCCTTATTATCTTTTAGTGTATCTAAAATCCCAGCTAACTGCTGAGTATGATCAAGTGGCGCTATTGCTAATAATTGCTCACTCAATTCATTTACCTGACTTTGATTACTCAATAATAATGCTTGTTTTAAATCATTTATCAGCACTTCAACAGAGTTATGCTCAAGCGCATTAGCGATTTGCTTCAGTTCATCTTTTGTATTTAAATGCTCTGTTTGCATCTTCAAAGTGTTAATCAACAACTCAAAATGTTGTTGGTTATTATTACTCATAATTGCTTGCGTTAACTTATCTCCAAGGTTTTCTATTTGCGCTCGATTATCATTACTCATAATGGCGCGACTCAATGCACTCATCACATCTTGATTATTCAATAACGCTAACTGTTCACATAATTGCTTTTCGAGTGAGGTAATTGACTCATTACTATTGGTCGCTGTTATTACTTGAGCTAACTCATTCAATTGCTGGTGATTATTATTGCTTGATACAGCAGTAATTAACTCATTCATAGCACTGCCTAGTTGCTCAAATGAACTTTGATAGTCGGTTTGTTTAAAACCATTATCTAAAGTTTTTGCAATTACCGCCAAAGCACTCTTACTATCCAAGCTCTGAATCTGCTCCCCAACATGTTGGAATAATGTACTGTAATCGTGACTGAGATTACTTTTACTGAGCTTATTAGCGATACTTTCTAATGATTCATGAAGGTAGCCCATTTGTTCAACAGCCATCATCACAGGGCTACCAGCGCTATCGAGTTTATTTAAGCGTATAAAATCGTCTTTAATTTGACAGTATCGCGCATGCTCTTCTTGCGTTAATGTACCGCGTAATTCACCCAGTTTAAGTAAATTCTCCTCAGAACCTTTACTCAGTGTTTGTGCTTCGCTTCGGTAATGATCACGTATAAGATTTTCAAGCTCTTCTTCATTCATAGCTGCGACAACCTTTTCTGCCATTTTATTCATATTGCGGTAACTACCCTGCAATTTAAATGGCGGCTCGGTACGGTAATTATTATCTTGGGCGGCCGAAGCAATATATTGAGCATTGACTTTAAGTACAGTATTACGAATAGTCATTAGGCGCGTAAGTACAGCTTTAATTTCGTTCACTTCAGCTTGAGAATAACCGTACTCAAGTTCATTTAAAGAGATCTCTTCGCCTTGACTGATACGCACAAGTTTATATAAATCATCCATATTACGATTAGCTAACGGGGCTAAAACTGCATTTGAGGTCAACGCATTCTCAATAAAGCTCATTGCAAACTCTTGTTCACAACCAGCCAGAGTATCCCCTAGATTATAAATATCAGCACGATTGGCAAGCATATCAGGAATTTTAAAACTCTCGCCGGACTCCGTGTACGGGTTACCAGCCATCACCACAGCAAATTTTTTGCCTCGTAAATCATAGGTTTTGCTTTTTCCGTTCCATACACCATCAATTCGGCGTGAGCCATCACACAATGAAATGAATTTTTGCAAAAACTCTGGATTGGTATGCTGAATATCATCCAAATAGAGCATTACGTTATTACCCATTTCAAAGCTTTGATTGATTTTAGTAATTTCTTTTTCAGCCGTGGCATTAATCGCTTGAGCAGGATCAAGAGAGACTTGATCATGACCAATTGAAGGACAATTGACTTTAACAAAAGTAAGCCCTAAACGATTTGCGACATACTCAACTAAGGTAGTTTTACCATAACCAGGTGGTGAAATTAATAACAACATCCCCATTAAATCAGTACGTTTGTTCTTGCCTGCTGAGCCAATTTGTTTCGCCAAGTTATCACCGATAATTGGAAAGTACACTTTGTTAATTAACTGATTACGAACGAACGAGCTCAATGGTCTTGCTTTAAATTCATCAAGCTGAAGACGCTCTTTTTGTTCAGCTAAAATATCACTGCGTAATGTGTGATATTGCTCAAACGCTGGTACTTGGTCGGTGATATATTTACGCGTTCGTGCATAAAAATCAGCGTAATCGACATGCAGTCTTTGCTCTTGTACTCGCTTGTGTTGACCCATAAGGCGCTCTACCTGTGTTACTGGGGTAACATCAAGTACACGATACTGCAGTTTTGTTGTTGCACATAAATGCACATAATTTGCAGCTTCAGCCTGTACAACTGCATTTACAGCCTCACTTTGCATGCAATAGGCATTGACCCAACTTAAAAATAGTAATGCACGCTCATCCGTTTGCGTGACATTTTCGCACGCATGATTAAGCTCATTTACATAGCCTTTTGCTTTAGCGTCGCTACTAAATTGCTCGGCTAAGTTTTTGGCCTGCTGAGAGATAATAAACAGTTGTTGTTCTGCTGTTTTTTGCTGCGCTAACTGCTGCACTAAGTATGCTGCGGCTAAATCACTTGATAAATCAGTGAAGCGAGCACACAGTTTACTTATTTGTGGTAAATACGTTGAAATTTGCTGACTTAACTGCTCATTCAAAGAGCTAATAAAACTAGTTGCACCAAAGTGTTTCTCCATCAAAATGGCATTGCTTGCTTGATGGTAAATTGTATTCAGTTGTACAACTGATAACTGCGCGCTAAACAACTGGGCAACAATCCGACAGCTAGATGGATAAATAAGTAAATCAAGGCTATTTTTTTGCGTGAGTAAGGTATCGATAATGGCACACGCGTCGTGGTCGTGAATACCTTTTTCGTAACCTTCTTGGTAACGTGGTTCAGCGAATTTTTGCACCAACTGTAACAAAGTGCCCGCTTGTTGTGCTTGCTGAAGTTGCAAATAAGTAAGCGGATGCTCACTATTTTCACAAGAAAGTAATATTTGAGCAGATAAATATTCTGCACGATAAACCTCATCACTTTCTGAGACCAATGTTTGCTGCCACAAATGACGGCTTTGCTCTAATGTTTTAAGGCTTTGCTCATCGGTAATTGCTTCAAAGTAATCCGTGCCTGTTAGATGTAGCATCAGCTGCTCATCGCGAGGTAATAAAGTTAAGTCTAGTAGTTGCTTATTGACGCTAAAAGCATGTTTACCAATACTGACGGTATTGCCACCATCAGTGAAAATATCTTGTTTATCGCGTAAAGAGCGAATGCCTTGATCTTTACTCGCTTTGAGTTTTGATTGAATATCATCGGCACGTATTTCATCGCCTAACTCTTTAAGCTCAGAAGTTAACGCACGTAATTTGCTGATCATAGGATCAGCAGCAAAATAGGTATTTAGCTTTTCCAGCTCAGTAAAGCTTTGCGCACGACGGTTTACACCTTCTAAAATACGATCAGCCGCATTCGCTAAATTCAAAGATCGGCGCTGACGCGCATCGATCAAACTTTGTTTATGCGCTTCAAAGCTTTCATATACGTCATCGCGTTTTGCAATAATCTCACTGAGGTATTCGTCAAAGTCACTAAATTGTGATTCAAGCTCTTCGAGCTGAATAAGTAATCGTGATAATTGGTCGTCACAAGCTTCTGGTGTTTTGGCGTTATTTAACGCATTAGTAATACTTTGCGAAAACAGTTTAAAGCGTGCGGAAAATTCAGCCTTTGCTTCAACACTGCCGAGACTTTTTTGACGAATTTCAATGCTCGCTTTAGCACGGTTAACCAATGCATAAACAGCACTAATATCTTCTAATATTTGCGTTCTTACGCGGCTGTCATCAATATCTAAATCAAGCATGGTGTGGTTGAGCAAATCAAGCTCCACACTTTGCGTATCAAGTTGAGCGATATAAGTTTTAAGCTCACTGACACTTTCACTTTTACTGCTAAGCTCTTCCAGCCCTTTTAATTTTTCGTGGTACGGCGCTAATGCGCTATCTTGTTGTAAAAATGCAGCGGTGGCTTGGCTAAGATCATCTAGCCTTTCATCTATTTGATTTTGTAGCCCCTTAAGTGCCTCCGTGTCGATGTACTTAATATCTTCAAGACTGATCACTTGCCCTTTAAGAATCTTTAACCCATCAATTCCTTGCACAAACTGCGACGCAGCTTTAAAACTATCAGGACGTATATCACGCGTAACGTTTGTGTATTGTGTATTAATATCCACTAAGGCTTGCTTGGCTTTGTTTTGAATTTCAGTCACTTTCTCAAATTCATCCAGCACTTGCTCAGCAGTTTCATTAATACTACGCAGGTTGTGTGCTAATTCGTTAAACTCCCCCTCATTCAACCAGTGATAGCGATCGAATATATTACGACTTAACACGATCATATCTTCGTAATGAAAAAGACTTGGGCTTTGTTCGTTGATTGCCTTACAGACACTGTACAAGTCAGAAATACCTCGTACTAAATCGGGATTGCCTATTTTTCCAAAAAAACTGGTTAGTGGCGGAGAATTCGCAGCAAATTCAGCTGACACAAATGGACTTTGCCAAATTTGTACAGGATGAACACGCTCAGGCTCATCTTTATCTGCTTTAAATGTGAGAGTTAAACCATCGTTGTATATGCTGTAGCCATGACAATAAATAGGGTTTTGTAGATTTTTGTCAATAATATTGTAGGCAAATAATGCATAACGACCTTCATTTGGCTCATAAAAAACGTATAACACATCTTCGCCGTTGGGCGATTTTATTTGCCTTTGAAATTCAAGATCTTCTATTTGTTCTTCAAAAGAGCGCGCTTGTCCTGACTGTAGATAATACCCACCAGGAAAAATAATTCCGTGATTTTCAGGTAACGTTATACACGCACTGCCAATCGCATCTTGGCGCATGACTTGTTGGGTTCGAGTATTATAAATAAAATATCGCCAAATCTTTTCTCGATAAGGAAGTATTTTTAAAAGCACCAAGTCGCCAACTAATGCATATTCAATATCGCTATCGGCAAGAGATTGATTTTTATCATCAACCGGCTCCTGATAAAGACCTTTCCCGGTATCAGTACTATTTTCGATTTTAATCGTCAGTGAACCACCAATCGTTTCGACGAAGACTTTATCGGCAATATTTATATGGGCATGGCGTCCTTCAATATGATTACTACGGTCAGTTTTAAGCCATTCAAAATCGTAGTCATGAGCGTGCAAAACATCTCGCTCGCCACGGTTATCTATATAGTTGAGGGTATTGTCTGGGTGAATTTCCCAGCGAAAAACCCGCACATCCGATAACTTGTCACCAATTTGGAATAACGCAAATAATTTACCGTTTTGTTGGTATAAGTGCTGTAAACTCGTTTGTTTGTAATATGTATAAAGTTCTTCAAAGTCTCGAATAAACCGAGAATCAGTCAAAAATCGGAGTGATTCTAAATAAGGTTCGATTTCATAATGTTCATCTTGTTTGACTAACTTTTGTACACTAAAAACATCGCTAATTGAGGTTTCTTTTTTCAAACCTAAAAAGACATTGTAAGCAACAATGACTTTATCACCCACAATGACCATGTCTCTCGGTGTGCAGTTTTGCTCAGTGCGGATCCGGACCCGCCCTTTAACTTGCAGTTCAGTACTGCCGAACTCCTTAATTCGCTGTTGATTAACTTCATCAATTTGCGTTTTCAAATTGGCGCCAAAATTACTTAATCTGCGTTTTATTAACTCGTATGAACCCTGTTCTAACGCTTGTTGCGTTGCGTCCGTCATAAATAGCTATCCTGATATGTGATTGAAGTTAGCCGCAATTGTGTTTTATTGCGGCTAAAAAGATGGCGTGAGATTAGTCTTTGTTATCTAATTTGATTTTATCTGTTAAACCATGTCCTACGTTACCGCCCAACATGTTCAATAATTGGCTTTTTTCTGCAGCTGTCGTATTACTTAACTGCTTGAGTAACTTACTCATATTAAAGTTTTTAAGTGTTTCGGCTGAACCGTTTGCACCCGCTAAAACACCTTTTAGATCTTCAATTAAATTACGCTCACCATTTAAATGGTCTTTAAATACGGTTTGTACAATTTTACTTTCATCAACAAGACCATCAATGGACTTCCCTAGACTTATTGCACTCATGAATTGATTAAAGAACTGACCATCTCCACCCATAATATTAATATCAGCTTCACCTAAAGCTTTGGCCATTATATGTGCTTGATGTTCAGCAATATCTTTACTGGCTGAAATTTTTGCCAGCACCAATTCTTTTTGCTGATTAAGCTGTAAGGTAAAGCTTTCATAATCACGCGCATCTTGATCCATCGCATTTAAGGCTTTCAACTTCTCTTCAAGCCCTTTGGCTTCGGCGCGCATTTTGCGCTCAAGATTAATCGCTTCGACTTCACCTTGTTTCTCATTCGCATCAACCATCGCAGTTTGAACCTGAACTTGCGCTAAGCCCACTTCCCTATTCCCCTGCGCTTCAGCTTCTAGTTTCTGACGCATGACCTGCGCATCAATTTCACCTTGTATCGCATTCGCTTCCGCTTTTGCTTTGATCACATCCGCTTCAGCCAAGCCTTGAGCTGCCGTTTCGACTTGCAGTGCCTGTGCTAGAATTTTCTTAGACTCAGCTTGTTGATTAGCAATTCTCAACTCGGCATTCGCCATTGTTTCCAGTTCGCGAGCTTTGAATTCTGCGGCCTGCTCTTGTGCTTTTGCCGCTTCAATATCTTTCACTAATAATTCTTCAGCTTGGGCTTTAGCACGAATAATCATTGCACCTTTTTCACGCTCTGCACCCGCTAATACTTTGACATCTTTAATTCGCTCTTCTTCTTCTGCGACAGATTTTTCAACAATTACACGATCTCTGACAACATCCGCAATTTCTTTTCGCTCAACTTCCAATGCCTTTTCTTTATTAATTCGTAAAATTTCAGTTTCTCTTTCACGTTCAATCACTTCTATTTCACGAGAACGCGCTACTTTCTCTTCTTCAATACCTAATACTCGTAAACGATTTTGTTCTGCTATATCGAGTTCACGTTGTTTATTTTGTTCACTGATCCCAATAGCTTCTTCTGCTTGAATACGTGCAAGTTCTGATTTCAAACGTTCTTCTTGACGTACCTTTTCTGCTTCAGCAAATTCACGAGCTTTCACAGTTTCAATTTCACGAACTTGACGTGACATCGCATCTTGTTTTTGGCGTTCTATTTCTAACGTTTTTTCGGTAGCTTCTTGATTTTGAATCTCAATTTTAGCCCGCTCATCGCATTTTAACTGATTCGTTGACACGTTTTGTACCGCCGTCATTTCAGTAATACGACGTATGCCTTCTGCATCAAGAATATTTTGGGGATCCAGTTTATCTATGGAAGTTTGCTCAAGATAATCAATCGCAACATCTTCCAAGGTATAGCCAGATAAATCCTGGCCGATGACCTCTTTTATGTTATCGCGAAATTCATTTCGATGAGTAAACAACTCAACAAAATCCATCCTTTTACCAACTGTTTTCAATGCTTCTGAAAATTTTGCTTCGAATAGTTCTTGTAGCGTGTCATGTTCAGAAGCCCGCGCGCAGCCTACTTGCTTCGCAACTCGTAAAATATCATCTTTATTTTCATTCACGCGAATATAAAAAGTAATGGCTATGTCCGCACGAATATTATCTTTACAAATCAACCCGCCTTTATCCTTTCGCTCAAGTACCATGCGTTTGGTTGATATATCCATTACTTCCATTTTATGGATAACAGGGTAAACAATTCCGCCCGTCGTAGTAACATCAGGTTCGCTCTTCATTTTATTAATGATCAGCGCTTGTCCTTGCTCTACCTTGCGGTAAAACTTGCCTATGATCAGTAAAATAGCAAAAATGACTGTTATCGCTATACCTACAAAAGTAAAAATAGGTATGAGATTATCTAAAAATTCCATGTTATGTCCTAACGTGATTATTAATTTATTATTCGTCACAAAGCAGCTAACAAAACTCACTATTGATATGAGTGGTAAATCACAACGGTGTTTGACCATTCATATCAATAAATTTACCAAGGTTTTGCGGCTATGATGTAACAATGCTTCTCTTTTAGGTAGTCAAGTAACACAGCCGTATCACCGGATGTAAAGGTGTCATTATTCTCAACCCTTACTTCGATTAGCTGTTCGGTACCTTGAAATTGCGTACGAGCTTGGCCAAATGTATTTGTTACTTTCCCTGTAATAACAGTACACTCGAGACCGATTAGATCGGAACTTTGGGAAGTTTCAGCACTTTTAAAAAAACGCTGAAGTGGGCGTGAAATAATGGCAGCAACAGGGACTGAGACCAATAAACACGTAAGAATCATTAATAATCCTATGATATAAAGCTGAGGCCCATTACCGAGTATATTTATAAATAATTGATGTGCATAAATACTGATCAACCAGCTAAACATCACAACAAGACTAATCGAAACGGTAAGCGGAATGTCGCCAAAACCCATATTAGACCACAAATTAGTATCAGTACTTTGAGTGGTATCTGCATCTATATCTGATTCAAACATATCAATATCTGCAAAACCAATAATTGTTGTCATCCAAAACAACAGTACAACAAGCAACAATGCAGAAAAAATAATGGTGGGAAACGTAAACGCTAAGTTAAGAAAATCCATATGACTTCAATCCATTTTATGACTCTATATTCCTAATTGCTTTTTATCACTTTGCGGTATATTTGTTAAGTTTTTTATAAAAAATTTTTTCCTAATATAAAACAATATACACAACCCAAATAAATTCTAATTATAATTCACTCTTACTGCGGCTCCACTTTCGTCATAACCCAACATTAAAACCATATTTATATGCCTTAAATAAATATGATCAACGCCAAGTTTTTTTCACTTAAAAACATTATTTTCACTGAGAATACTGCGTTATATATGCAAGCATTATAATCACCGGATGGGCACGAAAAATTTACCTTGTTTGTAACTCTCTTTTGTAACCCACTCCAACATAAAATAGGTATATCATCACTTAATCTACTGATATTGAAACACTTCAGGTTTAGCTATCAAGCAACTTGAACTGTTTACAGTTGTTTACAAATAAGCAACAAAACCATTTACAATCTAACTCTTTATGCATACATTCTTGCGCCTACTTTTTTATTAAAATTTATGTACACGGAGTTAATTTTGAAGTTTTTATCTACTTTTACGCTTTTTTCTGCACTTTTATTGAGCGGATGTGCCCATCAAATCAGTTTAAATCCTGATAATAAAAATCTTAATTCAGCAAATGAGACATCAACAGCGATCGTTGGTTATTACATATCTGATGAAGACCTTAAAAAACAAGTAAAAACACCAGGAGGTGGAGGGGATAATGTAAGCTATAAACCATACAAAGACACTGAATCAGCTTTATACACCACTCTTTCAAACAAGTTTAATAATGTATTTAAGCTTGAGTCCTTAACAGATAAAAAATTCTTGAAAGACAATAATATAAAATACGTCTTTGTACCAAAAATAACAACAAACTCTAGTTCTGATAGTTTATTCACTTGGCCACCAACTTCATTCACATTTACATTAAATTGTGACACTCTTAATGAAGAAGGTGTAAGCATTAAAGTTATTGAAGTGACAGGTGAAGGTAAAGCCGAATTTGAAGAGTTTAAAAATGATTTTTCACTATCAGCTAAACGAGCAACAGAAGAAGCCTTTAATATGCTTGTTACCGAGTTAGACAAGTCAAAACTATAAGTATTTAACGATGAATTATAATAATATAATTGCAATTATAGCCGCTGTTTTATTAAGTGCCTGTACATTAAAAGTTCCACCTTATAATGCCGATATTGGTAATGTTTCTAAGCTCAAGAAAGCGACAAATGAACCACTTTCTTTAGGCAAAATAGAATCTGAGAAGAAATTAAATAAATTATCATTACGAGGTTCTCCTTTAATCTCTTCAGTTGGTACTAGTTATGGTCAATATATTGAAAATGCATTGCAGCAAGAGTTAGAGTTAGCGAAACTTTGGTCTGGTGTGGCAAAAAAACAAGTATCTGGAAAAGTTATAGCCCAAGATATTGACATTTCAGGATTCTCTGATGGCTCAGCTTTTTTGAAAGTTAATTTTATTGTTTCAGAAGAAGGCGCAACTTTGTATGACAAAGTAATAACTGCAGAGCATAATTTCGACTCTTCGTTCATGGGCTCAATTGCTATACCTAATGGGCAAAGAAGCTATGTAGAGTTAGTCCAAAAACTACTCAGCAACCTGTATTCTGACAAAGAATTTATAGCTTCGCTAAAATAAACTCAAAGGGCTAATTTTTAGCCCTTTATAATTTTAGGTATAAGAACAAAGAAAATAAGCAGCTTTATTTGACATGCTTAAGAAGAGAAAAGATAGTTCACCCATTTAAAAACACTAATCAAACGAGCAGTTGTCTGCTCTTGATCCTGTGACTCTCAAAATCCAGTATGGTTATTTTTAAACTTGGTTTGCAAATAACTACGCATCAAAAAATCACCTAGCTTGGTGTCAACATGAACCTGCCATCCAAATTCGCATAAGTGATTTTTCTTTATTTATTGCCTACGTGTTATGCCCTTATTCGGCCACTGAAAATTGCGAAAACCAGCCTGCAGACATGCCCTTTTGTAAAACGTTTATCACCATTTGTGCGCCCTGCTCTTGGGTCTCACAAAATGGTGTGATTGCTTCACATACTAAGCTAAAAGGTAAGCCGTTATAAAAGGATTGCATGCATTGGTATTCTATTTGGGTAAGAGGTGTGAATTCGGTGCGAATATCGGGTGTGCGCGCTAATAACCAATAGCGTTTTTTCTCTGGCTCTGTTACTGAAGGCGATTGCCCTTGTTTGAGTGCGTGCCAACTGGGCACGGCATTGGTTTGAGTTTCAAATAATTGCATGCTCGGATGACATGTTAAGAGCAATTGAGGCCATGCTTGTGCAGGAAGCTGCTGTAACAACTCAAGTGTGAGATGAGGTGCATCGGGTGCATCAAACGCACTGAGGAGTAAGCGCTCAAATTGAGCGATTTCAGATAAAATTGGGTGAGCGTTAAATGGGGGCGTCGCCGCTAAAAATTTCGGAAGCGCATCGCCAAATTGACGCAATGATGGCGAAGAAGATGGATGATGTTGCAGATACCCTGTGACCATCTCATCAAATAAGTTATCGCCTAAGTATAAGCCGAGCATTTCATGATCTTGCTCTAATACTTGAGTTAAACGTATTTGATAGGCAGATAAATAAATAGACGCGCGCTGTTGGCGATTCAAGCCTGATTGATCGGTAATGCTGTTAAGCAAACTTGGGTCGCCAGTTTTTAAAAACGCGACAAATTGCTGTTGCAGGTGCGCTAACTCAGTCATTTTTTTTCCAGCTTAATGGGGCTATTTGTCTCACTTTATCAAGTTCGGATAACCATTCACTAAAGGGGGCGAAATTATCATCTCGTTCAATCATAGTGTTCACGGGTGCGCGCATGTTTGCATAGCGTGTAAACAAATCCCAAACCGCATCGCAAACGGGCTGATCATGGGTGTCGATAATGTGCGTGCCAAAATCACTGTGGCCAGCTAAATGAATTTGCGCCACTGCTTGCTCAGGAATAGCGAGCAAGTATTCCATCGGGTCGAATCCATGATTACGGGCACTGACATAAACATTGTTGATATCGAGTAAAAACTGGCAGCCTGTTGCATGATGCAGTTCAGCTAAAAAGTCCCATTCGGTCATGTGTGATTGCGTATAGCTTAAATAACTCGATACATTTTCTAAAACTAATGGGCGTTCGAGGAAATCTTGAACTTGATTAAGTCGGGTCGCTAAATGAGATAAGGCTTCGTGAGTATAAGGTAAGGGTAACAAATCATGGCTATTAAAATCCCCAAGTGACGAAAAACATAAGTGGTCTGAAATCCACATCGGTTGTACTCGATCAATGGTTTTTTTCAATTGAGTTAAATAATTAACATTGAGTTCATCGGTACGCCCGATTGACAAAGATACACCATGCATGGCGATGGGATAACGCTCTTTTATTTGATCGAGGTAATACCAAGGTTTGCCACCTGCGACAAAATAATTCTCAGAAATAATCTCAAACCAATCCACATCAGGCTGCTCTGATATGACAGCGTCAAAATATGTACTTCGTAAACCTAACCCAAACCCTACAAATGGCGCAGACATAATCATCCTCATAGGTTAAAAATAAAAGGCTAAGTAACGGTCGTTACCCAGCCCATTTTCTGGCTAAGCGATTAAATATCGACTTTACCGCCAATATCCTTACATGATTTAGCTGGCATAGAGACAAATCCAGTGCCTTTACATGATGCATGACCTGCACACGCATTAGACGCAGTTTTACAATCGTTATGACCACCACAAATATTAACATCATTACAATGTACTAAATCTGCTTTCGCTATTTCACCAACCCAGTTATCTTCAATTTTACCGCCAACATCAGCACACGCTTTACTCGGCATAGCGACAAAACCAGTCCCTTTACACGATGCATGACCAGCACACGCGTTAGACGCTGTTTTACAGTCATTATGACCACCACAAACGTTAACATCGTAACAATGTACTAAATCTGACGTTGCGCCTTTTGCTGAATTAGCCACGTTGTTTGATTCATTTGTTGCGTTACATCCAACTAAACCCGCAACCATAAGCGCCATAGCGGTGCCTGTTAATGCTTTCATGTTATTTATCCTCAATTATAAAGTGTCGGTAGAATTATTGACCCTAGGTGGTCAGTTCGCTACTTTTCAAAAATGAACAGAAGCCATGTGACTCAATATCGATTTCAGCCCTGTTTGGGCGGATTCATCAGCCCAGTTCATGGATGTGAAAATCAATGGCTTGCGGCACTGTTTGAAATCATTGAACATCTGCTGGCTAAAAAGACCTTGCTCTGCTGATTTTCATTTCAAAACGTGAAAAGAAATTTTAGATTGATGAATTTTGCTATTACTGCTGTTTAAAACAGTGTTTAGAACCAAAAGGGTAAAATCAAGTACGGATTATCATAAGCGATTGTAAAATTGGAAAATTTTTGAATAACTCAGGGTTTTACCCTTCTGATTTTTAAAGGTGGTTATTGATTTAACAACAAGTAACTCTATTGAAAAGCTGTCAAGCTAAACCTCGGCCGACAAAACAGCGACACTTAAGGCTTTGGCTAGCAGAACCTAAAAGCGTACAAGGATGTATTAACGTGCCGATTCATAGCAGCTATACCCATATCAAATCTATTCTTGAAGCTCAGGGACACCGAGGGTTCCAAGGAATCATCGGCGATAACCTCTCCTTGGCTGCCGTCAACAAATCCAATCATCTAAGCACTGCTAACTACACTCAAAAGTCAATGGTTGCCGAGCATCACAAGCAAGCTGGCAACAGCAATTTTATCGTCAATGGTACAGCATAATGAAGGTTATATTCTCTTCTAAAAAACTTGAATTTACCTAAAAAGAAAACTTAATTTAAACGTACACCGCATCTATCAAATGGAATTTGAAATGATCAAGCTCATACTCTTCGCATGTATATTTTTTTGTTCGCAAGCTTTCACTGCAAACATCTTTCAACTTAACCCACATGGCACAATCATAGATTTAACAAACATTGAACCGAATCATCAACCATGGAACGCAAGTTCAATCTACCTAGCCGGTGATATAGTCACCCATAACAACAGTTTATTTATTGCCGCTTTTTGGGTGAAAGGTATTGAGCCAATAGAAAACCAACCGTATTGGGATGGTTGGATTTGGTTACAAAATACAGTGATAGAAAAATGGCAAGCAAACAAAATTTATCAAGGTGGTAGTTTGATAAAACATGGGACTGACTACTACTTTGCCCGCTATTGGAATGAAAATAACCAACCTAAAGCCCATAGCAGTTGGCAACGCATCAACGATTTATTCTACCTAAGCCCAGATTTACCACCTGAACACCCTGATGACTATAAAACGTTGGATGGTGTTGACCAAAATGATAACGGTATTCGTGATGATTATGAGCGCTATGTATATGAAAAATTTGATTCACCGCAACTCATCACTTTTAGTTTAAGTTCAGCGTCAACATTACAACTCGTTATTGATATTGAACAAGACCGCATACCAAATTTAGATGCAGAAATTAGTAAACAGATTATTTTAGATTTTATTAATATAAGTTTCTGTACTGAAAAAATACAGAATAAATTCTCTTCTTACCGTAACCCTAAGCTGATGTATTTTAATACAATAGACAGGGCCTATGCGAATCAAAAAGGACAAAATAAAGCCCATGATTTGATTCCTTGGGATGATAACTTTCATCTCCATGCTGATATGTCTTGTGCAATACTAGAGGGAATAATGAAGGGAAAGAATGGAAAGGGGTCAAGCAAGTGGAAAGGGATCAAATCTTGACTTCAGACATCAAGGCACACTCTAGCATTTCAAATTGCAATTTGACCTTTTTATTTTCTCTCATTAACCCATTCAATCTGCCCACCGCTTTAGATATCGCTGAATAATGTTGCACATTAAAAACATCGGCTAGTGCCTGCAAATTTAATCCAGTTAAATTTTGGCATAACTTTATAGCAAACCAGCGCGGTAAGTTTTTCTCTATTCGGCCCTTTTTAACAGCCACAATCTCATGGATTTCAACATTAAAGTGCGAGGCCAAATAAGCAATGACATCACTTACCGAACGTTTTTTGGTCACAAGCTTTCTTTCTGTATCAGGCGTTGCTATGAGCGATTTTAGATTTTCAATAAATTCATCACCGCCCAAAACCGAGCGTAATTGTTTAGCGCTATAAAAATCATCTATTTCTTCATTATTTTCATAATCAACAAACCGCTTATAAGCAGCATATTTTTGTTTTTTACCTTGCAGTGAAAATATAAAATCTCGAACTAGCCACTTAGGCATTGTAATTTTTTTGATAAACGCCTGATAACTAGACCATTTATACTGCGCGAGGTCATCCACTAGCGGTGTACGCGTTTCTATTGGGTTGCGGTGTATGTACCGACTAACGTGTAATAAGTAGTTGTCTGCATCGACCAACACCGCCTTGTAGCGCCCTCTAAACAGTGCGCCGTCTGTATTATGTGTTCGATTAAAATACTGCGTATAAAGGCCATTAATATGCTTCATGGCTCGGCCTAAATTGGCATCAGGGGTTTTGATTAGCAGATGGTAATGATTGGTCATTAAACAATATGAATGCACTTCAATATTAAAGCGAAGGCTTGCTTGCTCAATGCAATATAAAAAATACTTAAAGTCGTCATCGCTCAAAAAGGTATTTTCACGCCCTCTTCCACGATTCATGACATGATAAAATGCATTCTCATACTCTATTCGCAACGGCCTAGACATAGCAACTCACTCAATGAGTAGTAAATTATAAACCTAGACCTTTGGTGTCTGAAGTCAAGATTTGACCCCTTTGGTTTTGATACAAAAAAGCCCTAGCGTATACGCTAAGGCTTTAAAGAAGGTGTCCAGTTTACTATCTCACTGATATTGCACAATGCAAGACCTGACCCCGATGACTAAGGCTTTACTGACCCCGATGATTCCTCTGACCCCTTTGGTTCCATTGATTTCAAATGGAATCAGAATTCAAAATCAACGACTCTGACCCCATTGGTTTGGTTTATCGTTATATCAGTATAGCTGCTCAAACATAAGTGGAGTCAAAACCCAAAATCAACGACTCTGACCCCATTGATTTCTCACCATTGATTCCTCACTAAATTTTATTGTTAATTTTATCAACAAAATTTTTGTATGGATTATTTCTTATTTGATCTTTAAGGGTTAAGAAAATAGTACCAAATGCGCTAGAAAATTCATTTGTTACACTTGCAATCTCGTTAGAGTTTGAAAGTCTATTTTTTAATCCTGGTTTGAGAGTCTTTAAGTTATGGGATAATTTAGTAAGCAAATCTTTCCATAAATTAATACAAGTATCGCGTTGTAACTTTTGATTAAAAGCAATTCCGTATGTGCATTTTACATTAGTTTCCAACAATACCTCGATAATTTTACTCATTGCATGGATAATCATAAAAGCACTACCTCTTTCATTCAAAAATGCTAAAAACTCTTTTTCATTTTGCTGTGTTTCATTCTTCTTATCTTTTAATCTTAAATCGTCTTTTAACAAATTGGTTGCTTCTAACAATGTGTAAATAAATAAGATATGGCCAGCTGTTATCGTTGGATGAAAAGCAAGACTGTATAGTTCATCATTATCCCAAATAGCCATTTTTTTATGATAACTATCAGACGGGTTACCATGCCAAGCCATTAACGCTTGAGCTGCTGAATGCGCATCAATTTTAAGCTTTCTGTCAGTTGATGTAACCCCCCTTAGACCACCATCATATTCAGCAGAATTGAATTTAGTGAACTCTTCTCGCAGGCGTTTTTGAATTGCATCATTAGCTCTGAAATCTGACTGCAATACTCGATTTTGGCTGTTGTTATAACGTGTTATTGATTCAATTTTGTCCTTATTTTCACACTTTATGAACCTAACACCGACTTGTATATTATCTAAATTAATATCATTATCTAGAGAACCTAATGAACCAGTGGTTTGAGCACCATTGACGATTGATATACCCTTAATCGATTTGATTTTTGTTTGATCATTTTCATCAAGCGTGAATTCATGAACTAACGCTGTAATTCCGTTATTAAATACAAAAAAGTCAATCGGGGATGTTCTTGCTGAAGCTTGAATACCTGCATTTATAACTTTATCATTATCTTTATTGTTTGCCCCCATGAAGCCTCTAACATTGGCACTAAAAAGCTCAGTCCTATCGAATTTTCTATATAAACTTGCTAGCCAATCACCTGAAACTGTAGTTACGAATGTGTCCCAATCAGAGTCTGAAACACGAAAACCTTTACTCGGTTGATTTAAATAAATTTCTTCGTCAATTATTATTGCTTGTTTAGAGGACTTATAGAAAACATCTAGAGTTTCTAATCCAACTTCTTTAATACTTATATTAATATCAAATTCATGCTTTTGATACTTTGTTAGTAGTTCTTGCGCTGGCGCTAAGATTGGTTGCATCTGTTGTTTGATTTGCTCATTTTCGGGAAGATTATGTACATACCAAATATGTAGCATATTTATTTCACCTGATTTGAGGGCTTCCCTAGCATCTAGAACATGGGGCTTTATACCTAACGGAATATCATTTTCAGGTGAAGCGAGCAAAACGTTTACAGCATAAGATAAATCAGCTCCTTTGTTACCCTTAGCACTTTTCTTGAAAGTTTGTGCTTCATACGCTTGTACCAGAACGATGGAGCCTTGATCTCTGTTGACATAAAGTATGTCGGTTTTAGCATCATCACTACCACCTGTTACAGCTGCTGATAAAGTGTTTAGGACATCATCTAGTCCAAAAAATAGCTCCAAAGCAAAAATTGAGACTTTATTCTCTACAAAAATTTCAAGATCACTCCTGTTTGCAAGTGCATTCATAAACTGACTATCTTTAAAGTCGTTATAACTCATTTTCTATTCCTTATAATAAAAATCACTCTGGTATCCTATTGTTTTTTTTGTGAAATTTTAATCCATTATATAACTATCTCAGTTTTAACATACTAATGGGACCACTTCAACATGGTCAGGTCTTGCATTGTGTAACCCTAAAAACAAAAGCCACAGACAACTCCCCCCCCCTTCTATCACGCCTGAAAATAAGCAATTGATGAGTAATGTGCTCGCATGGATGCGAGCCAAGCCGTGATTTCGCCAAGGATGGCGAATACATGGCGTTTACGTTCACATCAATAGCGTTTTGAAGATTAAGCGTGATGGAGGGGCGCCGTGGGAGTCCAGAGGGCGGTCGGCGGCAGCCGCCCTTTGGTTGCCGTCGCCAACGCGACAAAGGGTTAAATTGAAGACCTGTGGTGAGCAAAACATAGATTCTGAAACAAATTCAGAATGAAGATTAATGAGGGTTACCCTCCCTGCTCCCTACAAAATGGATCCTGACCTTCGTCAGGATGACATAAACTGCATTAAGCCACTGCTACAAGGAGCGTGAAAACACCTAGATCAAAGGGGTCAGAGTCATTGATTTTACTCTTTTGACTTTAAAAACGATTCTGACTTCCTATCTCCGCCTTTTGGCAAAGGCGAAGCTCTCCTACCCGACATTTCCTCAACTTGTTGTTTGAATTTATCATTGCCAAGTACCCACATTTTGTCAGTTGCTGTTTTTATTTCCTCAAGCGTATATGGAAGAATGTCTCTTTCAAATAATGCGCGGTATTGTGCTTGCCTGCATCAATGGGACAGAGTCGTTGATTTTACTCTTTCGATTTTAACCTCTTCCTGATTTCCTATCTCTGAAATTCAAAGGGTCATATATTGCATTGTGTAACCCTAAAAACAAAACCAACAGACAACTCCCCTCCCCCTTCTATCTCGCCTGAAAATAAGAAAAAAAGTGGACACCCATAAATATCTCACTGATTTTAATTGTTATTTATAAAAATACAAATCAAAAATTGAGCTCATTGTAGAAGTGAGTTGAAGTAAACAGAGCTTGATGAAATTGATACGGCGGATTTGAACTATCCAAAACGATCTGGTGAATATTTTGACGTGAAATTGATGAGTAACTAGTTTTTTGTGAAAAGCAGTTTTTAAAACTAAACACAGTTGTTGATTTGAAAACGAACATAAATTTTAAATCAATTTTACGGGCTAAAACCCGACAAATCACCAACAATCTAGCCCTAAAAAGCTCTGCGCGCGCAGCGCCTCGAAGGCCTCTGTGGTGAAAAATAACCATACAACAAAAAGCATCGGGCTGAAGCTCCGACCTACACAACAGTAGGCAAGCTTCGCTCACCTTTGAAATAGGCTTGCACCAACAGCCAATTTCAAAGCAAACACAGGTGCTGATAAATTTCCCCGTTATCACGTCCTGAAAATAAATCATTGATGAGTAATGTCGCGCATGGAGCGCGATAAGCCATGCTTGTACATGGACGTGCTTTCATGGCGTTTACGTTCACATCAATGAGTTTTTTGAAGGATTAAGCGTGATGTCGGTGGCGCTGGGTGAGTCCAGAGAGGGGTCAGCGCTCGCCCCTCTTTGGCTGCCGTCGCCAGCGTGACAACAGTACCAATTTACAAAGCGGTTTTTAATTTGACCCAGGGGTCATAATTTGACCCAGGGGTCAAATCTTGACTTCAGACATCTAATTATAAAACAAAGGAGTCAAACATTGACTCCACATATCCAATTCGAAGAATTCCCCATTAGCATACATGCCTTGTCGCGACATAAAGTCGCTGCTACACAGCAGAAGAACTACGGCGACTGTGCAAAACAGGCTATTCCTTCGCCTTCTCAATATCACAATCACCCATTTCGCCCAACAAAAAAGGCAAACCGAGGTTTGCCTTTTCATCAAATCAAAATTTTAAAATTTCAATTACTCAGCGTAGCTGTCTACCGGTGGGCATGAACAAATTAGGTTACGGTCGCCGTATACGTCATCGATACGGGTCACAGTTGGCCAGAATTTGTTTTTCGCAACCGCAGGTACTGGGAAGGCAGCGTAGAAACGGTCGTATGCACGATCCCACTCGTTGCCAAGTACATCGCCTTGTGTATGCGGAGCAAACACTAATGGGTTGTTGTCGATAGTCCATTCGCCGTTGATGATTTTATCGATTTCGCCTTTGATTGATACCATGGCTTCGATGAAACGGTCGATTTCAACTTTGTTTTCAGATTCAGTTGGCTCAATCATGAGTGTGCCTGCAACCGGGAACGACATCGTTGGTGAGTGGAAACCGTAATCTTGTAAACGCTTTGCAACATCCATTTCAGTGATGCCAGAGGCTTCTTTTAATGGGCGTAAGTCAACAATACATTCGTGTGCAATGCGGTTGTTTTGACCACGATATAAAATCGGGTAATGCTTGCTTAACTTTTCAGTTAAGTAGTTTGCATTTACAATCGCCATTTCGGTGGCTTGTTTTAAGCCTTCGCTGCCCATCATGGTGATGTATGCCCATGAAATAGGAAGGATTGCTGCTGAACCATAAGGCGCAGCTGATACTGCACCATTGCCTTTGGTTGTGCCCGGAACGTTAATGACGCTGTGGTTAGGCATAAATGGCGCTAGGTGTGATTTAACACCAATTGGGCCAACACCTGGGCCGCCACCACCGTGTGGAATACAGAATGTTTTGTGTAAGTTTAAGTGCGATACGTCAGAACCGATTGAACCTGGGCTTGTTACACCCACTTGCGCGTTCATGTTCGCGCCATCCATGTACACTTGGCCGCCGTGCTGGTGCACAATATCACAGACTTCTTTGATATTTTGCTCGTAAATACCGTGAGTTGATGGGTAAGTCACCATGATACACGATAAGTTTTCTGCTACCGACTCAGCTTTAGCTTTTAGATCAGCCATGTCGATGTTACCGTTTTTATCACAAGCAACCACCACAACTTTCATGCTGGCCATTTGCGCAGATGCTGGGTTTGTACCGTGCGCAGAACTTGGGATTAAACACACATTACGGTGCGCATCGCCACGTGATTCGTGGTATTTACGAATGGCGATTAAGCCTGCGTATTCACCTTGTGCGCCTGAGTTTGGCTGCATTGATACGGCATCGTAACCGGTAATATTCACTAACCAATCATGTAATTCGTTAATCATGATTTGGTAACCTTCTGCTTGGTCTAGCGGGCAGAATGGGTGAAGGTTAGCGATTTCAGGCCAAGTAACCGGGATCATTTCAGCGGTTGCATTCAATTTCATCGTACAAGAGCCTAATGAAATCATTGAATGGTTAAGCGATAAATCTTTGTTTTCAAGACGTTTGATATAACGAAGCATTTCTGTTTCGCTGTGGTACGAGTTGAAGTTAGGGTGCGTTAAAATCGCATCATCACGAACCAATCCAGCCGGAATCGACTCAGAGCCATTGGCGGTAATTGTTGCATCCAGTGCTGCCACGTCTAAGCCATGGCCTTCGCCTAAAATCACGTCAAATAGCTGTGCGATGTCTGCACGCGTGGTTTCTTCGTTCACTGAAATAGACAGCTCACCGTCGTGATTAGTTGCAAAGTTGATTTCAGCCGCTAAACCACGTGCAACGATTTCGTCTTTGTTTTGTGTCAGCGTAATGGTATCAAACCAGGTGTTGTGCTTTAAGCTCACGCCTTTTGCTTGTAAACCAGCCGCTAAAATATCAGCAAAACGGTGAATGCGCTCGGCAATCACTTTTAAGCCTTGTGGGCCGTGGTACACCGCATAAAACGCAGCCATGTTGGCTAGTAATACTTGCGCTGTACAAATGTTTGAGTTGGCTTTTTCGCGGCGAATGTGTTGCTCGCGTGTTTGCATTGCCATACGCAGTGCGTCGTTACCTAAACGGTCTTTTGAAATACCGATGATACGACCAGGTAATGAACGCTTGTATTCGTCACGGGTGGCAAAAAATGCCGCGTGAGGACCACCGTAACCCATTGGTACACCAAAACGCTGCGCAGAACCAAGGACTACGTCAGCACCCAATGAACCTGGTGACTTCAGTAATAATAAGCTCATGATGTCTGCAGCAACACAGGCAATCGCTTTTTTGCTGTGCACGGTTTCAATTAAACCTTGAACATCGACGATTTCGCCTGATGTTGATGGGTACTGGAATAATGCACCAAAAATCTCGTGGTTTGCTACATCAGCCGCAGGTGCCACAACTACTTCAAAACCAAACTGGTCAGCACGAGTTGCCACTACGTCGATTGTTTGTGTGTGCACATCATCAGCAATGAAAAAGATATTCGCTTTTTTCGCTTTGGCAACACGCTTAGCAAGAGCCATCGCTTCTGCAGCAGCGGTTGACTCATCCAGCAATGATGCACTTGCAAGGTCTAACCCTGACAAGTCAATCGATAAGGTTTGGAAGTTTAACAGTGACTCTAAACGACCTTGCGCGATTTCTGGTTGGTACGGCGTGTACGCTGTGTACCAGCCTGGATTTTCAAGTACGTTACGTAAAATAACGTTCGGTACTAATGTCGGGTGATAACCTTGGCCGATGTATGATTTATAAAGTTTGTTTTTAGATACAACCGACTTTAAGTAGCTGAGCGCTTCGACTTCAGTGCGGCTTTCACCGACTGTTAAGCCCTGCTCTAAACGAATACTTGCAGGCACAGTTTGAGCGATTAACTCTTCAACACTTGATACATTTAATTCAGCTAGCATGGTGGCAGTTTGTGCTGCGTCCGGGCCGATATGGCGACGGATAAAATCTTGCTTTTGCTCGAGTTGATCAAGAGATTTGGCGTGTGACATTAGTCCAGATTCCTATTAATCCAAAAAAAATTAATGTTGCAAGTTAGATTGGTCAACCTGCTAACAGCAATGTCGTATTAAAATGGGGTTAAGCACGACATTTAAAATCTTGTGTAATATTTACAATTACTTAGTTCAATATTCGCTAACCAGAAGCCAAATAATGAAACTATAAAAGCCCCTAATTTGGGGCTTTTATGGTCGAAGAAATAATTACTCTTCGTCGATAGATGCTTCGTAACCTTCAGCGTCTAGTAGGTTATCAAGCTCAGACACGTCTGATGCTTTAATGCGGAATAACCAACCGTCTGTGTACGGATCTGAGTTTACTGTCTCAGGTGCATCTTCAAGTAGCTCATTGATTGCTACAATGGTGCCACCGATTGGTGCGTAAATGTCTGAAGCCGCTTTTACTGACTCAGCTACCGCACAATCTTCACCAGCATCAACTTCGTCGTCTACGTCTGGTAATTCAACAAATACCATATCACCTAAAAGTTCTTGTGCGTGCTCTGTGATACCGACTGTAAATGTACCGTCGCCTTCATCGCGAACCCACTCATGAGAAGATGCGTATTTTAATTCGCTAGGGATATTGCTCATTCTACTGTTCCTTCGACTAAATTATTTTGGGCCTTGACCCGAAACTGATTAAATTACTTTTTTACCGAAACGTACAAATGATGGTGCCACCACTTTTACGTCGACTAATTTTTTACGCATTTCAACTTGCGCTGTTTCACCAACGGTATTGGGTACGCGCGCAAGCGCAATACTGTAACCTAAGGTTGGTGAGAATGTACCAGAAGTGATCACACCTTCGCCACCTTCTACGATGACTTTACTGCCTGCGCGTAATACACCTTTATCTTCATAGACTAAACCAACGAATTTATCGACACCTTCGGCTTTTTGTTTAGTTAATGCATCACGACCAATAAAGTCACGATCCGCAGGTTCCCACGCAATGGTCCAACCCATGTTAGCAGCAAGTGGCGATACAGTTTCGTCCATATCTAAACCATATAGGTTCATGCCCGCTTCTAAACGCAACGTATCACGTGCGCCTAAGCCCGCTGGTGCAACACCTGCGTCTAATAATTGCTGCCAAAGATCTGCTGCGTCATCGTTATGAACGACGATTTCGTAACCCGCTTCACCTGTGTAGCCTGTTGTTGCAATAAATAAGCTGCCAGCTTGCACACCAAAGAATGGTTTCATGCCTTCAACTGCGGCATTTTGCTCAGCATTTAAAATAGTGGCTGTTTTTGCTTTTGCATTCGGGCCTTGTACGGCAATCATTGCAAACTCAGGACGCTCTGTCACTTCAACAGAAAAATCAGCCGCAATTTGAGCAATCCACGCTAAGTCTTTTTCGCGTGTTGCTGAGTTAACTACTAAGCGGTACTCAGTCTCAGAGAAGAAATAGATGATTAAGTCATCAATTACACCGCCGTCATGGTTTAACATGCCGGTGTAAAGTGCTTTACCTGGTACAGTTAATTTAGCAACATCGTTCGCAACTAATTTACGTAAAAATGCTTTTGCATCAGCACCTTTCACATCAACGATGGTCATGTGAGACACGTCGAACATGCCCGCATCGGTGCGCACAGCGTTGTGCTCTTCGATTTGTGAACCGTAATTGATTGGCATTTCCCAACCGTGGAAATCTACCATTTTTGCGCCAGCTTCGATGTGCTTAGCGTGAAGAACTGTTTTGTTTGTCATAATATTCCTGCACTTAAGTAAAAGCCCTAACAGTCAGGCCGCTTCCTCATCATTGAGGGGAATAACATGGGCGGCGATTATACATAAGTTAATAATCTCTACCACTGATTTTCTATCTCGAATATTTCACTTTGCTTACAGTATTTATTCAGATTAAAACCCTGAAAATACAGCGCTACAGCAGCGAAACTCCCTTAAACAACCGATACGTATTTGAAAACGTATAAAAAGCAAAAAAGCGGCTAAGCCGCATTTGCATTAAATCCTAGTCCTGTAAAGCGAGATTGCCAGCTGGCTAATTCACTTTCACTGGCAATCAGTTCATAGCGGTTCACATTATCGCTTGAAACCGCGGTTAAAAACACCGCGCCGCTTTGTGCGCCAAACCGTAATTGCTGATCAGATAACCGTAAGCCTGGCGTGAGCGAAAACTCTTCAACCAAGGTCGCAAATGCGTCGACCCCTTGAACGGATAGCACGGCTAAATCTTCGCGGGCAATCACATCGATATCGAAATAACTTTCGAACTGTGTGAGCCAATTGGCAAACGTTTGCGGTTGGTTGGTATCGACCACAATCCGAAACGCAGATTCAGAAAAATAATACACGTCTAGCACGATATTTTGATGGGCACAAAAGCCATTTACTCGGCTTTGTAAGCCCATGCCTGCTGAGGTGAGTTTGGCCACATTGGCGACTAAAATCTGACGTAAAAAAGGTAACGCTGCACTGCCACCGATATCAAACACCCATTTATTGGTGATATACGCGGTACTGTTTGGCTGTGAGAGGACAGCACGCGAGTCAAGGATATGGCTGGCAAACATGTTGGATTGAAACGCCATGGTCGTTACCTACTTTAATTGAATGTAAAAATTATATTGCGCGCGTAGATGAACAACAAATTGTAATTTTAAATCTACTGATTAATAATACTTATATTAAAAGACGTTTAAATTGATAATGTTAATATGAAAAACATCCCAACAGACAGCTTGCGAACCTTAGTAACTGTGATTGAAGTCGGCGGATTTGCTAAGGCCGGTGAGCTTTTGGGCTTATCGCAACCTGCGGTGAGTTTGCAAATTAAACGCCTTGAAGAAATGCTCGATACTAAGCTGTTTAAAAAACAAGGGCAGCGTCAAGTGCTCAATCATCAAGGTGAGTTACTCTTGCCTTTAGCAAAACAAATGCTGCAATTAAACGATGGCATTTTGCAACAATTTAGCTCTGAAATCATTACCGGGAAAATCCGCCTCGGGATCCCCAGCGAGTTTGCCGCCACGATTTTACCAGCCATTATTGGTGACTTTGTCTCGCTCTACCCTGATGTGTCACTCGAAGTCAAATCTGAGCTCAGCAAGCAGTTAATGCATGTCAGCAACCGCGAGCAATTTGATTTAGTGCTCACTCTCATTGAGCAACTTGATCAAAACGAACACCCTGTTTTTATGCAAGATGAGCTGGTATGGGTGGGCGAGCTCAATTTAGCCCAACAGCCTGTGGTGAAATTAATTGCTGCGCCAGAGGGGTGTATTTATCGTCGCCGGGCGATTAAAGCCCTCGAAAGCGCAGGTTTAAAATGGCGAGTGGTGTACACCAATGCAGATTTAGCCGGTCTCACAGCCGCACTTAAAGAAGGGCTCGGCATCACAGTACTGGCAAAACAGACCGTACCGAGTGAGTTAACTTTTCATAAAACCACCCACATTTTGCCAGCGCTTGGCAAGGTTGGCATCAGCTTGATAAAAAAAGCCCACGAAAGCGACTCTGCGGTTGATAAACTCGCCGAGTTTATCGCCCTGCGATTGAAGTAAGCAATAGTCATGATCGATATCAATGGCATTCATATCAACTTAGCGACTGGCGAATTATACCACGGCGACGAGGTGACGTTACTCGAACCTAAAGTAATAGAAGTATTGCGAGTGCTTTATCATGCTAAAGGCGAGCTTGTTTCACAACAGACTTTACTCGACACTGTTTGGCCCAATACGTTTGTCGCCCCCAATGCGCTGCAGCGCTGTATCACTCAGTTGCGCAAACACTTACAAGATACCGATAAATCAGTGATTGAAACGTTTCCAAAACGTGGCTACCGCTTAAAAATAACGCCTGTGACCATCAACCCTCGACGTAAACGCCCCGCTTATCTATTTGCATCTACTGCTCTGATTATATTTGGCGGCTTGATTTTTACTTACATTGTTTGGCCCACGTCCTCTTCACTTCGGCCAACTGTCTTGTCATTAACACCTTTAACCTACGAGCATCAGCCTGAACAACAAGGCACCGCTAATAATCAATATTTAGTGTATGTTAAACATGATGAGACTCACGCGACATTAATCAGCCAAGACCGCCAAACTAAAACCATTACCGAGCTCCACCAAGCGCATAACTTTTTTGGTCACGCCAGCTTCGCAAAACACAACAATCGTGTGCTCATCAGCGAGCAAGTTATCATTAACGATGAGAAATGTAGCCAGATAGTTGAAGTCCCCTTGCAACGAAATGCAGCTGTCAAAGTTGTGAGCCCCTGTCTGAGTTCCACGATAAAGCAAGTACACTGGCTCAATGAACACGATGCACTATACCTGAGTGATAATGCTTTATATTTGCTCGACCTATCGCAACAAAAAACACAAAAATTAGCCCCGCTCAGCACTGATCTGATGTCAATTTCTCAAATCAGTGTGGATCAAAATCGCTGGGTCATTGCAGGGCAAAATAAAGAATTACATCATTTTTTATGGTTTTATGATGTCGATGCCGCATACACACCCACCTTGCAAGCTCAAACGGCGGTCAACTACGATGTGAATCTAGCATCCATGCCGATTGCACTAAATGCCAATACTTGGCTGCAAAGTCACTCAAATACACTCTATTTTTATTGCAATAACGCGCTGTGCCATCAACAAACACTGTATACTCAAGCAAATATCACTTTGACAGGTAGCTTATCGCCCAGCACGTTACTTGCCACCAGCGAATTGAAAGATGTCGACATAACAGCCAAACATTGGCAAAACAACACGTGGCAAACGCAGCCATTTACAAACAGCGACTTTCCTGATCAGGATGCTCAGTTTCAACCCTTTGGTCACGCAATCGCATTTTTGTCATCTCGTAGTGGTCAGCAACAAATTTGGTTACATGACTTGCAAGGTGATCAGCAACTCACTTTTGCAGCCCCCGTCAGCAATTTTGTGTGGCAGTCCAACGGTAAAGCATTATGGTTTGTGAGTGGTGCTCATGTTTACCAACTAAGCTTAACAGGTCAGATCACCCCGTATTTTCAAAATACCTCAGTAAGCCAACTCATGCAGCATGTACAAAGTGATGGCGCACCTTGGTTACTGGCTAGCAGCGAGTTAGATAACACCTTAATCGCACTGGACCTAACAACAGGCCAAGTCAAGCAACTCACTGAGCAGCCTATTGCTTGGGCGCAAGCAACAGGCCCTGAGGTTATCTACTTAGCCAGTTTTGATGAGCCATTTATAAAACGTCTACAGCAGCTTAGCCTCACACCTATAAAATCGCTCGCAACAACTCAATTGCAATGGCGGTTCTATTTACGTGACAATCAGCTGTACATACCAGACAAACAGCGCTCAATTTGGCAATACGACCTGACAACAGAGCGCATCACGCAGCTTGGCCAATACAATCAAGCCACCCACTTAGCTACAGACTTTAACGTGCATCCCATTCGCTTGCTAAGTAATACCGACGTAGCAAGCCGCACTCACCTTGTTGCGATTGAGTTATCCTCTCCCGTGCTGTGAGGCTTGCCGAAGAAGATGCTGAATGTAATTAATCGCTTCATCGTCTTGAGCTTTTTTGGCCTGAACCATGGCATTTTCTAATACCTGCTGGGCTTTTTCAAAACGCCCAACACGAAGTAAAGCTTGCCCATAACGGACCGAATACAGCTGCTCATCTGGGGCACTCTCAATGATGTATTGAAATACTGCGAGCCCTTTTTCGACGCTATCGTTTTCGAGATAATAATTAGCTAGCCCCTCTAAATTAGCATTGGCTGAAATAACATAACCAAATTCAGCCTGTAATGACTGATGATACGCCAAAATTCCCTGCACACCTTGCGCACTATACAATTCAAAATTTTGCACACTCAGTGGCAAAAACAACTGACGCACGCTAGTTTCAAAATGAATAAGCGGTGTACTGATGTAATTTTCAGCCTCGAGATCCGACAACACTTTATTTGGCTGCGCAGTCAGACCATTGAATAAGCTATCAAACTCAGCCCGCTGACCATTGAATGATCCGTATGCGAGGTAAAGCTTATGAGTTTGTTGTTGCTTTAATTCGGCCAGTAATCGATTGTTCCACTTCGCTGATTCGAGCTCTAATGCCGGACTTGAAATAATGCTCGCCTGATACGCTTGTGGAAATTGACTGAGCATATCAAGCGCTAAATTTGCCCGAGTCGAAAACCCTTCCAACAGTGTAAACGGTGCAATGTTGAATGATTGACGCACAAAAGGCAGTACTTGTTGATGAAATGTCGTCGCGCTGATCCCTGATTGCTTTTTGTCTGCACTCGCATTGTCAAAGTTAGGTAAACGCAAAATCACAACTTTCGGCATAGGCCCAAAACTCACATGGCTTAACCAATGCACCTGAGCTTTTAATACCTCGAAGCGACTGTCACCTGCTGTCGTCACGAGTAAGGGGTAGGCTGTAGAACGCTGAGCATTATAATCTGTTGGTAATATAACCGTTACCGGAAAGGGTTCGGCCGATGCATCAGAGCGAAAATACACCGTTTTAGCTTCTGACGCGCGCCCCCATTTGACAGGCAATAAACATATTGAGAAAAGTAAAATACACCATTTAATCTTCATAACATTTCCTTTTTTGTTGAAATCACAAGATACAAAAAAGGAAACTAATAGCTTGATTTTAAGGTGATAAATAACTGATGGATCCGTGATTAGTAATAAGTAAACTTATTTAAACTCATTGAACTCTAGGTAAATTATCTTTTAGACAGAAAAACCGCAGAAATGCGGTTTTTTGTTGAGTTAAGCTTGTTAATTAAAGTAACTGACTATTTCCCCAGCGCTTGATCGGCAAACAGTTGCTTGAGCGGGCTGAGGTTATCGACCAAGTTTAAACCGACACCACGAATGAGTTTTTTAAGCGGGTGCTGGCCTTCAAATAACTCTTTTAAACCCTGCATCATCGCAATATGGGTTTGCGCATCGGCTTTGCGGCCGCGTTCGTACTGGCGCAGTAATTTATTTGGCGCAAATTCCGCTAGTTGATTATTCGGCGCATCTGCTAGTAATTCAAGTAAATAAGCGGCATCTTTTAGGCCTAAGTTCATGCCAAGACCAGCCAAGGGATGAATGGTATGCGCGGCATCCCCCATCAGAATAACGCGATTATCGAGCCACTTTCGGGCAAAACGCATTTTAAGCGGAAACGCTTGACGAGAACTGACCACTTGGCACAAACCACATTGGCCATCAAATTCACTCATCAGTGCTTTATTAAATTCATCATCAGGCAAGGCCAACAAGGCTTTAGCACGACCAGGTGACGTTGACCATACAATCGAATGTGTGTTGGCCTCTGGCAAAGGTAAAAAGGCTAAGGGGCCGTCAGGCAAAAACACTTGCCGTGCTACTTGATTATGGGGCAACTGTGTTTTGATGGTCGCAACGATGGCATGGTGATCATAATCCCAAAACGTCAGCGGCATTTTGTATTGCTGGCGAATCGCTGAATTTGCACCATCACACGCCACCAGCAATTTTGCGATCAGTGGAGTGCCATTTTCGAGGGTCAAAAATACATCGCTATCACTTTGATGAATTTGCTGATAAGGACTATCGAACAACACACTGGCATTATTGTAATTAGCGAGCGTTTCAAGTAAGGCTTTGCGAATGACATCATTTTCGACAATGTGGCCTAAATGACTGAGATCTTGCTCTTGGGCTGCAAAGCAAATTTTGCCAAACGAGTCTTTATCGCGTACGTCCATAGTGGTGTAAACTTGCGCGCGCATCGCCATAATCGCGGGCCATGCGCCCAGCTCTTCGAATAATGCTTGGCTGGCTAAGCTCAACGCGCTGACACGTAAACTGTATTCGTCACTAATTTGCTCTGGCACACTTTGTTGTGGGGCAGCGTCGATCACCACCACATCAATACCTTGTTTGGCTAAACCAAGAGCAAGCGTCAGGCCGACGCAACCCGCGCCAACAATGCAGACTTGGGTTTGTTTCATGATAAAAATCCTTGACGGGTATGCCCCATTAACTGTTTGGCTAAGGGCTTTTTAAGGGTGGAGCTGTGGTTTAAACAGCTCAAACCTATGCTACGGCCCAGTGCAAAAGCCCGCGATGAGTTCGAAAAGAGTTTCACTAACGAATCAGTTAAACACAGCACAGTGCCAATATCGCGTTTACGTTGCGCTTGATATTGTTTAAGCACTGCGTAATCGCCGATATCTTGCCCGGTTGCGCGTGCTTGGGCGATGATTTCAACCAATAATTCAATATCGCGCACACCCAGATTAAACCCTTGGCCTGCAATGGGATGCACAGCATGCGCTGCGTTCCCAATAATCACAGCACGATGACTGATAAACTGACTGGCTTGGCCTTTTATTAATGGATATTGCGCACGCATGCCCACTTTACAAAAACGCCCCGCGCGGTAGCCAAATGCTTGTTGCAGTTGAGATAAAAAAGCCGTGTCATCGGCAGCAATTAAAGACTCAATCTCATGCGGCGCGGCGCACCACACCAAAGAGTAACGGTGGTCACTCATAGGTAATAAAGCCATTGGGCCATGCTCTGTGAAGCGCTCAAATGCTTGTTGTTGATGGTCACCTGCTACTTCAATATTGGCAATAATGGCAGATTGCTGATAAGCCTGTTGGGTAAACTCAACATTTAATAAGCGTCGTCCCGCAGATTGCGCACCATCAGCCACAATGATTAGCGCAGCACTGAATGTCGAATGATCGTCTAACGTCAGTTGATTAGCATGTTGCTGTTGTGAAATAGCAGTGACTTTGTTAGGGCAAAACAGCGTGATATTTTCCCCGGCTAGTTGCTTATGTAATGCCAAACCAAACGGTTTAACCTCAACCACATAACCTAAAGCTTCAACCTGATATTCTTGCGCACTAATATGGGTTTTACCAAAATGCCCTTTATCTGACACTTGTACCGTTTCTATCGCACTAACATACGAGGCATAAGGTTGAAATAACCCTAATCTTTTTAAATAGTTGGCGCTGTGGTGAGCAATGGCGATACTGCGGTCATCGAAACTTGGCTGAGCTTTATCGCTCGCGGCAAACGCTTCAATCACCGCTATTTTTAAGTTTGGGCAGCGCTTGGCTAGACAAAGCGCTTGGCTGGCACCAATTAACCCGCCCCCGACAATAACGACATCAAAATGTGGCTGTTGTGACTGCACACTGATTCCTTATGCTTGCATTAACGCTTCGATTTCTGCGATGGTTTTTGGCACATCGGCAGTAAGTACTTCGTGCCCAGTTGCGGTGATCACCACATCATCTTCGATACGAATGCCAATGCCTTTGAATTGCTCAGGTGCAATTGCGTCGTTAGCAACATAAATACCCGGTTCAATAGTTAACACCATACCCGGTTCAAATGGGCGGTCTTTTTCATCTTGTTTGTAATCACCCACATCGTGCACATCGAGCCCTAACCAGTGACCGACGCCATGCATATAAAATGCTTTAAATGCTTGATTATCGATAAGCTCCGCCAATTCGCCTTGCAATAAACCCAGCTCAATCATACCTTGGGTCAGCACTTTAATTGCCTCATCCCCTGCCATTTTTAAGGTGTTACCGGGTTTTACAACCGCAAGCGCGGCCAATTGAGCATCTAATACCAATTGATAAAGCTGTTTTTGCGGGGCTGAAAATTGTCCGTTGACAGGAAAAGTACGAGTGATATCGGCCGCATAGCCTTGAAGTTCGCACCCTGAATCAATCAGTACTAACTCCCCATCGACCAACGCAGCGCTGTTTTCGGTGTAATGTAAAATATTCGCGTTGTCACCCGAGCCCACAATCGTGCCATATGCAGGATGGCGCGCGCCATTCATCGCATAATGATGATGAATTTCGGCTTCCAATTGGTACTCTGTTGCACCCGCTTGAGCGTATTGCATTGCGCGGACATGGGCTGCTGCGCTGATTTTTCCGGCTTGGCGCATTAAATCCAACTCAAAATCAGATTTAAATAAACGCATTTCATGGATGAGAGTTCGAATATCTTTAATCGTGTGTGGGGCTTTATAACCACGCTTTGGGCCATTACGAAGGGTATCAATGTATTGCCACACTTGCTGATCAAATTCAGGATACGTTCCTTGAGCAAAATACAGATGCGACTTGCCATTTATTAACTGCAACAAATGCTCATCGAGGGATTCTAAACCATAGCTTGCATCAAAACCAAGCTGTGTCTTAGCTTGCTCTGGCCCCATGCGACGACCACACCAAATTTCTGCCATTTTATCTTTTGCTCTGCAAAAGATAGTTGTTTCGACGTCTTTGCCCGGAGTGAGCACTAACACAGCGTCGGGTTCATTAAATCCGGTTAAATAGAAAAAATCACTGTCTTGACGAAACGCGTATTCGGTATCTCGGCTGCGTGTAAGTTCTTTTGCTGCAGGAATAATCGCAACGCTATGAGGATCCATGTTTGCCAATAAACGGGCGCGTCTTTGGATAAATTCGCTCATCATCTTGCTCACTTATTTAGTGGATTGTTTTATTTTCTGCCGCGGTGGTAACTTGTTTTTCGCCTAACTCTGCAAAACATAACAAGGTTGAAATCCGCACATATTCGACAATTTCGTATAGTGCTTGGACGTCTTCATCAGTTTCGTCAAAATGAGTATCTAGTTTACTGATTTCAGTAAAGTCTTGGATCACTTCTTTGACATCAGCAGATAAACGACCGTAGTCTTTTTGTTTTAAACCAAAGCCTAATAAAAACCCAGAGATCCATGCAATCACCGCATTAGCTTGATCGGATAAGGTTTCTTCTTCCTCTGGTAAATACAGTTCAAATTGCAGCTCTTTGTCGTTCAACTGGCTACTGACATGCGTGTACATGCTGCTGAGAAAGGTTTTTAACTCACCGCTGAATGACTGTCCTTCATTAAATACATCACTTAATAACGCTAAATATTCTTTACTCTCAATATCGAGGCCACAAGAAAGGAGACCGCTAATCACGCCATGCACTTCTGCTGGCATAACAAACACTTGATGTTTTTCGAGTAATAATTGTGCATCTTGGTAGCTGAGTTTTTCAATCATGGCAGGGTTCTTAACGTGTGTTTAGAGTTAACTATAAGATTAATGCTACCACTGGGCTAGCAGCAACTCCAATAAATTCACGATAACAGTTCGATTTTAAAGCACTTTGTTTATTTAAACTGCGCTTAAACGTCTAATTACAATAAAAAGGTAGAGCTTTAGCCAGAGTCTTATATACTTAACTTGTTCTCTGGAATGTTGGTGTGTGGGTTAAGTCCCTGAGCCGATAAATTTTTTGTTAGGGACGCAGTTTATTAGCTATTGTGCAAGCTCGGCATGTACCGAGAAGCCTGCGGTTAGTTGTTGTGTTCCGCCTTGAACCTTAGGGTTCAAGGGCTGACACTCGCTGCCGCATTCTGGAGTTCACCTAAAACCTCATTAATACCCTGCTTTAAAGACTTTTCAAAACCCAAGCTAAAACTAGACTAAGAATAAAAAGACGCCGCAAATCTGCCGCTAAAATCGCTGCAAAACCTCTCTGTTTTATACAAAAATAAACACTGAAATAACCAGTTCTATAAGGGAACGTTAAGTAATTTGTTTGGAGTTTAAGCAGGTCACATCAAGTGTCGCTTGCTGTATGAACGTGCAATAGCGCAGTATACATTTCAAACAAACGTTACCCTTGGGTTCATTTAAACCACAAAGGTCAACTGGCCTTAAAAAATAAAAAATATTTTCTTAACCTCTAGTGGTAGAGTTATTTAGTAAGCGCAAACATGTTTGAGAGGAAATATAAACTTTTCCCTATTGGTTGAGTGAAGTATCACAACCGATGACTATTTATACCTAAACTACCTGAATATGCGCGAGTTCAGCAAGAAGTAAAACGCATTTAGACAAGGCATTGATAAGGCATTGATTTTGATAATGGCTATTCCCTTATCAAAATCAATAACGCAGGATAAATGCGTTTTAACCTTACCCCCAGACGCGTCATAGGGGTACACTGCTGTGTTGTGACAATTTGAGAGGTGGCTACATTCCTGCATTGTCACACCTTGCACTGCCTCCCCCTGTAATTCGATGAAACAAGCATTTTCAGGTAGTTTGGGTATATCAAAAAGGATCTTTGTATGAATACGTTAAAATCTAAAAATCGTTTGAGTTTGGCTATTTTTTTTGGCGCAATTGCCATTGCACCCATTTTAGCTTTAATTGCAGCTGAGCTACTTTCAAAGACACTTAATTGTGTCGTTCGAGAAGCCGGCCCGACTAACTGCATAATGTTTGGTATTGATATAGGAAACATATTAGCAGTGCTTTATGTTGCAGGTTGGGCAATATTACTAACACTACCAACAGCAGGAGTCGCTTCAATTATTCTATATATAAAAGCAATAAATGCGCGCCTAAAAGAAAAGTGAACTGACTTTATAAAGACAGATACAAACAAAACGTTCTTAAAATTCTTTGAGTTCCTTTCAGCTTATCCTATTGGTACCCCAATTCATCAAATTATCCAAAGGGATGACTATAGCAGTATTTCTTTACAAGGCTGGCAAAATATATGCTCTTCTATGGGACGCCAAAAAAAGGCTATTTGTGATGTTACTAAAACTGGAATTAAAACCAAGTACTATAAAGTTGGTGGGCATGGCTTCTGCGCAGGACGATGTGGAGCTGGTTGTCCAATGTTTGGCGATGGACAATATTTTGAATCATGATGCCTGTGCGGATGTAGAAGGACAACAAATGGGTGTATGTAGTAATGAATGGACCGCTGCTGCTGATGACTTTTGGTTTTCGCCTGATTGCACCACACCACCTTCATCGTAACTTTTTACCAACCTAGGGCGTATTGACCTTTCGCGTATGCTTTTGCAACTGTTTGTATGGCAATCCTCCCAAAAAATAATACAAAGCGCAGCCGATGTAATGTAGCGATTCTACATTACATCGTTGATAACAAAGTAAGAATGCTAAGCAAACTACAACCCTTCTTGATGACGAACTTCAAAAACGTGACAAGCACAACAATTTATCGGAAAACCAATGGGGTCGCACCTTACTTTTTGCCTATACCCGTCGTCTTTTTAGATGCTCGGGTGCTTGCCGCCTACGTGCACCTTGAAATCCATTAGGTATAAGCAAAAAGAAAAGCTGCCAAGCTTGCACCTTCCATCTCCTACCTAAAAAGGACTTTTACCTAAACAGGTTTATCTGCATTTGAATAATCACTAGCTGTACTCTCGTTCGAAAAAAGCCCTTTCATTTTTTCCACCAGCATATAATTGACAGGCACTAACAACAGCGTAATAAAAGTGGCAAACAAAATACCAAATCCGAGCGACACCGCCATTGGAATCAAGAACTGCGCTTGCGTTGATTTTTCAAACAAGAGCGGCATTAAGCCTATAAATGTTGTTAAGCTGGTGAGCATTACAGGGCGAAAACGAGCCGCCCCAGCCGTTAACACGGCATCCATCAACTCTCGCCCTTCTAGGCGTTTTTTATTGATAAAGTCGACTAATACCAGTGAATCATTGACCACTACGCCAATCAGAGCCAGCATGCCAAGTAAACTCATAATGGTCAGTTCCATTGCCATAATCCAATGCCCAACCACAGCGCCAATCATACCAAATGGAATGATGCTCATAACGATCAATGGCTGCAAATACGATTTAAATGGAATGGCTAATAATGCATAAATAATAAAGAAAACAAATAATAACGCCCACGCCAGCGAACCAAACGACTCACGTTGCTCTTTTGCTTCCCCTTCTAATGAATGATTAATTCCAGGATATTGCGCGACCAATTCATCAAGATAAGTTTTAAGATCCGCCTGCAATACTGTCATGTTGGTATTGGTTTTTTCGATATCTGCGGTGACATTCACAGTACGATAGCGATCAATGCGATAAATTGATGACGGGCTTTGGCCAGCTAATAACGTAGCGACATGGGACAATGGCACCGCACCACCAGAAGGGACTTCAATTAAGATATTTTGCAAATCAGCAATTGAGCGTCGCTCTTCGATTGGCAAGCGTACCATCACCCTGACATCATCTCGTCCACGCTGAATGCGCTGAACCTGTGAACCAAAAAATGCATTACGTACTTGGCTGGCAATATTCACCCGCGTTAACCCAAGTGCTTGACCTTGTGGTGTCAGTTCTATTTGTAGCTCTTGCTTACCATTTGATAAGCTGTCTGCAATATCAAACACTGTCGGATAGGTGGCCAGTCGTAGTTTCACTTTATTGGCCACTTCTTTTAGCGTCTCCAATGACATCCCAGTTAGCTGCACATTAATAGGATCAGACGAGCGACCAATTTCAGCCCGAAAAGTCAGACTTTCGGCTCCAGGGATCACCCCAATTAATTGACGCCACTCACTGACTAACTCTCGAGAAGTGATCGAACTTGACCGCTGTTCAGGTGGAATAATTTCAAACCGCACACCGCCAGAATTTGAGGCGCCACCTCGGCCACCTGTCGTCGCCAGAATATTAATGATCACACTCTTACCACTGTCTGCATCGACATATTTATCTTGCAGCACTTTTGCTTTATCTGCCATTTTGAGCACAAATGTGTTGGTTACTTCAAAAGGCGTACCAGTTGGCAGCGTTAAATTAACGCGCACTGTTTCACTGGGAATACGCGGAAAGAAAATAAACTTAGTCCAGCCACTCATCACTAAGGCTAAAATAATCACAAAAACACCCACAAAGCTGCTCAAGGTGGCGAGCTTATGACGTAAGGCAAGATTTAAAATCGGCTGATAATAGCACAAAATAGCGTTTTCAAACCCATCCGCAAACCGCTGTTGTAAACGCTCAAATTTATTTGGCCCTGACTTTTCATGGCGCATTTTGAGGTATTTCAAATGTGCTGGCAGAACAAATTTAGACTCTATTAATGAAAACAATAACACCGGGATCACAATCACTGGGATTTGGGCAAATAATGCGCCTCGTGCACCTTCTATAAACGCTAAAGGTAAAAAAGCAGCCACAGTTGTTAAAATGCCAAACGTAACTGGCGTCGCAACTTCTTGTGTACCTCGGATAGCTGCTTGTTCACCACTTTCAGATGTTTTCAGATGGGTATAAATATTTTCTCCGGTCACAATGGCATCATCAACAACTATGCCGAGCACCAAAATAAAACCAAATAAGCTCATAATATTCAATGTGATACCAAATATAGGCATGGCAATAAATGCGCCCATAAATGAGATAGGAATACCAATAAAAACCCAAAAAGCGATGGCCGGACGCAAAAACAGCGTTAATAACGCCAGTACTAAGATCCCTCCTTGTAACGCGCTGCTTGTCAAAGTGGCAATTCGGTTTTTCACCACTTGCGAGTCATCATCCCAATAACTTAACTCGAATCCATAGGGCAAGTTTGCTTGCTGCTGTACAATGTAATCTTTAACTTCATCAGCCACTTCTATCGCACTTTGCTGGCCGATCCGATAGACATCAATGAATGCCGCTTGTTTACCGTTAAAACGAGTGCGCACAGGGGTTTCTTCGAATTCATCTTTAATATTGGCGATATCGCCCAAGCGGATAATCGAACCATCTGGGTTGGTTTTTATCGCTATTTTGGCAAACTCATCTTTGCGATACGCTTGTCCTTTTGAGCGGATCAATACATCACCACCTGATGTTTTCAGGTTTCCGGCTGATACATCGGTACTTGAATTACCAATCGCGCTGGCCACGTCTTTGAGGCTCAATTCATATTGACGCAAACTATCTTGCGATATCTCGATGGCGATTTCATAATCGCGCACCCCACTGAGGTCAACTTGGGTGACCGCTGGCAAACGTAATAACGCATCCCGTACAGTTTCTGCGTATTCTCGTGTTTCTTTTTCGCTATAAATACTTGCGACCGTGACAGCAATCACTTCGCGCTTGCGTTCAGCCAAAGCAACAATCGGCTTTTCAGCATCGGCAGGAAACGTGTTAATCGCATCCACTCGGCTTTTGATGTCTGCGAGCATTTCTCTTGGATCATAACCAGTATCAACTTCAATGGTAACTGATGCAGAACCTTCTGAAGAACGACTGGTGATTTGTTTTACCCCTTCAAGATCTTGCACGGCTTCTTCGATTCGGATCGCCACACCTTGCTCGGTATCTTCAGGGGTTGCTCCTCGTAAGGACACACTGACACTAATCCGATCGGTCTCAAAAGACGGAAACACTTCAAGTGGAATCTTGCTCGACAAGCTAAACAAACCCGCCAATAAAATACTGATCATTAATAGGTTTGCAGCAACGTGATTTTTGGTAAACCAAGCAATCATGACATGGCTCCTAACAGGCTAAATATTTGCTGGATATGCATCTTAATTCGCCTCTTTATTTGCGCGCGCTTGTTTGCGCTGTGCCATCAATTGTTCAACTGATATGCCAAGCGCTTTGGCTCGTTGCTCTAATTTAGCGCGACTCGCCTGTTTTTCATCAGCTTCACTGGCAGCTGTAGCTTCACCATTTATTTTTACTGGCGTCCCCGAACTCACTTGCCCAAGCGGCGTCAATACCAGTAATTCACCTGGTGCAAGCCCTGTTGCCACAATGGCATCATTGGCATTTTGCCAGCGTAAATTAATGTCTTTTCGTTTTAAAACCCCATCGATAACAGTGTAAACGTAGCTTCCCTGATAAATCGCACTATTTGGGATCACCATTACGTCATTTAGTGTCTTACCTTGAAGCTGTGCAGTCACATACTGGCCAATTTTTATTGGCGACACTTGATTTAACTTGGCTTGATAAGGGTTATCAATTTGAGCCACAACATACAATTGCTGAGAGGCGGTATCGATGGCGCTTTCGGTGCGTACCACACGCCCTTGCCAAGTTTGGTCTTGCACTAAATCTGAGCGAAACTGAACACTACTTCCTAATGGTGTATGCGCAACATCGCGAAATTGCTCTGGTAATGCAATTAGCTCTAAATCTTTATTTTTTATTGGCAAGCGAATTTCAACATAATCAACAGCATAGATAGTGGCTAACTGAGCGTTATTGCTGACAACTTGCCCCAAATCAACTTGTTTTTTCAGCACACGTCCCGCATAGGGTGCCACTATTTTTGTTCGCTCTAAGGTGAGTCGCGCTTTTTCGAGCTGCGCTTCTGCTGACAATACTTTCGCTTTGGCGGCTTCTAATTGAGGTTCGCGCAGCACTAATGCGTTAGCTTGTTGCCCATTACCTAATCGCTGCCAATCGGCAACCGCTTGTTTGACTCGAGCTTGCTCTTCAAGCAAACCTTGTTTAGCAGACAATAAGCTTGATTCGGCAATTTTCACTTCTGCTTTATGATCACGATCATCGAGCTGAATAAGTACATCGCCCACCTCAAAAAAACCACCATCACGAAATTGACTACTCACTTTAGTAATTTGACCACTGGCTTGCGCCACGAGCACACTTTGCGTACGCGGTTGCACCAAACCAAAGCTATCGAGTTGTACAGAGTAAGATTGCAGCGAAATAGGTAATACATCTACCGTCATTTGTGGAGCCGCTGAAGGTTTTCCACGAGCTGCGCTCGGTGGATTACTGGTAATAAGAGCAAATAGCCCGATGGTTACAAAGATAATGCCAATGGGCAGAAGTGTTTTTTTGTTCATTTTCACGATTTAATCCGCCTGTATTGCAGTGGTCGTTGAAGAAAAATCACCACCGAGTGCGAGGTGCAAGTTAATACGATTAGTGATGAGCTGTGTTTTTATTTGAATAACTGAACTTTGAGCGTCAAATGCACGCTTTTGCGATTCAAGCACTGTAGTATATTCGACTAATCCACTTTGATATTGCTCAAATGAAAGTGTTTCTGCTGCCAAGGCATTTTCTTGCGCTGCCAACATGGTCAAGTAGCGCTGTTGTAAGCTTTGCCCAGCGGTGAGTGCATTTTCAACGGAGCTGAATGCATCAAACAAAGTATTTAAGTAAGTTTGCTCTGATTGTTCGCGCTCTAAACGAACGCGCTCTTCATTTGCAGCCAATCGTCCACCATTAAAAAGAGGGGCTGAAATTCCGCCAATCAGTGACCAAGCCAATGAAGATGGCGATAATAATTGGTTGATTTCATTACTGCTGTTCCCAATCGAACCCGTTAAGTTAATACTTGGAAAACGCTGTTTATGGGCATAAGCCAATGCCGCATCTTTACTGAGTAGCTGATACCAACTGGCAATTAACGCAGGTTTACGCGTCATCAATTGTGATGGCAAACCTGTCGGAATTTCATTCAGCAGCAAGGGTAAATCCGCTTTAACGGCTAATTCCCCTTCAGGATACTGGCCAACTAAACGCTCAAGCACCCGCTTGGCTTGACTCAATTCAGCTTGTTGATTGGCCACTCTAGAACGTTCGTTGTTTACTTCGTTACGTGTCAAATAAACATCGAGGGCACTACTGAGACCTTGCTGATAACCTGATTCAATAATAGTGAGGTTTTGCTGTGCATTTTTCACCCATCCTTGATAAAGCTGCATCAATTTTTCTGCTTCAATTATTTTGAACCAGGCTGTAACCACGTCGGCCACTAGCGTATGTTTAGCTTGCTCAAAGTTGGCTTTTTGCGCTAAGTATTCAAGGTTTGCTTGGCGTTCGGAATCTGACAACTTGCCCCAAATATCAAGTTCATAACTGAGATTTAGGTTAAGGGAATGATTATTTGAATAATTGACTGGCTGATTCGCTTTATTGCGCGTACTGCGCATCGAAACATCTAAGCTTGGCCACAGTGCGGCACCGGAGGCAATAAGTAACTGCTCTTTGATTGCGACAGCATATGCTTGTGATTTCAGTTGATAGTTATTTTCGAGCGCCTGAGCCACTAACTCATGTATTTGTGGATCAACTAACTGCGCTAACCAATTACTGTCAATAGCTGATGAAATACTGGTTTGCTGCCAATTTGATGGTACGTTTAAATTTGCTTGATACGTATCATCAAATTTTTCAGTACTCATGCACCCAGAGAGTACGAGACCCATACCTATCACTATCGGTTTGATTTTTATGCCCATCTATATTCCCGTTAATGACATACTTAAAGACTTAAACAACAAAAGTTGTAACGCCAATAAGTGTAATCGCTCTAAATAAAAGCATTCAACGAACTTTACATACACTTACAATCAGGCTGTACGTTTTACTGAGGTAAATTGATTACCTATTGAGAAAAAGAATTATTATCCCAATATCAGATACAAGCTCGTACTCTAAAAATAGCAAGGATCAGTGATGTCATGGCTTAAATGGATTTATATTGTGCTGAGCGCAGCCATTTTAGTCATGGGTCAGACACATGCATCTCAGAGTCGAACTCTTCAATCGCAGCAACCCTCTTATCAGGCTTCGGCTCTATTTTATAAAATACGCCAGCAGTTTTATTTAACTTATCAGATAAAAAAACCTAACGATTTTTTTAAGCAAGCACACTTAAAGCATCCGCTCAGACTGCGCACTTTGATGCCTCGAATCGAACGCTTTTGGCCTGAACAAGCCAATTTTATCCGTTCTAAATGGCTAAGAAGCCTGCTGCGCGCAAAGGCAACTCAACAAAAATAACTACCATCAACGCTCTCATTTTGGGCAAGTCCCATTTTTTCGGCTCAAAACCTCAGTTTGTGCCGTTTTTACTGTTGATCCACTCTTATTTTTTACGGGTATGTTATGCACCTAAGTTATTTAATTTTTATTACTCTTTATCAAGTTATCTCTGATTACTGCAGCGGCTTTTCCGCTATCAATTTATCAGTGCTGATCGTTTATACTGCGCCTTTTGCATTCTTTTTGTTGTTTGCGCTGTGTATGGCGAGCCTCATCAAAGCTGCAAAAAAGCAAAAAGCACTCGCTTTTGCTTTAGGCTCGTTAATTCAAATGGTGGTTCCCGATCCTTACGCTGAGCGCACAATCAAAATTGTTGCAGAACAAAAACAACAAAAAACCAAGAAGGAAAAGCAATTCAAAGGGTTAAAAATCAGCAAGTGACAATGTGATGAAGAGGAAAAATCGCAAAGATTATATCTGAATGGTGATATTTTAAAGGCACAAAAAAAGCCAAACAAATGTTTGGCTTTTAAATGAATGGTGCCTCGACCCGGAATCGAACCAGGGACACGAGGATTTTCAATCCTCTGCTCTACCGACTGAGCTATCGAGGCACATTATCTGTGCAGCCTAAAGAGGCTTTATAAATCATTCGATTAACAGCATTAAACGATTTACTTTAAAAATGGTGCCGACTAACCGAGTCGAACGGTTGACCTACTGATTACAAGTCAGTTGCTCTACCAGCTGAGCTAAGTCGGCACACTAAATTTTGTTGTGTTATTTCAAACACGCTCATCTGAGCTAATAAATGGTGCCTCGACCCGGAATCGAACCAGGGACACGAGGATTTTCAATCCTCTGCTCTACCGACTGAGCTATCGAGGCACATTATCTGTGCAGCCTAAAGAGGCTTTATAAATGGTGCCGACTAACCGAGTCGAACGGTTGACCTACTGATTACAAGTCAGATGCTCTACCAGCTGAGCTAAGTCGGCACACTAAATTTTGTTGTGTTATTTCAAACACGCTCATCTGAGCTAATAAATGGTGCCTCGACCCGGAATCGAACCAGGGACACGAGGATTTTCAATCCTCTGCTCTACCGACTGAGCTATCGAGGCACATTATCTGTGCAGCCTAAATAGGCTTTAAAAATGGTGCCGACTAACCGAGTCGAACGGTTGACCTACTGATTACAAGTCAGTTGCTCTACCAGCTGAGCTAAGTCGGCACACTAAATTCTGTTGTTAAAAAAACCTCATCAAGTGAGGTTAATGGTGCCTCGACCCGGAATCGAACCAGGGACACGAGGATTTTCAATCCTCTGCTCTACCGACTGAGCTATCGAGGCACATTATCTGTGCAGCCTAAATAGGCTTTAAAAATGGTGCCGACTAACCGAGTCGAACGGTTGACCTACTGATTACAAGTCAGTTGCTCTACCAGCTGAGCTAAGTCGGCACACTAAATTCTGTTGTTAAAAAAACCTCATCAAGTGAGGTTAATGGTGCCTCGACCCGGAATCGAACCAGGGACACGAGGATTTTCAATCCTCTGCTCTACCGACTGAGCTATCGAGGCACATTATCTGTGCAGCCTAAAGAGGCTTTATAAATCATTCGATTAACAGCATTAAACGATTTACTTTAAAAATGGTGCCGACTAACCGAGTCGAACGGTTGACCTACTGATTACAAGTCAGTTGCTCTACCAGCTGAGCTAAGTCGGCACACTAAATTCTGTGTACTTATTTAAAAGTACTATACTACGCCTAAGCACCATAAAATAATGGTGCCTCGACCCGGAATCGAACCAGGGACACGAGGATTTTCAATCCTCTGCTCTACCGACTGAGCTATCGAGGCACATTATCTGTGCAGCCTAAAGAGGCTTTATAAATCATTCGATTAACAGCATTAAACGATTTACTTTAAAAATGGTGCCGACTAACCGAGTCGAACGGTTGACCTACTGATTACAAGTCAGTTGCTCTACCAGCTGAGCTAAGTCGGCACACTAAATTCTGTGTACTTATTTAAAAGTACTATACTACGCCTAAGCACCATAAAATAATGGTGCCTCGACCCGGAATCGAACCAGGGACACGAGGATTTTCAATCCTCTGCTCTACCGACTGAGCTATCGAGGCACATTATCTGTGCAGCCTAAAGAGGCTTTATAAATGGTGCCGACTAACCGAGTCGAACGGTTGACCTACTGATTACAAGTCAGTTGCTCTACCAGCTGAGCTAAGTCGGCACACTAAATTCTGTGTACTTATTTAAAAGTACTATACTACGCCTAAGCACCATAAAATAATGGTGCCTCGACCCGGAATCGAACCAGGGACACGAGGATTTTCAATCCTCTGCTCTACCGACTGAGCTATCGAGGCACATTATCTGTGCAGCCTAAAGAGGCTTTATAAATGGTGCCGACTAACCGAGTCGAACGGTTGACCTACTGATTACAAGTCAGTTGCTCTACCAGCTGAGCTAAGTCGGCACACTAAATTCTGTTGTTAAAAAAACCTCATCAAGTGAGGTTAATGGTGCCTCGACCCGGAATCGAACCAGGGACACGAGGATTTTCAATCCTCTGCTCTACCGACTGAGCTATCGAGGCGTGCGGCGTATTAGACGTTTTTTGCTTTTCTAAGTCAACACCTTTTTTGAAAGCTTGGTTTGTTTGCCGAATTTTCAAACAACCCATTACATTCACTTATTTAATGATTATTGAACCTGAGCAGCATCAACCTTACTGTTTCTAAAAGCGCAATAAAAAATAAAATTGTTGATTTTATTGCCATAATAGGAAAAGTTTCCTATAAAAATAGACACTTAGTATTAGACTATTGATATGTTTTAGTAATATATTAGCGCAACTTTACCAATATAATGCTTTCTTACGAGTTAGGAAAATTTACAAAATGAATAACAGTACTCTTTTTCCAATCAAAGGATTGCACAGTATTCTATTGTTAGCTCTGTTAGTCGTTATATTTAGCGCCGGCTATACTAGCTCATTATTACCAACATCCTCCCAGTCTATTGATGAAAATCAGCTGGTAGAGATCGCAAATAAAATAGACAGACCTCTCGCCGATTCAATCAATTTATTTGGTTTCAATACCGCCATTCAAATCTTGTTTTCTGCTAAGGCAATTAACCCAGAACTCGAATTACACTTATACAGAAAAACAAAATCTGGCGAACTTCAACTCGTCAGTCAAACGGTTAAGAAGGCTATGACGCCATCTTTCACTAACAAAGTCAGCGACAACAGCGACTTCCTTTCCATTGAGCATCTATTGGAAGTAAATGGTGCCGTGACAGGTGTTCTCATTATCGAACTAAGAAAGAGCGCAGTGAACTACGTGCCGTTTTTCGTATTTGTAGCAATCACAGCTGTCATTGCACTTTTAGCATGGTTTTATGTGCCTATTTTTGTTGGTAAACGAATTCAAGTTAACTCGCAAAAGTTAGCAGATGAGTTAATTCTGATTACAGAAAAAAAGGATTATCACTTAAGTGTATCGACTGATATTGGTTTAGGGTTGAAAAGCTTAGCTTCATTGATCAATAACTTACTGCTAAGCGTGAAAGAAAATGAAGATTTACACATTAAAGCAGAAGAACAATTACAAAACCTTCAGGCTAATTTAGAAAGGCAAGTGATTAATCGCACACAAGAGCTCGAAAAAGCAATTCTCTCTGCTGAACAAGCAAATGAAACCAAAACAACCTTTTTAGCGACTATGAGTCACGAAATCCGCACTCCAATGAATGGTATCATAGGGACAATTGATTTATTACGCCACACCGAGCTTAGCGGAGCACAGTTTCGTTTAAGTAGTATTATTCGTGATTCTGCATTTTCGTTATTAGGCATTTTAGATGACATTCTAGACTTTTCTAAAATTGAAGCGGGTAAATTACATATCGACTACGTTTCGTTTTCTGTGCCTCAGATCGTTGAAGAAGTGTCTCGTGTTATGTCCTCAATCGCGCATAAAAACAATTTAGAGCTCAATTTATTTATCGACCCTAATATTCCTCAAGGTTTACTCGGCGATCCGGTCCGAGTCAGGCAAGTACTTTACAACTTGTGTAGTAATGCGATTAAGTTTACTCGCTCTACTGAAGATCAGGTTGGTACAGTTTCTATTGAGGTGCTTTTAGCACAAAAAAATCATGACTTTAATACCGTTGATTTCAGAATATCTGACAATGGCCGTGGCATGAGCAAAGTTCAGCTGGCGAGGATTTTTCAGCCTTTTAGTCAAGCAGAAGACAGTATTACACGAGAGTTTGGTGGTACAGGTTTAGGTTTATCTATCTGTAAAAGCCTAACAGAACTCATGTATGGCCAAATAAAAGTAAGTAGTGAAATAGGCATTGGCAGTGAGTTTTGTATTAGCATTCCTTTTACCCTCGGTGACAATGCGACCATCGAGCATAAACAGCGCCTTAAAGGCAAGAAAATCGCTTTATACAGCCCTGAAAAAGCACAAAAAGACTATGTGAAGCGTTATTTAGACTTTTTAGGGGCTCAAGTATTTGAGTACCAGCAAATTGATGCTGAGCAAAAGTGGCAAAACACGGAAGGTTTAGTCTGGTTAATCAATGGCATGTACGATATGGAGGAAGTTAACAAGCAATTGCGCCGTTTAAGTTACTTGCTTGAAGAAAATCAACAACAAGTAATTGTTTTAAGTAAGCTCAGTGAAGCGAAATTAACCTGTAAAAATGTCTTTTATTTAAATGCATTACCCTTATGCAAAAGCAGTTTGTTTAATTCATTATTTATTGCATTTGGCTTACATCAACCTAAAACAATTCAATCGAAAAAGTCATTTAACCAATATCAATCCGTCGAAAGCGCGCGATTAAGTAACCAGCTCATTTTACTCGTTGAAGACAACCTAATGAATCAGCAAGTGATCACCGATCAGCTTCACTTACTTGGTTATGGGGTTGAAGTCGCCAACGATGGTGAACAAGGCTTACAAATGTGGCGTGAGGGCAGTTATTCTTTAATATTAACTGATTTACATATGCCTAAAATGTCAGGCTACGATCTCACAAAAGCAATTCGTGACGAAGGCCCTGACCGCACTGATTTAGAGTCTGAAAGCATCATAATCGCCATTACTGCAAATGCCTTAAAAGGTGAACGCGAAAAGTGCTTATCTCATGGCATGAATGATTACATTACCAAACCAGTTGAGCTAAATGTCCTTGAAAAAGTGATTTCTCACTGGTTACCAATTGAATCGGAGAAGGTCGTCCAACCTATCGATTTAGAGCGACTCACCAGCTACATTGGTGAAGACAGTTCACAGCACACGCACTTTTTGAATATGTTCATTGAGCATGGCAACACTATGGTTCAACAGCTCAAATCAGCGGTCATAAATGACGAATTTGAAGAATTAGAGAGTGCCGCTCATCAACTAAAATCAACCGCACAAACAATCGGGGCATTTAAACTAGCGAATTCTGCGCAAAACCTAGAGTCAGAGTGCACCAAGCAAAACAAAGATCATCAAGTGGTTGAACACTTAAGAGATGATATTGAGCAACATTTTTTTGAAGCAAAACAGTACATAGTGCAGCTTATCGAACAAAATAAAGTATAAAAAAAGGAGACCTCAGTCTCCTTTTTTATACTGGCTTATAGCCTTCTATTTCAACTTCTTTGCCTTCAAACAAGAAGCCAATCATCTGCTCTTCTAAAAAGCTTCTATGCTCTAAATCCATCATGTTTAGATGTTTTTCGTTGATCAGCATGGTTTGTTTGTGTTGCCATTGAGCCCACGCTTCTTTAGAGATGTTATTAAAGATTTTTTCACCAACTTCACCTGGGTAGAGTTGAAATGCTAAACCTTCAGCTTCTTTTTGTAGCTTTTGACAAAATACTGTACGTGCCATTGTGATACCTCACTAGTCAGATAGGGTTTTATTCTATAGCTGATTTCAATTTTTTAAAATCTTTAATCAATTTCTTTGTCGGAGTTGCCAGCCCGACTTTTGGTGGTGACTGCAGATCATACCAAATTTCATTACTGTCGTTTATTTGTTGAAATGGGGATGACAAATTAACGACGACCGGCGTAATAGCCAACTTAAAGTGACTGAATACATGGGTGAATGAATCAGCATACATGGGAGACTCTGTTATGCCTTTTTGTGTTAAATAGGCAAGAAGTTGCTCGTTTGTCTCAAACTCAAAAAAGCAGTGTAACCCCCCCCAAATTCCCGCATTAGGCCTGCGTTCAAGCAGCAATTTCTTTTCATGATGAATAATTAGCATCACACAAGACTTTTCTGGCACAGTCTTTTTTGGCTTAGAATGAGGAAATACATTGACCACATTGTGCTTTAAAGCATCACAACGTGCGTTTAGTGGGCATGGATCACAATCATACTTAGAGCGGGAACATAAACTCGACCCCAAATCCATCATGGCTTGATTAAACTGAATCACGTTATTTTTTGGCGTGATTTGCTCCGATAATTGCCACAATTGGTTTTCTACTTGTTTATTGCCATACCAGCCTTCAACAGTAAAAAAACGCGCTAATACCCGCTTTACGTTACCGTCTAAAATCGGGTGATGTTGCCCTAAGGACAACGACAAAATAGCACCGGCTGTTGAGCGGCCAATCCCTGGAAGCGCAATCACTTCATCAATATCTGTTGGAAACACACCTTGATATTGCTCAGTAATGATTTTTGCTGTTTTATGTAAATTACGTGCTCTTGCATAATAACCAAGGCCAGTCCAATGATGAAGGACTTCATCTTCAGAGGCATTGGCAAGCTCTTCTATAGTATCAAAGCGGTGCATAAACCGTTCAAAATACGGAATAACTGTCGCCACTTGAGTTTGCTGAAGCATGATCTCCGAAACCCATACTTTATATGGCGTTTTGGCTAATTGCCAAGGGAGGGTTTTGCGCCCGTAGAGCTCATACCAATCGACAACTTGTTCGGCAAACCAAGTCGCTAAGTCTCTATTGATTTCCATGTAACCCACTTCTATGGAACTAAAATGCTGTCAGTCTATTGCTACAAACAAAAAGGTCAAGGGATTTACTTGTGATCGAGTAGACTTAAAGGGATAATATGCGACCCAATTTTTCAGGTAATTGAAATATGAGTGAACAGCTTAAAAACTCGCTTGAACAAGCAGAGCAAGACGGAAAGTTTATCCGTACCATCCGTAGTTTTGTTAAGCGTGAAGGTCGTTTAACGAAAGGCCAAGCCAGCGCCATTGATCAAAACTGGGCAACTATGGGCTTAGAACATAAAAATGGTTTACTTGATTTAAGCCAAGTCTTTGGTAACGATAATGATGTTATCTTAGAGATTGGCTTTGGCATGGGTAAATCTTTGGTTGAAATGGCTGCCAAATCTCCTGATAAAAACTTTATCGGTATTGAAGTGCATCGCCCTGGTGTAGGTGCATGTTTAGCTGATGCAGCTGAGGCTGGTGTTACAAACTTGCGCGTTTTTGAACATGATGCTATTGAAGTATTAGCAGATTGTATCGCTGATGAAGCATTAGCAGGTTTACAGCTGTTTTTCCCAGATCCTTGGCACAAAAAACGCCATCACAAACGCCGAATTGTACAAACCGCATTCGCTGAAAGTTTACGTAAAAAATTAAAGATTGGTGGTGTTTTCCACATGGCTACCGATTGGGAAAACTATGCAGAGCATATGCTTGAAGTGATGCAAGTTGCTCCAGGTTATAAAAACTTATCTCAAAGCAATGACTATATGCCTCGCCCTGATTTTCGTCCTTTGACTAAATTTGAGCAACGTGGCCACCGATTAGGCCATGGAGTATGGGATTTAATGTTTGAACGTAACGCCTAAGTAAGTCGTTAGTTTAAGTACCGATTGAGCCAATGAATTCATTGGCTTTTTTTCTATTTTTGAAAAGAGTGATATAACAATGTTAAGCAACCCAAGCCAAGTCCTATTACGCAATGAACATGCATTAACAGCTTCATCTATTTTAGTAATTAACTTTGAGCAAGATGGTTTTCTGACAGCGTTAAAATCTCTTCTACCCAACGCAAAAATCACTGCATTTACCAGTAATGTTGCCAATGCTGATTGGGCTAAAAGTCAATCAGGTGTCGAGGTGACGTTAGCTGCGCAATTACCAGAGCAAAACGTAGAACTGGTTGTTTTTTATTACCCGAAAGCCAAACCCGAAGCGCTGATGTTAATGGATAACATTCGCGCTATTTCTGATAGCAATACACGTTTACTGATCGTTGGTGATAATAAAGGTGGTGTTAAATCTTCAGAGAAGCAACTCAAGGAGCATGCAAAGTTTGGCCGTAAACTCGATTCAGCACGTCACTGTGCTCTATATCAATTTAGCCAATTAACGCCGAATCCAACTTTTAAGCTAAGTGATTACTTTAAGCAATTCACTGTAAACATTAAAGATACAAGTATCGATGTTATTAGTATGCCAGGCGTGTTCAATCACGGTGCATTAGATAATGGGACTGAGTTATTACTGAATAATATGACCCCTCCTTCATCTGGAACTGTGTTGGATTTTGGCTGTGGAGCGGGTGTAATTTCGGCCTATTTAGGCAAAATGAACCCTGACTTGTCTTTTTTATGTTTAGATGTCAGTGCCTTCGCAGCAAAAGCGACAGAGCTGACACTGCAAGCAAACCACATCAATGGCAAAGTTCTACTGAGCAATGGTTTACAAAAAATGACTGACAGTGTCGACCACATCGTCACAAATCCGCCTTTTCACACTGGGCTCAATACCGATTACGACATCACAGAAACATTTATAAAAGAAGCAAAAAAAGTACTTAAGCCAAAAGGAACAGTAACCATTGTTGCCAATAGTTTCTTAAAATACCCCCCTTTGCTCGAGCAAGCATTCGGCCAGTATCAACAAGTCTGTAAAAACACAAAATTCACGGTTTATCGTGTTGAGAGTTAATTAATACAGGTACTCCGCCTTGTTTGAGATGAAAAGTATTTACGACTGAGTGTAAAACTTGTAAAAACAGCCGCCAACATCTAGATTTTGAAGATAAAATAAAAAATCTTGTGATGAACAATGCACTTTTAATTCATTGCTTAACGCACAGATTAGATTTAACATTAAATGTGTTAGCTAAACTATAGGCGATGTTGATAAGTTTATGTCGGGAATCAGTCACACCATAAGCATACAAAAAGCTTTAATCAGAACCGTCATGCTGATAACGACACTTTGTCTCGTATTGTCCATTTCTGTTTCGACTTACCTTGATATTGAAAAACAACGCAGCTTTGCACTCGAAAAGTTAGCAACCTACGCCGATATAATCGCGTTTAATGCGCAAGTCTCACTGTTATTTGATGATAAAGAAACAGAAAAAAAGCGCTTAGAAGGATTTCGCGCCGCCACTGTAATTGAAAACATTCACATCTATAAAATTGATGAATTTACTGATGAAGTAACCTTTTTTGCCAGCTTTAATGCGACCAACATCCCCCCTATTCCGACACGTATCGGAAAACTCGCCAACGCAACAAAACCTGTATTTATTGAGCATCATATAGATATCGTCCGACCGATTGCGTTTGAAGGAATTACACAAGGTTATGTGTATATTCGCGGCGGCTTAAGTGCTCTCGACTCGTATATCAACGAAAAACTGATCATTAATGTGATTGTTGCACTCTCCGTTTTATTGTTGGTCTTTTTAATTACAATTCGAATTCAACGACGTTTTACCTTGCCCATCGAAGCATTAACTAAACTCGTTCAAGAAGTATCTAAAAATAAAAACTACGATGTGCATGCGCCTCATGCAGAAATCTCAGAGTTAAACCAATTAGGGTCGAATTTAAATATTCTCTTTTCTCGAACAAAAGCCCAGCTTGAACGCCAGAAAAAAGACGAATTAGAAATTCGCCAACTCAATCAAAACCTTGAAGAAAAAGTTAATCATCGAACTACAGCGCTCAAAGAAGCTAATCAAGAGTTACTCAATACACTTGAAAGAATGCATCAGTACCAAAACAAAATTGTCGAAAATGAAAAAATGGCCTCATTAGGCCAAATGGTTGCAGGTGTCGCTCATGAGGTTAATACACCCATTGGACTTGGTGTAACAGGCTCTACATTACTTAAAGATAAACTAACTGAGATTCAAGCAGCCTTTAATAGTAAAACCCTCACAGCCTCTCAGATGGAAAAATTCATCAACGATGGTATTGAGAACTTAGATTTAATCTACCGAAATCTGAATCGCGCCGCAGATTTAGTCTCAAGCTTCAAACAAGTTGCCGTAAATCAAGACACCGAACTCACATCTTCAGTCAATGTGGCCGAACTGGTTAATAATGTTTTATTGACAATGAAAACAGAGTTAAGTGTTTGTGCGCATCAAGTGCATGTTGATTGCCCTGACAACTTGTCAATTCAGTCAAAGTCGGGCCCGCTGCAACAAATCTTTCAGAATCTAATTAGTAATTCGTTGATTCATGGTCTGAGCGTAGAAACGCCAGGTAACATTAATATTGTTTTCAAATCAGAAAATAACACCATCAGAATTGATTACCTTGATGATGGTAAAGGCATGCCTAACCATATCAGGAAACGTATATTTGATCCTTTTGTCACCACGCGGCGCGGTGAAGGTGGCAGTGGCTTAGGTATGCATCTGGTCTATAACTTGATCACTCAGGCGCTCAACGGCTCAATCATCTTGCTTGATGATTGCGATAAAGGCGTCCATTTTGTGATTGAGTTGCCGTTAAATGAGGGGCTATAAAATGAAATTAGCCCTTTTTGCGTTCCTCATTCTAGCCAGTTTCAACTGTACAGCAAAAACAATTGAGCAAGTGCGCTCAGCGTTTATTTTTCAAATGTCTAAATTTATTGAGTTTTCTAAACCTATCGGTGATGGTGTCTCATTCTGTTTTTTTGATAAAGATAATGGCCCAGCTCAACTTCTTTCGAATCATTCAAACCTAATTAGCCAAGGCAAACCTATCATTGTTCATTTATTAGAAAAAATCAGTGCAACCGCTGAACTAAATCAGCAATGTAACATCATATACTTGGATGAATTGAGTTATTCTAAGGTCGACGCTGATTGGTTGACTAAGATCGATTCAAACATTGTAATTATTGGTGAAGATATTCGCTTTATTGAACAAGGTGGGTTGGCTGCGCTGATTAAAGAAGGCAATAAGATAAAACTCTATATTAATAAAGAAAAGCTCAACAATAGCGATTTGAAAATTGGTTCTCGATTACTGGCACTCGCTAAGTTTTATCCTGAGTAATTTTACTTGTTAACATATAGAATAGCCCCTATAATCATGCAATCTACGTTCAATTAACATCTTTTGAATTAATTGTAAATAAAACTTTTCCAAAAGGTTATTAAAAATGCAAACGCCTGTCATTCTTATCGTTGAAGATGAAGACGTAACTAGATTAAACCTAGTCAGTTTATTCGAAGCTGAAGGATATAAAGTTATAGAAGCCATTGATGGCGAAGATATGCACGAAAAAATTTCAGCAAACGATGATATCAATCTTGTTGTTATGGACATCAACTTACCAGGAAAAAATGGATTAATATTAGCTCGTGAATTACGCCAAAAGCGTAACATCGGCTTAATCTTCTTAACTGGTCGTGACAACGATGTCGATCGTATTTTAGGGCTTGAAATCGGTGCTGATGATTACATCACTAAGCCATTCAATCCACGCGAGTTAACTATCCGTGCACGTAATTTATTAACACGTACAGCGAGCTCTGCCGATGAAGGTGAACTAGGTTCAGATGGTGTATTGACCTTTAATGGTTGGGAACTCGATGAAAATAGCCGCTGTTTAACATCTCCAAACGGTGAAGCAAAGCGCTTACCTAAAGGTGAGTACCGCGCCTTACGTTTAATGCTTGACTCTCCAGGGCGTATTTTTAGCCGTGAGCAGTTAATTAAACATATGACCGGACGTGAGCTTCGTGCGAATGACCGCACTGTGGATGTAACGATTCGTCGTATTCGTAAACACTTTGAAAGTGATGAGAGCACCGCTGAATTAATCAGTACAATTCACGGTGAAGGTTACCGCTTCATTGGTAAGCTAGATAGCTAGTTCGTTAGTTTATCTAAGTATTCTTGAAGGGCGTCTAGCCCTTCTTTTATTTGTGCTGGTAAACTTTCTATCCAACACTTTAATTGCTCATCTGAGCTAGTTAGAGCGTGATTTTCCATCTCTTTCGCACTGGCTTGCACTTTTAACAACCCCACAGAGCCTGCCGCACCTTTTAACTTATGTGCAACAGACTTATACTCTTCATAATCTTGCTCTGAAAGCGCAGTCTCAAGCTCATTCAAATACTGAGGCCAAAGCTTATTAAACAACTGGCTACTCTTTGCAAACACTCCGACTCCCATCGAATTCACAAAGTCATTAATTGTTTCAAGTACTAACAGATCACTGCTTAATTCAAGTTGCAAAATAGGAGGGCGTTCTGCTTGTTCCTCTGGAGTGGAGTGAGAAAAAAGCTCTGCAAACATGCGATCGAGCTTAATCGTGCTAATGGGTTTTGCCAGCGCTCCCTGAATACGAATACCCGCCAAGTCTTCTTCGGCTCTGCGCACATTCGCAGTCAGTGCAACAATAGGTAAGTGGTCAAAATTAGGATCTTGACGAATAATACTGGCCACTTCATCTCCATTGATATCTGGTAATTGCATGTCTAACAGAATTAAATCGAGATCATCTTCTGTTTCGACAAATGCTAACGCATCTTCCCCTGTTTCAGCCCAAAGCACCTCATGGCCGCGTTGTTCCAATAAGTTAGTCGCGATTTCTGCATTTAAAGGCACATCTTCAACTAATAAAATATTGAGTCCTCGGCCGCTATATACTTCCTCTCTTGGTGCATTTGATAATTTAAGTGGAATTTCAATTTTAAAGCAGCTACCAATCCCAACCTCACTCTTAACCGTAAGCTGCCCATCCATCGCCTCTATCAGCGCTTTAGTAACGGCAAGACCAATTCCAGAACCAAGCGCGTTACTGCCATTAATATCAGGCACCTTATAGTACATATCAAAAATACGATGGATTTGGTCTTGCGCAATACCAATACCGGTATCAACCACCTCTATCATCAACCATGATTGGGTTTTACGGTATTCGCGTACTGAGCGAAGTTTAACTGAACCCCGGGGAGTAAACTTCACGGCATTATTAATGAGGTTCCACAATACTTGACGAAGGCGGGTAGGATCTAATTGTGCATAAATGTCGAGCACACCATGCTGTTCAACATTAAAGAGCAGGTCTTTTTGCTGTGCGATTAAACCACCAAAATTAATCACATCATTCAAGAAATCCGAAACATTGACACTTTCACAAGCGATATCGAGCTGGTCCCGATCAACTTTATCTAAATCTATAATATCATTGAAAATATTCCCAAGCGTTTCAGCACTCGAAAACACAGTATTACACCAGCTGCGTTGATTGGCTGACAACTCAGTCTCAAGCAACATCCGCGTTAAACCAACAATACCATTTAAAGGGGTTCTTAATTCATGGCTCAGAGTCGCAATAAACTTCCCTTTATCTTTATAAGCTTGTTCTAAAGCTTGTTCTGCTTCTTTTCGTGAAGTGATATCACGACCAAATCCTAATAAGCCGATATATTCATGCTTGGCATTAAAAAACGGTACTTTGCGCATTTCAAACCATCGGGTTTCATTATTCACTTTGTATTCAACATCTAAAGTTAGTGACGCTTGTTGTTGCTCAACTTCTTTGTCAGTTTTTAATACCGATGGTAATAGGGCTGGGGAGTAAATTTCTTCTGCTTTTTTACCAATTAGGTCTGAGGTCGCAATCCCCATTACCTCTTCAAATTTTCGGTTACAACCAGCGAAGTTACCTTGCTCATCGCGGTAATAAAACAAATCTGGCGATGAGTCGACAATCGAGCGCAATAATACCCCTTGCTCGGCTAATTCAAGCTGAGTTTTCTTGCGTTCGGCAATTTCTTTTCTTAACTCATCAATGGCGCGTCGTTTGGCATGAAAGGCCATTTTACGCTCTTCAATTTCATTGTTCAGTCTTTGGATGTTGTCACTAAGATTTTGATTTAGGTGCTTTTCTTGTTGAGTCGCGTTTTCTAAGTAGGCAAAGGAGGCATGGAGCTGTTGGATTAAATCAATCACGACATAAACAAATATCGGTGCAGAGAGTGCTGAAAATACCATGATCCCAATCACGTCAGCCCACTTCACCATTCCTTCGACCACATAATAATATGTACAAGAAACAACTAAAGCACACACCAAACAAAACAGATACAGCAGCACGCCGGAGCGGCCTACCCCCTGTTTTGCGACAAAAGATGAGATAAGACGAGCCCAAGGGCTAAGGGATGATTCAATCATAACTTAGTATTAACTCTTGTATCTGCCCGTCGAAAAATAATCGCAGGTTAGTTGATTAAAATTTGATTTGTTACACCACTAAACGAACAACGAGACTCTTTATCACCATCAAGTAATATCACCCCTTGTCTTGCTGCACTACTCGCGCTTTTAACTAATTGTAGCGTATAGTTTATTTCTTGCAGCTGACCTATCGCGATTGCAGAACTTGCACCTGTATTACATAACATTTGGCTAAATTTGAAATAATTGTAACGACCAAAAGGCTGCGAAGATGTCACCGTCGGGTTCGTGCTATTCAAACGTGTCGCTATTTTCCAAGGTGCAAAATCAGGGGCAACGCTGGCATTTCGATAAACCACTTTATCTTGATGAGTAAAGTAATGACTAATGTATTCACCTGTTGCCATGTTTGAGGATAACTTCCCATCTTGAATGTCAAAAATCCAAAAGCCACCACTGCCAATAACATCAAATGTTACGCTGTCGCCTTTGTCACTTTCTTCAATACTGATTGCCAAAGCCGTTTTTCTATCTAAGCCAAAACTCATTTGTGTTTGAGTGTCATAAGCAACTTTTAATAAACGGGTTTGTCTGGCTAATGAAGACAGCTGAGTATCAATTAAGCCATACGGGAACAAACCTAAAACCCCTTCTGACAAGTAATTGAGTTCGCGCTCTGCTTCAGTAGAAATACAGTCAACCCCTAAGTTACAAACTTCATTTGCGCTTAAGTAAACATTACTTGGCTCAATCATGACTTGAGCCCCTTCCCCAGATAAAATAGTATTTCGAGAAGCTAAGCTATTAATGCTTTGACCTTCGACCGCAATAATTAATTGTTTATTGCCTAGCATTTCCTTTATTTTCAACAGCTCAGGACTTGCTTCTCCAGTTGGTTTATTAAGAGCATGAGAAGCCAATAAATTACTACCATCGGCAATATAAATAGCATCTGCACGTTTGATGCTATCTAAAATACTCTCATCTTTACGACAAGCGGCTTCTTGTAACTTAAATAAATCAGGGTAAAGAATATTGCGACGGAAACTGCCTAACTTTTGAATTTGAAATTGAGCGAGCTTACTACAGGCTTCTGCATCATATTCTTTTACTGACAAAGCAGTTTGCATTGCGCCATCTAACGGCAGCCAGATCACTTCAAAGCCAAGTTGCTCAAATAACCCAGTGTAATAATCAACTTTTTGATATGGGTCTCGACTCACACCTGTTAATAACGCCACTCGTGGTTTACGTTTTTTGCCTGCAACCTGATCCGCTCGCTCGTAAAAAGCTTGATAAGCTAATAAAGCTGATTCATTGTTGGTTGCCATTAAATCAACTTGAGTCTTTAAACGCTTGCCTGCTCGGGTGGCTTGTTTTTGCTCAAGCAAGTCGAATAAGTTATTGCGCTCAAACTCGAATAAACCAGACCAAACATCGCGGCCTTTTATTGTTTTATCTTGATGAGTAAATGTACTGCGACGGATTAAACGTACAAATTCACGTTCTGACAGTTGCGAGGCTTCAATTTGAGGCTTTAACGATTGCAGCATTGCAATCACTTGGGCGCGAAGCTCTGGTTGTTCTGTCCAATTAAAATCAGACAAACGAGTAATAGCTTCATCGGTCACTTGAAAAATTGGCCCTAATTTCGCACTTTCATCAAATCCAGTTTGCTTTTTGGCTGGCGAGCAATATCTATCCATATCACTTGAACAAACTTCAAGTTCTTGACCGAACAAAAATACATTAGCCTGCTCTTGGGCGATACTCTGACCTGCATTTAAAAGCGCAGCCATACCTAATAGTAAGCTAGCAAGCGATTTAGTGTGACGAATATTCATTGAAAGATACCATTTTATTATTATTTTTTAGTAACTAAGCACGCAAAGTGCACCAAAAAACAAAGCGCATAATCTCTGCATTCTACCAATAAGTAACTGTACTTAAAAGAATATATAAGCAAACAAATGATCTTTTATCGTATTGAGGCAAAGCAATTGCTTAGAGCTTGAAAAGCTTATTAAAAATAGAATATATTGTGCCAAATAATACCTGAGTAAATTTGTAAGGTATTATGAACAAACTTGTCTTTTTTTCATTTTATAAAAAAAGCACCTTCGCGTTTTTTATTGTAGAATGGCGCGTTTTTCAGCATAGGCTATTTCTGGGAGTAAACGAACCGATGCAAAAATTCATGCCTGACATTGCCCACTCTGCTGAGGCATTACAAGAAGGGACACTCGACTGGGTTGGAATGAGCCAAATTGAGCTCCCACTCGTTGTTAGTAGCAAAGACAGCCCTGAACAGCATGTATCTGCATTAGCTGAAGCTTTCGTCAACTTAAATGATCCCCAAGCGAAAGGCATTCATATGTCGCGTTTGTATTTGGCACTGGATGAGTTTTCTAATCATCAAACATTAACGCCAAAGACTTTAGCTAGCGTTTTAGATCAATTTATTAGCAGTCATCACTCACTGAGTGATCAAGCTCAAGTTACCTTAAAATTTGATTATCATCTGCGTCGTCGCTCTTTATTAAGCGGAAAAACAGGCTGGAAAGCCTACCCAGTTGAAATTACTGCAACTTATAAAGAGCAAACAGTTGTTCTTGAGCTAAGTGTCGCGGTGACTTATTCATCAACTTGCCCATGCTCTGCTGCTTTAGCGCGCCAGTTGATTCAACAAGCTTTTGATCAGCAATTTACCGAGCAAGCAATCGATAAAGATCAAGTCATGCAATGGCTTGGCAGTACTCAAGGTATTGTTGCAACACCACACTCTCAAAGATCTATTGCGCAAGTAAAGGTAAAGCTCAACCAACTCGACAGCCATTTTGATATTTTAGGTTTGATTGATGCACTTGAAAATGAGCTAAAAACTCCCGTTCAAGCAGCCGTTAAACGCGAAGATGAGCAAGAGTTTGCACGCCTCAATGGTCAAAATTTAATGTTTTGCGAAGATGCAGCCCGAAAAGTAAAACATATACTCAACCAGCAAAGTGATTATTCTGATTTCTGGTTACGCATCAACCATTACGAATCCCTTCATGCCCATGACGCAGTCAGTATCGCGGTTAAAGGGGTTGAAATGGGTTATACCGCTTAATTTTTATATCGGGGCTATGTCGATAACACTTTAGCATAGCTCCCACGCATTCTTACTTTAAGACATCACTTTTGGCATAAATTGTGCTTTAGCCAAGCAGTGTCAATTTGTTGTCTTGGAGTAGTTATGGAATTTGTACTGTTATCGATTTTAGTGTTGGTCGTAATTGCAGCGGTTATTGCGGGGCGAATGACCGATAGCGGCAACCCTTACCCATTCAAAAGTAAAACGAGTTTATTTACGCAAGTAGAAAAGTCGTTTTTAACCTTGCTAGAGCAATCTGTCGGTAATGATTATAAAGTTGTCAGTCGAGTAAAATTAATCGATGTGATTGACTTTAAATCTGGTATCAATGAAAAAAATAAACGCACGGCCCTGACTAAAGCCAAAAATAAACAGCTCGACTTCGTCTTGCTTGATAAACAAAATTTAAATATTGTCGCTGCGATAGATCTTGTAAATAACAATAACAAAGAAGGCCATAAAGCCCAAAAAGACTGGTTTGTGGGCGGCGCGCTTGAGTCTGCTGGTATCCCTCATATTCGTATGAAAGTCAAAGCTGGTTATAAGTCTTCTGAAGTACGCCAAGCTATTTTATTTAAACTTGGCAAAAAAGCGGTGAAACCGCCAATAGTCAAAGCAAAAACGATTATGCGTCCGGCGGTATTATCTCCTTCTCAAGTGAAAGCATCAAACTCCACTGCTTTGGCACAGGTCTCTTAGTAATGTTTGCAGCGCAATGCGCTGCAAACTTCATATCCAAAACTTTGGTGATTATGCCAGCAATCAATTCAGCCCATTTTTAAGCCCTCGGGTGGCGATTTTTCATATCCCTAAGTCTTTGATTCTCGCATTTTTAAGCTTTCACAGTATAATCAGCACAACTAGAAAGAGGATTATATTTTATGAATATCGGTATCATTGGCGCTATGGAGCCTGAAGTGGCCATTTTGCGCGACACCATGACACAAGTGAATACAACTCAAGTTGCTGGATTTACCTTTTATACAGGTCAGTTAGCTGAGCACACGGTTACCTTGGTTCAATCTGGCATTGGTAAAGTGGCATCGAGTATCGCTACAACACTATTAATTGAACGTTTTTCACCTGATTGCATTATTAATACCGGCTCAGCCGGTGGGTTTGAGCAAAGCTTAAATGTAGGCGATGTGGTGATTTCATCTGAAGTGCGTCATCACGATGTTGATGTCACAGCATTTGGTTATGAGTTTGGCCAAGTACCAAATATGCCGGCGGGTTTTTCGGCTCATCCAACATTGATTGAAGCTGCGCAACAAGCTATTGCGTCATTAGATAGTGTAAAAACGATGACGGGCCTTATCTGTACCGGTGATTCATTTATGTGTGATCCTGTGCGCATTGAAGCAACACGTACACAATTCCCATCAATGCTTGCCGTTGAGATGGAAGGTGCATCAATTGCGCAAACGTGTCATCAGCTCAACACTCCTTTTGTGGTGATCCGCTCATTATCGGATATTGCAGGTAAAGAATCGCCAGAGTCATTTGAAGCATACCTAGTAACAGCCTCAGAAAATTCATCAAAGATGGTGACTGCATTACTCACTAATTTACAAGGTGTGACTCTTTAAGTGCTCCTTGATATCGCCCAACAACATTTGGGCTTTATTTTATTGCTTGTGGCAATCTGCGCCGAGCGCATATTGCCTCTTTCCCGCGCCTATCACCCATTCACTTTATTTAAGCTCATTTTTAGCAACATTCAGTCTCGTATTTTTGATTCTCAATCCACTGCGCAATATCAATATTTAGCGGGTACGCTAGGGCTTATTTTACCAGTATTAACCATACTGGCTTTAGTCTGGGGGATTTTATACTTTGCTATTTATCCGCAATGGCTTTCGGCATTCATTTTATATTTGTGTATTGAAAGTAAAGAACTCGAAAGTGCCATCAAAAAAATCCCAACTCTGCTCAAACATAACCAAAAAGCAGCCGCTCGCGACTTGCTCAGGCTCTGGTTACGAAGAGAAACAGCGTCCTTATCGGAAGTTGGCATCATTAAAGCCAGTATTGAAACACTTGTTCTGCGTTTAGCGCGTCATTATTTTGCGGTGATTTTTTGGTTTTTAGTCGCTGGACCTTTTGTTGCATTAAGCTATCGCTTGATTAATTTAGTCCATAATACTTGGTCAAAAAAAGTGGCCCCCGATGCTGCCTTCCTCAAACCTGTGCAAGTCATTAATTATACATTTGAATGGTTACCTACGCGCTTAGTCGCATGCTCCATTGCTTTGAGTAAACACAGCCGTGTCGCGATTCGCTATATGGGTCAATATGGCCGATTTTTCTATCAGAAAAATACCGGATGGCTCCTCAGCGCGATGGCGGCTGCAATGCAAATACAAATTGGTGGTCCCGCCTTGTACCAAAAAAAGCGATATGCGAAAATGCGCGTGAGTCAAAGCCCTCTGCCTTCGGCTCGTGCCATACCGCACGCTTTAAGCATACTTAACCAAGTAAAAATTCTCTGGTTGAGTGTCATAATATTATTGGAGATCGCTGTTGCTTTTCTTAAAGTCTAGATGGATATTCGTTTTTTTAATTTGTACTTCATTTTCCTCTTTTGCCACACAACGCATAGCAACTTTGGCTCCTCATTTAACTGAATGGGCCTACTCACTTGGTTTAGGTGAGCAAATTGTCGCCGTCAGTGCTTACAGTGATTACCCTTTAGAGGCACAAAAAAAACCGATTGTATCAGATGCAAATGGGATCAATTTAGATGCCCTGATCCGTTTAAAACCTGATTTAGTGTTGATGTGGCAAGGCAGCGCCCAATCTGCGCAAGTAGAAAAACTAAAGCGTTTTGGGATTAAGGTGCATATCTCAAACCCTCATACACTTGAAGATATTCCAAAGCAGTTGATGCAAGTGGCAAAGTTAACTGATACCACTGCGATAGCAACTAAACTGAATAAAGCATTTTTAACGCGCTTAGACTCTATTAAAAATCAATATCAACACCGACCTAAACAAAACACTTTTTTTCAAGTGTGGCATTCGCCTATCATCACCTCCAATGGCGATAGCTGGATCCAAAATTTATTAGATGTGTGTGCTTTAACTAACCCCTTTTCTGAGCATTCAGTGGCCTATCCGACCGTCAATAAAGAGCAAGTCATGCTTAAGAATCCTGACATCATTATCATTTCAAACAAGAGCCCAAGTAGTGGCCATGGAGAGATGTGGTCAAACTTAAAAATGATTAACGCAGTGAAAAATGACCGCATGTATTACATCGACCCTGATTATTTACACCGTTTTACGGCAAGAGTATTACAAGGTTTAGAACATCTTTGCGATATTACCGCTCCGATAAAAACATCTGACTAGGGGCTTATATGGACTCCCCGTTAATGTCAAAAAGAGTACAGACACAAAAAAACCGATAACGTTACACGCTATCGGTTTTTTTAAAATCAGAAATAATTATACGACAGAAATATTAGCAAACTTACGTTTACCTACTTGATAAATTTCTTGTGTACCTTTACTGATTTCAAGTTTGGTATCAGTGATTTTATCTTCACCATTAAGCTTTACCGCACCTTGCTTAATCATGCGCATCGCTTCTGAAGTACTGGCAACCAACCCTGCTTCTTTAAGTAAATTAGCAATTGAGATCACGTCAGTCTCAATCGTGACAGTTACTTCAGGGATATCATCTGGCAATGCTTTCTTTTGAAAACGATTAATAAAATCTTGATAAGCAGCTTCTGCATCATCTTCACTATGAAAACGGGTAATCATTTCTTGTGCAAAAGAAATCTTGATATCACGTGGGTTTTTACCCTCTGCTACTTGTGCTTTTAACTCTTCAATTTGTTCAATTGATAACGCACTTAATAACTCATAATAACGCCACATCAAATCATCAGAGATAGACATGATTTTACCAAACATCTCTGTTGGGCTGTCAGTAATACCGATATAGTTACCCAGCGACTTAGACATTTTTTGAACGCCATCAGTCCCTTCAAGAAGTGGCATCATCAAGACTGTTTGCGGTTTTTGACCTTCGCTCTTTTGCAGCTCACGGCCCATTAACAAATTAAAACGTTGATCAGTGCCACCGAGCTCAACGTCTGACTCTAGCGCAACAGAATCCCAGCCTTGCACTAATGGATATAAAAACTCGTGGATCGCAATGGGCTGACCGCCTGCATAACGCTTTTTGAAATCATCTCGCTCAAGCATACGCGCAACAGTTTGGTTAGAAGCTAATTTGATCATACCCGCAGAACCAAGCTTTTCCATCCAAGTAGAGTTAAATGCAACGGTTGTTTTTGCTGGATCTAAAATCTTAAACACTTGCTCTTTATATGTTTCTGCATTGGCTAGAACATCTTCACGAGTCAATGGTTTACGCGTTACATTTTTGCCGGTCGGATCACCAATCATACCCGTGAAATCACCAATTAAGAAAATCACTTCATGACCTAAGTCCTGAAAAGTCTTCATTTTATTAATTAGTACTGTGTGCCCCAAATGTAAATCTGGAGCGGTTGGATCAAAGCCCGCTTTGATTTTTAGTTTTTTACCTGATTTAAGTTTTTCAACGAGCTCTTCTTCGATCAGTATTTCTTCAGCGCCACGTTTAATTTCTGCTAACGCGGCTTGTAAATCAGCCATTGATTTCTCCAAATAACATTAAGCTGAGAATGTTGGCAAAAAACAACGACTCGTCTTTTGTCACATTACATATATTTACTCGATTCTAACTCATTATTTATGGACTTTAAATGCACAAACCACTGGTATTAGCGCTATAATCGTTATATGCTGAAAATTGTTATAAAGTAGCGTTTAGTTAGAAAAGGTTAATCATGGTTGCTGTGGTCCACAAATTACCCAAGAAACATAAAATACTTATTTTAGTATTTTTCGCAGTCATTTTAACCCTAACCCTAACCACTTCAGAAAAAGCCAAAGCTTCTAAAGATAATAATCAAACTGGTTTAGAGGTCGGTAAACGTTATGATGTCGCAATTAAAATTGCTGATAAATCAATAACCGACACATCATCAACTGCACTTAAAGCCGACAGCGTTGAAAATATCGCCTACAAAGCATTCACAGTTAAAAAAGGTGATAACTTAGCTCTTATATTTAAACGAGCGGGCTTTTCAGCTCAGACTCTTCATAAACTGATTAATACTGATAAACAAACCAAGCAATTAACCAATATTCACCCGGGTGAAGTACTTTATTTTGCTAAAGACAGTAATGAACAGCTCAGCCATTTAAAATATGAATTAAGTCAAACAGATACTCTACTTGTATCCCTTGATGAAAATGACGCATATCAAAGTTCAATTTCAAGCAAAAAAATAGAAACGCGTAATCAAATTACAGCAGGGACCATTCGCACTAATTTTTGGAATGCCGGCATTGAAGCAGGATTAACTGAAAAACAAATAATGAACTTTGCTGATATTTTTGGTTGGGATATCGATTTTGCCAATGATATCCGAAAAGATGACAGCTTCACGTTAATCTATGAGACCAAACACATCGAAGGGGAATACATTGGAACCGGTAATGTGATTGCTGCTGAGTTTATTAACCAAGGTGAACACTTTTCTGCAGTGTTACATGAAGACGGTAACTATTACACACCTGAAGGTCGCAGTATGCGTAAAGCCTTTTTACGCGCGCCCGTAAACTTTAAATATATTAGCTCAAGCTTTAACCCAAGAAGAAAGCACCCCGTCACAGGTAAAATTAAAGCGCACCGAGGCATTGATTATGCGGCAAGAACCGGTACTCCTGTAATGGCCTCTGGTAATGGTAAGGTGATTAAATCAGGGTACAGCAAATATAATGGCAACTATGTGTTTATCCAGCACGGTACCCAATATGTTACTAAATACTTGCATTTACATAAACGTAAAGTCAAAACAGGTGCCAAAGTAAAACAAGGACAACTCATCGGTACTGTGGGTGCGACAGGTCGTGTTACAGGCGCGCATTTGCATTATGAGTTCTTAGTTAATGGGGTTCATCGCAATCCTAAAACAGTCAAACTGCCTAAATCTGAATCACTCAACCAAACGGAACTCGCAAAATTTAAACCCGTTGCAGATCAAATGCTGGCACAATTAATTGTTAAACGTGAATTACAATTAGCGATGAACTAACGATTATTTAGTTTTCATAAAAGGCTGTTTTATAACAGCCTTTTTTATTCTTTGAAAAAACTGTCCCAGCTCAATTTTGCTTTCCTATACTTAGATTATGAAGTTTAGGAGGTGAAGATGAACGTATTTAAGTCTTGTTTGATTATCTTTTTCTATACCTTAACACTCTCGACGTGCAGTGAGACCCCCTATCAATACCGCCAAGTTTTAACGGTTGCAACCAATACGCCAGCTCCTTTAATTGATGTTGACTCTCACCTGCGTTTTAGCAAAAGACCCTCAGATCCTTACTCATACCCGATAAAAGTTGGAGAAATAGGCCCAACCTTGCCGCTCTTTTCAGGTGATTTGACTTACCCTTTTGCCTGTTCAACGTGGGAATCAGGTTTAGGGCAACCCGAAGTTGATAATCATGAATTGCTAGGTACCCCTGTGTTTATGGAGCAAAATGGTCAACTGACTAACAAAGTTATTGGCTTCAGTAAAGACTGCATTATTAAAACTCAAATACGCTTTTTTATCGCAAGCAGCCCAGAACACAGCACAGAAGTATTCAACCTCGAGACCCTAACGCTAAAAGCAGATGAAATATTACTAAGAGTCGAACAAGGCACCATAAATCGATATATCTATACGTTGATGATGCCCATTGAGCAAAGTGAGTGGACAAACAGGACAGCACAAAGTTTATGGAATAAGCGTTTGATATACCAGTTTGCTGGAGGAGTTGGGATCGGGTTTCGCCAAGGAAAATTTGCGCCGCAAAAACTCATTGAACGCCGCTTTGGACAACTTAAAAAAGGTTACGCCGTTATCTCCAGCTCCGGGAATAAAACCAGCCATACTTATAATATGCTGCAAGCTGAGGACACCGCTTTAAGAGTAAAAAAACAATTCATTAGCCTGTATGGCGACCCTCTTTATACCGTTGGCATTGGCGGCTCTGGCGGAGGACTGGCACAGTATTTATTAGCTCAAAATGCACCAGGCCTTATCGATGGAGCATTGCCTCTCTATTCTTATCCAGATATGGTCAGCCAAACCTTATACGCACTAGATTGCGACTTATTTAATAACTACTACACATTTCGCAGTGATCTGGCGTATTGGGATGATCAAAACAAAAAGCGTGCACTTGAAGGACTCAATAGTGAGCAGCTTGAACACAAATCTTGGTTTTTTTATCCGATAAATCAGTTGCTCAATGCGAAACCTATTTACTTACCAAAGATTTATAGTGAGTGTGTCAATGGTTACTTTGGCTTAAGCGCACTGGTCAATAACCCTGACCAAGGATTTCTGCGTAAGACTTACTCCCCTCATGTTAAAGAAATAACCCATTGGAGCTACTGGCAAGATTTAGCCAATGTATTTGGCAAAGATCAACATGGCTATGCACACTCTATTTGGGATAATCAGGGTGTGCAATATGGCTTAAAAGCTCTGCAAGAGGATGTCATTACTGCTGAAGAGTTTATTGATCTTAATTTTCATATTGGTGGTTGGAAAAGTGCCAATGAAATGACCAAAGAGCAACTACTGTTTATTCCCTTTACTAAAATTGGTATTTGGCTCACCCAGTGGAGTAATCATAACATTACACAAAGTTCACACACTCCAGCCCCGCGAAGTCGCGCTTCATTAAAAGCAGTTGAAAATGCTTACCGGTATGGGCAAGTGTTTTTAGGCTACAACGACATTCCGACCATTGATATTCATCATTATCTCGAAGAACAGCTTGATATGCATCATGTCTCTACTGTATTTGCCACTCGCTTGCGTATTTTAGAGCAAACAGGTACGGCTAAAAATCACAAAATTTGGATAGCCGATGCAGAGTTCACCCCGATGGACGAAGCATTTCAAGCCATGGATGACTGGCTGTTAAAGGGTAAGCCTAACGACACTCTCGTTAGTGATCGGTGTTTCGATAAAGAGGGAGAAATTATCGCTCAAGGTGACACTGTCTGGAATGACAGCTGGAACAACCAAATACAAGGGCCATGCGCAAAACATTTTAAAATCTATACAAATAGCCGGATCCAAGCTGGTGGGCCATGGCAAGGCAGTATTTTCAAATGCCATACCATCCCAGTTCAACAAGCCATTAATAAGGGGCATTATGGTAATCATAATATGCAAGATTACTTACCTCAGCTCACTGAAATTTTCCCCGAAGGCGTCTGTGATTATACCCAAGGAGACAGCGCAAAACCGAACTCTTTAACACCTAGGTTCGCGCCGTAAAGCATTTAACTCCGGAAGATTGTCTATAACGGGCTTAATGTAAAAAGAGGTGGTTAACCAGCTGGGCGAGCAACAATATAAAGACCATTGGCCAAATAAATCGACTTATTTTAGCTTGTTGCGCTTGATTGTAGTGTGGGCCAAATCGTTCTATCAATGGCAGCACCACCACAAGCGCTATCACTAATACACCTAAAATAATCAAAACAGCCAAATCCAACTCCTTATTGCGTGATACTTTAATTAACCTTTACTTGGTTAACTCACCTAGACTGTACTGGGTTGCGGTCGGATTTACCAATAAAAAAAGCGGCCTATCAGGCCGCCAAAAAGTAACTACGTTGGGAGACGCGCCACAAAAACCTAACCAACTAGTGCCAATAAAATACCCGCAGCAACCGCACTACCTAATACACCCGCCACATTGGGTCCCATTGCGTGCATCAGTAAGAAGTTATGCGGGTTTGACTCCAATCCAACCTTATTGACAACACGTGCGGCCATCGGTACTGCTGATACTCCAGCGGCACCAATCAGTGGATTGATCGGGGTTTTAGAGAACTTATTCATTAACTTAGCCATAAACACACCTGAAGCCGTACCAATTCCAAAAGCAACAGCGCCTAGTAATAAAATACCTAAGGTTTCAACTGTTAAAAATTGCTCCGCAGATAACTTAGAACCGACAGCTAGACCCAAAAATATCGTTGTAATATTAATCAGTTCATTTTGTGCTGTGCCACTTAAGCGATCGACCACACCTGACTCTTTCATTAAATTACCTAGGCAGAACATGCCAACTAACGGCGCTGCGGCAGGCAAAAACATCGCAACTAATGCCAACACCATTAAAGGAAAAATAATTTTTTCTTTTTTCGAGACTGTCCGCAGTTGCGGCATTTGAATCGCACGATCTTCTTCTGTGGTTAACGCTCGCATAATTGGCGGTTGAATGATTGGCACAAGCGCCATATACGAATAAGCAGCAACAGCAATTGCACCGAGTAGTTCAGGAGCTAGTTTAGAAGCTAAAAATATCGCTGTAGGCCCATCCGCTCCCCCAATGATTGCAATTGCAGATGCATCAGCCAAACTGAACTCAAATCCTGGAATAAAGTTAAGTAATATCGCGCCAAATAAGGTCGCAAAAATACCAAATTGCGCTGCAGCCCCCAGTAATAACATTCTTGGGTTCGCAATTAACGCACTAAAGTCAGTTAACGCACCGACACCCATAAAAATTAATAATGGGAAGACACCTGTATCAATACCTATGTAATAAACGTAGTAAAGCAACCCTCCCGGCTCAGATAAACCAGCTAACGGAATATTCGTCAACAAGGCTCCAAATCCGATTGGCACAAGCAATAGAGGTTCAAACCCACGTGCAATTGCTAAATAAAGAAGAATAAAACCAACAGCAATCATAATAAGCTGTGGCAAGACAAAGTTGGCAAGCCCTGTTGCTTGCCATAAGTTAAGCAATGCTTCCATAAAAACCTCTAAACTAGTGACAATAAAGGCTCGCCTGTCGTGACAGAGGCACCTTCAGAGGTAAATATTTCTGCAATCGTGCCCGAACTCACAGCACGAATTTCGGTTTCCATTTTCATCGCTTCCATGATGATAACCACATCCCCACGCTCTACTTGTTGACCTGGTTTCACTTTCACTTTGAAGATATTACCTGCTAATGGGGCATTTAAGGTTTCTCCCCCTTCCACTGATGCAGATTGTGGAATTAACTCACTATCTTTGAGTTGCACATCTTTTAATTGACCATTGGGCGCAACCACAACGTCATACACTTTACCATCAACTTGGACGCTATATTGTTCAGGTGAGCTGCCAGGCGCTTTACTTTCTGACGTGGCATTGCTCTGTTTTGGATTTTCACCTGTTGGGACGGGTTCAAATACCGCTGGATTATCCTTGTTTTTAAGGAATTTCAGACCAATTTGCGGAAACAGTGCATATGTAAGCACATCATCAATGCTTTCGTCGGCTAATTTAACGCCTTCTTTCTCAGCTATCTCTAACAACTCTTTTTGCAACACATCAAGCTCAGGTTTAATTAAATCAGCTGGACGACAACTAATAACTTCAGCTCCAGCCAACACTCGTTCTTGTAAGGCTAAATTAACCGGAGCTGGTGTCGAGCCATATTCCCCCTTTAAAACACCTGCTGTTTCTTTAGTAATTGTTTTATAACGCTCGCCAGTAAGTACGTTAAGCACCGCTTGTGTACCGACAATTTGAGAGGTCGGAGTCACTAATGGCAAAAAGCCTAAATCTTCACGCACTTTCGGAATTTCAAGTAGTACCTGATCAAGCTTATCGCCTGCACCTTGCTCTTTCAGTTGGTTTTCCATATTGGTTAACATGCCACCCGGCACCTGCGCCAACAAAATACGTCCGTCAACGCCCTTTAAACTCCCTTCAAAAGCTGCATATTTTTTACGAACATCACGGAAATACGCTGCAATTTCTTCCAGCTCACCAAGATTTAAGCCGGTATCACGAGCCGTTCCTTCCACAATAGACACTATCGTTTCGGTTGCGCTATGACCATATGTCATACTCATTGATGAAATCGCGGTGTCGAGCATATCAATGCCCGCGTCAATGGCTTTTTGATAAGTCGCTGTACTTAATCCAGTTGTGGCATGACACTGCATCGCAATCGGAATTGACACGGTTTCTTTTAAAGCTTTAATTAACTCTTCTGCATCGTATGGCTTTAATAACCCAGCCATATCTTTAATACAAATAGAGTGACAGCCCATGTCCTCAAGCTGCTTGGCAAGGGTTAACCACATATCTAAGGTATGAACCGGACTAACAGTATAAGAAATCGTACCTTGGGCGTGAGCGCCTACTTTAATGGCCGCTTTAATTGCGGTTTCAAGGTTACGTACATCATTCATCGCATCAAAAATACGAAAGACATCCACACCATTTGCATGAGCACGTTCAACAAATTTTTCGACTACATCATCGGCATAATGACGGTAACCTAATAAATTTTGACCGCGGAGTAACATTTGTTGCTTGGTATTTGGCATGGCTTTTTTTAGGGCGCGAATACGCTCCCAAGGATCTTCACCTAAATAACGAATGCACGAATCAAAGGTGGCACCACCCCATGATTCGATAGACCAATACCCTGCTTGATCAAGCTTTTCTGCAATAGGCAACATGTCTTCAAGACGAAGGCGTGTCGCTAATAATGATTGATGGGCGTCACGTAAAACAAGTTCGGTTAATTTTAATTTAGACATTTCTGACCCCTATTATTTTTGTTTATTTCGGTACTGATGAACGGCAGCTGATATCGCTGCGATATGAGCATTGCTGACCCCTGGTGCTTTAAAACTCGATTGTGATTTAGTCACAACCGGCTCAGGCTCTTGGCCGACTAAAAAACTCATTAACTTAATTGCACCAATGAGTATGGCTAGAAATATAAAAACCACCGCCATACCGGTTAACATTAAATTAGCTGCCTGCACCAAACTTGACGCTATATCCATTTCCTCACCCCCACGAATAAGCAGATAAATAACCAACAAAACTAGATAAAAATTCACAACCAATAAGCGCATTTATGATAGTCACACACAAATGATTGTCAATTGGTAAAACCAATTAATCTTAAACTAACATAGCAAACATAAAATTAACAGCGAACAACATGTAGATTTTTCAAGCTCGCACATACAAAGCAAATGACACATTTAATACAAACCAATGAAAATAAATAAATTTCAAGAGGTTCATCAAGCTTTAAACATGACGCACAACCTTAAAAATGCGATGAGAACTTTAATAATAGTTAATTGGTATTACCAATTAACAAGCAAAATACATTGACGTTAACGTAAACTAGAATGTGAATAATCACTGGATATCACAGCGATAACCCCATTCGTCATTTTTCAACAGAACAGCTCCCTTATAAACATGACAAGGACTCCATTCATAACTCTTTGAATTACTTATTTATAGATAAAAAATGTTCAATAAGTAAACATTTTTATACAGAATTTAAAACCAGCCCTTATTACAAAAACCCATAAAAGGTACAAATAAAATATATTACAAAAATGAAACAATTCTTCTAAAGTGGAATTAACAATAACAGGTACAAAAGAAGGGAACACATTATGAATCACGGTCGTTCAATGATTACAATAAGCTTAGCCGCAACATTTATTTCTGCTGTATTCAGTCAGCAAATAGCTTCAGCCGCTCACTATGATACGCAGTTTGATTTAACGCGTCAGGATATCACTGCGCTAAACAGCAATAGTTTACAAATTATCTCAACGGATGCATTTGTCTTTAACAATCAACTCAACACCATTGATTGGGACAATTACTTCTCCCTTTATGCCCCATCACTCGCCCATAAAAAAGAAGTCATTTTACATTGGGCGGGATATGCCAGTATTAGCCCAAAACTATTGCTTGCACTTATTGAACTGCAAAGTGAGTTAATTTCAGAGCCAGATACTGAGAAATTAACTTCTCCATTACAAGGCCTCTCTGGCAAACAAGGTTTTGATCAACAAGTTGAAGATGTCGCGCTTCAGCTTAGTGCTCGGTTTTATGCTTTTGAACAAATGCTTACTCAACAATCAACACAGCGGATCACCTCTAACACACCGGCAACATTGGCATTGGTTAGCTTGCTCAATCAAGATAACAATCACGCAAATAAGTCCGCAGCTGAGCCTCATAACCAGCATACTATGAGTGATCTATTGTCTCGCTATTCAGTCTTATTCGATGGAGAATCGTTATTAATTGACCCGCTAAAAAGCCAACAACCAGTCAATACATCTCAAGCAGTTGAGCCGGCTGCAAATTTTAGTATTTCGCTTCCTTGGCCAAGCGGATATGCCTGGTATAGTGGTGGCGCTCATTCGAATACAGGTTCCGGTTACCCCTATTCTTCATTAGACTTTAACAATGGCTCAGGTGGTTGGGGCAGTAGTACGCCTTGGGTTCAGGCATCTCATGGCGGCACAGTGACGCGCTATTCATCATGTAATATTCGGGTTACTCATCCTAATGGTTACGCAACCAGCTACTACCATATGGATAGTTTGCAATATAACTCAGGGGACGTGGTGCCAGCTGGAGCGTGGTTAGGCCGATATGCAAGTAATTACTCACAAGCACTGTGTGAAGGCGGCCAATCAAGTGGCCCACACATACATTGGTCCTTACTTTATAATGGCCGCTTTGTATCCCTACACAATCAATACATTAGTGGCTATCGCGTAGATGTTGGAAACAGCAATTACGACGATAATTGTTCAAGTTTTTACTTTGAAAAAAATGGCTATCGCACCTGTGCTTGGCGTCGTTTATATCACTAACAAAAAAGGGCAAAAGGCATGTGTCTTTTGCCCTTTTTTAATCTTTGATTGCTGAGCGAATGAAAGCGAGTGCCTCATCATTCATACATTTTTTCGATAAATAATGTCGGCCTTGATTGTTTGTCACTAGGATCAGGCCAAGGGGCGTATCAATGAGATCGGTTAAATCAGCCCATTTAACCGATAATTGATGGTGAATACTTTGCGTGGCTATTTTTTCTTCATCTATTATCAGTGTCACCGTTACATTAGCAGAGCGACTCCACATTTGTCTTGTCACCCACCAAGGCTTGCGATAGTAAAAAGCAATTAGCTCTAACACCCCAATTCCCATTAATAAATATGCTGAAAACTTGCTGGTTTCGCTAATAGTATTGAGTAAAAAGCCAATGACGAACACAAAACAAGCAAAAATTAGCTTGCGCTTGGGCGCTAAATTAATGATCTCCGATTGCTCAAAGCACTCTGTAAAATACGTTTTATCTAATACGAAACTAAAATTAAATGACATGAAAACTCAGCTGAAAAAAAGAACAGATCATACCCTAAACATTCTCTGCTGCCCATAATATCTCGATAAACCTCATCAATCGCCATCTTCAATTAGCGTATCAATATCATCAATCCACTTATCGAACTCTTTTATTAAATGGCGCTGCTGTTTAGCTGATAATGTGGTGAGGATACGCAATTGCAAATTTGCATGTGTATGATTATCAATGGCAGAAAGTGCAATAAATTGCGCTGATTTAAACTGCTCGGTATTAACAATAATGTCAGTCAACTGAGCACGAAATACAAGTTCATCTGATGACGCTAATGAGAATACATTTCTCAGCGCGTCTAATCGGCGTTGTGTGTATTCAAACCTATGAGCTTTTGTAGAAGCCGTTGCTAAAGCCGCTTCTTCGATGAGCGATACTTGCGCGTCACTTAGTTTGCCCAGCCAATTTTTATAACTGTTGAGCATGTGCTCAATGCGCATCTCAAGTTTCTCTTGCTCGCTTAGCTCAGTGAACTCATTTAATTGGCGCGATATTTTTTCACTGACATTTTCAACAAACTCTTGTTTCTGTTGTGCCGATAAACTAACAGCTAACTCTAATATCGGATCATTGGCCTTGCGAACGGCATCTTGCCAATACACTAGGGATTGTGCGCGCCAATCAAGTAATTGCTGAACATCGATAGGTTTATTGATCCCTGCTTTTATTTCGATTAACAATTGACGATATTGAGGTAAAGCGTGTGTACGATGCCAACGCCTTAGCTTTGCAACCTCAGCTTTTAGCTGTTTTGATTGTTGCTTGTCTAAATCAACGTAATCATCGACCCAATAATCAGCTAGCCAAGGAAGGTTGTTGTATATAAACGTAGTTGAGCAGCCACTTAAAGCAAAAACGCACAAAATGATCAGTATAAAATTACGTGAATTCATCGCCAGTTAAACTTAAGAATGATTAATTAAAACTATACGCCAAATTGCAGCAAACTGATCAATGTATATGTAACAGAGAGTATCTAACGATAAAATATAAATTTTAGGCACAAAAAAACCTACATCGTAGTAGGTTGTTTTATTCATCTGGAGATGAAGATGGTGGACGCAGGAGGATTCGAACCTCCGACCGCTCGGTTCGTAGCCGAGTACTCTATCCAGCTGAGCTATGCGTCCATCGGATAGTAAAGTTTTAGTTCATTACTGATGAACTTCAATTTTTACATCGAGAAAAGATGGTGGACGCAGGAGGATTCGAACCTCCGACCGCTCGGTTCGTAGCCGAGTACTCTATCCAGCTGAGCTATGCGTCCATCGGATAGTAAAGTTTTAGTTCATTACTGATGAACTTCAATTTTTACATCGAGAAAAGATGGTGGACGCAGGAGGATTCGAACCTCCGACCGCTCGGTTCGTAGCCGAGTACTCTATCCAGCTGAGCTATGCGTCCATCGGATAGTAAAGTTTTAGTTCATTACTGATGAACTTCAATTTTTACATCGAGAAAAGATGGTGGACGCAGGAGGATTCGAACCTCCGACCGCTCGGTTCGTAGCCGAGTACTCTATCCAGCTGAGCTATGCGTCCATCGGATAGTAAAGTTTTAGTTCATTACTGATGAACTTCAATTTTTACATCGAGAAAAGATGGTGGACGCAGGAGGATTCGAACCTCCGACCGCTCGGTTCGTAGCCGAGTACTCTATCCAGCTGAGCTATGCGTCCATCGGATAGTAAAGTTTTAGTTCATTACTGATGAACTTCAATTTTTACATCGAGAAAAGATGGTGGACGCAGGAGGATTCGAACCTCCGACCGCTCGGTTCGTAGCCGAGTACTCTATCCAGCTGAGCTATGCGTCCAGATTGATGAGTGTTTTTAGTTCATACTCTGAACCTTTCTAAATGACCTAGAAAGAAGACATAAAAAAACCTACACAACTGTAGGCTTCTTATTCATCCGAAGATGAATGATGGTGGACGCAGGAGGATTCGAACCTCCGACCGCTCGGTTCGTAGCCGAGTACTCTATCCAGCTGAGCTATGCGTCCATATCGGGTAGTAAAGTTTTAGTTCATTACTAAAGGAACTTCAATTTTTACATCGAGAAAAGATGGTGGACGCAGGAGGATTCGAACCTCCGACCGCTCGGTTCGTAGCCGAGTACTCTATCCAGCTGAGCTATGCGTCCATCGGATAGTAAAGTTTTAGTTCATTACTGATGAACTTCAATTTTTACATCGAGAAAAGATGGTGGACGCAGGAGGATTCGAACCTCCGACCGCTCGGTTCGTAGCCGAGTACTCTATCCAGCTGAGCTATGCGTCCATCGGATAGTAAAGTTTTAGTTCATTACTGATGAACTTCAATTTTTACATCGAGAAAAGATGGTGGACGCAGGAGGATTCGAACCTCCGACCGCTCGGTTCGTAGCCGAGTACTCTATCCAGCTGAGCTATGCGTCCATCGGATAGTAAAGTTTTAGTTCATTACTGATGAACTTCAATTTTTACATCGAGAAAAGATGGTGGACGCAGGAGGATTCGAACCTCCGACCGCTCGGTTCGTAGCCGAGTACTCTATCCAGCTGAGCTATGCGTCCAGATTTACAAGACAACCATTCAAAAAATGGCGGAGAAGGAGGGATTCGAACCCTCGATAGGGCTACAAACCCTATACTCCCTTAGCAGGGGAGCGCCTTCGGCCACTCGGCCACCTCTCCGTCTTGTGGGGCGTATAATAAAGAATTCAGAAAATAAGTCAAACACTTTTCTGTGCATTTTAAGTCGTATGACTATAGTTTGAACAGAACTGCTTATTTATTGAATTTATTGCGCAATAACCATACTCACTCCTGCCTAGTTGCGCAATAAAATAATGTATTTATCAACAACCCGTATTCACTATTTTGTTGCAGTTGGCGTTTTGGCCGTAAAATGCTTATCCAGTTTTAATTTTTTGAGTAAGGTTTCAGATGCACTGCCAGTCACAGCAACAACAATCAGGCCACCCCAGGCAATCATTGATAAGCCAGCAGGAACATTTACAGCCGCAATAATTTTTATGTATTTACGATTAAAAAAGAACGCCAGAATTGTCGGAATAAAATAAATCGCTAACATCAGTGGTACAACAATCGCATATTCCATTGCCGTCATATTGGTAAATAATGCGCTTAAGTCTTCCATTTTCATTTCCTTTAAAGTGATTTCATCTTGCTTGTTTAATGGAGCCAATATTAATGACTTAAATGATGCATCCAGCAACAAAGTGCTAAACGGTCAATAACGGTGATAAACGTGCAAATCTTAAAGGTAGGGATATGTTAATTGCCAGTGGGTGCTAAAAGTTTAGGTAACACAAACAGACAATGGCTAAGCTATGTGTAAAAACCATTTGATAAAAACCAAAAAAACGCCGCTAACTAGAGCGGCGTTTTTATTCAACTTATCAAGATTAATCAGCTTGTGGACGCATATGCGGGAACAAGATCACATCTTTGATAGTTGATGAATCAGTGAATAACATCACCAGACGATCGATACCAATCCCCTCACCCGCTGTTGGTGGTAAGCCATACTCTAACGCACGAATGTAATCTTCATCGTAGTGCATTGCTTCATCATCACCTGCGTCTTTCTCTTCTACCTGACGAGTGAAACGTTCAGCTTGATCTTGCGCATCATTAAGCTCAGAGAAACCATTTGCAAGCTCACGACCACCGACGAAGAACTCGAAACGGTCAGTTACAAATGGGTTTTCATCGTTACGACGTGCAAGTGGCGATACTTCCCATGGGTAACCCGTGATAAACGTTGGTTGGATTAACATGTGCTCTGCGGTCTCTTCAAAGATTTCGCACAAGAACTTGCCTGGGCCCCAAACACATTTTTCAGGGATTTTGACATGCACTAGCTTAGCGTATGCTTTTAACTCTTCGAAATGATTTTCTGGATCATTGAATACCTTGGCATCAAAGTCTGGATTATATTTTAAAATAGCATCAGCCATGCTTAAACGCGTAAATGGTTGACCAAAATCATATTCAACCGAATCAACCACATCACCGTTTTCATCTTTGGTTGTATTAATCACCACTGGGCTACCAAGTACATCGGTCGCGACTGTACGAAGCATGTCTTCAGTGATATTCATCAAATCAATGTAATCAGCATAAGCCTGATAGAACTCAATCATAGTGAATTCTGGATTATGACGTGTTGATAAGCCTTCGTTACGGAAGTTACGGTTAATTTCAAATACACGATCAAACCCACCAACCACTAAACGTTTTAAGTAAAGCTCAGGTGCAATACGCAGATACATGTCGATATCTAATGCATTGTGATGGGTCACAAATGGACGTGCTGATGCGCCACCTGGAATAACCTGTAACATAGGCGTTTCAACTTCCATGAAGTCACGCTCAGCTAAGAAACGGCGAATACCTTCCACAACTTTAGAACGAATACGGAACGTTTCACGGGTCGCTTCATTGGTGATTAAATCAACATAGCGCTGGCGGTATTTAGTTTCTTGATCAGATAAGCCATGGAATTTTTCTGGCAGTGGGCGCAAAGATTTAGTCAATAGTTGATATTCAACCATATCGACATACAAATCGCCTTTACCCGACTTATTTAGTGGACCAGTTACGCCGATAATGTCGCCGATGTCTAATTGACCATACTTTTCTTTAAGTGCTTTTTGCGCTTCTTTTGATGCATACGCCTGTACACGGCCTTTCATATCTTGAACAACAAAAAACGGCCCACGCTTAGCCAAAATACGACCGGCGATAGAAGCAACATAGTTCAGTTCAACTAACTCTTCTTTCGATTTATCACCAAACTCAGCTTGCAGATCAGCCGTGTAATGCTCACGACGGAAGGTATTTGGATGACCGTTTGCCGGGCAGTTCACGCGAATAGCATCTAACTTGCCACGACGCTCAGCAATTAACTTATTTTCATCTTGGATTTGATCAGTCATTTTTTAGCTCTTTTTTAGCTTGGTAGTTAAAGGCCAGATTTTAAGCTGGCTTCAATAAATTTATCTAGGTCGCCATCAAGTACGGCCTGCGTGTTACGGTTTTCAATACCCGTACGTAAATCTTTAATGCGCGAATCGTCTAACACGTAAGAACGAATTTGACTGCCCCACCCTATATCCGATTTAGCGTCTTCTTGACTTTGTTTTTCAGCGTTTTGTTGCTGTAATTCAAGCTCAAATAATTTCGCTTTTAACTGCTTCATTGCTTGCGCTTTATTTTTGTGCTGTGAGCGTTCATTTTGACATTGCACAACGGTATTTGTCGGCACGTGAGTAATACGCACAGCTGATTCTGTGGTATTAACGTGCTGTCCACCCGCACCTGATGCACGATAAACATCAATACGTAAGTCAGCCGGATTAATATCAATTTCAATATTATCGTCGATTTCAGGGTAAACAAACGCAGAGGCAAACGAAGTGTGACGACGGCCACTTGAATCAAACGGGCTTTTACGAACAAGGCGGTGAACGCCTGTTTCGGTGCGAAGCCAACCATATGCGTATTCGCCAATAAAACGAACTGTCGCGCCTTTAATGCCTGCAACATCGCCATCGGTGGCTTCCACTAATTCAACTTTAAAGCCTTTTGCTTCACCCCAACGTAAATACATACGCAATAACATGTTACACCAGTCTTGTGCTTCTGTTCCGCCAGAACCAGACTGTAAATCAAGGTACGCATCATTTTGATCAAAGTCGCCGGAAAACATGCGTCGGAATTCTAATGTTGCTAGTTTTTCAACCAGCTGGGCGGTTTCGCTTTGTGCTTCATCAAAGGTTTCTTGATCTTCTGCCTCAACCGCTAATTCAACTAAGCCTTCAGCATCATCAGCGCCAGCAATTAAGTCATCAATTGTTTCAACTACGGTTTCAAGTGCCACTTTTTCACGACCTAAGGCTTGTGCGCGCTCAGGTTCATTCCATACAGCTGAATCTTCTAGTTCGCCGTTCACTTCTTCTAAACGTTCTTTTTTTGTAGGGTAGTCAAAGATACCCCCGAAGAAGTTCTGTACGTTCGCGGATGTCCTTGATTTGATTAATCACAGGATTCACTTCAAACATGTATATTTACTCCAAAAATACTAAAACACAGTGAAGATAGCATGTAATGCTAAAAGTCACAGATAGAATTAAATCGGCGAATTTTAGCAAATATTTTCACTGAACGTGAGGGCTTAATACGAATATTTTAAGAATAAATTAGAACCAAATGAACAAGGTGACGATCACGATGCCTTCATCATTTTTAAAGGCATCGCACCACAGCTGATGAAACAACTAAAAATCAGTAAACTAAGCGATCCCCTTTAGCTCCCGAACCAACAATTGTAAACTGAATTTGCCTCTAAATTCGTTGATATCGAGCACAAAAGCCGCTTCAATCTGCTGCACCGCGGCATTGGGCCAACGCTGCAAATCGACATTGAACGCAATAGCATCGAGCAATAAACCACTGCGATGTTTTACAACCAATTTTAAATGCTTCTCACCCACAAGGCGTTGTTGTACCAACGCAAACTGATCGGCAAATACCGGTTCAGGGAATGATTGCCCCCACGGCCCTGAGTTTTTAATCAATTGCGCAAAATCAAGGGTATAACAATCGCTCGGCAGTTCACCATCGGTTAAAATCAGACTTTTCTTGTGCTCTTCACTTAATGTGGCCGTCACTGCATCGCTGTAAAGCTGCTTAAAGCGAGCAAAATCACTGGCGCGAATAGACAATCCCGCCGCCATCGCATGGCCACCAAATTTTAAAATTAACCCTGGGTGCGCCGTACTTATCGCTTCGAGTAAGTCGCGCATATGCAGCCCTTCTATTGAGCGACAAGAGCCTTTTAATTCGTCATTATCACCCAGAGCAAAAATAATCGTGGGTCGGTGGTATTTCTCTTTTAAACGCCCCGCCAAAATACCAATGACGCCTTGATGCCAATCATCTTGATACAAACACACCGCATCGGGTACTTCAGGCTGTGCTTTTAATAGCTTATCGAGGGTAACCTGCGCTTCAACCTGCATACTTTGCTCGATTTCTCGGCGCTCTTGATTCAAGCTATCGAGCTCGCTGGCAATTCGCCGCGCATGATTAATCTCAGGGCTTAGCAAACAAGCGATGCCTAAACTCATGTCATCTAGGCGACCGGCCGCATTTAACCTCGGCGCTAATGAAAAACCAAAGTCGGAAGCCGACAATCGACTTGCTTGTCGCTTTGCAACATCGATTAATGCCGCAATACCGGGGCGTGTTTTACCGGAACGAATTCTAGCTAAACCTTGGTGCACTAAAATGCGGTTATTCGCATCTAATGAGACAACATCCGCCACAGTGCCAAGAGCCACTAAATCAAGTAACTGCGCGACATTTGGCTCAGGTTGTCCTAATTGTGAAAACCACTGTTGTTCACGCAAATACGACCGAAGCGCCACCAGCAAATAAAACGCAACACCGACCCCCGCTAATGATTTTGATGGAAATGCACAACCGTGTTGATTCGGGTTAACAATGGCATCGGCGTTAGGTAATTCTTCCCCTGGCAAGTGATGATCCGTGACAATCACTTGCATGCCGGCCTGTTTTACAATCTCAACCCCAGCTACGCAGGAAATACCATTATCCACAGTGATCAGTAAATCCGCACCTAAAGCCACCACTTGCTCAGCCAATTGCGGGCTTAAGCCGTATCCAAGCTCAAAACGATTGGGGACTAAATAGTCAACATGCTCAAACCCAAACATTTTCAGTCCCGACATCAAGGTCGCAGTACTGGTTGCGCCATCTGCATCAAAATCGCCAACGATTAATATTTTGCTTTGCTTTTTTAAAGCCTCAATCAGTATTTCACTGGCTTGGTCAATCCCTTTGAGCAATTTAAAATTCAGTAAAGAGGCGGCATTATGATTGAGTTCATGATCATTTTTTACGCCCCGTGCGGCATAAATTTGGCGGATAACAGGGTGAATCGCCGCGCTTAAATATGTGTCATCTACTCGTGGACGAGCAACTAATTGTTTTTGCATTTAACATCTCAAACAGAGAAAAAAGTGACAAAAAAAGGCCTTGCGGCCTTTTTAATAATGAACGCTGCTTACTGAACAGCTTCAAGCTGCGCTTTTAGCGCGGCTGCTGGTTGGTAGCCAGGAATTAGCGTGCCATCTTCTAAAATAATCGCCGGAGTACCACTAATACCAAAGCTTTGCCCTAATTGGTAATGCTCTCCAACTGGCGCACTGCAGTTATCTACTTTTGCGACTTTTTCGCCCGCTTTAGCGTCGGTCATGGCTTTTAATTTATCGCTTGCACACCACACATTCATCAAATCGTTATACCCTTCGCTACGCATGCCTCCACGTGGAAAGGCCAAATAACGTACGGTGATCCCTGCATCTAAATAATCTTCTATTTCACGGTGCAATTTGCGGCAATAGCCACAAGTGATATCGGTAAACACGGTAATTTGATGCTTCTCTTCTGGTGCTTTATAAACAATCATCGAATCTGTGTACTCAGCTACGCCACTTTTACGCACACCGCTCAGTGCTTGTTCGGTCAAATTGACACGGTTATCTAAGTCAATTAGCGTGCCTTGAATTAAAAACTGACCCGTTTCATTGGCATACATCACGCCTTTATCAGTGATCAATTCTTTTAATCCTGGGATTGGGCTAGGTTTAATATCTTTTACTGTCAGGCCTAGTGCTTGAAATTTTTCAACAATAGGGTTTACTTCAACCACTGTATCACTGCTCACAACAGCCGGTGCCGCCATAGAACCAAATGATGCAAAAGCCAACGCCACTAATAATTTTTTCATATCAATCTCTTTAAATTAATTCTTCTTAGTAAGACCGTGTTTTGGCCTAAATAATTCCATTATGCACGAGGGTGATGCGCTTGATGGAGTGATTTTAACCTTTCTTTGGCCACATGGGTATAAATTTGCGTGGTCGATAAATCACTGTGTCCAAGCATCATTTGTACAACTCGTAAATCGGCGCCATGGTTTATTAAGTGCGTAGCAAATGCATGACGTAATGTATGAGGTGATAAATCAGACTTCACCTCAGCAATAATTGCATAGTGCTTAATACGATGCCAAAACGTTTGTCGGGTCATGCCAATCCCACGCTTTGACGGAAAGACAAAATCTGTCGCGTGCTTAATAAGCTGCGGCCGTCCTTCTTTGATAAACCGTTCAATCCAATCTTGCGCTTCTTCTCCCATGGGAACTAAACGCTCTTTGTTCCCTTTACCTTTAACAAATACAACCGCTTGGCGCAAATTTATTTGCTCAATTCGTAACCCCACCAGCTCACTGACTCGTAAGCCCGTAGCATAAAGAAGCTCCAACATCGCCTTGTCACGCAAGCCGATTGGATCATCTAAATCTGGCGCTAACAACAAACGCCCCACTTCTTCTTCTGACAACGTTTTTGGCAAACTCTGACCTGCTTTGGGTTGTCCGATATGAGCCATCGGATTGAAGCTCAGTTGTTTTTCTCGAATAAAGTACTGGTAAAAACGTTTCAGAGCACTCACCGTTCGCGCGGTACTGCGCGGCTTAAAGCCATTATCGTGCCGATAAGCTAAGTAGCTTTGAACATCTTGCTGCTCGACCTCAAACAAAGCACGGGGCAAAATAAACTCTGCAAATTTGGTGATATCGGTACGATAAGCCGCTAGCGTATTTTCACTGACTCCTTGTTCTAACCAAATAGCATCTAAAAATTGCTCTAGAAAACCATCAGGATCAGTAAATACTGCTTTTTTGTCACTCAATTAATTTACCTCTTTGCACTGTGGTGAATACCAATTATTCTCATCATGCGTTAGACTGCGCCCCATATCATAACAACCCCAAAAGAAGTGATAAATACCATGAAAATTGGTTTGTTTTATGGCTCAACCACCTGCTACACCGAAATGGCCGCTGAAAAAATGCGCGATATCTTAGGTGCTGAACTATTACAGTTACATAATATTAAAGATGAATCACTAAAAAACGCTGAAGCGTATGATTTTTTGATTTTTGGCATTTCCACTTGGGACTTTGGCGAGTTACAAGAAGATTGGGAGTCAAAGTGGGATGATATTAATGAGGTTAATTTAGCTGGGAAAACCATCGCCTTATTTGGCATGGGCGACCAACAAGGTTATGGCCAATGGTTTCAAGACGCTCTTGGCATGTTACATGACAAAATAGCGCCACAAGGGGTTAATTTCATTGGTTATTGGCCAAACAGCAACGACTACGAATTTGAAAACTCCAAAGCCCTCACGCCAGATGGCAGCCAATTTGTCGGTCTAGCCCTTGACGAAGACAGCCAATACGAGCTTAGCGATGAGCGTATCGCGACTTGGATAGAGCAAGTTTTAGAGCAGTATCAAGCGGCTCTTTAAATTACATTTTTAAATAAAAATCTTTACATAACTTTATGTAATCAAGGTGATAGCCATCACCTTGATGAATAATTAGTTCACTCTCTAAGCATATTTGTTTTAGTTTACTCACTTCTATCAACACTCTTTTGGCGGGTTTTGTCAGTGTGGTTTTCACATAGGTGATGCGGCTTAGATAAAAGCCATATTGAGTGGATAATCTGCTTATTTGGTCCAAGCTCTCGGCGGGTAATACTAATGCTAGTTTAGCATCGTGTGTGCTAAGGCGATTAAACGCATCAAATAACCCTGAAAAGCTTAAACTGTCGGTATGGCGGGCGGTATTTCTTGCTTCATTAGGGCCCCTTAAGCTGCGCTGAAAAAACGGTGGGTTTGAAACAACTAAATCAAATGGCTGCAACGATGTATAGCATTGAATATCCTGCTCGAGCACCTTTATATCTGGCCACGGACTGTTAACAACATTATCACGGGCTTGCATTGCCGCGAGGTTATCAATTTCAATCGCAGTTAATGCGCAGGAGGGCTCTCGTTGTTTGAGCATCAAACTAATTAACCCGCTGCCAGTTCCAATATCGAGCACGCGCTGATTCGGTGAGATTGCCGCCCATGCACCTAGCAAAATCCCATCTGTGCCTACCTTCATTGCAGCACCTGAATGATTGACGTAAAACTGCTTAAATTGAAAACCCGACACCTTAACCTCTTAAATGCTGCACAATACAATTGGTATAACGAACTAAGCCACGTATAATAACAGCTAATTGTCCTTTAATTATGATGTCTTATGCAATTTGCCGACTTGGATCTTGATCAAAAAATTCTAAATGCCGTAGAAAAAGCGGGTTACAAAACCCCTACGAGCATTCAACAGCTAGCCATTCCAGAAGCGATGGCGGGTCGTGATATTCTAGCCTCTGCCCCTACGGGTACAGGTAAAACGGCAGCGTTTTTACTGCCTTCTATCCAATATTTACTTGATTTTCCACGTCGAGATCCTGGCTTTGCCCGCATATTAATTATGACGCCTACCCGCGAACTGGCATATCAAATTCACGAACAATGTGTTTTATTTGCTGCCAATACACACCTTAAAATTGGCGTTGTCACCGGTGGAATTAACTACGGTAGTCATAAAGACATTTTTGAAAAAAACAACGATATTCTGATTGCGACGCCCGGCCGCTTAATGGATTACATGAATAATGAAGAATTTCATGCTGAAAACGTTGAAATTTTGATTTTAGATGAAGCGGATCGCATGCTCGACATGGGCTTTAGAAAAGAAATGATGAAAATCTGTGACGAAGCCACCAATCGTCGCCAGTGTTTCTTATTCTCAGCAACATTAGAGGGCGACAGCGTTGAGCGTTTTGCCGATAACATCCTCAATGATCCAGCCCTGCTTGAAGCTGAAAGTTCGCGTAAAGAGCAAGGTAAAATTTTGCAATGGGTGCATCTTGCTGATTCGCGTGATCATAAGCTTGATTTACTCGAAGCGATTCTAAAAGCCGAAGACATGAGTAAAGCAATCGTGTTTGTAAAAACACGAGAAAAGCTCGAGGAGTTAGTTGGCTTATTAGTGGCACGTGATATAAAAACGGCGTGGTTACGCGGTGAAATGCCACAAGACAAACGTATGGCAGCCATGGCTAATTTCCAAGCGGGCCGTATGAATATTCTCGTTGCAACTGATGTTGCAGCTCGCGGGATTGATGTTGATGATATCAGCCATGTCATCAACTACGACATGCCCCGTACTGCTGATGTGTATGTACATCGAATTGGTCGCACTGGCCGCGCTGGTAAAAAAGGGATCGCTATTTCGTTGGTTGAAGCGCATGATGTTGGCATCTTGAAAAAGATCGAACGTTACACAGAGCAAAAGCTAAAGCGTCGCAATATTAAAGGCCTTGAAGCTATGCACAAAGAAGCCAAGCCACCGGCTAAAAAGCGCAAAGATCCAATCAAAATGAAAGCGAAAAAGAAGCTAAAGAAAAAAGCTAAAAAATAGCACGGTATTGATTGTTCAAACATAAATAAAGGGCTCTGAGAGCCCTTTATTATTCTTACACTAAAGATTGTTTTCAATCGTTAGATTTAGTTACAGCTACCATTGGCTGTCCACACTTTATATTGGCCTGAGTTATCGGCAGGATTGTCGCCTTTAGTCCACCAGTTTGCAGTGTATTTGATATTTTGATAGGCCACTTGATCGCCCGCAACAAACACCGCGCCATTTGTCCATGAAACGACACCGGCACAACCTTGTTGTGATTCACTAACTTGCACTTGTTGAGATTTACTTGCTTGCTTGCCTTCGGCGTCTGCCACAGTCAAAGTCACTAAATACGTGCCAGCTTGGCTATAAGTATGATTTGGTGACGGCTGTGATGAACTAGTCCCATCGCCAAATGTCCAAGCATGGCTGACCACACCTTTATCATCCGTTGAACTATCGCTAAAACTAACCGCTAATTGCTGAGTATTAAAAGTAAAGTTGGCCACTGGCGCTTGATTGGTATCCCCGCCGCCATTACAGTTACCTAAACGTTTCCAGGCATTACTATACACTTCTGGGTTCGCACCTGTAGACCACCACGTTGCTTCAAACTGCTTATCGTTATAAGCCACTTTGTCGCCAACTTTATAAGATGTTGCCGCATTCCATGCTGCTAAGCCATCACAGCCATTATTTGGATCGGTACTAATGGTGACTTGTTGTGAAAACGTTGTTGATTGGTCTGCAGTATCAGTAACCGTCAAGTTAACCGTATATTGGCCATCAAGGGCATAAGTAAAGCTTGGATTTTGCTGTGTGGAGGTTGAATTAGCCGCATCACCAAATTGCCAAGCGTAACTGACAATGCCTTTATCATCTGAAGACTGATTGGTGAACTTCGCTTGATTGCCATTCAATTCGACACTAAACAACGCAACTGGCGCTTTATCTGTCCCACCACCGCTTCCACAGTCATTCGCAAGATAATCCGAAGCCGCTTTCGCTTGCACGATACCATAACCGTAAGACGTATCGCGCCCCGACGTACCTTTATCCTTTGCGGTGGCATTGAGTGCATCACGTACTTGTTGATTGCTACAGCTAACATTGTTACTCCACACTAATGCAGCAACACCTGAAACATGTGGCGTCGCCATCGACGTACCGCTGATACTTTTATAGCCATTGTTGTTCCAAGTCGAATTAACCCCAACACCCGGCGCTGCAATTTCAACTTGATTATTAAACTGTGAGAATGAGGCTTTATTTTCTGAGCTGTCTACCGCAGCAACAGACACAACAGAATCATACGATGCCGGATAACTTAACGAGCTATTTCCATCGTTACCAGCAGCCGCAATATGGAGCATACCTTGTGCATAGCTACTCGCAAATGCTTGGCGCTCAGCATTAGATGAGCCACCGCCCCCTAAACTCATAGAGGTAATATTCGCACCTGCCGCCTGACACTGGCTAATCGCTTTGATTAAATCCGAGCCGTACGCCCAGCGCCCTTGATCATTAAACACTTTAACAATATGCAGCCCTAATTGTCCTGAAGGATTAACCCCGACCACTCCTTGATTGTTTCCACCAATAGCAGCGATTGTGCCTGCAACGTGTGTACCATGGCCATTGCCATCGTTATACCAATTGCCCGTATCATTTGCGCCATAACCATCATCTCCGGTCACACCTGAGCTTGGTAAATCAGGGTGGTTCAGGGTATAACCTGTATCCATGATACACACTTTGCGATTGCCACTCATCGCATCAGACAACAACTTAGCTTGTACCATATTAATACCATAAGGGGTGGTTTCTGCTAATAAATAGCGCTTTGGATCCACTTCAACGCTGGCCACATTTGGGTTATTTTGTAACGCAGCTTTTTGATCGGCATTAAGCACTAAGGCGACACCATTGATAGAAGGTAATTCTTGCACCACATCAGCATGAACAGAAGCTGCTAGCGACTGCACCATATTGTGCTTTATGGTCGCCAGTTGATGATCGGAAGTGCTTTGGTTGAGTGCAAATGTTTGATTTATTTTATATTGAACAATAAAGCGTTCTTTATCAGTTATCTCACTTTGTTGCTCTGCTGCGACACTGTGAAAACCGACTCCCCCAACTAGCGCCATTAATATCGCATTTTTGCGAAATTTAACTGTGTTGTACTTGCTCATTTGTTGCAACTCCAATGTTAATTAATTATGTTTTTTTTAGGTTTTGCGAATAACATTACAAAGTATTCACATACCTAAAAAAGCAACAAAGGACAACGCTGTCAATTTTAAATTTAGACGCTTGAAGTACGATTTCTGAACCACAGGGGCTGTATCGATAATTTTACATGCTCACTGATTAATCAGCGAAGCATCGGCATTGCTAAGGAGTATTTACTCAATAAATGATGGGAATGATTAAGATTGTATCGAATTCGGGACGGTTTTTATAACTAAAAGAAGCGTGCTCATGCTTTTTTAATCTGAGATGAACGGATAGCTTTAACACATCAGCAGAGACAAACAACGCGACGTAATCGTCGCGTTGTTTAGGTCATCTTACTTTATTGTTCTGCACGCAAAAATACCGGCTCGTGCGATTTGGCTGTGTGTTCAGGGCTAAAATAGTACCCTTCACTATTAAATTGCTGTAAAGCATCTAACGAGGTGATTTGACGGTCAATAATAAAACGCGCCATCATGCCGCGCGCTTTTTTGGCATAAAAACTAATCACCTTGTATTGACCATTTTTACAATCTTTAAAAATGGGGGTGATAATCGTGCCTTTGAAGGCCTTTTTATCAACAGCTTTAAAGTACTCATTCGATGCTAAGTTCACCAATAACTCAGTGTTATTTTCAGCTAACACACTATTGAGCTTTTCAGCTAACATCTTGCCCCAAAATTGATACAGATTGCTACCACGTTCATTCGTTAAGCGAGTGCCCATTTCTAAACGATAAGCTTGCATCAGGTCGAGTGGCTTTAACAGGCCGTATAAACCAGACAAAATACGCAAGTGAGACTGAGCATAACTAAGGCTCGCCTCATCCATTGAATGCACATCTAACCCACCATACACATCCCCATTAAATGCAAACATCGCAGGGCGGGCATTGTCTGGTGAAAAAGGCATCGTCCATTGAGTAAAGCGTGCGGCATTTAATCCCGCTAGCTTATCGCTAATTTTCATTAAACTACCCAGCTCAGCGGGTGTTAGCTGACGACATACTTCAATGAGTTGCGCACTTTGATCGAGAAACTCGGGTTGAGAAAACTCAGCCGTCGCCACAGGCGTTTCAAAATCTAAATTTTTCGCAGGAGAAATAACAGTGATCATAATGGCTTATTTACCTAAAGAGTATATGAGCACGATTTCAACATTTATTGAGGCTAAGATCACGCTTTTGTTCAAGATTTATCAAACTTTTTACCAGAGACATCCCACAGCTTACTCCTTGTTTACAGCCCAACCTCCATGTTAAATTGGCTTTTTAACACTGCTTTTTCCTCTAATTTCTATTCACACTGTTATGAAGGATTATTTTGTAAACAGTACGGACATTTGACCTGTGAAAAGGCGTTAATTTAAGTGCAATATAAATCTATTAAGGTATATTCAAAACAGCTTAACATATGATGTTGTTAAGTCTTTTTTGGAATGAGGAACTCCCATGAGCACAGTCTTAGCGGCTTTGAAAGCCCAATCAACTATCGTTGCCGACACCGGTGATATCGAACAAATTAAAAAACACACACCACAAGATGCAACGACTAATCCGTCATTGTTATTAAATGCGAGCAAAATTGCCGCATATCAGCCGTTATTACAACAAGCTTGGGCGTATGCTAAAGCTAATCGTTCAGATGAAGCCAAACAAGTTGAACTAGCCTGTGACTACTTTGCAGTATTAATCGGTAAAGAAATTGCCGACGTCGTCCCAGGTTACATCTCGACCGAAGTTGATGCACGTTTATCTTTCGACACTAACGCGATGATCAATAAAGCAAAAGAGCTATTATCTCTGTATCAAGAGCAAGGTGTTAGCCAAGATAAAGTACTGATCAAAATCGCATCAACGTGGGAAGGTATTAAAGCTGCTGAAGTACTTGAAAAAGACGGCATCAAATGTAATTTAACCTTGTTATTTAGCCAAGCTCAAGCCCGTGCTTGTGCTGATGCAAATGTCTTTTTAATCTCGCCTTTTGTAGGTCGTATTTTAGATTGGCATGTTGCTAATGGAATGGAAAAACCCACCGATCCACTTCAAGATCCAGGTGTACAATCTGTTCGCAGTATTTATGAATTTTACAAAACCCATGGCTACGACACCGTCGTAATGGGAGCAAGCTTCCGTAACACTGGTGAGATTTTAGCGCTAAGCGGTTGCGATAAGTTAACAATTAGCCCTGCACTATTGAGTGAATTAGAGGCGATGACCGATGCACCTAATTATCAACTAGAGCAATTTAGCGTACAATTCGATAAACCAGCGGCCTTAAGTGAAAGCGAATTCCGCTGGCAGCATAATCAAGATGCAATGGCGACGGAAAAATTAGCCGAAGGTATACGTGCCTTTGCAGCCGCGCAGGTTGATCTCGAAAATTGCTTTAAAAAACTATAAACAAAGGATTTAATAATGCCGCAAATCAGCATTGAACAAAGCTTGCACAACAGCTTGTTAAATGCTGCACAAGAAGTGCAAAAGCTCCATTTATTGGAGCTTTTTCAGTTGCAGCCTACTCGTGCAGAAACATACCGCTTAGACGTCTCCCCAATCTATTTAGATTATTCAAAGCAAGCGCTTAACCAACAAGCGATCGAAGGATTAATCGCACTTGCTGAACATAAAAACCTCGCAAGCGCTCGCGATGCGATGTTTCAAGGAGATGCAATTAATCACACTGAACAACGTGCGGTGTTACATACAGCACTTCGCAACAGTGAACGTTTGAATAAGGTAGATGCACACACAGCAGCTGAAATAGAACACACAAAACAGCGCATGCTGAACTTTGTTGACGGCATTATTAACCAATCTTTACTCGGTTTTACCGGCAAAGGGATCACGGATGTAATCAGCATTGGCATCGGTGGATCGTTTTTTGGGCCTAAAATGTTGCAAAGTGCACTGGAAGAGCAACGAGCATCGGCCATTAATGTGCACTATTTGGCGAACATTGATGGGGCACAAATAAAGCACATGCTCAAGGCTTTAAACCCTGAAACGACCCTGATCATTGTCGCATCAAAATCGTGGACCACAGCTGAAACACAACTCAATGCAGATGCTGTCATGACGTGGTTTAAATCACACTTTAGTGATCAACAAGCAATCAAACAACATTGGGTCGCGTTAACAGCTAAACCACAACAAGCGCAGGCTTTTGGGATAAGCTCAGATTATATCTTCCCATTATGGGACTTTGTAGGTGGCCGCTATTCAGTTTGGTCAACCATAGGGCTGCCTTTAGCTTTATCAATTGGTCGTGAAGGGTTTGAATCTTTACTCGCCGGTGCTGCGTCTATGGATAAACATTTTTGTGAAGCCCCTTTAAACGCCAACATGCCTGTGATGCTTGCGCTGATCGGTTACTGGCAACAAGTTTACTTGGGCTATAACAATTTAATGGTTTTACCTTATAGCCATGGATTAAAAGCCCTCCCCGCTTATTTACAACAATTAGATATGGAAAGTAACGGTAAATCGGTCAATGCGCTAGGTGACGAAATTGCCAATTCTGGCCCTATTTTATGGGGAGCCGAGGGCACAAACTGCCAACATTCATTTATGCAGCTGTTACATCAAGGCAAACAAAAAGCTATGGTCGACTTTATTGTGCCAGCTAAAGGTGATCCGCATTATCCTGCTCACCACAATATGATGGTGGCCAACGGTTTAGCGCAAGCACAAGCATTAATGCAAGGAAAAACCACTCAACAAGCATTTGATGAGCTAATCGCATCAGGTGAAGATGAGACTTCAGCAGCTGCACTGGCAAAACACAAAGCCATGCCCGGCAATACCGGATCGAACACCTTGATTATTGATGCGCTATCACCGTTCACATTAGGCGCATTATTGGCGTTATACGAGCACAAAGTCTTTTGCCAAGGCGTGTTATTTGGCATCAATAGTTTCGATCAATGGGGCGTTGAGCTCGGTAAACAACTCGGTAAAACCTTGATGTCCGCAATTGAAACGCAAGACTTAAGTCAACTCGATCCATCCACCCAAGCTTTACTGAAACACATCAATCTTTAACTTCAAATATATCCAATCAGGAACACTGCCCTTGTGTGTTTCTGATTGGTGTTTTTTATTCCTCTGTCAGCGACAAAGTCACCAAACTTTCATGTTTTTGTAACTTTTACGCCATCTATTAGTTTTATTTTTGACCTTGTTGTGATATTTCTATTTGCGGGATTACCAATGAAAAGGAGTGAACCATGGATAATCTAGATGACATCTTAACAATGTTAGAAAATCCAGTGAAACCAGCTAAAAGCTCTGCGAAAAACCAAAAAAGAAAATGGCGAGAGATTGAAGCGTTAAAGGATAAACACCGTTTGCGTAAAGAACTGCAAGACTTGGATTGGTCACACGATATTGGTTTAGAAGAACTAAACTTTTAAATCCTAAAAGGCTCATTTAATCATGAGCCTTTTTCATTTAAATGACCCACACCACAGGTTAAACCTGCCAATCAATTGGATCTTGGCCTTGGGAAATCAGTTGTGCATTAATTTTTGAAAAATGCTGGCAGCCAAAAAAACCACGATACGCAGAAAGAGGCGACGGATGAGGCCCTGCGATGACTGTATGTCGTGCGCGATTTATCTTTTTACCTTTCTTTTGAGCGTGCGCCCCCCAAAGAACAAAAATAATGGGCTCTTTTCGCTCATTGAGCACGTTAATCACAGCATCAGTAAATTGCTCCCAGCCCAAATGCTTGTGGGAGTGAGCAAGACCTTGCTCTACGGTCAAGACAGTGTTGAGCATCAGTACTCCTTGCTGCGCCCACTTTTGTAAATAACCGTGATCGGGGATACGAAAACCAGCAACATCTGTCGCTAACTCTTTATACATATTCACTAATGATGGCGGAGGTTTAATGCCTGGTAAAACCGAAAAACATAAGCCATGCGCTTGGTTTTCACCATGATAGGGATCTTGTCCGAGTAAGACCACGCTGACGCGATCAAATGGCGTACTCTCAAAAGCACTAAATACTTGCTCTTGCGGAGGAAAAACCGTCACACCTTGCGCCCGACGTTCTTCTACATACGCCAATGTTTCGGCTAAATAAGGCAACGCTTGTTGCTCACAAATAAAATCAGACCAATTCATAACAACGCTTGTGTATTTTAAAAATCAAATTATGCCATACCCTGACTTAAAGACATAAAAAAGCCGGCTGTTTAGCCGGCTGAAATTCAATTACAATTTAAGCAAGTTTTACCAGTAACGCCTCACGCAGGACATGGTAATCATTGGCTAAATCTTCGGCGAGACACGTTTTAGCTAATGCATCAGCTAAAGGTTTTGGCATCGCTAGTTCAACATCCAAAATACGTTCAACACTTTCTTTAAATTTTGCGGGATGTGCGGTCGCTAAAAACACTCCCACCCCATCAGTAGCTAAATCACGCGTTAACCCCTCATAGGCAATGGCGGTATGAGGCTCAGCTAAATAACCTTTATTATAAAGTTGCAGCATCACTTCTTCAGTTTTAGCTTCATCGACGGCGTTAGAGTAAAAATTCTCATAGCTAAACCAGTTATTATCAAGCATATGTTGCACACGCGGCCAATTATTTGGTCGACTGACGTCCATCGCATTCGAGAGTGATTCTTTAGTATCTGTAGGTGACCAATCTTTACTAGCCAAAAAGCGTGGAACAGTATCATTTTGATTAGTTGTCGCAGATAATTTAGCAACTGGTAACCCGATCACCGCACCAATCATCGCGGCACACACATTGCCAAAATTACCACTAGGGACAGAAATATGTGCCTTCGCACGTTGCGCTTGTGGTAGCCGAGCCAATGCTTCGAAATAATAACAAACCTGTGCAAGTAAACGGCTGATATTGATTGAATTAGCTGAGTTGAGCCCTAATCGCTGTTTAATTTCATCATCTAAAAATGCCGCTTTGACCATCGCTTGGCAATCATCGAAACTACCATCAACAGCGTAACAATGAATGTTTTCCCCTAACGTAGTAAACAGCTTTTGCTGCGCAAGCGAAATTTTGCCTTTCGGGTATAAAATAACAACATCGATATTGTCTTTTTTATAAAAGGCATGCGCCACTGCTGCGCCTGTGTCACCACTTGTCGCAGTTAAGATTGTCGTTTTGTTGCCTTGACTAAATTCAGCTAAGCACTCAGCCATAAAGCGACCACCAAAATCTTTAAATGCCAAAGTCGGGCCATGAAATAACTCTAAACAATAAATGTTCTTTTCTACTTCAACTAATTCCAAATCAAAATTAAATGCACGCTCAACCAAACCAGACACTTGCTCTGCAGTTAGTTCATCACCAATTAAGTGCTTTAGAATGTGACTACTTCGTGTCACAAAGTCCATCTCTAACAATTCGTCGACATTGGTAAGAGGCGCTAATGAATCCGGAAAAAAGACACCTTGGTTACGACCAAGGCCTGTTTTAACGGCTTGAACGAATGATACTTGCTCTGAACTGTCTTTTAAATTGTGTAATAACATCTTACGCTTCCTTTTCTAATACGCGAGTGCCGAGTGTATCTAATTGGCAAATATGACAAAAACCTTGATCGTTTATATAATTTGCAGCTAACCAGTCTGCACATTGCTGAGCCGTTGTTAAATCAGTGCAGACAGCAAAAAGAGTTGGTCCTGCACCTGAAATACTCATCACTTTAGCACCGAGTTCAGGTAGAGCTTGTTTAGCTTGTGCAAACCCCTCTATCAACCGTGCGCGGTGTGGCTCTGCCACTCGGTCTTCCATAATTGACAGTGCAGCATCAAACTGCTGAGTGTGCAGTAGACTGATAAAAGCAGATAAACGCTGGGCAAACTCGACACTATCGTGCATAGACAGGGACTCTGGTAACACAGCGCGCGCTTTGGCGGTATTAAGCGTAAAACCCGGAAAAGCCACTACGTAATACCATTGCTCACACACAGGCAAAGACAACGATTTATTAGGAATTAAATCACCTGTAAGCTGCAAGCCACCAAGGTAACAAGGAGTGATGTTGTCATAATGACGACCACCACTGACTTTGGCTTCAAAATCAGCCATTAATTCAATTAACTCAACTTGGCTTAGTTGTGTATCTGCAAATTTATCAAGCGCCGCAAACGTGGCCACAACTGAACAAGCACTAGATCCCAGCCCTGAGCCTATCGGCAAGTTCTTTTTAAGCTCTAGCCGAACAGCTGCCATATTTGGTGCCACATGCTCACGAAAGTGAACTAAGCATTGATAGGCTAAGTTCTCGAGCGGATCAGCAGGGAGTTTGTGAGCATATTCTCCCGAGCAAATAAACTCATCTTGAGTCGCACTTTGTACTGCAACCACATCTCCCAATAACTGTCCGTCAATGGGCGCTAATGCCGCACCTAACGCATCAAATCCGACTGCAAAGTTTCCCACAGAAGCAGGTGCATAAACTTCAAACATAACCCCTCCTAACGTGATACGATTTTTAAGATGTCAGAAAAAACACCTGCAGCCGTGACTTGAGAGCCAGCGCCGTAGCCTCTGATCACAAATGGACGAGGTTGATAATATTGACTTAATATCGCCAATGCATTCTCGCCATCGCGGATATCATTAAGCGCATGCTCAGCCCCAACGGCTTCGATGCCCACTTTGCAGTGACCATTAACAATACTGCCCACATACCGTAGCACTTTGCCTTCATCACGAGCTTCATTTACTCGTTGACCAAATGCTTCATCTAATGAAGGAAGTTGCGCCATAAACTCATCGATTGATGCGCCTTCGGCAAATCCTTGCGGTAAAACTGATTCAACCTCAATATTAGAAAGTTCAAGTTTAAGCCCAGACTCACGTGCAATAATTAATAACTTACGAGCGACATCGGTACCCGATAAATCATCCCGAGGATCAGGCTCTGTAAAACCGTTTTTCTTCGCTTGTAACGTCGCCTCAGATAAGCTGAGGCCATCTTCTAATGCACCAAATATGTAAGATAATGAGCCAGATAAAACACCATTAAAGCTCAGTAGCTCATCACCGGCACTAAACAATAACTTTAAGTTATCAAGGACAGGCAAGCCTGCGCCCACATTCGTTTCATAAAGAAACTTGCGATTATTTTTAAGGCTTGTATCCATCAACTGCTGATAATACGCTTGTGAAGCTGTATTGGCTTTTTTATTCGCCGCGACCACATGAAAGCCCGCAGCCAAGAAAGACACATACTGATCAGCCAACTCACTAGATGAACTACAATCAACAATGACTGGGTTAATAAGATGATTCGCTTTGACAAATTTTTCTACCGTCGCTAACTCAAAGCTTTGTTGTGATTCTGCTAATGCGCCAGACCAGTTATTTAAATCAATCCCGTTTTCGTCGAGTAATAACTGACGAGAGTTTGCTACTCCATACAGGTTCAGTTTGATATTGCGTTTTTCTAACCATTGTTGCTGTTTTTCAAGCTGCTTGATTAGCTCCGCTCCCACTAAACCACAGCCAAGCAAGAACACATCAATAGATGGAATATGAGTAAAGAAATTTTCATGGCATACTTTTACGGCATCGTTACACAGGCTGCCGTCAATAACAGCCGAAATAGAACTCTCGGTAGAGTCTTGCGCAATTGCGACGATATTAACTTGTGCTTGAGCAAGTGAAGCAAAGAACTTTGCCGCCAAACCTCGATGGGCTTTCATGTTATCGCCCACCAATGTCACAATAGCTAAATCTCGTTTCACTTGGACTGGCTCAATTAATCCTGCTTGGTATTCCAACTCAAATGCATTTTGTAATGCATCAAGCGCGAGCTCTAAATCTGCTTGGTGAACACAAAAACTGATACTAAATTCACATGAGGATTGAGTAATTAAAACAATAGACACGTTATCTTGCGCAAGCGCGGAAAAAACCCGAGCAGCCATGCCTACTTTGCCTTTCATTCCTGGACCTGAGACGGTCAGCATCGCTAAATCTTGTAAACTAGATAACGCTTTGACTGGCTCATCAGCTTGAGATACATCACTAATGAGTGAACCTGGAGCGTCGGGATTGTGAGTATTTTTAATCTCGCACGGCACACCCGCTTTGGCGCAAGGTAAAATCGTTTTAGGGTGTAAAACTTTAGCACCAAAGTAAGAAAGTTCCATGGCTTCCTTATATGACAAACTATCTATCTTGGTCGCTTTTGTTATGTAACGAGGATCGGCGCTGTACACACCATCCACATCCGTCCAAATTTGGCACACTTGCGCTTTTACACAGGCCGCTGCAATTGCAGCAGAATAATCAGAACCATTACGTCCAAGAGTAGTTAATTCACCTGCTTCATTACTCGCTGTAAAACCAGGCATGATATAAATGTGGCTAGGTAATTTAGCCATCTCCTCAGCAAAACGCTCTGTGCTTAACGAGACACTAGCCTCCGCATCTAGATAACCGCCACGAGATACAACACAAGCAGTAGCTTCTAGATAAGTCGGGTTGAATTCACCTAACAAAGCTTGCATCAACGAGACACTAATGCGCTCACCAAAACTAATTACATAAGCACGGATCGGGTCAGGGCATACACCTAACAATGATACTCCAGATAAATTTTGCTCTAACTTTTTAAAGTCAGGCCAATTTTTTATCTCACCATACGCGGCTTCAACTTGTTGTTTTAGTTCAAGGCTTCTGGAAACAAACGCCATCCACTGGGATTGATAATCATCCCCTTTTTGTGCTCGTTCAGCTAAATCAACCAATGTATCTGTCATCCCACCAGGTGCTGATAATACCAACAATGCAGGCACAGATGCTGAGCGTGTTACTAAGTGTGCAACCTGTTGTAAACATTCAAAATTAGCGAGGGATGACCCTCCAAACTTCATGACTTTCATAAAATATCCTCATTCCCCAGAAACGAAAAAAGGCCTGTGCTCGTTGTGAGCACAGGCCTTTTAAATTTGCGTACAGACCTATGCCACTATCCTGTTAGGATGGTGGTTGTAATAATAATGGTAAGTACTGAATTAATTTTTTTCATGCCAATAGACTGCCCTAACTTGGCACTTTGTGTCAATCACAAAAAGGGAATAATTTATTTCTTTCTACACTAAAGGATACTATTTAATGCCAAATTTATGCAAAGTTTCGTGAAATTGAGCAGGAGATACTGGTTTTTCTAAAAAAGTGAGCGCGTCAAGAGACATCACTCTTTGCTTCATTTCAGGTTGAATATCAGCCGAAATAACCACAACAAAGCATTCCATTTTATGTTCTCTGATATACTCTAGCACACCGATGCCATCGAGCTCAGGCATCGTTAAATCAAGGCACAACAACCCAACTTCTTGTTGTGCTAAGATTGCAAGCGCTTCTTTACCATTGGTAGCTTGATGAATTTCAAAATCCTCATAAGCTTTAAGGCAACGAACAACCTGCTTTCGAGCTACCATGGAATCATCACATACTAAAATAGGAAACGACATAACTGTTTTTAATAGACTTAAAGAGCAACAGTTATAACATAGTCACTACAGAAAAAAACCGTTTTGAGGTATTTGATTGTAAATACAAAATAAAGTGGGATTTATCTATTAATTTATTTATTTTTTTTAATATATTAGCTAAGTTTAAAAAGCATTTAAATATCGCAAATAAACGTATTAATGGAGTATTGGTTAACCAATGTTACAAAAAAGTCTCTCGAAAAGATTATTAACAAGCGTGCTGTCTGTCTATTTCTTATTAACGTTTATTGTGACATGCGGACAAGTGATTGCAGAGTTTTACAATGCAAAAGACTATATTCGTAACGAGCTAACAACTTTACAAAAAACGTTCTCAGGCAGTTTGACTCGTGCAATTTGGGAGTTAAACACCCAACAAACCGTCACTATTGCTGAAGGCCTGTTAGCGATCCCTATGATTGAGGGCATCATAGTACGTGATGATGCTGGAGAAATTATTTCTCAACTAGGTCGTTCGCTCGATATTCGTGAACTTTATAGTGAGCAACTCGTGCAAGAAGCTTCAATTATTGATGAAACCACCTCATCTGGTCTGTTTGGTTATACGTTTCCGTTGATTTTCGAATTTTCAGGGCGCGCAACCCAAGTCGGTGACGTGACTCTGTTTTCTAGTCGCGAAGTCGTACTTGATCGCATTATGATTTCTATCTATTTTTTGATAGGCAATGCGATGATTAAAACGACATTTTTGATTATCTTGTTCTTACTGTCCTTTAGAAAACTACTCACTGAGCCTCTCACCGATCTCACCAATCAAATTGAAGAGCTTGAACTCGATAATCTCGATGGCGCTCGATTAGAAATCCAAACCACCGAGCATAATGAACTAAAAGTGATGGAAGAGTCGTTCAATAATCTGATTGATAAAGTCAGTGATTATAAAAAACAGCTTGAATCAACTCAAAAACAACTCCTGCAAAGCAACGAAAAACTCGATCAACAAAACTTATTACTTGAACAAGAGGTTGCTCGTAAAACATCAAACCTAAGCCAAGCCATGATGGATTTACAACAGCAAAAGTATGAGCTCGAAAAGCAAAAATTGACCTTAACTGAAGAAGTCGAAAGACGAAAGCACACTGAGGTTGAACTTATTACCAAACAAAATGATCTCCAACGCTACCTAGATGAGCTAAATTTGGCGCAAGAGCGTTTAGTGGGTTCTGAGAAAATGGCCGCTTTAGGTGGCCTAGTCGCCGGTATTACACATGATATCAACACGCCTGTTGGAATTGGTGTGACTGCCACCTCGTTTTTGGAGGAGCGTCTCGCTCAAGTTGAACAAGCCTACGAGAATAAGACCTTATCACCAAAAGCACTTGAAGAATTTATTAACGATGCAAAGCAAAGTACCAGCCTTCTAACCACTAACTTGCAAAGAGCTTCTGAGTTGGTCGCAAGCTTTAAACAAATTGCAGTCGATCAGGCCAGTGAAGCCGTTCGGACGATCAATTTAAAAGACTATTTGGGTGAAATAATCCGTTCATTACACCCAAAACTCAAAAAAACTGCACATAAAATCAACCTTGATTGCCCTAATGATTTGATTCTCAACACCCCTGCAGGGGCCGTTAGTCAAATTTTTACCAACTTGATAATGAATTCGATCATTCATGGATTTGAAGGCATTAATGAAGGCACCATTAATATTAAAATTACCCAAACCAAAGATATGGTTGATATTATCTTTGAAGACAACGGCAAAGGCGTTGAGCAATCACAACTCGATAAACTCTTTGACCCTTTCTTTACGACTAAGCGAGAGCAAGGTGGCAGTGGCTTAGGTACTCACATCAGTTTCAATTTAGTAAAACAAACCCTAGGTGGAGATATCGAAGCCACCAGCAAACTTGGCGAGGGATTGACTTACCATATCAGCTTCCCAAAAGACATGCCGACTCCAATGGCTATGTTAGCTGAATAACTTACCACAGTAATAACTCAATAATAATGGCGCTCACTGCGCCATTATTATTTATGCCACTGTTTAAAATTGCTATTATCAAGCCACACCAACAGTAGGATAAATAGTATGTGGTTTAGCAACCTTATTTGTTACAAATTTAAGCAAGATATCAGTTACGCCCAAGACGGTTTTGAAAAAGCACTCGAACAAGATACCTTTCGTCCTTGCGGCAGCCAAGATTTAAGCACGTTTGGCTGGACTAAAGCGCTAGGCAAACACGGACATTCTTTAAGTCATTTCTCACAAAATGCGATTTTAGTCTGTGCTAAACGCGAAGAAAAGGTGTTACCTGCTGCGGTCATTAACGACTTATTAGCCGAAAAAATTGAACACATTGAAATAGAAGAAAATCGCCCGGTTAAGAAAAAAGAAAAAGATGAACTAAAAGAAAATCTCCTTCATAGCCTATTACCTCAAGCCTTTAAAAAATCAAGTCTGCAATTTGCCTTTATCGACTTAGAAAAAGGCTGGCTTGTCGTCAATAGTGGTAGTTTCAATAAAGCAGAAGAACTCCTGGCATTACTAAGAAAGTCTCTGGGTACACTGCCTGTTGTACCTGCATTTGTAAATTTTGATTTAGGGCTGTTTTTGACCAATTGGTTAACTGAATTCAATCCACCTGAAGGATTTGCAATTGGCCAAGATGCTGAGTTAGTCGAAGCCGATGAAAATGGCGGACAAGTTAAGTTAAAGCAACATGACTTAGCCTCGGATGAAGTTAAAAATCACCTTGAAAACGGTAAAGTTGTGACAAAACTCGCATTTGATTGGCGTGAACGCGTCAAATTTATGCTGCAAGACGATGGCTCAATCAAGCGCCTGAACTACTCAGAAACACTCAAAGAAGAAAACGCTGATATTCCTAAAGAAGATATGGCAGTTAAACTGGATGCTGATTTCATCTTAGCCAGTGAAGAGATTAAGTTGCTACTTGAAGAGTTAGTCAGCAGTCTTGGTGATCCTGAAGATATGCTAGCGTAAGCTCTTAATGTAAAAAGCCAATTAATCTGAGTTAATTGGCTTTTATTTAATCGAGTTTAATATTATGCAAATATTGCTTTTACATCTTCAAGCAACGTTAAATATTCTTCATCTTGCAGTACTGTCAGACATGGAATAATCCCTTTCTCAACATAAACCTGCAAAGCGGCTTCTTTATCCGAAACTTGTAATAATCCCTGTTCGATCGCACCTATGCGAATAAAATCAACATAACAAGGTTTTTCTGGACGGTAATTTGGGTTTGACCAGCTCTCAGCAACTTCCACGAACTCTTCAGTGAACCCCCAAGCTCGCATGATTGATCCCCCTATTTTCCCACCTAACTTTTGAATTGAATGTGCCAAAAAGCTCGGATTGCCAAACACCTCTTCATGACGCTCGGCTTCAGTCAAAATAGGTAACACACCAATGTTATAAACCAAAGCTGCTAATGTGATGGTATCAATATTAAGGGAAGTACGTTTATTTTCTTTAAGATACATCTGCAGTAAGGTAATCGCACTTGCAGCCACGGTTAAAGTACGTTGCCATGCTTTATCCATATACCCTTTTACAGTTTCATTTTTTGATACGAATAATTGTTCCATCGCCATCGCGGTTGCGATATTTTTGATTTGTCTTAACCCAATTCGTGTGACGGCTTGATTAAGTGTTGACACTTTTATCGTGCGACCTAAAAAAGCACTGTTAGCAATCTTAATCATCCGTGCTGCTAAAGCAGGATCATGCTGGATAACATCAGCCATCTCCATCAGGTTCACGTCAGGATCATCAGCAGCTTTACGAACTCTCACTGCAATCTCAGGCAAAGTTGGTAACACTAAGGTATCGTTGTTTATTTTTTCTATTAAGATGGTAAGTAGAGCATTTTCTGTTGACATAAAATCCTGTTCCTTATTGCAAAATCCCCAATAAACAAGGGACTAGATAATTCTTATTATGTTTACTCAAGTATCGACCAAGAAATCGATAAAGTTAAGGAAAAAGATCATTTTTTATGATTTATTTTTCTTAACTTGTTTTTCATAAAAACCGGCGAGCACTAAGCCTAATCTAATATTAATAAGATACATTGTTACTAATAAGTGTTTGCCCTCGCTAAGTGCGTTAAGCTAAATATTACCTTTAATGCCTAGCTTTTTATTTCATTAAGGTTTTAATTCGTTCAATTTCAGCGGCTGAATATGGTAAAGCTGGAAACTTTCCCCATACCGGTGCAGGCCAAGCGATATCAGATTTATAACGCACTACATGGTGAATATGCAGTTGAGGCACCATATTCCCTAATGCAGCAATATTGAGTTTATCGGGGTGAAACGTCTCTTGTAATAATCGACTCATCGACATTGATTCTTGCCAATACATACTTTGCTGCTCAAGCGATAAATCCGTGAATTCCGTGGCGCCCACCACTCTTGGCACTAAGATAAACCAAGGATATTGCTGGTCATTCATTAATAGCACTCGGCATAAAGGCCAATCACTTATAAAAACACAATCGCGCTCTAATTCTGGCGCTAACGAGAAGTCATTCATCATTCACATCGATTTAATTTATTAAAGACACGCTATTTAACCGCAACCTGCCATTGATAGCAATTTGTTGCAGTTCAAATGGCTTACCATTACCATCAAGACACTTTTAATCCGCTCAAGGTCGCATCGTGAATAAAAAAAATACGCTGCTCGCACTTTCGCTAACCGTGATGGGTGCCACACACGCAGTTTCAGCTCAACCTCTTTCAATAGAACGTATTTTTTCTGATCCTGGACTATCAGGAAAAGCGCCAGTCAAACTTAAGTTTTCTCCGGATGGCTCTCGAGTCACTTATTTACAAGGCAAGGTTGAAGATTATAACCGTTACGACTTGTGGGAATATAACTTAAAAGACAATACAAACCGTTTATTAGTCGATTCTGAAGCTTTATTTTCTGGCCCTGAGTCGTTGTCTGATGAAGAAAAAGCACGCCGTGAACGTCAGCGCATTTTCGGTAAAGGTATTTTAGAATACACTTGGTCAAAAGATGGCACAGCCCTACTCTTCCCTCTCAATGGCGATTTGTATTACTACAGCTTAAAGGATGCTAAAAGTAAGAAATTGACCAACACGCCACAGTTTGAAACCGATGCACGTTTTTCACCTAAAGGTAATTACGTTTCCTTTATCCGCGATCAAAATATTTTTGCGCTTAACATCTCAACAGGTCAAGAAACTCAGTTGACGAAAGATGGCGGCGGTGTGATCAAAAATGGCATGGCTGAATTTGTCGCTCAAGAAGAAATGAGCCGTATGACAGGTTATTGGTGGGCTGGTGATGAATCGAAAGTTGCCTTCACTCGTGTTGATGAAACACCTGTAGCCGAAGCGATTCGAAATGAAATTTACGCCGAAGAAGTTAAGCTGTTTAATCAACGCTATCCATTTACGGGCACAGCTAATGTCGATATCCAACTTGGTGTGGTAACCCTCAATAATCAACAGATTGATTGGGTAGACTTAGGAAAAGACAAAGATATCTACATTGCTCGTGCTAAATGGCTTAAAGACAGCCAGACGCTCTCTTATCAATGGCAAGACCGATCTCAACAAACGCTTGAGCTACGCTTCTTTGATACTAAAAAGAAAACCCAACGCGTTGCTTTAACTGAAAAAAGTGATACTTGGATAAACCTTCATAAAGATTTGCGTTTTTTAGATGATAAACAGCACTTTATTTGGGCTTCGGAAAGAAACGGCTTCAAACATCTCTATTTATACTCAGTAAATGGCGAGCTAGTACGCCAAATTACCGATGGTGAATGGATTGTCGATGGTATAAAAGGCATTGATGAGAAAAAAGGGCTAGTTTATTTTTCTGGCCGTGCGGACTCTGTATTAGAAAGCCATTTATACACAGCCCCTTTGTTTAAAAAAGGCGAAACAACTCGCATCACCGAGGCTGGGTCGTACCACAATGTGGTGATGGCTGATGATCATCAATCTTTTATTGATAGCTTTTCATCTGTAAATCAACCTACATCGGTGGCTTTGCGAAAAAGTAATGGCGAATTTATTACTTGGCTAGAGCAAAACTCATTAGATGATGCGCACCCGCTTACGCCCTATCTATCGCATTTAGTGACTCCTGAATACGGGACATTAAAAGCCAATGACGGTCAAACCTTAAACTATCGTCTTTTCAAACCCGCTAAAATGAAAAAAGGCGTTAAACATCCGGTTATCGTCAATGTCTATGGTGGTCCTCACGCCCAGCGTGTTACAAATAGCTGGCGCAGCAAAAACTTATATTTCCAATATATGGTTCAGCAAGGGTACGTGATATTTCAACTTGATAACCGTGGTTCATACAATCGTGGTAAAAAGTTTGAAGATGCGATCTATAAGCACTTAGGTGTAGTTGAAGTAGAAGACCAAATTACCGGTGTAGAATTTTTACGTACCTTAGATTTTGTCGATGCAAACCGCATTGGTATTTATGGACATAGTTATGGTGGCTATATGGCACTGATGACTATGTTTAAGGCTGGAGATTATTTCCAAGCAGGCGTTTCTGGCGCACCAGTGACTGACTGGGCACTTTACGACACGCATTATACTGAGCGATATTTAGGCCACCCAGCCACAAATGCAAAAGGATATGAAGCGAGCGCCGTGTTCCCTTATGCTGATAACCTAAAAGGCCCATTACTGATTTATCATGGAATGGCCGATGATAACGTCTTGTTCACTCATGCAACCAAAATGTTCAAGGTGCTTCAGGATAAAGTGAAGCCGTTTGATATGATGACTTACCCAGGCTCTAAACACAGCCTAAGAGGTAAAGAAGTGCAAACTCACTTACATAAAACAATCACTCAGTTTTTTGATCGAGAGTTCAAATAATCCATAAAAAAGAGCTAACAAATGTTAGCTCTTTTTCTTTTCTAAACTGTTCAATCCAAGATTAAAGGCAGTATGTAGTAAAAAAGCTCGTGAGCGATGCCGCTGTCGGTTTACCATTTTGCCAATCGCCGCCTTCAACACCACTGCCCGCAATATCAACATGGATATAAGGAAGCGGCAGTTCAGAGTCTAAGCCATGCTTATCAAGCCCTGATGCTATCGCCAAAAATGCCATCGGGAATTGGTGACCACGAGCCGTAATAGCAGAAGGGGCACTATTACTCGACATAACATCATCAGCTAAAGTACGAGGACGAATAAAGTCATAATCTTCACGTCGACTACGAGACACTTCACTACCATCAGCCCATAAATCACCTTGCTGAGCAAAAGTTGCAGATAAACGTTTTGCTAACGCAGGTCCATTTTCAACCAAAGCAGTATAAGGCCCCATGGCACGGGCTGCGTGACCTGTTAATGTAGCCACAGTAAACAACTGCGGATTAATTTCATGCTTAGCAACGTCTTTGAGTTCATGAAGTAAATCCCCCATTGCTAATCGTCCTTCAGCATCTGTATTGCCAATGCGCACTCTCACACCTGCACGGCTTGTGACTATTTCATCGGGCACAAAACAGTCTGAGCCAATTGAATTGCGCACCACAGCCAACATTGCAACAACTTTCACGCCTTTTGGTTGATATTGTGCAATCGACTTCATTAAACCAGCGACCGAGGCAGCACCGCCTTTATCTCGGCTCATACCTGCCATCGCACCGCCGACCTTCAAATCAGCACCGCCAGTATCATAAACTAAGCCTTTACCAACAATCAGAAGTGTTTTTGTAATCTCACCTTCTGGAACATACGTCATTTTCACCACTCGCGGATGATGACGCTCAACTGCATATGATGCACGCGCAACCGTACTAAGCATTGGGTATTGCTGATCAATTACATCAGTATCTGCGATGACTTCAGTTTCGATATTCGTACCCGTAAATAAGCCGACACAATAATTCGCAAAATTCGGTGGCGACATACGCTCAGGCTCAGTGCCACATAAATCTCGAGCAGCGGTTTGCCCCTTAGCTAATGCGCTAAGCTGCCTAATTTGCTCTTCACTGGCATCGACTAAGGCTAATTTTTTAATTGGGCTAATAGGTTCGCCGTGAAATTCTCGCGCTTCGAGTGGCTGCCACAATGCCTGCTCGACCCCTAAGTAAGCTACAGACTTTGCATGGGCAAATTTAGCATCTAGGCCATCACTGATCACATGTAAAACAGGAGCAATACTACCGGCCAGTTTCGCTTCATTAATTGCTAGCTTGGCCGCATCAAAAAAGCGCCTTACATCATCATAGTCACGTGATAAACAACCAGTAGGTGCCAGAATCAAGCGCTTACCTGGTGCATGATCACAAATTAAGGTAACAACTTGCTTACCAATACGCTGATCGATCAACTGCGACTGTTGAATATGGGCTAATACTTGTGAAGATGTCACTTTAGAAAAATCATCAGCGATAATAATTAATGCATCGAATTCAGAAGTATGCTGAATTTCATCAGCATTAATAGTAGATAAAACAAGTTCAGACATAAGGAATCTCATAAACTAGAAAGGAAACTAAATTATCGCAAATCACCTCTTCAATACCAAGTTTATCAGTTCAAATACTGCTTAATTAACAGTGTGAAGCCAAAATTTATTGCCTATATTTAAATAATCATTCTTCAGGTAGATTCTTGTTATGAACTTAAAAACAAAGATTACCACAAGTTTTTCAGTCTTAGTCGGCATTTCATTGATTGTGATGTCCCTCGTACTGGGCAATTACAGTAATAATAAAGCAAGCCAGACATTGACCAATCAGATCAATGAAAGGTTAGTCGGTTTAAGAGATGCAAAAAAAGAACAACTTATTGATTATTTTAAACTCATTGACAATCAGCTCATCACCTTAGCAAGCAGTGAGACAGTCATTGATGCTTCCGCTGAATTTATATCGGCATTTCATCAATTTGATAATGAGACTTCCGATCCAGAGAAATTAAAAGGTTATTATCGCAATGAATTTGAGAGCAAATTTAAAGAACAAAATGGTCAATCTATTGATAGTTTGGCGTTACTAAATCAATTAGATAAACCAGCTCGTTACTTGCAAAATATATACATTGCCGAAAACACTCACCCGCTTGGTAGTAAGAATTTATTAACAAGCACTGATGATGGTAGTCAGTATAGTCAGTTACATACCCGCTACCACCCGTTTTTAAATCAATACCTAAACCGTTTCGGCTACTACGATATATTTTTAGTTGACGCAAATACTGGGCATGTTGTTTATTCTGTATATAAAGAACTGGATTTTGCGACTTCATTACTGACGGGTCCATTTAAAAATAGTGGATTGGCATCGGCATTTACACGGGCAACGTCATTAAAGTCAGGTGAAATCGCGCTTGAAGATTTTGCTCAATATGTACCGTCATACCAAGCTGCAGCGGCATTTATCGCCACACCTATTTTTTCTAATGAGAAGAAAATAGCTGTTCTTATTTTTCAAATGCCGATAGATAAAATCAACGACATTACAACTTATCAAAACCAATGGTCAGAGCGCGGGCTTGGCCAATCAGGTGAAACCTACCTAATTGGCGATGATTATAAAATGCGAAGTCAAAGCCGTTTTCTAATAGAAGATGCCACTAGTTACTTAACATTGCTCAAAAAAAATAACGAACCAGCGGAGGCAATCAATAACATAGAAAGAAAAAATACAACCGTTGGCTTTAAAACAGTAAAAAATGAAGCCATCGAAGCCGCTCTCGGTGGTAAATCGGGGGTGATGACCACCATGGGTGAACATAAATCAACTGTCGTTTCTGCTTATACTCCTATTTCTATCCATAATCTTAATTGGGCATTAGTGAGTGAAATAGAACAAGTAGAAGCCTTTACAGATATTGAAGAGCTCATTACAAACATTACATTCATTACTTTGGCAACCACTGCCATAATGTTACTTTTATCCGTTTTCGCCGCAATTTACTTGAGTAATTTCATTGTTACCCCGATTCGCAAGTTAAGTAAATTCATCAGCAATACCGCTTCAAATATGGATTTGAGTCAACGAGTCGCAGATAAAGACATTTCTGAAGACGAAGTGGGGATTGTAATGAGTTCATTTAATCAAATGCTCGAAACTTTTGATCAAACATTACAAGCTGTGAGCAAAGCCTCTTTATTATTGAGTCATGAGTTAAATACTTTACAAAATCATTTCCAAGAAGTGATAGAAAAAACACAAAACCAGACAGATTTAACCATACAAATATCAGCCGCTATGGAGCAAATGGCCACAACATCTGAAGATGTCGCTCATAATGCTCAGCAAACCAGCGATGCAAGCCATAACGCGGCTCAAAAAGCTGATGAAGGGAATCAAAATGTTCATGATAACCTTGATGCCTCTAAAAGGTTAGCTCATGCAATGGAAACATCGAGTAAGCAAATGTCAGAGCTTGAAGAAAAAACGAGGAGCATAACAAGCGTACTGGAAGTCATTCGTAACATTGCAGAACAAACTAATTTGCTCGCGTTGAATGCAGCAATTGAAGCGGCTCGGGCTGGGGAGCAAGGTCGTGGGTTTTCGGTTGTAGCTGATGAAGTAAGATCGCTTGCCAAGCGCACACAGGAATCAACAACTGAAATCAATCAAATCATTAATACATTACAAGAGGGCTCAGAAAGCTCGATGCAAGCAATGAAAGTATCACATGACTTAGCTGAACATACACTCCAATCAGCAGAAAAGGCGGGAGTCAGCCTATCATCGGTCAATGAGTTAATTAATCAAATTGAAGCGTACAATGAACAAATGGCAACAGCAGCCACCCAACAAAGTGCCGTTGCACGTGATGTAACAGAGCAAGTATCGGCAATCACAGGGTTAGCTAGCCAAAATAATACAAGTATTCAAGAAGCTAATAAATCAGCAATCCATGCATTGAGTGAATCTAAAAAAGTACAACGTCAGATAGCTCAATTTAAACTATCGAAACCCAATCAGGAGTGAATCCGTTTCATTGTATAATAAGCCTGGTTATCCAACGCACCTCTAGCAATCGAGGCGCAACTGGGGGCTTGCTCCGACCTCAGAAATACCGACACCTAACCCCAACAGTCGTACTGACTTATTTCCACCACGAGCATACGCTTTTGCCAATAAGCTTTTAAATACCTCAATATTTAATTCCGCTCCAACTTGATCTGCTGTGGTAGAAACAAAATCTGAAAACTTTACTTTCACAGTTAATTTTGAAATACGAGAGACTAGATCTTGACGCTCTAAGCGCATTTTTAATTCAGCCAACAGTTTAGTTAAATGATCCTGACACACTTCTAATGACAGTAAATCACGCTCGTAAGTGTGCTCTACACTGAGTGATTTTCTTAATCTATCGACTTGAACTTGCCCCTCCGATAAACCAGCACATTTTCTATATAATACTGAGCCAAATTGACCAAAGCGACTGACCAACCAGCCTTCATCGCGATCCAACACGTCTTGCCCGCGATAAAGGCCCATCACATGCAACTTATTTAAAGTAACTTTGCCTACCCCTGGAATTTTACCTAAATCCAATTGAGCCAAAAAGTGTGCTACTTGTTCTGGCTTAACAACATATTGTCCATTGGGTTTATTGAGGTCGCTCGCAATTTTTGCAATAAACTTAATTGGAGCTATCCCAGCAGAAGCTGTTAATCCGGTTGTTTGATAGATTTGCTCTCTGATAGCTTGCGCCATTAAAGTCGCACTGCCAGAGTGCAACTCAGTTCCAGTGACGTCTAAATAAGCTTCATCAAGTGATAGAGGTTCAACTAATTCAGTATATTGATAAAATATGCGTCTAATTTCCTTCGACACTTCTTTATAAACCTGCATACGACCAGGCACCATAATTAGCTCGGGGCATAGCTTTTTAGCTTGATAATTAGACATAGCAGAGCGCACACCATATTGACGCGCAATATAATTAGCTGTCGAAATGACGCCTCGACGGCTATGTCCACCTATAGCTATCGGCTTATCTGCTAACATTGGGTTATCACGCATTTCAACAGCTGCGTAAAAACAGTCCATGTCTATATGTATAAATTTTTTCATACAGACAATAATTACTGTTCATGCATACAGTGTCAATTATTTTAAACACAAAAAAAGCGCTTTCGCGCTTTCTTTATAGAATTTGATTCTGTTTCCAGATTTCTTCTTTGGCCATTCGCTTTTTGCGTTTATCACATGGATTATCGCAATCACATGCTTTTTCAACGCCAACTGCACCTAAGCCCCCGCAGCTACTCGCCATCGATTTTTTTTGTACTATCATGCCTACAGCCATGGCTGCTATCACAACCATAAACAATACAAACGTCAGTATAAATAAAGACATTTTTCGCCCCAATACTCAATCATTTCCAACAATACCCGCGCTAATTATAGCCTTTTACAGCACTAAAATCCCAGCTTTATCTAGAGATAAGGCGCAAAAGCAGGACTCGAATAAGTAGCTAAACCCTGTTCAGTTTTTGAAATCAAATAAGCTGGAATATTATTGGTTTCTACGTACATTTTGGCTTGCTCAGTCCCCATTGCAAGTAACGCAGTCGCAATGCCATCTGCTGTCATGGCTGAGGGAGAAAGAACAGTCACTGAGACTAAATCTTGGATTATAGGCTTACCTGTTACAGGGCTAATTATATGAGCAAACGTTTGCCCATCTAACTGATAATAAATTCGATAATCACCAGACGTCGCCACCGCTATTGTTCCTGGTTTTAATCTTTTATGAATAACTCTTTCATCAAGAGTCGGATCCGGCTCTTCAATAGCGATAACCCACTCATCCCCATTGGCTTTTTTGCCCGACAGTCTCAGCTCACCACCAATTTCAACCATATAATTAGTTAGGTTTTTTTGCTCCAGCAACATCGCGACTTTATCAATCCCATAGCCTTTTGCTATTGCGGAAAAACTAATTTCTAGATCTGGTATTGATTTAGCTAACCCCTGTTCTGTAAGTGTTAATTTATCTACGCCAATGCGTTTTTGTATTTCTTTTATCAAATCATCGGCCGGAATATTAACCGGATGCTTATCTGGGCCAAACCCCCATAAATCAATTAAGGGCCCCATAGTCACATCGAGTGTTTGAGTGCTTTTACCTAATCGAATCGATTCAGCCACGACAGTACGAAAGTCATCCGAAATTTGAAATGGAGTGGTTGTTCTAGATTGATTGAATAATGATATTTCAGAGTCAGGAATGTAAGTAGACATCGATTGATTAACTTGCGCCAATACATCGGTCACTTCGGAGTACAAGTTCATCGATTGCATTTTTTCGATCGGAACAAATACTTTGATGGTGAATGTTGTGCCCATTGTCTTACCTTGAAGCAACACTTCTTGAACACGAGTGTCGTCTTTTGCTGGCTCACAACCTTGTAATAACAAAGTAATCAACAACACACTCAGCAAGCTAAACCAATTCAAGCTTTTCATTTTATTCCTCAACACTTTCAGACCGATACAAAAAAGGCTTCTTACCTACTATTGTAAATAAGAAGCCTATATTACCCTAATAATTTCTATTATGGGTCTAAACTTTTTGGCTAGCCACCGAAGTCATCTAATAAGATATTTTCTTCTTCAACACCTAGTTCTTTAAGCATATTGATAACTGCCGCGTTCATCATTGGAGGACCACACATGTAGAACTCACAATCTTCTGGTGCTTCGTGATCTTTTAAGTAGTTCTCGAATAACACGTTATGGATGAAACCGGTATAACCTTCCCAGTTATCTTCTGGTTGCGGATCAGATAGTGCACAGTGCCATACGAAGTTATCGTTTTCAGCTGCTAACCCATCAAAATCTTCAACATAGAACATTTCACGCTTAGAACGCGCACCATACCAGAAGCTCATCTTACGCTTAGAGTTTAAGCGCTTAAGCTGATCGAAGATGTGTGAACGCATTGGTGCCATACCTGCACCACCACCAACAAAGACCATTTCAGCGTCAGTGTCTTTAGCGAAGAACTCACCAAATGGACCAGAAATCCATACTTTATCACCTTCTTTAAGTGACCAAATGTACGAAGACATTTTACCACATGGAAGTGACAAGTTATTTGGTGGCGGAGAAGCAATACGCACGTTCAACATGATAATGCCTTCTTCTTCCGGATAGTTTGCCATTGAGTATGCGCGGATTGTTTCCTCGTCTACTTTTGACTCCAGGTTGAAGAAACCAAAATGCTCCCAGTCACCACGGTATTCTGCAGGAACATCAAAGTCTGCATATTTAACATGATGTGGTGGCGCTTCAATCTGAATATAACCACCAGCACGGAAAGGCACTGACTCGCCATCAGGGATTCCAAGCTTCAGCTCTTTGATGAATGTTGCTTTGTTATCATTAGAGATAACTTCACATTCCCATTTTTTAACACCGAAAATTGACTCTTCTAATTCAATTTCCATATCAGTTTTCACATTAACCTGACACGCTAAACGACAACCTTCGCGCGCTTCACCTTTAGAGATATGGTCAAGCTCAGTTGGTAGAATGTCACCACCACCTGAATGAATGTGAACACGACACTGGCCACATGAGCCACCGCCACCACATGCAGATGATACAAAAATACCCGCGTCAGCAAGTGCGCCGAGTAGTTTGTTACCTGCAGATGTTTTAATTGCTTTATCAGCGTCGCCATTGACACCGATGATAATGTCACCACTGGCCACTAACTTAGATTTAGCCGCAATAATGACTAAAACAAGCAGTACCACGATAGCGGTGAACATACCTACGCCTAAATATACCTCAAGCATGATTTTTCCTTGCTACCTTAAAGTGAAATACCAGAAAATGACATGAAGCCAAGACCCATCAAACCAACCGTAATAAAGGTAATACCTAAACCACGAAGTCCATCAGGAATATCAGCATATTTCATTTTTTCACGAATACCTGCAAGTGTTGCAATTGCAAGCGCCCAACCCACACCTGAGCCAATACCATACACCACTGATTCAGTGAAGTTATAGTTACGCTCAACCATGAAAGATACCGCACCAAAAATCGCACAGTTAACTGTGATCAATGGTAAGAAGATACCTAATGCATTATAAAGTGCAGGGAAAAACTTATCTAAAGCCATTTCTAGGATTTGCACGAGTGCTGCAATAACACCAATGAATGTTAAGAAACGTAAGAAGCTTAAATCAGCTTCAGGAAAACCTAACCATTCAAGTGCACCTGGAGCCAACACTGCGTGGAAAACGAGGTTGTTAACCGGTACTGAAATACCTAGTACGAAGATAACCGCGACACCTAAACCGATCGAAGTAGTTACTTTTTTCGATACAGCTAGGAATGTACACATACCTAAGAAGAATGATAACGCTAAGTTTTCAATGAAAACCGCTTTAACAAATAAACTAATATAATGTTCCATTGTTCTCTCCTTAACCTTTCGCTTCTACTTGGTCTTTCTTATAAGTACGAAGTACCCAAATGAATAAACCAATGATGAAGAAAGAACTTGGTGGAAGAATCAGTAAGCCCATAGGCTGGTACCAACCACCATCAGACACTAATGGTAAAATTTCAGCACCAAATAGTTTACCTGAACCAAATAACTCACGAATGAAGCCAACAGTTATTAATACCACTGAGTAACCTAAACCATTACCAATACCATCTAAGAATGACATTAATGGTGGCGACTTCATTGCATAGGCCTCTGCACGACCCATTACGATACAGTTAGTAATAATCAAACCAACAAATACAGATAACTCTTTAGCTGTCGCATAAGAAAACGCCTGTAAAACTTGGTCAACAATGATAACTAACGATGCAATGATGGTCATTTGCACGATAATACGGACAGATGACGGAATCTGATTACGGATCAATGAAATGAACATGCTTGAAAAAGCCGTTACTAATGTCAAAGCAATTGACATGATAACCGCATTTTTAAGGCTTGAAGTAACCGCTAATGCAGAACAAACACCGAGTACTTGAAGTGCAATTGGGTTATTGGCAAAAACCGGTCCAAATAAAACCGACTTCATTTCTTTAGTATTAGCCATTATTCAATGCTCCTTGACGAACTTTAGCAAGGAAAGGACCGAAGCCGTTTTCACCTGTCCAGAACTTAAAGGTATTATCAACACCTTTAGACGTTAATGTTGCACCTGATAAACCATCTACCTTGTGAACATTACCCGCAGCATTTGCTTTAACGATATCAACAGGAAGTTGTTTACCTTCCCACGTAGACACCCATTTAGCATTTTGAATTTCGCCACCAAGACCTGGTGTTTCAAAGTGCTTATAGAAGTTAATTGATTTAATCGTTTTTGTGTCTGGCTCAAGCGCGATAAAACCAAACATTACACCCCAAAGGCCATACCCTTGTACCGGTAAAATGATCGATTCAACAGCACCTTGTGCATTTTTTGCAAAATACACTGGTGATTCAGTCGTCATACGTTGAATGCCAGCTGTATCTGTTTCTTTGTCTAATTTGATACTACGCTTAGCGTCAAATTTTGATTTCTCAAAATCAAAGCTATTTGGATCAGTATCGACAAATTCACCTGTTTTCATGTTTACAACACGTGCTTCAATGTTCTTTTCGAACACTGCTTTTACGTCTGTTACATCTGAAAAACCTGCAGCAGCTAAAATATTACGTTGAATATCTTTTGCTTTGTTCTCGTCTTGGAAAGGACGTAATTGAACTGAAGCAAACGATACAAAGATCGCACACACTAAACAAAGTGCAACAACGACGCCAAGCGTTTTACCAATAGATTCGTTATTACTAGACATTGCGTGCTAACCTCCTCTTGATGTTAGACTGCACAACGAAGTGATCGAATAACGGCGCAAACAAGTTAGCAAATAAAATAGCTAACATCATACCTTCTGGATATGCAGGGTTTACAACACGGATCATCACAACCATAAAACCAATTAAGATACCGTAAGACCACTTACCACGATCAGTGAATGATGCAGATACTGGGTCTGTCGCCATAAAGAACATACCAAACGCAAATCCGCCTAATACTAAGTGCCAATGCCAAGGCATTGAGAACATAGCATTCGTATCAGAACCAATTGCATTTAATAAGAATGACGTCGCCACCATACCGATCATTACACCAGAGACAATGCGCCATGAAGCAATGCGGACATAAATTAAGAATAAACCACCAAGCATAATTGCAAGCGTTGACGTTTCACCCACAGAACCTTGGATAAAACCATAAAAAGCGTTTAACCATAATTCCATGTTGCTGTAATCAATGCTACCGACAACAGCTTGTCCTAACATAGTTGCACCAGAGAATGCATCTACAGCAGTCCATACTGTGTCACCCGAGATTTGAGCTGGGTAAGCGAAAAATAAGAAAGCACGGCCAGCTAACGCAGGGTTTAAGAAGTTACGTCCTGTACCACCGAAGACTTCTTTAGCGATAACAACACCAAATGTGATACCTAATGCCACCTGCCATAAAGGGATCGTTGCTGGAAGAATCAATGCGAATAACACTGAAGTTACAAAGAAACCTTCGTTAACTTCATGCTTGCGCACAGATGCAAAAATCACTTCCCAGAAACCACCTACCGCGAATGTAACTGCGTAAATAGGTAAGAAGAAACATGCGCCATAGAACATTTTAGCGCCCCATCCCGCATCAGCAGTTAATTCACCACCGAGCATTTGGAATAGGCCTACTTGCCAAGTATTCGCAAGTTCAAAACCACTCGCTAAAGCACCAGCAGCTTGATGACCAATATTAAACATACCAAAAAACATAGCTGGGAATGTTGCCATCCATACTAAGATCATGATGCGTTTTAAATCGATGTTGTCACGAACGTGAGAACCATTTTTAGTCACAAGACCAGGAGTATAAAAAATAGTCGCAGCAGCTTCATAAAGCGCATAGAACTTTTCGTATTTACCACCTGGCTCAAAGTTAGGTTCGATTTTCTCTAAATAATTTTTTAAGCTCATTATTAACCTTCCTTCTCAATTGTTGTCAGGCAGTCACGAAGGATAGGACCATATTCGTATTTACCAGGACAAACGAAGGTACATAACGCCAAATCTTCTTCATCTAATTCCAACGCACCTAGAGAAATAGCACCATCTAAGTCACGAGAAATCAGATCACGTAATAAAAGAGTCGGTAAAATATCTAACGGCATTACACGCTCATAGTTACCAATTGGCACCATTGAACGATTAGAACCACCTGTAGACGTTGTCATATTAAACAAACGCTTAGGTGATAAATGCGATAAGAATGTACGCGTTACCGAGAACTTTTTGCTACCAGGAACAATCCAACCAAATAGCTCTTTTTCACGGCCTTCAGCCAAAACAGAGACTTGGTTATGATAACGACCTAGATAAGCTTGAGGGCCCGCAGCGGTAGTACCAGACAAAACAGATCCTGAGATAATACGGTTTTCACCGTCTTCAAGTTCACCTGACACTAATTCAGCCAAAGAAACACCTAGTCTAGTTTTAATTAAACGAGGATTTTTAACAGAAGGACCAGCTAAAGAAACAACGCGGTCTGTGAAGATTTCGCCTGTTAGGAATAACTTACCAAACGCAATGACGTCTTGGTAACCTAAATGCCAAACCTGTTTGCTCATTGAAACTGGATCTAAATGATGAATATGTGTTCCAACTAAACCAGCAGGATGAACACCACCAAACTCATGCACTTCAACTGAAGCAATCGATGAGCTAGGCACTGAACTACCCGATGTTTTACAAACAAACACTTTGCCATCTGTTAAGCGAGAAACCACGACTAAACCCGCTTCAAATGCTTCGCTATGCTCAGCAATCACCACTGCAGGATCTGCAGCAAGCGGATTAGTATCACTTGCAGTAACAAAAATTGAGCTAGGATTTGCATCCAACGCCGCAACTTTACTGAAAGGACGTGTTCTCAACGCCGGCCATTGGCCTGATTCGACAAGTACTTCTTTGACTTTTTCACGATCTAGGTTCGCAAGCTCACCTGCCGAGAATGAATCAAAGGTGACCTGCTCGTTGCCATCAAGTTCTATGACAACCGATTGCAGAACACGCTTAGCACCACGGTTAATTTCTTTAACTACGCCAGAAGCTGGAGCAGTATATTTGACGCCTGGGTTCTTTTTATCAATAAAAAGAACTTGGCCTTTTTTGACTTGGTCATCCACGCGAACTTGCATGGTAGGACGCATTCCGATGAATTCTTCACCTAGCACAGCCACTCGTTTGACGGCAGAGCCATCATGAATAACTTGCTGAGGTGCGCCTTCAATAGGAAGATCCAGACCTTTTTTTATATTGATCATACGCACTTGCATTACATTAACGGAAAGAAACTGAAAATTCTGCTTACTGTATAAGCCAACTTATTATTAAGTCCACTCAAGTACACCGCCCGACAAATTTTTATCAAACAATGATAGGCTACACAGTGAAACCCACACATATCCACCGAATTTTAACATTATTAAGCTTGGTTATGCGAGCCAATTTATGAAAATTCTTCTTACAAATGACCTAATTGAAGTACATATTTCGTACTGTGCAATTTTTAAAGAAACAAAATAATAAAAATGATTTAACTTTATAAATGTCAATAGGCTATTTAGCTAAACCAAGCCAGAAGGCTAATTTTTAAAATTGCATCAATCAGTGTAGTGGCTTTAAAAAAAAAGGCCGCATAATGCGACCTTTTATTTAAAAATCTCAGTTTATAGCATGTGTTCAATTGGGGTAAATGTAGCGACATCCGCCTCATAATCTACCGAGTCGATACCAAAGCCGAATAAACGTAAAAACTCATTGTGATAACCCACATAGTCTGTTAGTTCATCAATCGTTTCTGTCGTCACTGAGTCCCAAACTGTTTGAATGCGTGCTTGAACATCATCTTCAAGCTCTTTGTAGTTTTGGAATAAATGACCATCAGCATCCAAACGAGGAGAAGCACCATAAAGGTTTTCATTAAACAAACCATGGATTTGTTCAATTGTTCCCTCATACGTTCCATCCGCTTTCATCACTTTAAACAAAGCTGAAATGTACAATGGCATAATAGGAATAGCAGAGCTTGCTTGTGTTACGACGGCGTTGAGTGATGATACATAAGCTTCACCATTTAATGCGCGAGTCGTCTCTTTAATTGCTGATGCGGCACGATCTAAATCTTCTTTCGCTTTACCAATGGTTGCATGACCATAAATAGGCCAAGTCAACTCTTTACCTATGTATGTATAAGCGGTTGTTTTAAAGTTTTCTGCCAACACATCTGCATCATTAAGCGCGTTTAACCACAACTCCCAATCTTCGCCGCCCATTACTTTAACAGTATTAGCGATTTCATCTTCATTGGCCGCTTCTACCGAGATTTCATCGATTAAGCGCTTTGAAGTATTTAGATTCTTAGTGGTTACTGAATTGCCAATCGGTTTTAATGTCGATGAATAGACCTCTCCAGTCTTAGGATCCGTTCGACGAGGCGATGCAAGGCTGTAAATGACTAAGTCAATTTTACCCATCTCAGCTTGAATGGCTGCGATCGTTTTTTCTTTGATTTCATTTGAAAAAGCATCGCCATTGATACTTTTAGCCCATAAACCTTCCGCTTCAGCAGCTTGATGAAAAGCAGCTGAGTTATACCAACCAGCTGAACCCGTTTTAGTCTCTGTGCCTTCTTTTTCAAAGAAGATACCTAACGTTTTAGCTTGAGAACCAAATGCAGCGGTAATACGTGATGCTAAACCATAACCAGTTGAAGCGCCGATCACTAACACATTTTTTGGACCATTTTCTAGCGCGCCTTGCGCTTTAACATAGTCAATTTGTTCTTTTACATGTTCAGCACAGCCTACTGGGTGTGCGTTGGTGCAGATAAATCCACGGATTTTAGGCTTAATTACCATTATTTGATTCCATATCTATCACATAAAATTGCCTGCTAGTTTAAAACACATTCAGGCAAAACAGGTCTGATCAGCGCCAGATTATAGAAAAAAGGTGCTAAAAAGAATAAAAACTAGGGCTTACTCTCGATTTAAGTAGTACGCCTTTTCTGAAATTGTATGATATTGCGAGACTTGCTGTAAAAAATCATTGTAAGCAGTCCAAATTTCGAGCATTTTTGCATCATTGGCAATTTGCTCTTCCATCACTTCACTCATTGCTTGTTTAAGTGCCAACATGACTTCTGGTGGTAGCGGTCTGATATCAACATTATGTTTATTCTTTAATTGCTCAAGGGCTTCATTATTTCGAGCTGTATATTCATCTAACATATCAGTGTTTGCAACCCGCATTGCCGCATTCACAATCGCTTGTAAATCACTGGGCAAACTCTCAAATGCAGTTTTGTTGATTAAAAACTCTAAATTAGCACCCGGTTCGTGCCAGCCCGAATAATAGTAATATTCAGCAGCTTTATTTAAACCAAATGCCAAATCATTGTATGGCCCAACCCACTCTGTAGCATCAATAGCGCCTGTTTGTAGAGCCGTAAATAACTCCCCACCCGTCAACGACACAGGCACACCACCCAGCTTTTTGAGTACTTCACCACCTAAGCCTGGAATGCGCATTTTTAATCCTTTAAGATCATCAACAGCATTGATTTCTTTTTTAAACCAGCCCGCTAATTGCACCCCTGTATTTCCGCCCGCGGCTGGAATTAAGTTAAATGGCGCGTAAAGCTCTTGCCATAATTTTAATCCACCGCCATGATGAAGCCATCCATTGACCTCTTGTGCATTCATTCCAAAGGGAATAGCGGTAAAAAATTGAGCAGCAGGAATTTTACCCTTCCAATAATAGGCCGCGCTATGGCCCATTTGCGCAGTACCTGCTGATACCGTATCAAAAACTTCAAATCCAGGGACCAACTCACCCGCACCAAACACTTTAATCTTTAGACGGCCATTACTCATAGCTTCGACATTCTTTGCAAATCGCTCTGGCGCAGTACCAAGTCCAGGATAATTTTTTGGCCAACTGGTAACGAGTTTCCATTCTATCGTTTGTACCGGAGGGAGGTTTTTGGTTGATGTTGATGATGTATTGACGCGCTGAGAATTATCACCACAGCCTCCCAAAATTACTGCAAATACGACACAACATAACGGGATTATTTTTCTAAGCATTTCCTTTCCCTTACTTATAAAGTTCATTAGGCAGCCATGTAACCAATTGCGGATACATAGCCATTAAAATTAATAATATCAGCTGGATAACAACAAATGGGACCACCCCTTTGTATATGTCACTCGTGAGAACAGTTTTGGGAGCAACGCCGCGCAAATAAAACAATGCAAATCCAAAAGGAGGGGTTAAAAAGGATGTTTGCAGGTTTACAGCTATCATAATGCCCAACCAAATTGGGTCGACTCCCATCATCAATAAAATAGGTGCCACGATGGGCACAACCACAAATGTAATTTCAATAAAGTCGAGAATAAACCCTAACAAGAACATCACCAGCATCACAACAAGTACAGCAGAAAAAACCCCGCCTGGTAGTTGCTCAAACAATGAAACAATCAGCTCCTCACCACCGAAACCCCGAAATACCAACGAAAAAACCGCCGCACCGATCAAAATCATAAACACCATAGCGGTGACTTTTAACGTCCCTTGAGTGACATACTGTAGATTGGTCAAAGTAAGCTGTTTTTGCCAAAGCGCCAGTACTAATGCACCAAAGGCCCCCACGCCAGATGCTTCTGTTGGCGTTGCAATGCCAAATAAAATTGAACCTAAAACCACACCAATTAACAGCAGAGGCGGCACCAATGCGGTGATTGGCCCGACTTTTCTTCTTTGCTTAATATCGGCGATATCGTCTTTTGTCAGACTCGGTACACTCTCAGGTTTTAACATTGCTAAACCAATTGAGTAACCAATATACAACAGCACTAAAATAAACCCTGGGATCATTGCCCCTGCAAATAAATCACCGACAGAGATATTATCGGGGCTGAAAATCCCCATATTTAGCTGGGCTTGTTGATAGCTACTTGAAAGCACATCACCCAAAAGCACTAATGCGATTGAAGGTGGAATAATTTGCCCCAAAGTACCAGTCGCAGCAATGATCCCAGTGCTGTATTGCGTACTGTAACCACGCTTAAGCATAGTGGGGAGAGCCAACAACCCCATAGTGACCACAGTGGCCCCAACGATTCCTGTGCTGGCAGCTAATAACATGCCAACAAGCGCAACCGAAATTCCCATCCCAGCTTTAGTACGGCCAAACAAAAGCGCCATCGCATCAAGTAAGTTTTCTGCTACTTTAGACTTTTCGAGCATTAAACCCATAAATACAAACAAAGGAACCGCCAATAATGTGGTATTTGTCATGATGCCGTAGAGTCGATTTGGCAAAGCCTGCAAAAAGGCCATATCGAAGTGCCCGAGTAACACACCAATGCCAGCAAAAGCTAATGAAGTCCCAGCCAGCGCAAATGCGACAGGAAATCCTGTTAGTAAAACCACACAAACAGCTAGAAATAAATACAGCGCTAAATAATCCATTACTGCACCTCTGCTTTAGTTGCATCAACATCGGGGGATTTCATTAACGTCAGCAAGACACGACAAAGCTGAGCTATCGCTTGCAGTAGCAAAGTAACAGGAAACAAGAAAAGCAACGTTTTTAAAAGATAGACACCTGGAATTCCACCCGCTTCGATGGATCCTTCTTTGACTTGCCACGACTGCAGCACATAGTCATAACTTGACCATAAAATAAATACAGTGGTAGGAATTAACAGAAAAACAATACCGAAACAATCAACCCAAGCTTGCTTTGTTTGCGATAAGTGACGATACAATACGTCAACTCTGACATGTTCGTTATATTTAAGTGCATAACCGCACCCAAGCATAAAAACCGAGGCATGGATGTAGATGATGGATTCTTGCATAGCAATCCAACCTAAATTAAATACATACCGTAAAATAACTACTGAGGTCATAATGAGTACCATTAAGCAGGTACTCCAAGCTAAACATTGCCCAAGGCGTTCAGTGAACGAATCAAGATAACTCGCCACACTTAGAAGAGTTTTTCGCATATACATCATTTAAAATTAACAGCATACGCGAAAATCTAACATTTAAATAACGTCTAATAAACCTTTGTTAAACAAATCAGACGAGATCAGGAGTCACAAATTTATAAGTGTGCACTCACTTTTTTAGAGCCACCTAAACAATTTGGTGATACCGGTGCTTGTTGATATAAATCTGTCCACTCATGAGGTGTGTATGTATGCAGTGCTAATGCGTGAATATGATTAGCCAGTTCATCAGCTAACACAGTATTGATTGCACGATGGCGTTGCAGTAGTCGCTGATTTGCAAAATCTTCCGTCACGATAATGACTTTAAAGTGAGACTCTAAGCCTGCACTGTGCATATGACTTTCGTTGATGACCTCTAAATGCTGGCAATTAAATTGTGCTATCAACTTTTCTTCTATTTGAATCTGCATTTGCATGAGCTTAACCTTTTTAAATTCGTAGACCTACTTTAGCGCAAAAAAGCCGCTACTAGCGCTAATATTTTCACTTAACAAGGCAAGCCTTTGTCCGTAAAACAAAGATTATTTTATTGTAAAAATCACTCAAGCTATAGCTAAAAATCGACTTTTGAATAATTAGTTTAAAATTTAACAACCTAAGGCAAACGTCGTACAAAATAAAAAATCAGCCACATCGAATGCTTATTTTATGGCATCACATACCGAAAGGTTAGATTCAAGCGCCCTGATAACACTTTGTTTTGTTTAGGTAAACTATGCTGATAGTCTCGCTGTGCGCTGCCTTGCATAATCAAGCAATCACCATCAGACAAAGGTAAGTCTATGACTTGTTTTGTCTTTTTATTTCTAATCTTAAATAGCCGAGTTTCACCTAATGATAACGACGCGATTGTTGGGTTGATGCCGAGCTCAACTTCATCATCACTATGCCAGCCCATACTATCTTGACCCGTACGATACCAATTAACGAGCAGCGCATTAAAAGGTGTGTCACAAATCAAGCTCAGGCGCGCTTTGATCCCCAGTAAAGCTTGTGGCCAAGGGTTAGGTTGCATCAATAACCCAGAATATTGATAAGAGGCTTGTGGATCACCAAAATAACACTGCAATCGAGGGATTGGGATTTGCTTACCAAACATTTGGATTTGAGGCTGTTGCCATCGACAGTGATCAATCAAATGCTGGTATAGCGCCAATGACTTTTGCGAGCTAAGGGTGTTTTGATGATAAATAAACTCATTTGGTAAGGATTTGATCTTGGTGTTGAACAAAGGCATGTTAAAATCACTCTTATTCAGGGCGAGTACTCTATAAAGAAGATAATGACACAAGCAACCTTAGGCACAAAAAATTTTATTCTCGAGCGTTTTCCATTAGATCAAAAAAATAGAAGCCTTCAAGCATGGGATTCTGCTGACGAGTATTTAATCGATTATATCAATGAACATCACGCAAACTGTCAAGATATTTTATTGCTAAACGATAGCTTTGGTGCGCTTGCTTGCTATTTTGCCAAACAAGGAAAACGATGCAATGCCATCACTGATTCCTATATTGCCCAACAAGCCACTGTTCACAATTTAATTCAAAACAATTTAAATGCCGATGCGGTGACTTTTTTCGATAGCTTAGCAACCCCTAGCCAGCATTACGATCTTGTGCTTATTAAGCTGCCAAAAAACCTTGGTTATTTGAGCCATCAGCTCGCGACACTTAGTCAATTTCTTCCAGCTAATACTCCTGTAATTGCTGGCGGAAAAACAAAAGATGTCCATAACTCAACTTCAGCCAACTTTGAGAAATTTATCGGCCCGACTCATACGAGTCTCGCAGTCAAAAAGTCTCGCTTAGTTATCAGTACCTTTACCAAAACGCCATCACAAAGCCCCTACCCAATCTCATGGCCAATTGAAAAAACAGATTTGACGATTTTTAATCATGCCAATGTATTCTCAAGAGACTCGCTCGACATCGGCGCACGCTTTTTTGCTAACTATCTACCTCAAGGTAAAAAAGCGCTTCAAATCGTCGATTTAGGCTGCGGTAATGGCGTTATTGGTTTGCAAACCCTAAAGCAAGCACCAGAAGCCCAACTTACGTTTGTCGACGAGTCCTTTATGGCAATCGCGTCGGCGCAGCTCAATATTGAACATAACGAGCCCGAAAAAATGGCCAACTGTCAGTTTATTCAAGGGGACTGCCTTACAGACCTTGATGATGAAAGCCAAGACATGGTGCTGTGTAATCCGCCATTTCATCAATTACAAGCCGTTACTGACCATATCGCTCGACAAATGTTTAAAGATAGTTATCGCGTTTTGCGCCCAGGCGCAGAACTGCGAATTGTCGGAAATCGTCACCTTGATTATCATGAACAACTTAAATACCTATTTGGAAACTGTAAGCTACTTGGTTCAAATAAAAAGTTCGTGGTATTGAGTGCAAAAAAACGATAATTAACCTGTTGTTCAGCAAGCCTTCATATTCATAAATGATACTCTTGTCGCTGAACAACCATCTCAAGCTCGTTTGATTTTTTAAAAAAGGGTAATCATGAAAAAAGTAATTCTAAGCCTCTGTTTATTAACTTTAGCAGCGTGTCAAAGTGCACCAAGCAATATAATCATTCAGCCAAACTACACAGCCACGGGTAATCAATTAATAGGCAAGCAGTTTGATGTAAATGTGCGTGATGTTCGAGCCAGTAACAGTGCTTTAAAAGTGATCAACAAAGATGGGCCGACAACTGTTCCAAGTAATAATTTGAGCCAAAGCTTGCACAAAACACTTATTGACGCACTGAAACGCCACGGTGCAAGTAGCGATACACAAACTAACAATCAGCTTGAATTAAAGATCCATCAATTAGAAGCCATAGTGAAACAAGAAACGTTAAAATATCGCAGCGAATCAGTGATCGAGCTCGAATTAGTTATCAATCAAGGTAACCGACGCTTTGCCAAGTATTACAACGGCAATCAACAAAGTGAAGGCCCGCTTCTTCATGATAAAGCGCGAATAGAAAGCGATTTGAATACCTTGTTAGAGCAACTTATCTCACGTATGGTAACCGACCAAGAGTTAAAACAATTTCTACAAGGTTAAGTACTATGTTGTTCCGTACATTATTCATGGTGATTTTTTTCGTCAGCTCATTTTCGAGTCTAGCAGCGATTGAAGGGCGTTTTGTTCAAAAAGATAACTTGTTTCCACGCGTTAAAATAAGCACTAACTTTGGTGATATTTTACTCGAACTCGATCGCAGTAAAGCGCCAATCACAGCGAATAACTTTTTAACCTATGTGATGGATAATAGCTACAAAGGCACTATTTTTCATCGTGTTGAACGTAACGAAATCAATGATACCGATTTTGTTATTCAAGGCGGTGGCTACGACACCAACTATGATGCTGTCGGTGAAAATGCCCCTATCTTTAACGAAAGTGGCAACGGTTTAAAAAATGATATGTATTCAGTAGCCATGGCTTATCAAGATAGTAAGCCACACACAGGTACACGCCAATTTTTCTTTAATATGGATAACAATGACCACCTCAATCCAGGGAAAGATTGGGGCTTTGCTGTTTTTGCGACAGTAATGGATGGCTATGAAACGCTAAATAAAATCATGGCTGTCAAAACTGATTACAACGAAAAAATTGGCTACTCGTTTATCCCGGTAGAGCCTGTTGTCATTCTCGATGTTAAAGTCCTCGACCCACTATAACCTTTTTAGGGCTTGTTATTAAAAAAGGCCCATTAAACTAAAAATAATAAGACTTGCCATGAATAGTGCATTATCGCTCAAAGAATATTTTTCTTACTTCAAAGATAAACGATTAATAAACATCTTTATTTTTGGCATGGCAAGTGGCTTTCCCTGGGTCTTAATTGGCTCTGTAATGTCCGCATGGCTAAAAGATGAAGGACTTAGCCGCAGTACTATCGGCTTGTTTGGATTGGTGTTTGGTGTCTACAGCATTAATTTTTTATGGTCCCCGCTCATTGACCGAATTAAGCTTCCTCTACTTTATAATTGGCTTGGACAACGTCGCAGTTGGATCTTCGTTTGCCAACTCATCATCATCATAGCGACTTTGAGTCTAGGTTTCATTGATATTAAACAACAACTCGCAACCGTTGCCCTGTTATGTTTTATCATTGCCCTTGCTTCAGCTACACAAGATATCTCAATTGATGCGTTTAGGATTGACTCGTTAGCCGAACATGAAAGCTATAAAACAACCGCAGCTGCGGCCATGGCCACTTCTGGATGGTGGTCTGGTTACGCTCTTTTAGGAGCTATCCCTTTTTACATAGCGGATATGCCAAATTGGCAGTGGTCTCAGGTTTATTTTATTTTAGCCGGATTAATGGTGCTGATGTGTTTAAGCTTATTTTGGGCACAAGAACCGAAAACAAACCGCGATATCATTCAAGCTGAACTAGAACGTAATTACCAATTAGCACTCCAGCAATCACAGCATCACATGGCGGCCTTACAAAAACCACTTGCATGGCTCATAGTGACATTAATTGAACCATTTAAATCCTTTTTCAGAAAAAATGGCGTGAAATCAGCTTTAGCTTTACTCGCGTTTATCTTTTTATTCAAAATCGGAGAAGCATTTTTAGCTCGAATGTCGATTGTCTTTTATAAAGAAATTGGCTTTAGCAATACACAAATCGCTAATTACTCTAAGCTTGGAACAGGCTTAATAACCATAGTATTTGCTTTTTTTGGCAGTATTTTCAATCACAAATACGGGATAGTGAAAGGCTTAATGATCAGTGGCATTGCCATGGCAGCTTCTAACTTAATGTTTTCTTATATTGCGATTCAAGGCCCTAAAGAGCATTTGTATGCTATTGCAATCGTGATCGATGGATTTACTCAAGCTTGGTCTTTAGTGGCAATGGTTGCGTTTATTTCAATGCTCTGCGATCGCGCTTTTACCGCTACACATTACGCATTATTAGCATCGTTAGGTAATTTAGGAAGGACTGTGCTATCAAGTTATTCTGGCGTGGTCATTGACGATTGGTTAAACGGAAATTGGGCGTTATTCTTTGCCTTGACGGCTCTGATGGTGCTGCCATCGTTACTCTTTTTATGGTTAATCAGAGATAAACTCTACCAATTAGAAAATAACTTTCACGCTAATACCGCGACAACTGAAAAATAAATGCGTCCTTGCTAGGCTTATCCCTGTTTAAAACTTATTCGCCTTTAAGCAGCGCTAAACCTTCAATTGGATCAACTTCAAGTGCATGACAGTAGCGCATGAACTCGACAACATCTAGGCGACGTTCTTGGTTCTCAATTTTCCCAATGAATGAATGCGGTGTACCTAGAATTTGAGCTAAGCTACGCATTGTATGGCCTTTTTCTTGACGTTTGTCTTTTAACCATTTTGTTAAACGTCCGTTTTCTTCAGACGAGACAGTTTTACCCATCATATACATCTCCTACTAGATGAATGTTACTAATAAAAATTAAATGAGAATGCCCCTTCTCATTTAAAGTATAACTAAAAGTGCATAATGAATGCCGCTTTTAGCAAATTCTGACTATTTAACCATAAGCCCAATATTAGGTATAGCCGTTTTTTTAATCTTTACCTAATTTAGGTTCTTATTAACATCTCATTTGCGATTACTTTTCAAAATACGAACATTTAGCGGCAAAATTCCCGAATGTATTGACTATGTATGCATTTAAGGGATTTTCCTCAAAGGATACTAACACAGAAACCATACAATTTTTGTGAGTTTTTAAGACTGTTTATTACAGTTAGTTTAACTATTTATAACAAAACTAAATAGACATCAGCGCGCTTAAATGAGCGATATCACCCTTTACCACGTATTAACACCCAGCCGAATGACTCTAACAATAAACACCCACCTCATCGCTAAACAACTGATATACTCAATGTTGATTATCAAATTATCTCTATACAGGTACTTGAATTGTTATGATCCGATTAATGTTTTTATTACCCATTATTTTGTGCCTTGCTTGGTATTTTTTCTTAAAAGCAAATAATGTGACCATGAAAGAAGGGAGAAAAGGATTTTTTTATATTCTGGCATTTAGCGCAATTCTATTGGGGTTCTTTTCGATGATGATCTACATCACCCAATAAACCTGAAAGACATGTGTTTTAAGAGGCGATTAATGACAGGCGGATTATCAAACCATCATTAATCGCGACATGATTATGTTCTCTCTTTTGCGTTTACGCGTAATGCTAATAAACAGGGCGTTAAAATCAGCGTCAGCACAGTTGCAAAGGCCAACCCACCAGCCACAGCTGTCGATAATTGCACCCACCATTGCGTCGAAGGCGCACCAATATCAACCTGACGATTAAATAAATCAATATTAATTTGCAGCACCATCGGCATCAGGCCCAAAATCGTAGTCACAGTTGTCAATAATACGGGTCTGAGTCGCTGCGCACCTGTTCTTAAAATCGCCTCCCGCGGGGCAATCCCTTGTTGACATAAGACATTATAAGTATCAATCAAGACGATATTATTGTTTACAACAATCCCTGCAAGTGCAATGACGCCAATCCCCGACATAACAATACCAAAAGGTTGCTGTAAAATTAGCAGTCCAAGAAACACACCGACAGTAGAAAATACCACAGCGCTTAAAATTAAAAATGCTTGATAAAAGCTATTAAATTGCGTGACCAAAATAATACCCATCACAAATAACGCCACCAAAAATGCATTTTTCAAGAACACTTCTGACTCGTTTTGCTCTTCGTTCTCACCCCTGACTTTTAGTTTAACCCGAGGATCTAACCCTTGCGCTTCAAGTTGAGCTTGTAAACGTGGTAATGCCATACTTAATAAGTATCCAGGTCGCATATCCGCATTCACTGAAACAACTCGGTGACTATCGACTCGGCGAACCGTATCAACCTTTTGTACCGCTTGACGTGCAACAAAGTGTGAAATGGGAATTTGGCCGTTGAGAGTGTTTATGCGTAAATTTTCTAAGCGGCCAAGATCTCTTTTATCAAATGGAAAACGAACGCGAATATCAATTTCATCATCCACGTCGTCCGGGCGGTATTCACCTAACTTCAGTCCGTTAGTAATCATTTGCACGTTCGCACCAAGCATTGCAGCATCGGCTCCAAAACGCGCTGCATCAGCACGATTGATTTTTAATTGCCATTCGATTCCAGGTTTCGATCCTGTGTCATCAACATTTGTAAACGCGCCATCAGACTCAATTGCGAAGCGGATCCGTCGAGCTTCTTGCTCCAAAATATCAGGAAATTTTGAACTCAGCTCGATAGATAAATCTTTGCCGCCACCTGGGCCATTCTCATCTTTGCGCAGTTCAATTTCGACACCTGCTATATCGCTGGTCAAGGACATCGCCTCAGCGATAATATCATCCGCAGGAGCCCGTTGATCCCAATCTTTTAAATTCAAGCGCAACGTGCCCACTAAGTCTTTCCCGCCAGTTAACGAGTAGAGAGTTTTGATTCCATCCACAGTTAAAATTCGAGACTCCACATCTTCCATAATGGTATTTTTTTCATAAATAGATAAATCACCAAACGAGCGGACTTTAATGTTTACGCCATTAGGCTCAACATCAGGAAAGTACTCAATGCCAAGCTTAGATTGCCCATAACCAATAAACACACACACAGCAAATCCGATAGCCCCAATCAAGACCAACCATGGTCGGCTGATTGCTGAGTCAAGCAGCCTGACATACCGACCAACTAAACCATGAAGCTGCGTTAAATCGCCTTTTTCAGCAACAAGCAGTTCGTGTTTTTGTGACTCGGATAGCGCGTTGACTTTTCCCATTAAACTGCCCAGAGTCGGCACAAAAATAAGCGCCATCACCAGTGACGCACTGAGCGTTGCCATTAGAGTAATTGGGAGATACTTCATAAACTCCCCCATCATTCCCGGCCAAAAAATTAAAGGAGCGAAAGCCGCAAGGGTCGTGGCTGTAGAAGCAATAATCGGCCAAGCCATCCGCTTAGCGGCTAAGGCATAAGCTTGCCTACGATGCATTCCCTCCCCCATCATACGATCAGCGAATTCAGTCACGACAATGGCCCCATCGACCAACATACCAACAGCCATAATTAGCGCAAAAAGCACGACGATATTAACCGTCATACCAAAAATTGAAATCACTAAAATGCCCGTTAAGAATGAGCCAGGGATCGCGACCCCAACCAAAAATGCTGCCCGCGAGCCCAAGATTGCAATAATGACAATCACCACAAGTAATACAGCCGATAACACATTGTTTTGCAAATCATTGAGCATTTGTTCGACGTCAACAGACATATCACCGGTGTAATTAACTTTAATATGATCAGGCCAGCGAGTTTGTGTTTCACTTACAACCGCTTTAACTTGCTTCACAGTATCAATAATGTTTTCACCGGTACGCTTTTTAACCTCGAGTGAGACCGCCTGTTCGCCATTAATTCGTGCAATGGTAATAGGATCTTTGTAAGCTCGGCGAATAACGGCTACATCCATAAAGCGTACGACTTTATCGCCGACAACTTTAACCGGTTGCTCCATTACATCTTGAATGGTTTCAAATACTGAAGGAATTTTAACGGCGAAGCGCCCTTTACCTGTATCCAATGTCCCCGCAGCAATGAGTCGATTATTATTGCTCAGCAACTGAAAAATATCGTTTTGGCTCAAGCCATAAGAGACCATTGCCAAAGGATCCACTTCAATTTCGACCATATCCTCACGATCACCGCCAATTTCAACTTCTAATACACTTGAAATGGCTTGAAGTTCATCTTTTAGTTGCCGCGCTAAAGTAAGCAATCCTCGCTCTGGTGCCTTTCCAGAAAGAGTGAGGGTAATGGTTGGCTGCTCATCTTCCATTAACACTTCATGCACCTCTGGTTCTTCTGATTCAGAAGGCAGTTTTGCTTTCGCTAACGAAACTTTATCACGCACATCTGCCAGTGCTTCTTTAGGATCCATTCCTGCGATAAATTCAAGTGTGACCGATGCATGCCCTTCACTGGCGACTGAGGTCATTTCTTTTACACCTTCAATCGCGCGCAACTCTATTTCCATCGGCCTGACAAGCAAACGCTCCGCATCTTCAGGCGAAATACCGTCATGAACAATCGACACATAAATAAAGGGGATCGTGACATCTGGGTTCGCTTCTTTGGGGATCGTTTGATACGTCACCCAGCCTGCAATTAATAGCAATACAAAAATAGATAGACCGGTGCGAGTATGTTTCAATGCAGCATCAATGAGGTGACCCATATCTACTCCTCAGCTTGTGCAAAAATAGGGTTAACCACATCACCTATTCTTACAAACCCTTGGCCAAGGGTAATTACATTGGCTTGTTCGCCAAGCCCTGTCATCCAGACACCTTCGGTCGTTGATTTAACAATATTCATTGGATTGAACACGACGCGATTATCCGCATCAATACTTTTCACTCCAATGTTTCCCTCTGGATCTAACGCCATAAAAGCGGGGCTTAATTTAATGGCTCTCACCGCTTCGGCATTAATATCAAGTTGCGCCGAAAAACCAGCGCGAAATGCCATATTCGGATTGGCAAACGCAGCTTCAATTCGAAATGTGTTCGTACGGGAGTCCGCAACTGAGGCTATATATCTGATCTCACCTTGGTAGGAGCTCTGATTCAAAATAGTCGCCATTACAGGCTGTTTGAGGCGTAAACCAGCGACTTCTGATTGGGTCACATCAGCACGAATAACCAAAGGATCTAAATCCGCTAACTCAAACACTGCATCTCCGCGGCCAACATAATCCCCCTCTTGCACTAAACGTGTATTAATCACCCCATCAAAAGGTGCAATGATTTGTGTTCGTTTATCGCTTAAGGCCAAACTCGCATACGTAGCTTTTGCCTGCGCGAGTAAAGTTTCAGCTTGAGCAAGTTGCACTTGATCTTGAAGACCTTTTTTTTGCAGTTTGACAGCCCCTTGGTATTCGAACTCTCGTTGTTTTATCAGGGCTTGTGCTGATGCTAGTTGTTGAGATAAATCTCCTTTTTCTAAGGACATCACGACCGTGCCTTTTTCGACAAACGTACCTTCATCAACAAATATACGCTCGACTTGTCCGGCTTCGTAGCTACTTACCCGTGCAACTTTATCTGGCTCACTGCGGCCATAAAGAGATAAAGACTTATAAACTGATTCAGCAAATAACCGCTCAACTTTTACGTTTGCTTTATGAGCTTCGCTGTTGCTGGGTTCTATTTTAGATTCGGCATTAGATGGCCCTGCCATCATCCAAATAATGACAGCTAAACAAATCACGAATGAAATCAGGTAAGGTTTTTGATCTAAGAGTATTTTGATGCGTTGCGGGGTAAACATCGGCTTCTCCACCTTGAGATGTGCAAAGAAAAGCAAATTAATGAGTAAGCAACTCTTTGAACTTAAATTATTTATTTTTTACTGTATAAATAATACGAGCTTTAGTGAGAATAGGAAGAGAAAAAATGCAATTTTTTGTAAGCACAAAAAAACCACTGCAGGCAGTGGTTTTTTTGTTAATTCGGCTTGATTAAACGCTAAATGAAGAGCCACAACCACAGGTTGCTGTTGCATTCGGGTTGTTAACAAAAAAGCGCGAGCCTTCTAAGCCTTCAGTGTAATCAACTTCGCCATCGACTAAGTATTGAATACTCATAGGATCAATTACCAATGTCACACCGCTTTTTTCAATTTCTAAATCACCTGGGTTTACTTTCTCATCAAAGGTAAATCCATATTGAAAACCTGAGCAGCCACCACCGGTAACATACACGCGTAATTTTAGTGCTGGGTTTTCTTCTTCTTCAATTAATTGCTTCACCTTGTTGGCGGCAGCATCGGTAAATTTAATTGGTAATTGATCTGACATTATCTTACTCACTAGACGGCAATAGCGAAATTATCTAATACCCGAGTATTTTAATCAAGTACTCGTCACTATCTAAGGGGGGAACTTTAATTAATAGGCTGCCATGGAATCGTTTGAGTGAGTTGTTCAAATTTTTGCCATTTTAATGTCGGCTTCACCGCTTCAAGCGCTATTTGATCAGCCACAAAACCATCAGGTAATTTAAATTCTCCCTCAAATAACTGAAAGTAATGAAATTTGAAGTTTGTTGGCGAATCTTCAAACTCTGAAAGAGCGAGTAAATCAAGCTGAGTATTTTGTTGATTAAGTGTTCCAAAAAGAGTTAAAGATAACCGCCCTTGGTTAATCTCTTTTACTTGCGTTGCTTGGTATAACAAAAAAGTGAATTGATAACGCTGCTCACCTAAGCCACTCAACTGCCAGTTAAGTAATGACAACCCAGAATTGACTAATTCAGGTGCCATAATTGTTTGATACACTAATAACTCTTTTCGTAAGCTGATCAGTTCAGCCGTCAACTGGTTGATTTGGAATTTGTTTTGCTGTTGTGATGCTTGCTCAAGCGAAAGCTCAGCACGCACCTTCCTCTCGTTACGTTTACTTTGTGTTAATTGTAATTGCGTGGCTATGAGCTGCTCTTGCAGTCTCGCAGCCTGTTGCTGCAAAGCTTGACGAATAGAGGTCGCGTTATAAGCACTATTTATCACGATGATTAATGCACATAAACAGGCGCATATCGCCACAACATAGCGCATTGACCAACCCTTGATTTTCGTCATATCAACCTTAGATAAAGCACCGTTTTTATTAGAAAATAAAACGACTTAAACGAATCAATCTGTTAAACTTTCTTGATTGTGGAACATATTCAGGATTATGCAATGTCGCTTGAATCCCTCAGGCGTCGTTTGGCTCGACCAAAGACATCTGTACAACTTTGCTTATTGGGAGTCTGTGCTGGGCTGATTGCTGCGATCCTGATCATATTATTTCGTTTAGTAATTATTGCTGTACAAGGGATGTTTTTAAATGAGGCTGATAATTTTGCCGAACTCTCTACCCTTGAGCGCTTTGCTTTACCTATGGTCGCAGCACTGTGTATTGCTATTTTTGCTGATTTTACCGGTTTTAAGCATTACCGCTTAGGGATCCCCTTTGTACTGCATCGCATCAAACAGCATTACGGCAACATGCCGATTTGGAATGCGGTTAATCAATTTGTTGGCGGCGCATTAGCGCTAATAAGTGGTTTTTCTGTAGGCCGAGAAGGCCCATCAGTTCATATGGGCGCCACAGGTGCAAGTATTTTAGGTACCTGGTTGCATTTACCTTATAACGCCATGCGAACACTCGCAGGGTGTGGGGTTGCAGCTGGCATTGCCGCTTCGTTTAACACCCCTTTGGCCGCCGTGATTTTTGTGATGGAAGTGGTTCTGCGTGAATATAAAGTCCATATTTTTGTGCCTATCATGTTGGCCGCAGTAACCGGTGCCCTCACCACTCAATTTGTCTTTGGCACTGATACCGAGCTTTCGATGATCCACGTCATTCCATTAAGTGGCTGGCATATTCCTTATTTAATTTTATGTGGTGTGGTCCTTGGTGCGTTGGCATTTAGTTTTAATCAAAACTTAATGCTCATTATGCGTACATTTAGCAAAGTAAATATGTTTCCGCGTTTAATACTGGCAGGGATCATTACAGGCATGATTGGTTATTTGGTGCCACAAGCGATGGGACCAGGATTAAGCGCCATCGCAATTTCGGTTTCATCCCCAGAAGATATTCAATTACTGACCACTATTTTTGTCGCCAAATTATTGGCCACTTTATTTGCTTTAGGCCTTGGGATCCCTGGCGGAATTATTGGCCCAGTAATAGGCTTAGGCGTTGTGATTGGCTCAATGATGTCCTATTTTGGCCATTATATTAGTCCCGATGTCGAAGTCGTCGGCACCTACGCTGTTTTAGGAATGGCCGGGTTACTCGCTGCAACCTTGCATGCGCCTCTTGCCGCGTTAGTGGCGGTGATGGAATTAACCTCAAGCCCCACTATTATTGTGCCTGCGATTGTGGTGATAGTGTCTGCGTATGTAACAGCCCTTCAGCTATTTGGTAATCGTTCAATATTTTTGCAACAGCTCGAATTTCAAGGGCTCGCATACCAAGTATCACCCGCTGTCGAAGCATTACAAAAAGTCGGGGTGCTCGATGAAATGGATGAAGACTTTAAATTGCTTTATAGCGATGATAAACAACAAATTGCCGAAACACTCAATGCTGTTGATGCCCAAACGCCCCTAATCGTCTTTGATGAAGAACACGGTTATCGCCTAGCCGAATATGATTTATCCCTTACTGCTGAAGAAACCGTCTCGATTTTGTATGTGCCTCTTGAAGGCGTCAGCAGTCAATCCACATTAGCAGAGGTCTTTACCGTACTCAACGATAAGCGCAGTGGCGCTGTCTATGTTTATAACAAGCTTGATAACAAACAAATTATGGGCATGATCCGCTGGGATCATATTCGCCATATTCTGACAATTCGTAATAGTTTACTTTAGGGTTTCGACACAAAATGACCACGTTATTGATTTATAAAAGTTTACACATTTTTTTTATGGTCGCTTGGTTTGCCGGTATATTCTATTTACCGCGCCTGTTTGTTTACCATGCAATGAGTAGCGATAAACCTTGCCATGACATGCTCAAAACGATGGAAAGAAAACTACTCTATTTTGTCACACCTTTTGCGGTACTGACTCTCGTATTTGGCGTGCTGATGATTGCAGAATATGGCCGTGAATGGTTTCGCCACAGCTTATGGTTGCATTATAAATTAGTGTTCGTCATTGCGTTATATCTCTACCATGCATATTGCTTTAAGTTATTAGCTGACTTTAAACATGATCGTAATACTCGCAGCCATAAGTTTTATCGCATTTTTAACGAAGCGCCGGTGCTTATTTTATTAGCGATCATCTTTTTAGCCATTCTCAAACCAGCACTTTAAATTTGGTACTCAAGCAAAATTAAACACTACAGTCGCGCGTGAATTTGATATAGTTACGCGCGAAAATTCCCCGTAACTTTGTTCTTTAGGATTAGCCATATGTTGAACTTTCAAGGCGAAAATATTCTTTCGGTAAATCAATTAAATAGAGACAGCATTGACACCATTTTTGCCGTTGCGAAAAAAATGGAGCCGTATGCTAAAAAACAAAAGCGTACCAAAGTGCTCGAAGGCGCGATTTTAGCTAACCTATTCTTTGAACCAAGTACCCGAACTCGCGTCAGTTTTGGCACCGCATTTAACTTACTCGGCGGATTAGTTCGCGAAACAACCGGGATGCAAAGTTCAGCGCTCGCAAAAGGCGAATCACTTTACGATACCGCGCGTGTTATTTCAGCTTATGCTGACGCAGTCGCGATGCGCCACCCTGATGCAGGCTCTGTCTCAGAGTTTGCTACGGGCTCCGATGTTCCAGTTATCAATGGTGGCGATGGCCCCAATGAGCACCCCACTCAAGCACTACTTGATTTATTGACCATTGAAAAAGAACTTGCTCGCTATGACCGCAACATCGATGGCATGCACATCGCACTGGTTGGCGATCTAAAATATGGCCGCACTGTGCATTCTTTATCAAAATTATTGTGCCATTACAAAAACGTAAAGTTTTCTATGGTCGCACCTGATGGCTTACAAATGCCTGATTATATTTTAGACTCGGTCACCAATGCTGGTCACGAAATTCAATTAGTGAGTCAAATGGAAGGTAATTTAGCTGCCGATATCGTCTACCAAACTCGCATTCAAGAAGAACGCTTTCCATCACAAGAAGAAGCAAACAAATACCGCGGTGGCTTTCGTATTAGCCAAGCGATTTACGAAGCACACTGTAAACCGAGTTCTGTGTTAATGCACCCTCTACCTAGAGATAGCCGAGGCGAGGCCAACGAACTTGATAACGATCTTAATCAAAATGATAACCTAGCTATTTTCCGCCAAGTCCAAAATGGCGTGTTAATTCGTATGGCATTATTCGCCTTAACCTTAGGCGTCGACACGCTTGTTGAAAAACATGAAGTCGATGTTCCTTGGTTTAGCCGTAAACGCGATAGCTAATTAAAAGAAAAGGATAAATACATGACTATCAGTCAAGACCTATTTCAACGCGCTCTCGATTCAATTCCTGGTGGAGTAAACTCACCGGTTCGTGCGTTTAATGGTGTCGGTGGTACGCCACTTTTCATCACTAAAGCACAAGGCGCATATACTTATGACGCCGATGGCAATCAATACATTGATTATGTTGGTTCATGGGGCCCGATGATCATGGGTCACAACCATCCAACCATTAAGCAAGCGGTGCTTAATGCTGTTGAAAATGGATTAAGCTACGGTGCGCCCACTGAAACAGAAATTTTGATGGCCGAAAAAGTCAAAGCCTTAGTGCCATCTATCGAAAAAGTACGTATGGTGAGCTCAGGGACTGAAGCTACTATGAGTGCTATTCGCTTAGCCCGTGGCTTTACTGGCCGTGATAAAATATTAAAGTTTGAAGGCTGTTACCATGGCCACGCAGACTCACTGCTGGTAAAAGCAGGCTCAGGAGCCCTTACCATGGGCGTTCCTAATTCACCGGGGATCCCAGCTGATTTTGCTCAGCATACTTTAACGGTTTCATTTAATAGCTTAGATGAAGTTAAAGCCATCTTCGCTAAATATGCCAATGACATTGCCTGTGTGATTGTTGAGCCTGTGGCTGGAAACATGAACTGCATTCCTCCAGTTGAAGGCTTTTTGGAAGGCTTACGCACCGTCTGCGATCAATATAAATCAGTGCTTATTTTCGACGAAGTCATGACTGGTTTTCGTGTTGCACTCGGCGGCGCTCAGCAGTATTACAACATCACGCCCGATCTAACCTGTTTAGGAAAAGTGATTGGCGGCGGCATGCCTGTCGGTGCATTTGGCGGTAAAAAAGAGATTATGGATTTCATCGCCCCTGTGGGTCCTGTTTACCAAGCTGGCACTTTATCGGGCAATCCGATTGCGATGGCTGCCGGTTTAGCAGCATTAGAATTGCTTGCAACTCCAGATTTACACGATGAACTCGAAGCAAAAAGCCAACGTTTATGCGAAGGGTTTGAGCAAGCGGCAAAAGAAGCAGGCATTGCTCTAACCACAAACTACGCAGGTGGCATGTATGGGTTCTTTTTTACTGAAGCAGAAAAGGTAACCAGCTATCAACAAGCTACTGAGTGTGACATTGAGCGTTTCAAGCGCTTCTTCCACTTAATGCTGGAAGAGGGTGTCTATTTAGCGCCATCAGCCTTTGAAGCTGGCTTTGTCAGTACTATGCACGGTGATGAAGAAATCGAGCAAACTATCGCTGCTGCTAAACGCGTTTTCGCAAAGCTTTAATCGCGATATTGATAAGCAAAAAACCAAGCACTTGCTTGGTTTTTTACTTTTTAATCAACAGTCACTTTAGATAACTTAAGCTCAAGTTAAATAAACTTAATTACATACAGGTCGCTGCTGAAATTCAGAAGCGCGCACCGGGAGTTTAATCACAGTCCCACATCCTGGAGGCGCTTGGCGTCCAGTCTGCTCAGACACAAATGCCCATTTAATATCTTCTGGCCGCGTATCCGCAATAGATTCAGGATTGAGTTGTTTTAAATACCGAATATACAATTCAAGCGCCCCTTGGCCGCCAGTTAACCCCGTCGATTTATTGTCATCACGGCCTAACCACGACACTGTGACCGTATTGTGATCAAAGCCCGCATACCAGCTGTCGCGTAAGTCGTTGCTGGTTCCTGTTTTACCTGCAAATTGAATCGTAGGAAAATACTGTTTGAGTTTTTTAGCCGTCCCTTCATAAGTGACTTTTTTCATCGCATATTTTGTTAAGTAAACGGCATCTTCTTTAAAGCGTCGCTCTTTGCGCGGTCGGTGTTGATAAATCACTGCGCCAACAGCATCCGTAATCGCAGCAATGGATGTAAGCTTTTGATAACGGCCATCTTGCGCTATGGTGGTGTACATTTGTGCGACCTCAAAACTCGATAGCTCAAGTGCGCCAAGCAATAAAGACGGATACGGATTAATCGCCCCCTCGATCCCCAGCTGCTCAATAGTTTGAGCAACATTGTCAATTCCCACATCTAAACCAAGTCGCACCGCAGGTAAGTTTATACTTTGGCTAAAAGCTTGATACAGAGGCAATGCCCCACGGAACTGATGATCAAAGTTTTCTGGTTTCCAACGATTACCTTGATCATCCACCATCGAAATCGGCACATCCTCTAATAAAGTCCCTAAGTGATACTCTGTTGATGACAACCCAGTTAAATAAACCGCAGGTTTCACTAATGAGCCAATATTACGCTGTGAATCTAACACACGATTAAAGCCAGATAACTGTGTATCTCGCCCTCCCACTAACGCACTGACACCACCCGATTGAATATTCACCGACACCATAGCTGCTTGAAGCTGATCGGCTTTTTTATGGCGCTCAAGGATAGGCAACCCTTTTGAAACAGCTTCTTCCATTGCGGTTTGTTTTTGCAAATCAAAGTATGTGAATACTCGCACACCTGCATCGAGTGTATCTTTAGATTCCAATAACTCATTTAACTCACGGCTCACTAAGTCTAAAAAACCAGGGTGGGCAACTTTGGCACTTTTACCCATGTCTTCAATGCCTAATGGACGATTCAGAGCAAGTTGGAACTCTCTTGGACTGATCAACTGATTTTCAGCCATCAGTCTCAACACTAAGTCGCGGCGTGCCATCGCTCGCTCAGGGTAACGACGAGGGTTGTAAAAAGACGGCCCTTTAATAATTCCGACAAGTAAGGCGATTTGATGATATTCCAATTCATTAGCGGGCTTAGCAAAGTAAAAGTCACTGGCTAGCTCAATCCCATGCACTCCTTGGTTATATGCTTGGCCAAGATATACTTCATTCAAATACGCTTCCAATATTTGGTCTTTGCTATAACGATAATCCAAAATTAAGGCAATTAAGGCTTCATTAAATTTACGTGTGTAGGAGCGTTCTCGGCTCAAATAAAAGTTCTTCGCTAGCTGCTGAGTCAGCGTGCTACCACCTTGAACTGTTCGCCCTGCTAAAATATTTGAATACAGTGCCCTTAAAATTGACCAAGGTGACACGCCATGATGATGATAAAAATCCTGATCTTCGACCACTAACAACGCATCTTTGAGCATATTTGGAATACGCTCGAGTGGGACAAATTCGCGGTCTTGACCAGTCGCATTACTTAAACGGGCAATTTGCACCGGCTCAAGGCGTGCATAAGCTAAATCACGCTGTTTTTCATCTTTAATACTGTGCAGTTTTTTAGCGCTAAATGCTAACTCAAAGACCCGTTGCGCTTCTGGGCCATCAAAAAACTCAAATGCGCGGCGGTAAATCCGTACTTGGTTATCTGAAACAACATATTGCCCAGTAGAAGAAAGCTGATTGACCTGAGAGTAATTTAGCCGGTTAAGTTCCCATACGACTTCTTGAATAGATAAGTATTGCCCCGGATAAAATTGCATCGCTCGCGCATATACTTGCGCTGGTAATTGCCATTTATTCCCTTCAAATTGACGAGTAATTTTTGAATCCAAATAAATAACATAAAGACAAATGACTAAGCTAAGTGTTAACCCGCCTTTCCAGCAAATAGACCACAGGCTTTGTACAATACGCGCTTTAATATTACGAGTTCCAGAAGCTGTTTGCTTTTTTTTGCGAGTGTTGTTTGTATTTTTACCTGATGGTTTCTTTGCTTTTGTGGTGCTTTTTTTAGCTGTCGAACGGGGGCGTTTCGTTGCAGGTTTTGTTTCAGGTGGCGTCTCTTTGGCAGTCATAACACTCGTTTCTTAACACATCATGTGAATTAGCACGAAACGCTAACTCTTTGTATGAGCTAAGCATATCGCGCTTTAACAAGTCATGCAGTATTTTTAAGGTCAGAAACGTTTATTTGCTTAAACCCTCGTCATGATGAATAGATAATAAACGTTATGGTTTAGCTGTTGATTTTTGAGTCTTGAGCAACCCAAACCAAAAAGCCATTTCAAATAACACACCTAAAATGAGGAAAACAGTACCACCAGCGGCAAAGCTAGCACTATAAAAGACTAACGATATCGTGATTAAGCCCACCAGAATTAACCACTTCATGGCTACTTTCATTTCTTTCTCCTTAACTGTGTCTATTGGTTAATTGTCGGTAATTAGCTGGCTAATCACAATGGACTAAGTGTAACAATTTATAAAAACTGTTATCAAAGCCATGACTGTGCTTTTTTAAAAGTCGTGTATTCGATGTTTAGCAAAGCGCAAAGCATCATAATCTTGCTTTTATTTTCTCTTGAGAAGCCCAGATGAGCTTGTTAGTCTAGAGCTTATCTTTGATATTAAAGCAGAAACAACGATGGATAACTTCCGACAAACACACCCTGTTCACAGTGAAATAAAAGTCGCATGGGGTGAAATGGATGCCCTTCAGCACGTCAATAATGTCGCTTACTTTCGCTATTTTGAAACTGCTCGCCTTGATTTTTTCAACCAATTTAATTTGCTTGATGAGTTAGAAAAAACAGCGATAGGCCCTGTGATCAGCGAAAATAACGCTCGCTATAAACGCCCCGTGACTTACCCTGACACCCTGCTGGTTGGTGTCAGCGTTTCTGATATTAAAGCCGACCGCTTTATGTTGCATTACACTGTAATGAGCCAAGCACAACAAGCCGTGACTACGGTTGGTTCATCACAAGTGGTGATGTTTAACTTCAAAACAGGGAAAAAAGCACCACTGTCGAATGAGTTGCTCGCTATCCTTCATCGCTATACCAGTGAAACACAGGAGTGCCGCAATGAAGTTTAATCGCTTAGGTTCTAGTAATATCCCTGTTTCTGAAATTTGTTTAGGCAGTATGACCTGGGGATTACAAAACACTCAGCAGGATGCTGATCAACAAATTCAATATGCTCTTGAGCGACAAATTAACTTTATTGATACCGCTGAAATGTATGCGGTGCCGCCAAGTCCTGAGACTTATGGAAAAACAGAAGCCATCATTGGTGACTGGATCCGCCGCCACCCATCACAACGCCAAGATTTGATAATCGCCACCAAAATAGCAGGACCTGGGCTCAACTGGGTACGCGAAGGCAGTCCTATGACAGCAAAAAGCGTGCAGTCAGCTGTCGAAGCATCCCTTAAGCGCTTACAAACTGATTATATCGATTTATATCAACTACACTGGCCAAATCGGACTTCACCGCATTTTGCCAAGCACTGGCCAAACATGATTGATTTCTCAGACATTGACGTCGATGAGCAAACCACGCAAATGCTCGACATTTTGCATGCGCTGGATCAATGTGTGAAGGCAGGTAAAATTCGCTATTGCGGCCTATCGAATGAAACCCCATGGGGGATCAGCCAATACCTCAAGCTTGCCCAACAACACAATTTACCTAAAATGGTCTCTATTCAAAATGAGTTTAGTTTGTTGCATAACAAAGACTGGCCATATCTGATTGAACAGTGCGTCCATGAAGACATCGCGTATTTACCTTGGTCTGCGCTTGCAGGAGGCGCTTTAACCGGCAAATACCTCAAAGGCGCTCGCCCAGAAGGAAGCCGCTGGACACTGGTACAACGAAATGGTTTGTTTCGTGATACACCTCAATCACAACAAGCCGTCGCGGCTTACGTTGACCTTGCTAAACAACATGCGCTTACCCCTGCACAATTAGCACTCGCATGGTGTAAGCAAGTCAATGGCGTTAGCTCAACCATTATTGGCGCGACAACCTTACAGCAGCTACAAGAAAATATTACTGCATTTGAGGTTACGCTGAGCGAAGCGTGTTTAGAGGCAATCAAGGAGATTTTACAACACCACCCACAACCGTTTTAAATCAGGTGCGGGTTATCAGCTTATACGCTAATAACCCACCCTATAAAAGCAAGATATTGACCTACTAACAACTCGTGCTAAAAACAACCAGCAAAAATAAACACGCCCTAGAGTTTTCTAATTAAGTGCTCTATGCTTTGTGTTGATTAAGCTTGAAAGGATATGTCATGGCTCGTACGGTTTTTATCTTTCTGACTTTAATACTTTTATTTAGTTGTAGTGACCCACAAAAAAAGCCCATTAAAATTGCAATTAACCCATGGCCTGGATATGAATTCCTCTATCTTGCACAACACCTAGACTTGTATAATAAAGCCAACTTACAAGTCGAAATCATTCAAGTTTCGACCCTAGCCGATGGACAACGAGCATATTTAAATGGTCACGTAGATGGATTTGCCAGCACTTTGGTAGAAGCGGTTCAAGTCGAAGCGCACGGTGCACCGCCTGTAGAAATTGTTTTATTAGCTGATTATTCAAACGGTGGCGATGTCATTTTGGCCAATAAGACTTTTACTTCCATTAATGATTTAAAAGGAGCCACTATTGGCTGCGAAGTGAATTCTTTAGGTTTATATTTTTTAGCCCGAGCACTCGAAAAATACAACCTCAGTATTTCTGATGTTTCAGTCAAACATGTCGAACAATCTCAAGGGCTTGATGCATTAAATTCAAAAGAAATTGACGCGTTCATCAGCTACCCCCCCTATTCATTAAAAGTGCTTGCTGACCCTCAATACCAACAAATTTTCAGTTCAGCTGCTATTCCAAGCGAAATACTAGATGTAGTATCAATTTCTAAAACTGTACTCATTGCCAACCCTGACTTAAAAGCTAAGCTGCAACACGTATGGACATTAGCGCTGGACTACCATAAGCAGCATCCTGATAAAGCCAACCAAGTCATGGCACAACGTGAAGGCATCACAATTGAAGAGTTTGAGGATACTCTCAATGATTTAAAAATCCTCGACATGTCAGAGCAACGGGCAATCGTCAAAACCAACCGGGTTTCAGAATTGGCGCTATCAGTTTGTCACACCCTCACTCAAGTAAATTCAATCTCTTCTGATTGCGCTCATACGGAGCACATAATCAACATGAAAACCTTTTAATAAATACCCATGCTAAAAAAGACACCTTATCGTAACTCGATTATTTTTAGACTTACGATGATTAATATTGTCGTGGTTATGGTTATTTTATCGGCCATAACAGTTGCTTTTATCAATGAAGCAAAACGACGCGTCAACAGCCAAACTGAAGCGTTTTTAAAACACCAATATCAAGCAACCGCTTTAGCATTACAAGGCAACTCCTTGACCAGTCAGGCAATGCGCGTATTGAGTTCGATTGCTACGAACGAGCATATTCTTCGCGCTACGCTAATTGGAGGGCAAGATAAGCGCATAATTGCAGACAACCAGCACCAATATCAACGAGCGTCTATTGATGATGCTTTCAAACCAAATACAGCATCGTTTATCACTCAAGCAATTAATCAATCAAATAGCCATGCAAAAAAAATTGATGGCGAACACTTTTTTTACATTGCTAAAATGATGTTAATTGACCCAGAAATCAAACGCCAGCGCCCTTATTTCATGTTTATAAAATATGATTTAAGTACTGAACAGCAGACTGTTTTTTATGAGTTAAGTGGTTATTTAATCATCGTGCTGTGTGGTTTTTTCATTATATTTTTTGTGACCTACCTCACTCAAAAGCGATATTTTTTCTCACCTTTAACCCAGCTCAGTAACGATATTTCCAAACGTTTACAATTAAAAGATCGCACTGATGAATTTGGCGTGTTTATCCAAGCTTATAATCATGGCCTCAATACGCAACATGCCCAAGAACAAGAGCTGGCTGAGTCTCGACGCTATATCGATACTATCACTCATGAAATTCCTATTTTATTGGCTTACTTTAACAACACACGCTGCTTAGAGTTCATTAATAAACGGTTCTTATCTTGGATTGCAAAATCAACCGAAGACGTCACGGATTTAACCATAGATCAATTATTGCATCATCATGTCCGTACTGACTTAGAACCCTTTTATTTACGCGCATTATCAGGATCGCAATGTTTTTTTGACTGTGAATTCATCGATAAAGATTTAGAGTTTAAATATGTAAAATGCACATTCATTCCAGATCAAGACAGCGATAACACTGTTAAAGGATTTTTCATTTGCATTGAAGATATTACTGAAATTCAACAAAGCAACGATCGAATTACTAACTATCTACATGAATTAGAAAATACCAATACAGAACTAGAAGAAGCCCGCTTTGCTGCGGAGTCATCCGAAAAAGCAAAGTCAGAGTTTTTAGCCTGTATGAGCCATGAAATTCGAACCCCGATGAACGGTATTTTAGGTTTACTAGGGATTGTTCAACGCCAAGCGACACTGAGCCCTGAGCACTTTGATAATATTTCCTTAGCACTTAAAAGTGCGGACTCTTTAATGAATATCATTAATAGTATTTTAGACTTTTCAAAAATTGAATCAGGTAAATTAGAGTTAGAGCACACCCCCTTTCACCTCAAAAAAGAACTCAATTCCATCCTTGCTTTATTAAGTCCGCAAGCCAACGAAAAGCAATTGAGTTTTGAGCAAACCATTGACCCTTCATGTGATTGTTTTGTAAAAGGAGACCCAACTCGATTACGTCAAGTCATCATTAATTTATTAAGCAACGCTGTAAAATTCACTCATAAAGGGAGCGTTGTTTTTCAAGCACAATTAAATCAAGAAGTTGAGCCAGCTTATTTACATTGCCGCATTACTGATTCAGGTATTGGCATGACACAACATCAACTCAGTAAATTATTTCAACCTTTTAGCCAAGCAGATAGTTCTACTACTCGCCAATATGGTGGTACAGGGCTTGGTTTATCCATTGTGAAACGACTTTGTGAATTAATGGGCGGAGGAATTACAGCCATTAGTGAGCCAGAACAAGGCAGTTGTTTTGAATTTCAAATTGCGTTACCACTCAGTGAAGAGCAACCTCAACACACTCAAGAAGAACAAACATATCGCCAAAATCATTCAGAACATAAAATTTTGTTAGTCGAAGATAATAAAGTCAATCAGATTGTCGCCACAAAAATGCTCAGTGAGCTCTCTCTTGAAGTAGATATTGCTCAAAATGGGCTTGAGGCATTAGACATACTCAAACAATGCGATGTTCATCATCCTTACACATTAATTTTGATGGACTGCCAAATGCCTGAACTTGACGGCTATCAAACAACTGAACTCATTCGTGCAGGTGATGTCGGCGCCTATTACAGCGCCATCCCAATAATCGCAATGACCGCTAATGCAATGAAAGGCGACAAAGAGGCGTGCCTCGCTTGCGGGATGAATGATTACATCAGCAAACCACTCCAACTAGATGATATTTATCAAGTCTTATCACTTTGGTTATCCAAACTGACCAAAAAGTAACAACCACATAGCATCTAAAATAAAATCTCGTTCCTTTTTTGTTGCAATATACGAAAGATATCGTATATTAACTACGAGCAACTTCGTATATAAAAATAACACTACGAATCTAAGGAGAAGATGATGTCAAAGTTTACAGTAATAATTGCAAGTGCATCGAATAAACAAGTTAACCTAATTAATGACTGCATAAATGACGACCTACGCTTTGAACTCGCCTGTGTTACACACCATACTGACGAAATAATTGATTTATGTAGCAACATTCAGGTTGATCTTTTGGTGATAAGCGACACGTTGTTTGAACAATTATCAGCAACCGACCGTCTCAAACACTTGCCCATTCATACAAAATTAGCCTTTACCTCTAATTCCACTGAATTTGCAGCGCAAGCATTCGAGTTTAATACGATAGATCTAATGCCAACGCCGTTAACAAAAGCGCGCGTGACCACTATGTTCAATAAATTTGCCAAAACCAGTGAGCCCCTCTATCTCAATCATTTAAAGCAAATGCAATCTTTGCTACAACAAGTAAAACACTATGGATTAGAAACAGAACAAATTATTGTCAAAGAATCAGGCAGAATTCGTATTATTGATACGAATGACATTGAGTGGATTGCAGGTGCAGGTAATTATGTTGAACTCCATTTAGGGCAAGAAACTCGACCTGTGTTGCATCGCGAAACGCTTTCTTCGATGCTCAACCGCATGGCTATCCATGGGTTTGTTCGCATTCATCGCTCGACCTTAGTCAAAAGACGGAGCATAAAAGAGCTCAAACCCACCGAAAATGGCGATTATTTATTAACCTTAAAAAACGGTGAATCTCTTAATTTATCTCGCCGTTATAAACAAAACATGACCGGGATCTTGTGTTAACCTTTTTTGTTATTGATTACGAACAAGTTCGTATGATAGTGTATCTAAAACAAGCACATGCCGTGCTGAGGAACAAACAGCGATATGAGCAAGCTAAAGCCAGTACCAACAACGACAGAGTTAAATTTGCTAAATATTCTTTGGAAAATCCAACCTGCAACAGTCAAGCAGGTACATGAATGTTTGTCCAAAACACAAACGTCTGGCTATACCACGGTGCTAAAAATGCTGCAAATAATGCACGAGAAAGGCTTGGTCTCTCGTGATGAAAGTCAGCGAGCTCACCTGTATAAAGCCCACGACTCGCAAACACAAACGCAAAGCTCTATCGTTAAAGATTTACTGAGTAAAGCGTTTGGAGGCTCAAAGTTTAATCTCGTACAACGCGCGCTCGGCGAAAGTGCAAGTAAAGACGAAATTAATGAAATTCGTAAACTGCTTGATTCATTAGAAGAAAAAAAATAAAGGGACATCAACATGGAAGTATTAACGTATGTCTTAGATAATCGCTTTTTTCAATTACTCGCTTGGCCATTAATTCATTTTTTATGGCAAGCCTGTGTAATTGCAGTGTTGGTGTTTGCAAGTCTTAAACTGATTAATAATCGTTATTCAAAACTACGCTACGGCCTCAGTTTATCAGCACTGGTACTTTGCTTACTTAGCCCTCTAGCCACCTACTTAGTCACTGAATCACAGATGCAAGTAAACGAGCTAGTGGATGTGCAAAGCATAACGGTATCTGAAGCGCAATCATCTCTAATCCCTTCAAACTATGTAAATACCCCATTAACTCAGTGGCTGGATTACGCCCCACTGTTATCTTTATTTTGGCTAATCGGCGTGTGTTTTTTCAGCCTTACCTTGCTGACACAAATGTATCGTACTTATCAGCTCCCAAAGCAAAACACCATCGCACCCAGTGTTGAGTTACAGCAGCTATTTTACAAACTAATCCAACGCTTTAATGCAAATAAACATAGTCGTTTGCTCATTTCTATGTCTGCGGAAGTACCCATGGTCATTGGCTGGATCAAGCCCGTTGTGCTACTTCCTCTTTCTATGAGTTCAGGATTGAGTATTCATCAAGTAGAGATGCTCTTAGCTCATGAAATTGCACATATTAAACGCTATGACTACTTAGTGAATTTTTTGCAAACCCTTGTTGAAGTGATCTTTTTCTTTCACCCTGCAGTGCATTGGATTTCGAAGCAAGTGAGGGCCGAACGAGAATATTGCTGCGACGATGTGGCGCTGTCATGTTGTGATAACCCACTTGCCTACGCCAATACTTTGACTCAAGCGGAAATGCTCAGACCTCATCACATTCCCACTTTAGCGATGGCGGCTTCAGGTGGTGACTTAAAAAATCGCATTTTTAGAGTGATTGATCATCAATGCACTCCAAAAAACACTTTTAAAAGTGATGCCCTTGTTGCAGTCGTGGTTTTGTCTTTATTAAGCAGTGCTTTTTATAATCAAAAAAGCCACGAACACACAGTGAATGACAAAGCTCTAAATGGCAAAACTCAAAATGATAAACCAAAGGCTAATACAACCCCTCTTACCGATCCGATGACGAACACAGACACACTTGAGAGTCAAATTGAGTCACTCTCTGATGTTCTTGAACTTACAGCAACCTCTTCATCAGCAACGACGGCACTCATCTCGACACCAACCATAGCGCCGACTTCTCCACCACAAAAAATACAAATCAGTCACTCTCAGTCAGAGCCAACAACATCGCCTATAGACACTCCCGTGACAATTAAAACTCCGAACGCTTTGTCAAAGCCATCTGCTATTAGCGCTAAAAGCCCGGCAGTTAAGCCTACTGCCAGTTTAGCGACAAAAGCAACGAGTCCAATTGAGCACGGCACCGTCGCACTTACAGCCAAACCCAAAAAAGCTGAACAAGAAAAACCAACAACTGGCGCCCTAATTTCTCACGCAGAAGAAACTACTCAGCCACAAGAAACAACAACTACTATCCAACACAATACAAGTGAACCGGATGCTTTTTCAGCAACGCCAACGCTAGCGAACACAAAACAGCAAAGTGCGGCGGCCGCTAAAAAAACATCTCAAACAGAGATTGCCAAGCCACAGCAAACAAATGAATTATCTGCCACACAATCATTGTCGACAGTCACGGTTAATTCTGCTCCTGAATTAATTCACTCTTTACCGATTGATACACCCAGAGCAGGATTTAGACGAAAAGAACGAGTTTCAGTTCAAGTGACTTTTACTGTTGATAAACAAGGGAATGTGGATGATTTCGAATTTGAAAATGGCGCACTGGCTTTTCGAAAAGCCATCAAAGAATCAGTAAGAGAGTGGCAATTTAAACCCGCTATTACTGATGGCAAACAAGTCACAGCCCGAGTGAGTCGCGAATTCATTTTCACCAAACCTGATCTCTATGATGATCTACCAACAACGGGAACTAGAATCAAACGCTATTAAATGTAAAAATACACCCCCATTTTTTAGCGTTAGACGTACATGATAATTAATCCTGCTTGGCGTATTTTAACTATCGGTGATGGTGACTTATCTTTTTCTGCCTCAGTATGGCAACACCAAAAACCCGCGCACCTTAGCGCAACGGTTCTCGATAGCGCAGACGAACTGTGCGCTAAGTATCGTCATAACCAACTCGCATTTTTACAACAGCAATCAGTAAATGTGTGCACTGGGTTTGATATCACCGATCCTACAAGTTGGGGGGAAATCAACAACTATCAATTTGATTTGGTGATTTTCCAATTCCCACTTGTGCCTAATTTTACCGATGCGAGTGATTATCAGCGTTATTGCCAACATATAAGTGTCAACACCCTCAATCGCATACTGCTCAGACAATATTTAACACATTGTTTTTCGCAATTTTTGGATCCTGATGGAGCCAACCTAGCGGTGATCACCTCAAAAGATGTTAAACCTTATTTGCACTGGCAAATTGACACTACATTGACCCAACAAAGTGGCATCTATTATATTGGCAAAAAGCAATTTGAGATTAACCAATTTCCAGGTTATCAAATCAGAAATGTTGATCGTGATAAACACGTCAAAGATACACAAGGATGGAGTTACTTTTTTAGCACCTACCCAGAGCATTCAATCAAAAGTGACCTAGAATTGCCCATCAATTATCAATCAGGCTGCCCACTGTGTAGAGTGAAGCATTTATCGACAACAGATGAGCAAACTGCCCACACACACTCAAAACGCCATCAAGACATGTTGCATTATGAACAGCAATGGCAGTGGGCATTACATCACCATCCGGCTATAAAATTAGGTAGTTAATCAGGTTTCAATAGGGCGCATTTACATACGACTTTTAACCCGATTTGTTGCCACACTAGTAGCAGGATCATCTGGCCAAAAATGTTTTGGATAACGCCCTTTCATTTCTTTTTGCACCTCTTTGTAGCTGCCTTGCCAAAACCCGGCTAAATTTTGAGTTAACTGTAGTGGGCGACCCCCAGGTGATAACAGCGCCATTAATACCGGCACTTTTCCTTTGGCAATCTCCGGGCTTTGCATCCAACCATACACCTCTTGCATCCGCACTGATAAAGTAGCAGGTCCATCAAGTTGATACTCCAAGCCAATTGTAGAACCGCTTGGCACCTTCACCTTAGTCGGAAAAAGTTGTTTAAGTTGATGTTGGCTTTCCCAGTCCAACATATTGCTCAAAATTTCGAATAGCGCGATTTTTTTTAACTGTGCAAAAGTCGAAATATTGGCCAAATATGGAGCCAGCCACACAGATAAATGACGTGTTAAATACGCATCAGAACATTGTGAGAATGAATCAGGAAAATATTTTGCGGCTAATTCCATTCGAATCAAAAGCTGCTGGCAATTGGAATACTCAGCAAATAAGTTAAGGCCGTGTTTGGCAACTAAATTGAGCCAAGCTTGGGTGCGAAGTGACTCATCAAGATTCGTTTTATTGTCTTTTCGCTCGATCACAAGCGCGCCAAGCATTAAGCGACTTTCTGCGATAAATCGTTGCGCTTTTTCATCAAACTCACACACATCACAGCGCTGAAATAAATGCGGTAAATATGTCTGTAGCTGACCGATTGCAACAGGTACGGCACTGAAAATTCGCTGCCCTTTATGACCGCCAAGCTCTGCAATCGCCACATATTCATCTTTATGCCAATGACCTTCAATAACATCGGCACCAGCACCATTTGCCAATTGGTATCCTTGCCCTCGTCGTTTTGCCATTCTATCTGGGAACGCCATTGCAACCAATAAACCGAGATCTTCTGTTTGCAGTGACTCACTCGGCTTTAATCCGAAGCGTTTAAGCCACATTTTTAAACTCAATTTAAACTGAGGGTGCGTTAAATAGTGCTTATTTTGTAACGCAAAGGCGAGATCCGGATGTTTACTCACTCGGGACTCTAATAACGCCACTAAATAGATTGCTAATGGTAATAACTGTGGCTCTTCTGCTTGTAAGGCTTGCGCCTTAAGTAACATATGCGCTAATCGCAAATCCGTACCAAAGCTCAACATTTGACGACCAAACGGCGTAATTTTATGTTGTTCATCAACAGCTTCTAGCATGATAAGTACTTGCCATGCTTGCTGCTGGGCAATCAGCGAGGGCGAATCGAGTAACGTCAGCTCTGCGATGTCACACCCCCAAAGCGATGCCTCAAGCAAAAGCTGGCTGATATCACTGCTTAATATTTCAGGTTTATCATGGGCATCTCGGCGCTCAAATTGCGCCAAAGAACCCAATCGATAGACGACCCCAGGCTCTAACCGTCCAGCTCGACCAGCACGTTGTACTGCTGATGAGCGGGAGATCTGCGCCGTAACCAGCTCAGTCACTCCGGTTTTAATATTAAATTGAGCCGCGCGTTTTCGACCGCTATCGATTACGATGCGAATACCTTCTATGGTTAAACTGGTTTCTGCAACATTGGTTGTTAATACTACTTTTCGTTTACCTGAGGGGGCGGGCGCAATCGCCGCTTGCTGCTCGCGCTTATTTTGATCGCCAAATAACGTAAAGACTTCAATATCTGGAGGAAGATCCATCAACTGCTGATTTAAGTAAGTTATTTCTCTTTGGCCGGGTAAAAACACCAAACAACTGCCAGACTCTTCTGAAATCGCTTGCTTGATTATTGCAGGCATTTCAAAAAGCCAGTTACTTTCATCTTTAAGGGCTACATACCGCTCAACGATTGGATAACTGCGCCCCTCACTTTGAATAAGCTGACAATTTAATTGCTCAGCAATATGATCCGCATCCAGTGTTGCTGACATTATTAATATTGTCAGATCATCGCGCAGCGCAGCTTGACTCTCAAGCGCAAACGCAAGCGCGGTATCAGCGGCCAAAGAGCGCTCATGAAATTCATCAAAAATCAGGCAATCCACACCACTTAGTTCAGGATCTTGTTGCAGCATGCGAGTGAGCACCCCTTCGGTGACAATCTCTAGCTGAGTCTGTGCACTGACGTATTGCTCATTGCGTATGCGTAAACCAATACTTTGCCCTAGGGGTTCTTGCTGGCAACTCGCCAAAAAATGCGCGATATTGCGTGCCGCTAACCGCCTTGGTTCTAACATAATGATCCGCTTGAAGTGTTTGTCTCTTACAAGCTGTAGCGGCAGCCAAGTAGATTTTCCAGCACCCGGTGGCGCTTGCAATAAAGTGACAGGCTGTGAATGGAGTTGATCAACAAGGTCGGCGTAAATAGTCTGAACAGGAAGCACGAAAAAATAACTTTACCAACAAAAAAGATACGCCATTGTAGCGCTAAATAGTCGCTCACCCAACTATTTAGCTGATGAAGAAAAACAAAGCATGCAATTAATCCGTGCCTTGACTCATGGCACTTTTAGGTAAATTAACACTGATGAATACACAAACTAACACCAAAACAAAGCTGGCGTAAATCGTCGCACTGAATCCCGCGGCTTGATACAAATAACCTGATAACACAGTGCCTAACAAACGTCCGCCTGCATTGGCCATATAATAAAAGCCAACATCCATTGATGCGCCTTCTGAGCGAGCATAATGAACAATTAAGAAGGAATGAATAGCCGAATTAACAGCAAAAACCACCGCAAAGAGCATCAACCCCATTAATGCAACCATTTGCCAATCAAAGAAAACTTGCGCAGCCAAAATCATTGCACCCAATACCAAGAGTAAGGCGATGGCTCCATACAATGCATGTTGTCCTGTTGGTGCATGATCAGCAAAACCGAGTAATTTTGGAGTCGATGACTGCATCATGCCATAAATGATCACCCAAGCTGCCATCATTGCCCCGACAAGCTGACTACTCCAGCCTGCTTCTAAGGTTAAAAATACCGGTAAAGCCACCACAAACCATACATCCCGCGCGGCAAACAAAAAACAGCGTGCGCCAGAGAGCCAATTAACTGCAGGGCTTGTTGAAAAAACCTCACTGAATTTTGCTTTATATTGCTTAGCTTGCAGCGTGTGGGTTAAGTTCATGCCAACTAACAAGGTCAATAATGTCAGTCCACCAGCCAGGCAATAAAGCGCCCCTGTGTACCCAACCACATGAAGTAACCAACCCCCTAAAAAGAACCCCAAACCTTTTAGTGCATTTTTAGAGCCCGTCAACACACTAATCCAATAAAACAACCGAGATGATTGATCTGCAGGCACCAGCTGCTTGATAGCTGTTTTGGCACTCATTTTATTTAAATCTTTAGCTATGCCAGAAATCGCCTGCAAAGCCATCACATAAGCGATACCAAGCCACTGCGTCTGTGCCAATAAAATCAGCGCCACAATTTGTAAAAACAAGCCTGAAAACAACGTGCTTTTTAGACCAAATCGCGCAGCTAACCAACCACCAAACAAGTTGGTCACAATGCCAAAGAATTCATAAAATAAAAACAACGATGCCACAGCTAAGGGGCTGTAACCTAACTGATGAAAATACAGCACCACCAACATCCGTAGTGCCCCATCAGTTAAAGTAAAGCCCCAGTAAGCACTGGTCACTAGCCCATATTCTTTTACGTCTTTATTCATAGTGAGTCATCACTTAACCGCGTGCAATTAAATCAACAATATCGCGCATTCTGCTGACATAATTGATTTCGTTGTCGTACCACGCCAACACTTTCACTTGGGTTTTATTGGTAACTTGGGTCAATAAACCATCAACAATTGCACTGTGTTGGTCACCCACAAAATCAACCGAAACCAATGGACGATGTTCGATATCCAAGATGCCTTTCAATGAGCCCGCTTTGGCCGCTTCAAAAGCTTGATTAATTTCGGCCACACTTGTTTCTCGCTCTGCTTCAATGACTAAGTCAACCAACGAGCCGCTCAATAAAGGCACTCTCACAGCAAGTCCATCGAGCTTACCTTGCAGCTCAGGAAAAATACTCATAATCGCCGTTGTCGAGCCCGAGCTCGTTGGGATCAATGACTCACCGCAAGCGCGTGCTCGGCGCAAGTCTTTGTGCGCTCGATCAACAATGGTTTGGGTATTGGTAATATCATGTATTGTGGTCATCGAGCCATGTTTAATCCCAACCGTCTCTTTGAGCACTTTAATGACTGGAGCTAAGCAGTTAGTGGTACACGAAGCGGCAGTCACAACAGCATGAGTATCGGCTTGATATAATTCATGATTCACGCCGTAGACTATATTCAAAGCGCCCGAATCTTTGACCGGACATGATACCAAGACTTTCGCCAGTCCTTTATCCAGTAAAGGCTGAAATAATGCTGATTGGCGGTATAAGCCTGAACACTCAATCAATAAATCAATCTCATCAATAGGTAACGCGTTTAAATCTTTCTCTTGTAGGGTGCTGATACGCTGTCCTGACACATTAATGGCATCAGACTCAGCCACGATTTGTTCATCTAAAAAACGCCCTTGAACCGAATCAAACGCCAGCAAGTGGGCAACTGTTTTTGCATCACAGCTAGGATCATTGATGTACATGATCTGGTGCTCACCTTGCTCAATCAATAAGCGAGTTAATAATTTGCCCATTCGGCCAAAACCATTAATTGCGACTTTCATTGTTTATTCTCCACACACACTAGGGTTAAATTGATTGCGATCTGCAATACATTGAGGATCCATATCAAGTTGCTGTTTAAGCACATTTAATGCAGCCACTTGCAAGGGGGTAAGCTGTTTTGATAGGCCGTAATAGCGCCAGTTTCCTTGTTTAAACACCTCAGCTAATCCAGCATTTTTTAAATAACTTAAATGACGACTCACTAAAGGTTGCGACAAATCCAGCGTCGTGACGACATCACAGACACAGACGGCATCATAAGACAGTAAAATATTTAAAATTCGAAGTCGTGCTGGCTCAGAGCATGTTTTGTAAAAATGAGCGATTGTATCTATCATTTGTGTATACGTATAAGCAAATATAGAGCGAGCTTACAGTGTTTTTAACAAAGAGAAAATAGAGAACATTTAAAATTCATAAAAGTGTCATAAAACCCGTAGGGTAAATAATCAATGAGCCATAACATCTCACCGATTTAACCAACATGTTTTTTAAATTGTGCCATCACCTCCTCTAAGTCATGCACTATTTTAAAGTGCTCAAGCGCCATTTCTTCAAATTTCATCAATGTCGAGTCAGTGACTTCTGTCAGGCTTTTTTCTTCATCATCTGTTAATTGCAATTTATTAAATACTTCAAAAAACAACCATGATTGCTGGTTTTGAATATGGTTTGTTTCTTTGTTAAATTCATGCATCCTGAACTTAACTAAATCAAGCGCCTCCGAGACTTTTGAAAAATATAACTGCTTGACCATATTTTGATTAATACTGAGTAAATGATGCTCTGCACACTCAACATACGCGGTGAGGACATCAATCAGTTGCCCTTGTTTAACCTCATCATCTGGGATGTTTTTAATTAACATGCTGATGTTTTCTGTTTGAAAAAAATAGCGCCGGCCAATTTTTAAAATTCTGTCTCCTTTTTGCATCGCCAAGCACATCACTTCTTGCTCTAATCCTGTGGCAGCATCTTCAGGGCTGTCCCAAATAGTTAGCCCCTTATTTTCGTTGATAGCAATGGCCGCCAGTAAATTTAATTCACTAAGGTAATGAAAAATGGCGTTTAAAAAACCACTAATACTATGAGTGGTTAAACAAGAACGAATTGCCCGTGCGGTGTGCCCCCAAACAAAAGAATCCGACATGGCCACATACACAGCTTCAGTTGAGGCTTGCTCTGCTTGGGCTATTTGCCGATATTTAGCCCTAAATTTTAGTGCTTATTCTAATTTAAGATTCAACATTGTTGGCGCACATTGGGTTTTATCAATCCAGTCTATGGCGCCGCTATTAAAGGCGGCCATTTTTTTATCTAAATCTTTAGATGCGCTTAAAAAAATAACGATGGGTCGCTCTGCTCTAGATTTCAGTTGTTCAGAAATAATCACCCCTTCACCATCGGGCAAATGGTAATCTAACAACACCACATCAAAATGTGACTTATCAAGTCGCGCTTGGCCTTGCGCAATACTATGGGCCACGTCAGTCTGATATCCTTGACCTAATGATAAAACCAATAAATCACACACACTCTCATCATCTTCAACAATCAGCACTGACACAGTCATAAGTAGACCCTCAAATAGAATCCATTAAGCTTAGTAAATATCTTAAAAAAGCTCGCCTTATCATTGATAAAAACGCATTAATTTATCTCAACCATAAAAAAAGCCCATCAAAAGATGGGCTTGAATCAGTTGTGCAGTTTACTCACATTAGATATTACTACGGACTGTAACAAACTCCGGGTATGCATCAACTCCACAATCATGTTGATCCATGCCATTAATTTCTTCTTCTTCAGAAACGCGGATCCCCATAAATTTTTTCAGTAAAGCCCAAGTGATAAATGACGCAACAAACACAAAGGTAAATATGGTTGCCGTACCAATTAGCTGATTAACAAGAGTCGCATCTGTGTTTGACAGTGGCACCAGCATTAAACCTAAAACACCACATACGCCGTGTACTGAAATTGCGCCTACAGGATCATCAATTTTTAGCTTATCGAGTAACACTATGCTAAAGACAACAAGCGAACCGCCCAATGCACCCAGTAATAATGCTAATACTGGCGTCGGTGACGCAGGCTCAGCCGTAATGACAACCAGGCCCGCTAATGCGCCATTAAGCACCATAGTTAAATCCGCTTTGCGCCATAAAATTTTACACACAAACAAGGCTGCAATCGCTCCAGCTGCGGCAGCAGCATTGGTGTTAACCATTATTTTGCCCAGTGCAGTTGAGTTTTCGACATCAGACAGTAACAACTGCGAACCACCATTAAACCCAAACCAGCCCATCCACAAGATGAATGTTCCCAATGTCGCTAAGGGTAAGTTTGAGCCTGGAATTGGATAGATTTCGCCATTTTTACCATATTTGCCTTTACGGGCCCCTAACAATAAAACACCAGCAAGGGCAGCTGACGCACCCGCCATATGCACAATGCCTGACCCTGCAAAATCAACAAAACCCAGCTGAGATAAAAAGCCACCGCCCCACGTCCAATAACCTTCGAGTGGGTAAATAAAGCCTGTAAGTACGACTGTAAAAGCTAAAAAGGCCCAAAGCTTCATGCGCTCAGCAACCGCGCCTGACACAATAGACATCGCCGTGGCGACAAAAACCACTTGGAAAAAGAAATCAGACTCTAAAGAGTGATTCGCGTCCGCAGCTTGCGTGCCAATCAAGCCACCAAGAGTTGGAATGATGCCACCTTCTGGGTTATCAACGTACATAATGTTATAACCCACCAATAAAAACATGGTGCAAGCAATCGCATATAATGCGACGTTTTTAGTTAAAATCTCAGTGGTATTTTTTGAGCGAACTAATCCCGCTTCTAACATGGCAAAACCTGCAGCCATCCACATCACTAAGATACCTGAAATTAAAAAGTAAAAAGTGTCCAGTGCAAATCGTAATTCTAATACTGTGTTTTCCATCATCTTCCCCTTAAATCGCTTCTTCGTCGAGTTCACCAGTACGGATCCGCACAATTTGATCTAACTCATAAACAAAAATTTTGCCGTCACCTATTTTTCCGGTTGAAGCGACTTTTGTAATCGCCTCCACAATGCGTTCGACATTTTCACTGCGTGTAGCAATTTCAAGTTTGATCTTTGGAATAAAATCCACTTGGTATTCAGCACCACGATACAACTCTGTATGACCTCTTTGGCGGCCAAATCCTTTGACATCAACTACAGTCATCCCTTCAACACCTAAATCAGAGAGCGCTTCTCGTACATCATCTAATTTAAATGGTTTTATAATTGCACTAATCATTTTCATAGTGGACCCTTCAATATCATTATTATTAATCTGTTGATATTTTGTTAATCCAACCTTTGTGCCACTCTGTAAAAAGCAATTAATTCAGTACGATAGAAATATTTATTAACAATTAAATACTTTACTTGCACCACTTGTGTGCAAAAATAAAACCCAGCACACACTATTGGTGCATTTGACACAGCGCGTTTTAATTCCCGATTTAGTTACAGATTGATTTATTGTGATTTTTATCACAATATAGGGTCTTTATTGCCCGTGGTTTGAGTCGGTTTTTCTGGGGTAACCTTTTTAATTTACAAGGTAGTTTTTAACCAATGACATATTGGATCCTCCAAGCCATTGCTGCTTTAGCGCTATTTAGCATTCAGTTTGCTTTTGCGCATGAACGCGAATTCAGTATTTACCCAGACTGGGTTGTATTGACGTCCATCATTTGTAATTCCGCATTACTTGTTCTGCTCAGCCACTTTATTATTCGTGCCCCGCAAAAGTATTTACAAAAAGATAAAGCATATAAAAAGCAGATTTTCTTCACGTTAGTTGTCACAGCGCTCGCGGCAGCCTTTATCGATACCACGATTGCTTCTATGATTGATGCCACAATCAAAGAATCATTAAATGGTCAGGTTTATCAATTTAGAAATGGCAGTGAATTCACCCAAGAACTAAATGTGCTAGGTTTGCATAAAGAGACATGGGATATGTCGCGATTAATTGTCATCCCCCTGATGATGTTTGCTCTTTATTTTTTGTGGGGTCTTTTTTATCTATGCCTCACCAGCCTCAGAAATAGACTGCAAATCAAACAAAAGGTCAAAGAAGGGCAACTGGCGCTTTTAATGAGCCAACTCAATCCTCACTTTTTGTTTAACTCGATGAATAGCATTCGCGGCATGATTTTCGAAAATAAAGAAATCGCCAAAGAATTAGTCGATAAGCTCACCGAACTCTTTCGTTACAACTTGAGTTCAAAACAACAACCGACTATCTCACTCAAAGAAGAACTCAAAGTCTGTGAGTTTTACCTTGATATTGAACATACTCGTCTCGAAGAACGTTTGTTGATTGAAATTAATGTGCCAGATGAACTCTATCATTATTCCATCCCAACAATGGGAGTGCTTACTTTGCTTGAAAATGCCATTAAACATGGCATCGCTCCGCGAATTGAACAAAGCTTGTTGCGCATTACTGCCACAGAGCAAGACAAAACCTGGCAGCTTGATGTCTCCAATCCTCTTTACCTTGGTGAGTTTAAAGCCAGCGGCACTGGAACGGGCTTATCCAACCTCAAGCAACGAATGACATTGATGTACCAAGATGAGGCAAGCATTACAACTAAAGAGGTCGATAACCACTTTATTGCATCACTCATTTTACCGAAAAAGAAGCATTAATATGAATTGGCAATACCTTACACACACAGGCAAAAAATATTGGCAATACTTAGGTATCTCTCTCGTGATAGGGGTTGGCTACTCCTTTTACACCATTTTGACTATTTTAGAAGAACTCGCCAGTAGACCTTACCTTGTGACACAAGTATTAGTTAGCTATACAGGCTTTTTCATTGCTTTTCATATTGTTGCTCGTGGTATGTACAAAGTGAATGAACATAAAATCATGTCGATTAAAAAGCAGTTACTTTGGATTATCTGCATTTCAATCGTGGCTCCGCTCCCTTGGTTGTTGAGTGACTTTCTCTTTTTTCAACTCGTCCCCCGCACCTATACTTTTGATGACTTGATGAAGATTGTGTATCAGCTTCCAACCACTAATTGGTCTTATCAAATACTGACTATCGTGATGAGCTATTGGGGAAACTTTATCATTTACCTGATTGTTTATGTCATGATTGTATCGGGGCGCAACTACCACAAATTAAAAGATATTAACGAAAAACAAGAACTTAAAATTCTTATAAATCAAATCAATCCTGATTTTCTTTACAATACAATGGATGTTATTAAGCGCACCATTGATATTGATGCTGAGCAAGCAGCCGATGTCGTCACCCAAGCCTCAGAGTTATTTAGGTATAACCTCACCGCCAGTAAAAATAATGCCGCGACAATAGAACAAGAACTTGAAAGCCTCACGAACTATCTCAATTTGCTGAAATTGCAAAATCGAGCACCCCAAGATATTCATATCGAATTGGCCGATCAACATTTTATTGAGTCACTGCCGACTATGACCCTTATTTTTATGGTGTCGCATATTTTAAAAAATGCACTGCACCCCAACCATTCATTATTGATAAAAGGGCAGCAACAAGGCGAGAAATACCTACTGACTTTGCTGCACACATCAACAAAAAAGCGCATTGTCGATGCTGATTATTTTAGAAACATCAAACACAGGCTCGCGTTTATGTTTCATGACAAAGCGCAACTCACTTCAATTAAAGATAAAAATAGCCATAAGTTAATGTTATCTTTGCCATTAAAGGAACAAACAACCACTCATCCTGATATTTTACCTTCTGTCATTTAACAGTAGGCATTATGGATGTTAACTTTTACACTTATTGTTACGCCTTAATTAATGCGATTCTACATTACTTTTAAAAAGCGACTTTATGTTTGATACCAATACCGAATCAGCGCTCAACCCACACTTCATCTTCAATAGTATGAACGCGATTCGCTATACAATTTTTGAAGATCAAGAAAAAGCCAGCGAACTGCTCAGCGAGCTGGCACAATTGCTACGCTACAAACTCGCAGATGGCAAAGCCCACACCGATGTGCTTGAAGAGCTCACCTATGTTAAACAGTATTTAAATCTTGAGGCCTTGCGCCTTGAAGAGCGACTCATCAGCACTGTCACGTTCAATAACGTGAGTAAACACAACCCTCTGAGCCACTCATTATTGTTGCCGCTGGTAGAAAAAATTTGCCATGAAAAAGATATTTATAGCGTGCAAGAAAACACGCTCACGATTGTGTGCAGCGAACACAATAAATGCGTCACTTTCACCCTTGAATTAACCCAAAAACCAGGGGTAAAACCTGGTGAAATCAATTTTGATACTGAACTTAATCTAATTAAATCCAGCGTAGCAACTACAATTGCACAAACACTGACAAAAAATAGCTATAAAATGGAGTTAACGCTTAATTATGACCATTAAAGTGATCATCGTAGATGATGAGCGCCTTGCCCGAAACGAACTCAAACGTTTATTGGCCAAGCATAGCCAAGTGGAAATCATCGACGAAGCCAAAAACGCTGAAGAAGCAAAAGAAAAAATAGCCGAACATAAACCTGATGCGATATTCCTCGACATCCATATGCCGGGTGCAACAGGGTTAGAGTTAGCAGAATCACTCGGTGACGATGTGAATATCATTTTTTGCACGGCCTACGATCAATTTGCCGTTGATGCCTTTTCACTCAACGCCATGGATTACCTAGTCAAACCCGTCAATCCTGAGCGCCTTGCTGACAGCTTAGTTAAATTAGAAAAACGTTTAGCACAATCAAAAGAAAAATCGTCATTGCCAGACGATCATAAATTGATGGTTAAATATGGCGAGAAAATGCGCATCATTCAACTCAATGAAATCATTCGCTTTGAATCAATTGGCAACCATGCAGCCATTTACACCCCACATGGTAAAGCGTACTTGCATAGTTCACTCAATAAAATCGAAAAGAAACTCGATGAAAGCCATTATTTTAGAGCGAGCCGCTCTGATATTATCCGTCTTGATGCTATTTCAAGCATGGAGCAATCGATTGGTTATGGCTTAACTGCGACCTTATCAAATAACCAAACGGTTGAAATTTCGCGTCGCCAAGCAACAAAACTCAAACAACTACTTGAGTTTACCCAGCTCTAAACACTCCTAAAATCCGCAATGCATCACACCGGCTCGATGCATTGCGATTTATTTTCAAACACCGCAACTTGATTTCGACCTTGCCCTTTAGCATCATACAATGCGATATCGGCATGTTGCATGGCTGTTTCAAGAGACGGCCCTTCAATCCCACAAATTCCAATACTGACAGACACTGCAATTGGCTGCGAAGCAAACACAAACAAATGATTTGACACATAAAACCTAAACTCATCCATCAACTCTACAGCTTGGCTTAGATCACTCACATTCAACATTAACGCAAATTCTTCACCACCAATTCGGGCGATTAAACACTCTGGAAAATGATGCTGTAACAAAGAAGATAATAACACCAACACTTCATCACCGGCTTGGTGGCCATAGGTATCATTGATTTGCTTAAAGTAATCAATGTCTAACATCGCCAATACTGACGTTTGTTCTGGTTTACAGTGTTGTATTGATTGCTGTGCTTGTTGATAAAAATAACGGCGATTATACAAACTCGTTAAATAATCCCGATTCGCAGCATCTTTAATTTGCCCAATCATATTGAGTTGTTCCATAGTCTGCATCACACGACAATGAAACTCTTCAGGCATAAAAGGCTTAATCAAAAAGTCATTCGCGCCGTATTTAATAAACTTTGCCGATAAACTTTGGCTGCCCGAACCTGAGATGCCGATAATAGCTAACTCGTCTCGTCCACGGCGGTGACGAATTGCTTTAGCTAACTCAAATCCATCCATTTTTGGCATCGCATAATCGGTCAGCAACAATTTGATTGAATTATCTGAACTGAGCATTTGCAAAGCCTGTTCGCCATCAGCAGCTTCCTCAACTTGATACAACAGTTGCTCTAACATCTGCTTCATTAAATTACGACTCGTTTTTGAGTCATCAGCAACAAGCACCTTACTGCCTTGATTTCGCAGCAACTGCGCAAGCAGTTTTATTGCATAAAGGTAAGAATCTCGATTATCTTTGAGTACGTAGTCAATCACACCCATTTCAATCATTTGCAGGCGTTTATATTCATCAATCGCAGACGTCAGCACCACGGTAGGGATCGCTGACTTCATCATCAATTTGACCACTTCCCCGTTCGGGGCATCGGGTAACGTTAAGTCAACTAATGCCACCGTATAACGATGCTTTTTAATCAATGTTGCAGCTTCACGCAGCGACCAAGCAAAATCAACGTCAATATCTAACCACTGAGCGGCTAAATGTCTTAATACTTGTTGAACCATTTTGCTATCTTCAACAATTAATACTCGTTGCATGTGCCTACTCCGTAAAGCTAAAATCAAAAACTTTAGCCAGCATAACGCTTTATTATTACAATCGATACGAGATAAAAGCAGAATGTAACAATTTGTTGCTAATTTAACAACTGAGAAACGTATGAAAAAAATAATGATTACCGGTGCAAGCGGCCTGTTAGGGCGTGCATTAATGTCGACATTTACGCCAAATTTTACCGTTTTAGGCACGGCCTTTTCTCGAACATCACCGCCCTTGCATAAACTTGACCTAACCGACTTTACCGCCCTTGAAGCCTTTATTACTGAACATCAACCCGACTACCTAATTCATGCGGCAGCAGAGCGTAAACCTGAAGTGTGCCAAGCGCAGCCCGAGTTCACACAACAACTCAATGTTTCGCTGCCTCAAAAATTAGCCCTGCTGTGTCATCAATATCGTATTGAGCTGTTTTTTATCAGTACCGACTATGTGTTTGATGGACTTAACCCTCCATACGCTGAAAACGCCGACACTCACCCACTCAACGACTATGGTCTGTCTAAACAACAGGCCGAGCAAGCGGTGTTAAGCTATCCAGCGCACAATGTTATTCGCGTGCCAGTGCTCTATGGCCAAGTGGAGTTTATTGAAGAATCTGCACTCACTATCACGTGGGCACAATTGCAGCAAAATAAGCAACCTGCCATGGACAATTGGGCGATACGCTACCCAACCCATGTAAGTGACATTGCAGCCACCTTACACGATATGCTAACTAAACTAACACCGTCTGAACGTGGTGGGGTTTTTCATATCTCAGATACGACAGCTCACACTAAATACGCGCTTGCTTGTGCATTAGCGGATGCCTTTGGAGACGATAAAACGCGTATTATTGCCCAAGACAGCGCCGTTGGTCAGGCTGCAAGACCAAAAAACTGTCAATTACAAGACACCCGTTTAACCCAAAAAGGAATTTTATATCAACGAGATGCAACTCAAGGTCTCATTGATGCTGTTCGGCCCTTTGTAGCACACAGCTAATTACTAACTTCACCGTATAATCTGGTCATCAGTCTCAAGATGTTTGGTTTTTAGACTAAAGTTGCTTTAAATGATCACATTATCATTACAAGAGATCCGTTATGAATGTACTAAAAAGCTCGCTCATAGTGATGCTGATGTTCAGTCAGTTTAGCTTTGCGACTAACATAGAAATAGAAGCCGAGAGTAAAGTCACCACTGAACACAAAGTAAAAATAAACGGCGATACCGTTAATTATTCAGCCACAACAGGCACTCAACCTGTATGGAATGAAGAAGGCCAAGCGGTGGCCACGCTGCACTATACGTATTATCAAAAAAAAGCCGTCAAAGATCTCAGTAAACGACCACTGCTTATTTCGTTTAACGGCGGTCCAGGGTCTGCTTCGGTCTGGATGCACTTGGCGTACACTGGGCCTCGTATTTTAAATATTGATGACGAAGGCTATCCAGTACAACCTTATGGTGTCAAAGCCAACCCCTACTCAGTGCTAGATGTCGCCGACATTTTGTATGTTAACCCAGTCAATACAGGCTACTCTCGGGTTCTAAAAAATCAAGACGGTAAGTTACCCAGTAAAAAAGAGCAGCAAGCCATGTTCTTTGGTGTCAATGCGGACATTCAATATCTGGCTCAGTGGCTCAACACTTTTGTAACTCGCCATGATCGCTGGTTATCACCCAAATTTTTAATTGGCGAAAGCTATGGTACGACCCGCGTGTCTGGTCTTGCGCACGAACTGCAGAATCAGCAATGGATGTATTTAAATGGGGTTGTGCTCGTTTCTCCAACCGATATTGGTATTAAACGCGATGGTCCGGTTGATGCTGCCAATCGCCTGCCTTATTTCACTGCCGCGGCTTGGTACCATAAGGCCTTAACACCTGAGTTACAACAACTTGATTTAGATGAAGTACTTGCACAAGCCGAACTCTTCGCTATTGATGAACTGATCCCTGCCATTGCTCGCGGGGGGTTTTTAGCCCTTAATGAAAAACAACGTATCGCAGAAAAAATGGCACGTTTTAGTGGCTTAAGCACGCAAGTAATTATGCAAAATAACCTCGATGTTGCCCCAAGCTTTTTTTGGAAAGAGTTATTAAGAGATAAAGGGCTCACCTTAGGGCGTTTAGATTCTCGTTATTTAGGCATCGATAAAAAAGAAGTGGGTGATTCTCCGGATTATTGGCCAGAGCTAACATCATGGTTACACTCATTCACTCCTGCTATTAACTGGTATTTGAGTCAAGAACTGCAATACAAGACTGACATCAAGTACAACATGTTTGGCCCTGTGCACCCTTGGGATCGTACCAAAAACAAAACAGGCGAAAATTTACGCCTTGCGATGGCGCAAAACCCTTACCTCAATGTACTGGTACAAGCCGGATACTACGATGGGGCAACCAACTACTTTGATGCTAAATACACCTTATGGCAGCTAGATCCCAGTGGTAAAATGAAAGATCGCTTAAGCTTTAAAGGCTACCGCAGTGGTCATATGATGTATTTACGTCGTGATGATTTACAGCTATCAAATCAAGACTTACGTGAATTCATTTTACAAGCGATACCAGCGGCTGGTGTACCAGCCAAGTATTAACTCCTGGTTTGTGCTCTGAGTAAGGGAAACACCTTCTCCCTTACTCTTATTACGCCTTAACTACTTGGCAACACGCCCCCTTTCACATTTTCTTAATAATAAACTCAATAAAATCTTGCACCTATTTAAATAGCTAACTCGCAATAATCCACATCTTGGGTATATAATTTAAACTTCGTAACGGGGAATAGAGAAAATTCAATGAGTGATCAATGTAAAATTGTTTTTGCTGGTTTAGCGGCAAAAGTATCACCCGAACTCGCAAAGCAGTTGTTACAGCAAAAACTAAAGCTGAACGAAAAAACCGTCAAAAAGTTTCTTCAAGGCCAAGATGCATTTAACCCGACCACTCTTGAAAAAGCACAAAAGCAACAAAAAGTGTTCGCAAGCCTAGGTATTAAAGTGCAAATAGTCACTCCAGCTCACGCCAGCCAAACAGATGATGATGACGATGAACAAAGTCAAAAAGAGCGCGATTTAAAAATCATCAATGCACTGGATTACATCACCACCAGCTTGATCCGTTTAGAAGAAAAAGTCGATGAATTAGCTCAAAACACCCCAGCTAAAATGCCTGATCTTGAAGATGATATCGATCCTGAACCTCACGCTGAGCCATTAATCTTTGAAGATGATCTCGATGAGCCAATTAAAAAAGGGCCAAACAAAGTCTTTATGCTGATTGGAGGCTTTATTTTATTACTTCTGATTGCATTATTAGTGATCAGTCTACTCTACCCAGACATGGTAACGTTCTAATTTTTCTGCAATGATGCGGCACATACTGCATCCTTTTTTTGGTAAAACCCCTTGAATAGAGCACAAATAAGAGAACTCGTGCGAAAAAAGCGCAATTCTCTAACAAAAAAACAGCAACAAGAAGCCGAAAACGCCCTAAACTTGAATTTAATTCAACAACTAAAACACTATAAAAACGCCAAAATAGCCCTCTACTTAACTAATGACGGCGAATTAGGAACAAACAAGTTAATACAAAGCCTTAGAACGCTAAACCATCAAGTTTACCTTCCTGTGATCCACCCCTTTTCAGCTGGTTATTTACTCTTTCAGCTTCATGAAGAAAATTCACCCATGAGTACAAACCGCTATGGTATCTTTGAGCCCAAGTTAAATTGCAGTCAAATCTGTCCAATTGAGCAATTAGATATCCTGTTCACTCCCCTAGTTGCATTTGATGCACAAGGGAACCGATTAGGAATGGGTGGTGGGTTTTATGACCGAACCTTGGCAAAGTATTACCAAGAACAATGGCAAAAACCCATAGTGATCGGCTTAGCGCATGAGTGCCAAAAAGTAGATCTCGTACCAACCGAAGCATGGGATATTCCATTAAAATGGATCGCAACCCCTGAATTTAATTACCGTTGGTAGACAAAAAATTTATATACTGACGCCATACTCAATTACCCGTTCTGGAGATTACTGCAATGACACAAGATGAAATGAAAAAAGCCGCCGCCTGGGCTGCACTCGAATACGTAGAAAAAGGCAGCATCATCGGTGTTGGTACTGGTTCAACCGTTAATCACTTTATCGATGCTTTGGGCAGTATTAAAGAAGATATCCGCGGTGCAGTTTCAAGCTCTGAAGCGTCAACAAAAAAGCTTAAAGAGCTCGGCATTGAAATTTATGAGCTTAACGATGTTGATACATTAAGCGTGTATGTCGATGGGGCTGATGAAATCAACCCGCAAAACGAAATGATTAAAGGCGGTGGAGCTGCGCTCACGCGTGAAAAAATTGTCGCGGCTGTGGCCAAAAAGTTTGTATGTATCGTTGATAGTACAAAACAAGTCGACATCTTAGGGCAGTTTCCACTTCCCGTTGAGGTGATCCCAATGGCACGCAGTTATGTGGCCAGAGAGTTAGTAAAGCTCGGTGGCGACCCACTTTATCGCCAAGGCGTGGTAACCGATAACGGTAATGTCATTTTAGATGTGTTTAATCTAAGTATTACCGATGCAAAAAAATTAGAGCAACAAATAAACCAGATGGTAGGCGTTGTGACAAATGGCTTGTTTGCTGCACGTGGTGCAGATACGGTCATTGTCGGCACTCCTGATGGACCAAAAACACTTAAATAAACTGAGGAATGAGGATGAGTAAGGTTTCGTTAGCAAAAGATAAAATTAAGATTTTATTACTTGAAGGATTGCACCAAAGTGCCGTAGAGACACTCAAGCGCCACGGCTATAGCAATATCGAGTATGTCAAAACGTCCTTAGCTGAAGACGACCTTATTGAGCGAATTAAAGATGTTCACTTTGTCGGGATCCGCTCGCGTACTCATTTAACCGAAAAAGTATTGGATGCAGCAGAAAAACTGGTTGCTGTCGGTTGTTTTTGTATCGGCACCAACCAAGTCTCTCTTGATGCGGCCCGTACTCGTGGTATCGCAGTTTTCAATGCACCGTTTTCAAACACCCGCTCGGTTGCTGAGCTTGTGTTAGGTGAGATTTTATTGTTACTGCGCGGTATTCCACAAAAAAATGCCATGGCTCACCGTGGCGAATGGGATAAATCCGCTCATGGTTCGTTTGAGGCGCGTGGCAAAACCTTAGGTATTATCGGTTACGGACATATCGGAACCCAACTTGGCATCATGGCTGAAAACATCGGTATGAACGTTCAATACTTCGACATTGAAGATAAATTAAGCTTAGGCAATGCCAACCAAGTTCATCAACTGACGCATCTGCTGCAAACTTCTGACGTCATTAGCTTGCACGTACCAGAAACACCACAGACTAAAAACTTGATTGGTGCTGCTGAGCTTGAAGTGATGAAGCAAGGCGCAATTTTAATCAATGCTTCTCGCGGTACTGTGGTTGATATCGATGCACTTGCCAGCAGCCTCGCTGATAAAAAGCTATCAGGCGCAGCCATTGATGTCTTCCCAGTAGAACCAAAATCAAATGACGAAGAGTTTATGTCGCCACTGCGCGAGTTTGATAACGTGATTTTAACTCCTCACATTGGTGGTTCAACACAAGAAGCGCAAGAAAATATCGGTATTGAAGTTGCCGGTAAGTTAGCCAAATATTCAGATAATGGCTCGACGTTATCGGCAGTTAACTTCCCTGAGGTGTCTTTACCTGAACTAGGCGATCGTAGCCGTTTACTGCACGTTCACCACAACCGTCCGGGTATCTTGACGCAAATCAACCAAGCATTTGCTCAGCATGGCATTAACATCGCAGCGCAGTATTTACAAACTGATGAATCGATTGGTTATGTCGTGATTGACGTTGATTCTGATGACTCTGAAATTGCGATCAAAGAATTACGTGCCGTAGAAGGTACGATTAAAGCGCGGATTTTGCACTAACAAATAGCGACATGTTTAAATATCGAACCAAAAAAGCCAGCTAAGCTGGCTTTTTTGTGTCTTTTTAAAAATTATGAGTGAGCTTTGGCTGCACGCGCACTGTGTAGTTTTTTATAACTTTCAATTAAACGCTGATGACGCTCAAGACCTTCAAGTTTCATACTGGTTGGTGTTAAACCATAAAATTTAACTTCACCTGTCACAGAGCCGACAACATTTTGCATCACGTCTTTGCCAAACATGCGCTCAAAGCTGACCATGAAATCTGCAAGTTCAAGTTCCTCATCCAAAGTTACTTCTAATACACAGTGAATAGCTTGATAAAACAATCCACGTTCAACGGTATTATTATTAAATTGTAAGAAGGATTCGACTAACTCGATTGCCTCTTCTAACTCACCTAACGCTAAATAAATTAAAATTTTCAGCTCTAGGATAGTGACTTGACCCCAAACGGTGTTTTCATCAAACTCAACACCTATTAAAGTGATAATATCAATATAGTTATCTAGTTGGCTTTCTTCTAAGCGCTCAACAAGAGCAACAAGGGCATCATCATCAAGAGAGTGAATATTTAAAATATCGCTGCGATAATGCAAAGCTTTGTTGGTATTGTCCCAGATTAAATCTTCCACCGGATACACTTCGGAGTAATCAGGTACCAAAATACGACAAGCCGTGCCTAAATCTGAAAATTCAGCCACGTAAGCTTCTTTGCCTAATGCCTTTAAAATACCAAACAAACTTTCTGTTTCTTCGGCATTGGTGCCCGAAAAATCCCATTCACAAAATTCGTAGTCGTGTTTAGCACTAAAGAAACGCCAAGAAATAACCCCTGTTGAATCAATAAAGTGTTCAACAAAATTCTCAGGCTCAGATACAGCCATGCTATTAAAAGTCGGCTTAGGTACGTCATTGAGCCCTTCAAAACTACGCCCTTGTAGCAATTCGGTTAAACTACGCTCAAGTGCCACTTCAAAGCTTGGGTGCGCGCCAAATGAAGCAAAAACACCACCCGTTTTAGGGTTCATAAGCGTGACGCACATTACAGGGAATTGCCCCCCTAAAGAAGCATCTTTAACGACAACAGGAAACCCCTGCGCTTCGAGCCCAGCAATACCAGCCACAATACTAGGATATTTATCTAATACAGATTGTGGCACATCAGGTAGCACGATTTCTTGCTCGATAATTTGACGTTTTACCGCGCGTTCAAAAATCTCCGACAGACATTGTACTTTCGCTTCTGCTAAATTATTGCCAGCACTCATGCCGTTGCTGAGGAATAAATTTTCAATCAAGTTAGATGGAAAATACACTGTCTCACCATCAGAATGACGCACATATGGTATCGCGCAAATACCCCGCTCTACATTACCTGAATTGGTATCAATCAAATGAGAGCCACATAACTCACCTTCAGGATCGTAAATCTCACGGGTATAATCATCTAAAATCCCCGCCGGCAATGCATCACTTTCATCAGGTTTAAACCATTTTTCATTCGGGTAATGCACAAACTCACTATTAGCAATGTCTTCACCCAAAAATTGGTCATTGTAAAAGAAATTACAATTTAAACGTTCAATAAACTCACCTAACGCAGAACATAGCGCACTTTCTTTCGTCGACCCTTTACCGTTAGTAAAACACATGGGCGATGCCGCATCACGAATATGTAACGACCAGACATTAGGAACTATGTTGCGCCACGACGAAATTTCTATCTTCATGCCTAAGTCAGCTAAAATAGCCGTCATATCAGCAATCGTTTGTTCAAGTGGCAGATCTTTACCAACGATAAAAGTATTAGCTTCATCGCTTGGTTTAGCCATCAGCATGGCTTGCGCATCTTCATCTAGATTTGCAACAGTTTCGATTTTAAATTCAGGGCCGGTTTGAACTACTTTTTTCACTGTACAACGGTCAATCGAACGCAAAATACCTTCGCGATCTTTATCAGATAAACTCTCTGGCAGCTCAACCTGAATTTGAAAAATTTGGTTATAGCGATCTTCCGGATCAACAATATTATTTTGCGACAGTCGAATGCCATCGGTCGGGATGTCGCGTGCGTTACAATATACTTTGACAAAGTACGCTGCACACAATGCAGAGGAGGCTAAAAAGTAATCAAAAGGACTTGGCGCTGAGCCATCACCTTTATAACGGATCGGCTGATCAGCAATCACAGAGAAATCGTCAAACTTAGCTTCAAGCCTAAGGTTGTCGAGAAAATCAACTTTAATTTCCATTGAATATAGTTCCAGTTCGAGTGCAGTGAGGTCTGTATTTACACAATGTATTTGTGCCCCCACCTGCATTGATCTTAATTAAGGTCATTATCTGCTTTTTGCCAACAATAGTCTTGGTCAATTGGCATAACTGACCCATAAATATGGTGGTGTCATCCAATATCCAATCGAATCAACACTCTTAGCAAATAATGTCGTACGTCTTATGATTAAAACAACGCTTCCAGTGCTTGTGACAAGCTGGTCACCGCAATGACTTCCATCCCATCTATCGGCTCTTTTGGTTTATTGGCCTTTGGCACAATGGCACGTTTAAAGCCATGTTTAGCCGCTTCTTTAATTCGCTCTTGTCCACTTGGGACTGGGCGTATTTCACCGCCTAAGCCCACCTCACCAAACACCACTAACTCTCGCGATAACGAATAGTTTTTAAAGCTTGATACCAATGCGGCAATCAAGGCTAAATCGGCACTGGTTTCAGTGACTTTGACGCCACCGACGACATTGACAAAGACATCTTGATCAGCCACTTGCAAGCCACCATGACGGTGTAATACGGCCAGCAGCATCGCAAGCCTGTTTTGATCCATTCCCACCGTCACGCGCCGAGGGTTCGCCAATTGAGAGTAGTCAACTAAGGCTTGCACCTCAACCAACAGAGGTCGGGTCCCTTCCCAAATCACCATGACTAATGAACCCGGTGTTTGCTCACTGGCGCGATTCAAAAAAATTGCCGAAGGATTACTGACTTCTTTAAGTCCCTGCTCCGTCATGGCAAACACACCAAGTTCATTCACGGCACCAAAGCGATTTTTATTACCTCGTAAGGTGCGAAAGCGGCTATCGCTCTCCCCTTCCAATAAGATTGAACAGTCAATACAGTGTTCAAGTACCTTGGGGCCAGCAAGTGAGCCATCTTTAGTAACATGACCGACCATAATAATCGCGACTTGGTGTTGCTTGGCAAACCGGGTCAAATAGGCGGCACTTTCTCTTACCTGCGAGACACTCCCTGGTGCAGATTGCACATCACTCATGTGCATCACTTGAATGGAGTCAATTACCATAATTTGTGGCTTTTCAATTAACGCGAGCTGGCAAATTGTCTCCACGTTAGTTTCAGCCAAGGTTTTGAGGTTTTTAGTCGGTAAGTTGAGTCGTTTTGCCCGCATGGCTACTTGTTGCAATGACTCTTCCCCAGTGACATACAGCGCGGTCATTTTTTCAGCCAGCAAGCACATCGTCTGCAGTAACACCGTACTTTTACCCGCCCCGGGAGAGCCACCAATTAAGATGGCACTTCCTGGTACTACGCCTCCACCGAGCACGCGGTCAAACTCCGAAAAACCGCTACTAAAACGCGGTAACTCAGCTAAATCCACATCATCGAGGCTTTGTACTTTTGCTTCAACAAAACCTGCATACCCGGCAGTTGCGCCACGGGTTGGCTTAGTAGAAGGAACTCGAAACTCAGAAATAGTATTCCACGCTTTACATTCTGAACACTGACCTTGCCAGCGTGAAAAATCAGCGCCACAATCATTACAAACAAATGCAGTTTTCTTTTTTACCATGATATCAAAGGCATACTTTTTGCAGTGATGTTTAATAGAGATTTTTACCAGAAAATTGGTTATTCTCATTATTCACTACTTAGTGATTCAATATTCTAATTATACAGTGTTTTCAAATACAAAGGTGATGGATTTTTATGCCAGATGATGTCTTGCTAAAGTATCAAAGTGTAATCGAAGAACTTCGAGATAAACTTGGCGCACCTAATTTTGATAAAATTTTTCAAAATAAAACCAAAGCGTTATCTAAGCCTGACCAATTTTTGTTAAAAATGGAAATGAACCGCCTGTCACAACCTGTGCAACGTTTCATTGATTTGCGCGGCCAAGTAACGGGAGATGTTCGACCGTATGAACACAACGGCAAGCAACATTTTATGGATGACCTTGCCATTGAAGTATTTGAAAAAGCGATAAAACAACACGGCTCTTATACACTTGCAGTGTATGAGTCGGTAATGAACACCGAAAACAATCATAAAGTTATGCAGCGTAAAGCCAAAGCACTTGGCACCGACGCGCCTATCAATGTAAAAGAGCCTGAAAAACAAAAACCTATGACTCATCTGGTCGAGTTTGCATCCTATGAAACTCGCAGTGAAGAACGCATGAATTATTCGATTCGTGTGAAAATACATATCTCCGCCAAAAACACCGTTGAAGCCAATACATCAGATATCTCGGTCAGTGGGTGTAAAGTCAAATTACCGATGCGCTATGAACTGGCGGTCGGACAAAAGTTGAATATTCGTTTAGTCGGTTTAGAGCAAGATTTTGAACTGGGGCTTAAAGAAGGCGTACAGTACGAAGTGGTTGCGATTGAGTCTGTGAGTGACGACACTAATCATATTCGTATGAAACGTACTTATGCAGAAAACAGCGCCAGTTTTGATGACTTTTTACGTAGTTTTATTCATGGTAATAAACGCCGCTATAAAGTGAATCTCGATAACACATTAGAAGCGGTGATTGTCAAAGGATACGAGCAGTATTACCTACCCCGTGTTAGTTCATTGTTCATCTATATCAGTGATAAAAACCAAGTGTTAACCCCTACACTTTCTCTGACTAATGAAAATAATATCAACACACTGCGCTATTTTACTGATGAAACTAAGCAGTCTGTTTTATCCAGCATTTTAAACCCTAAACGTTTGAGCTTAATTATTCAGCAACCGGGTCAAGTTAAGTCAACGGTATTGTATTGCTTCACACATATTGTCGCTGGAAAAGCGTATTTTTATTCATCGACGGCGCAGGAGTTAGATTTAATTCCTGCGCTCAAAGCTTTATTTTTTGGCTTTGGAAGTCAAAAAAGCAGCTGGCGAACCTTTAATGTGCAATTGATCCCCACTATCGAAGCCGATGCGTTTATTCCGCTCTCGCTGCCTGAAAGTGCAAGCGCCGATATTGCCAAATTTAATAAACCTCCTTCTGCACGGGTTCAGGGTTTTATTCAGAATATTCAATATATTGCCTTACTGACTGACATCACATCTAAAACTGCCTCTTTGGAATACCAAAAAAACACCTTTAATAAAGACCAAGTTAATGCGCTCAAACAATTTGGCCATGCCAAGCAAAAAACATATGCAAACATCGATGCTGTGGCACTTGAATATGTAAACCTGCGCAGTGAAACCCGCTATTTGTACAAAACGCCCATTGAACTAGAGCAAGAAGAACGCGGTAAAATTACAGCTCATACCTTAGATTTGTCTGAAAATGGCTTACAGATTGAGCTCCCTGAGCCAACCTTGTACGAAAAAGGGGATTTATTACTCGTTGCATTACCGGAAATGCAAAAAATCACTAAAAAATATCAATTGAGCAAGTTACCTTACGAGATCATGGCGGTAAGCAAAACTAAAACCATCGTTAATTTACGCAGTTATCACCCAACACCCGATATGCAACATCAAGGGACGCTTTTTTTCACTCAACTGATTTCACACAACCGAGAAAAACTCCAAGCCGCAGAGGACTCACCAAAAACACCGGGGCTTTCGAATGCTTTGCGCAATATGGCGACTAAAAATGTATGCCAATTCCCTTTTTATATGCATAAAAAAGGAGCCCACTTTGAAATTGGTGCCATAGGTAAAGGTTTATACCCAAATAGCTGCCATTTGTTACTTCAGCATTTTGGTTTACTCGATGAGCAGTTTTCAATTGAGCACTTTATTCCAGAAAGTGCCATTAATGATATTTTTGTGCCACGTTTAAAAACTCTAAAACGCCAAGATCCGCCGCTGCAAATTGATTTATATATCCGCTTTAATCCTTTGATTAAAAATATTGAAAAAGCCATGATGTGTGATTTTATGCCAACTGAATACACCGGCATTACGAAAAAGAGTTTTATTACCGCATCTGCTACGCAAGATTTGTTTTTTGGTTTTCGTATTTATTTATCACGTACTGGGCGCCCAGATACTGAGTATTTATCAAAAGAGCTTAGCTATATCAGCCATTATGCGATTCATAAAGCGAAAGTGCTTGAAGAAGAGTTGTGGTCAGTGGTGTGTGTCGGAGAAATGATTGAGATTACACAAGAGCTAATCCAGCGCTATCATATCGAACCAAACATTATTAAAAACATGCAGATCCGTAAGCAGCGTTGGTTAGATAAACTAAATCAATCAGCTTAAGTCGAGTTGATCTTTCAAGGTTATTTTTGCACGATTTTTAGTTAGATTGTGAGGCGGCAATTCACTCGCCGCCCTTAATCCATTTTTATCTTGAATAAAACTCAACCGACAAAGATCAACATACCCTCGGGAAACTCAAGAAATACGCCACTTGCAACAGTGAACCTGTATTGATTGCCACATCTGCCGTTTTAGCGACCAGCGGCTTACCATGCACAGCCACCCCCAAACCTGCCGTCGCCATCATGATAAGATCATTCGCCCCATCACCCATGGCAACGGTTTGGGTAAGGTCAATGCCTTGTATGCCTGCATAATGCTGTAAAAAGCGACTTTTTTCTTGCGCATCTACGATCACACCCAGTACATTTCCAGTTAACCGCTGCTGTTCGAACTCCAACTCATTCGCATGAATGGCATCTAAATTCAATAAGCGCTGCACTTGTTCCGCAAACGGAATAAATCCGCCCGATGCTATAGCTAACTTCCAATTATGCTGTTGTAAATATTGGCAAAGATCCTTTACTCCGGGCATAAGCGGCAACTGCTGTTTTAATTCATCAATTAAAGATTGTTCAATGCCTTTTAGCTTTGCAACCCGCATCCGTAAACTTTCAGAAAACTCTAATGCCCCTTGCATGGCCTGCGCAGTGACTGCTGAGACTTCGTCATATACTCCAGCTAATCGTGCAATTTCATCTATACACTCAATCTCGATAGCGGTTGAGTCCATATCCATTACCAGCAATCCAGCTTCATTAACAGATGGCGCATTTGCAACAACCGCTAACTGCGCACTCATTTGCGGTTTAAATGCCTCTAAATGGGCTTTAACTTCTGCACTGTCACCATTAAAAACTAAAACCACGGCGGGAAGTAACGCTTGTGTCGGTTGAAATACTGCTGCATTCACTACGTTAACACTTGCTTGTTCAAGTAACTGTTGTAATACATCGAACTCAATGGCCTCTAGCGGCACACCAAAAACAAGTAAGTACGACAATGCTTTGTCTTGCTCCACAAGAAGTGTTTGCTCACTCAGTTGAAATGTATGCCATTCATTGTGAGCTAAAGAAGGGTGACTGAGGGTCGAATGTATTGCAGCCCATGGGAATGAAGGCATGTATAACTCCTGTATAAAGTGGGTGAGCGCGTAAGGCGTGATATACTTTTTGCTGTATTGCATTTTTACCAAGAAATGCGCACACTGTCAGTAGGGTATTGAGCATTATGAAAAAAACACAACTACAAAATCCAGCTGTTGCATCCATTTATCAAAGGATCACTCGTTTGAGCCTGGCTTTGCTGTGCCTGTTTATTTTCATCAATATTGCGTTTAACACTAGCTTTGAAAGCCATGAAATCCTGCTCAAGCAATCTCACACTACCGCCCGAAGCCTTGCTTTACAAATGTCGCTGACAGCCCGCGATGCGATAAAAGAAGATGATAACACCGCATTACAGCGAATTGTTGATAATGTCGTCAAAGATCCACATGTACAATCGGCGGCTATTTTTGATCAACACGGCCTGCTCATCAGTAAAAGTGCAAACGGCTATTTGTATAAAGAGCAACTCAATCAACCCAAAGCTTTGCCGGGGATTTCAAAATTATTAACTCCAGTCATAGAACCTATCACCTCTAAATCCGGAAAGCGTTTGGGATTTGTAAGACTGACGTATCTCTCTATGGCGGCGATGAATGAAGGCCACTCTTACTTCCATCAGCTCGGACGGCAAATTGGTTTGATGCTCATTTTATGTATTGTCGGTACTTGGCTGATCGCTCGGACGATAAAAAGATGGCAAGTGATGCGTTATATTCGAAAAATATCTTTAGTTGATTGATACACTTGTTGGCAAACCTGCTCTGCTGGCTCTGCTCTGATTGCTTGTAAACAGCTTAGTATCTCGCAAAGTGCTAACGGCGAATTATCTTGCCCTTGCGCACCTGATAAGGGCATTGACGGCGCATCCGTTTCAAGTACTAACAACGCCAGAGGAATACTCGCCAGTGTTTGCTGAGTTTTATGGCTTCTGGCATAACTAATGATCCCGCCGACGCCAAGTTTAAAGCCTAAATCACAGTAATAACGTGCTATTTGTTCACTGCCAGAAAATGCATGAATGATCCCACCAAATTTTGGTCTTACTTTTTTAAACGCCGCCTGAATCAAATCGTGACTTTGCCTATGATGCACGATTAAGGGCAGCTCGAGTTCGTTGGCCAATTTGATATGCTCAATAAACAGCTGAGACTGAGACGCAAGCTCAGGTTGATTGCGATCGATACCACATTCTCCAATCGCGATAATTAAATCACGATGCTGGCGGCACAATGCTGCCAACTGATTCATGGCATCATCACACTGTTGATCTAAAAAGTATGGGTGTAAGCCAAAGGCGATATCGATAAAATCTGCATATTGCTCTTTAAACTTAATCAATGCCAAGCATTGCATTAAATCAACGCCTGGCACGATCAGCCGCTCGATTCCTACAGCTTTGCATTGCTCAATTATCTGCTCTCTTTGGTCATCAAATGCAGAAAAATCAAAATGACAATGTGAATCAATCAGAGCTGACATCTTTGTAAAAACAACCTTAAGGATTCAATCGTTCAATTGACCATTGACCTGTATCTTGCTTTTTATACATGAAACGGTCGTGTAAGCGGTGGGCACCGCCTTGCCAAAATTCAATTTGGTGCGGTTCAATACAATACCCACCCCAAAATGAAGGTAGAGGGATTTCGCCTTGAGAAAACTTATTTTTCATTTGCGCGAATTTCTCTAACAGTACTTGTTTTGATGAGATCGGTCGACTTTGCGCTGACGTCCATGCAGCAATCTGACTTTCTTTAGGGCGAGAGAGAAAATATTGGGTAACCGCTAGATTTGATAACGGCTTGGCCGTACCATAAACAATGACTTGGCGCTCTAATGGATGCCAAGGAAAGTGCAAACAGATTTTTTGGTTTTGAGCCAACTCCTGCGCTTTTCGTGACTCTGTGTTGGTAAAAAACACAAACCCACCTTCATCTAAATGCTTGAGTAACACAATACGCTGTGAAGGCTGACCATCTGGATCGACCGTAGCTACCACCATCGCAGTAGGATCGGGCAGATCAGCTGCAACTGCTTGCTCTAACCAGGCTTCAAATTGCACAATTGGATTATCGTTTAGCATCTCTCGATCGAGTCCATCTTTTAAATATTCTCGTCGTATGTCTTCTAATTTCATCTCATCATCCCTAGTAAAAATGATTGATTACAACCAAAAACAGCGCCGAAGCGCTGTTTATATTTAGATGGTTACATCTGCTCCATCACTTCAATACCGAGCAAGTCGAGGCCTTGCTTAATGGTATTAGCGACAAGATTACATAACATTAAGCGGCTGTCTCTAAGCGCTGGTGACACATCGTCTTTAAGTACAGGGCACGCTTCGTAGAATGTCATGTATAAGCTCGCCAACTCGTACAAGTATGAACACAGTACGTGTGGTGTTGCTTCGCTGATCATTTGATCAAGCACTTCTTCTAACTGTAATAACTTAAGAGCGAGTGCTTTTTCTTGCGGCTCAGCAATGGTTATTGCAGCGTTTAACGTGCTCACATCGACATTCGCTTTACGGAATAAACTTCTTACTCGCATATATGCGTATTGTAAATATGGAGCCGTTGCGCCTTCAAAGCTCAGCATAGTGTCCCAGTTAAAAATGTAGTCACTGGTGCGGTTTTTTGATAAATCGGCGTATTTAACTGCGCCTATACCGACTTTTCGAGCGATCTCTGCACGCTCTTGTTCAGATAAATCTGACTCACGCTCAGCCAGTTTCGCCCCAGCACGTACAATGGCTTCTTCTAATAAGTCAGCTAATTTAACTGTATCACCACTGCGCGTTTTGAATGGTTTGCCATCTTCACCCATCATGGTACCAAATGGGCAAAATTCATAACTGGTTTCGTCACGCAACAAACCCGCTTTACGAGCGGTAAATTCAACTTGGCTAAAATGTAAGCTCTGACGGGCATCGACAAAAATGAGGATACGGTCAGCCATTAATGTATTTGAACGATAGTCACATGCGGCTAAATCAGTTGTTGCATACAAGAAGCCACCGCCAGATTTTTGCACAATAAACGCCGATGGTTCACCGTCTTTATTGGCGAGCTCATCTAAAAACACTACTTGTGCGCCTTGTGATTCAACAGCAATATTTTTCTCTTTTAATAAGGAGATAATCGCGTTTAACTGACTGTTATAAGCACTTTCAGCCATGATATCGTCTTGGCTTAGGGTCACATTTAATTTTTGATAGACCTCAGCAGAATGTTTCACTGACGTATTAATGAATAAACGCCATAACTTATCACAGTGCGCATCACCACTTTGTAGTTTCACAACATAATCACGGGCTTTATCTGCAAAGCCTTCTTCATCGTCAAAACGCTTTTTCGAATCGCGATAGAATGACTCCAAATCAGCAAGTGCAACCGCTTCTAAATCAATACCTTGGTTTAGCAAATCTTCAAGATGTGCGATTAACATACCAAATTGTGTGCCCCAATCACCCATGTGATTTTGACGCACAACCGTGTCACCACGAAACTCAAGTGCACGCACAACTGCATCACCAATGATGGTTGAGCGTAAATGACCTACGTGCATTTCTTTGGCTAAATTTGGCGATGAATAATCCACTACCACTTTTTGTGTGGCTGGATGAGGGCTGACGCCAAGCTTTTCATCTTGATTTGCGATAACAAGCTGGTTAGCCAAAAACTCAGGCTTTAAATGAATGTTAATAAAACCAGGGCCTGCGATTTCAAGCTGAGCAGCAACATCGTCAAGCTGTAAATTATCTATGATTTTTTGAGCTAATTCTCGCGGATTACTTTTTAACTTTTTCGCAGCCCCCATCGCACCATTAATTTGGTAATCGCCAAATTGTGGGCGCGTACTTTGTGTAACCGCAGGATTTGTGTCTTCAGGTAAACCTGCAGCGACCATCGCGGCGATGGCTCTTTCGACTAATAATTGACGAATATTCATTATCTTTCTCTTATAGTCGCCGGTAACCTTGAAGCACCAGCTATGTCATTTAAATTTTGGATTGTAAAAGGTCATATAAACTCGGGAAATCGCGGTGTGATACCACACCGCATTACGATTAATTCTCGCGAGTTTGATGGAAGCTCACATCAGGGTGACGCTCCATCGACAGGTTGAGATTTACACGACTTGGAGCGATATACGTGAGGTTATCACCGCCATCAAGTGCTAAATTCGCTTCGCACTTACGTTTAAATTCTTCAAACTTTTTGTTGTCTGTACCTGAGACCCAGCGTGCTGTATTGACATTCACACTTTCATAAAGCGCATCGACGTTGTATTCAGATTTTAAGCGCGCAACGACCACATCAAACTGCAGCACACCCACCGCACCTACAATTAAATCATTGTTGATCAGTGGTCTAAATACTTGCACAGCGCCTTCTTCAGACAATTGCACTAACCCTTTAAGCAGCTGCTTTTGTTTAAGTGGGTCGCGTAAACGAATTCGGCGAAACAGTTCTGGAGCAAAGTTTGGAATACCACTAAATTTAAGCTTTTCACCTTGAGTAAACGTATCACCAATCTGAATCGTGCCGTGGTTATGCAAGCCAATAATATCTCCCGCATATGCATCCTCAGCACGCTCACGATCACCGGCCATAAACGTCACCGCATCAGAAATGCTGATCTGTTTTCCAATACGGACATGATTCATTTTCATGCCTTGGCTGTATTTACCCGAGACAATTCGCATAAATGCAATACGGTCACGATGCTTTGGATCCATATTGGCTTGAATTTTAAACACAAAACCACTGAAATTGTCTTCTGTCGCCACAACTTCGCGATCTTCGGTCTGACGAGGTAAGGGCTGTGGTGCCCACTTGGTCAAACCATCAAGCACGTGATCAACACCAAAGTTACCCAAAGCAGTACCAAAATATACCGGCGTTAATTGACCACTTAAGAACAGCTCTAAATCAAATTCATGTGAAGCACCAATGACCAATTCAAGTTCTTCGCGCAGCAACTCTGCTAAATCTTCACCGATGGCTTGATCGAGCTCAGGGTTATCTAGCCCTTTTACCGTCCGGACTTCTTGAATGGTATGGCCTTGACCTGTTTGATACAAAATCGCTTCTTGGCGATGGATATGATAAACGCCTTTAAATTCTTTACCGCAGCCAATTGGCCAAGTGATAGGCGCACACGCAATGTTTAGCTCATTTTCAACTTCGTCCATCACTTCCATCGGATCGCGAATATCACGGTCAAGTTTATTCATAAACGTAACAATCGGTGTGGTACGTAAACGTGTCACTTCCATCAGCTTACGAGTTCTATCCTCAACCCCTTTTGCGGCATCAATCACCATTAAGCAAGAATCAACAGCGGTGAGCGTACGATAAGTATCTTCCGAGAAATCTTCGTGTCCAGGAGTATCGAGTAGATTGACCAAACAATCGTTATATGGAAATTGCATCACAGACGTGGTGACAGAAATACCCCGCTCTTTTTCCATTTCCATCCAGTCAGATTTGGCGTGCTGGTTAGAACCTCGGCCTTTTACTGTACCAGCTTTTTGTAACGCCTTTCCGAATAAAAGGACTTTTTCTGTAATCGTTGTTTTACCCGCATCCGGGTGAGAGATAATGGCAAACGTGCGACGTTTGGCCACCTCAGTAGAAACACTGGACATTAAAACCGCCAATTGCTGAATTTAAGGATCAAAAAATGGCTTCGATTATAATACCAAACCATTATTTTAACTAGGGTCTGTTGCCCTTTTAAAACGAATATTACTGTACTGAAAAGTGTCATTGTTACAAAAGTGGGTCAGTCGGATTTTGACGCTACTTCGCCTTCGTTTGCTCTAAAATCGATTCTAAAAACAGTATCAAATTGCGCTTATTCACTGCATTTTATTCGTTTGGTTAATAAACATATCTTGCAAGATATGCTAAGTTAATTTAATACACTGCAATTAATAAATTATTCAATGAATTATACGCATTTATCTTCAGTACTTTTATTAGCAAGTGCCGCATTTACATCAACAGCCGACGACAATGCGCAATACAGCTTAGAAACACTGCATGTCATGTCTCTTAATGAATTGCTTAATTTAGAAGTCATCAGCGCAAGCCGTACAAAAGAAAAAATAATCGATGCTCCAGCCAACATTACCGTCGTCACAGCGCAAACAATTCATCAACGTGGTTACCAAAATTTAATTGATGTATTACGTGATGTGCCCGGTTTCGACTTTGCAAATATCGAAGACAGTGCTGGCGAATACACCACTCACAGCGTCAATAGAGGTCTTGGCGGCTCACCAGGTAATGTACAGCTGCTGATCCTTGTCGATGGTGTGGTGCAAAATCATATTGGTTTTAATTGGTCCCAACCTTGGGGAAATCAGCAAATCTTCGCTGATTTGAAAAAAATAGAAATCATACAAGGGCCGGGCTCTGCAAGCTATGGTGCAAATGCTTATTCTGGAGTTATTCATTTTATCACTGCTGCCAACAACGATGAAGTAACAGATCAATTTTCAACCTTGTTTGGCCAAAACAACCTACGCACTTCCAGTTTCGTGGTCGATACTCAACTCAGTGAATTGTATTTACAGGCGTCGGGGAGACTGTCTGAAACCGATGGTGATTTAGGTGTAGCCCGTTATGATCCTGCCGGTTACTTCAGTGCGCAGCCATGGCCCTTAACCCAAACACAAGATTACGCTAACGAGCAATACCTAACAGGCTCTGCAAATCCAAATGCTGGGCAACTTCAGTCTGCTGGCTTTAATAACCAATCAAAGGATTGGGCGCTTCGAGGCAAAGCAACTTGGCAGCCATTAAACAAAAACCTTGGTATTACCCGCATCAATCTAGCCTTTAATAAGTGGTCTCAACAGCAAGGTTTAGGCAGTTATGTGGCTGGATTTGAATATCAAACTCGCGCAAAAAGCTATCAAAAACATCATGAAGCGGCTCATGTAGCCCTCGATGTTGACTATCAAATAAATAACAATACGCAATTAACCTCAAAGCTCTGGTACCGTGAAAACAAGCAATTACCTCAAACCGGATTTCAATATAGTTACCGCTTTGTTGATTTAGTAAAAAGCTACCATAGCACCAACAGCCAAATTGGTTTTGAACAACAAGTACAATTTGATCAAATCGATTCTAATTGGCTACTGGGGTATCGAGTTCAACAGTCTGAGAAAATGGATCAAGTGGTCTCACTTGGCCAGTACCAAAGCGGCCAAGATGCGAGCACTCATTCTAGCTGGGACATTGCGGCATCAGGGCTTGGACTCAATCAATATGCAAATTCTGGTACCCGTGAAGTCGACGAACGTGCCGCTTATATTCAATACCAAGCTAATTATCAGGATTGGTTCGACTACACATTAGGACTTCGTTACGATCACAGTGATGAATATGGCTCGACTATCAATCCACGTTTGGCGTTGATCTATAATGCGGATCGTTTGGTAGAGAACATTGATTGGCGGATTAAGTTTTTATATGGGCAAGCTTTTCGTGAGCCTTCTATTTTTGAACTGACCGATGAATTTAGGGGCAACAATCACCTCAAACCTGAATCAATCAATACCTATGAAATCGTGAGTCACTGGGTGTCAAACAACGATGTGTACGATGCCAGTTTAAAAGCCGCTGTTTTTTATAGTCAGCAAAAAGATGTCATCACCTTACAAGCACAAGACAGCGAAAGTGGCAGTATGTTTATTAATGGCAAAAGTGATGATACCTATGGTTTTTCACTTGATAGCCATTGGAACATTTCCTCACAAATTAACGCTTATGCTAATTATCAGTTCACAGAAGGCGAAAATAATGCCAGCACTTTGTCACTTCAACATACTGCAAAACATAAAATAAACTGGGGAGTGAGTCTCGATTCTTTTGAGCAAAAGTTAAATATTAACTTTCGAATGAATCACCTTTTATCTCGAGCCACTCCACCGAGTAATCGGTATTTTGTTGGACAGGCTCCGAGTGTCAGTTTAGCTAACTTAGTTGTTAGTTGGCATGGCTGGAGTACTTCATCAGTGACCATCACACCTCAGCTACTTATCAATAACCTATTTGATAAACAATTTTTAGGGGTCGGACGCCAAGATGGCAGCAGTGATATTAACCGTTACGATCCTGAATATAATATCAATCCAAATGGATTCACGCCGCCCTATCACCCACAACCAGGCAGAACAATTGCGGCTAATATAAAAGTGACATTTTAGAGTGAGAAATAAAGATAAAACTAGCGATATGTCTGTGCGATAGATAAAATTTTATCATCCCACTGTAAGCCTGATGCGGTACTGGTCGTCAAATTAATATAAAACTTAGGGCGCCCCTCTTTGGCACCTAATCCTAACGTGACTCCTTGTGTAACCCATTTTGGGTTACTCGAAATTAATAAGGCGTTATTTTGAATGGCATATTCGACGGCCGCTTCAATTTGCGCTTCATCGGCAATATAAACCAAATCAAACGTTGAATTTGGCAAATTAGAGCCAATCTCCAGATTACTAATTTTAATTTCGCTGTAACCTTTGACCTTTAGCTTATGAAACGCTTGGTAAATGGTTGGGGATGCTAGTACATAAATTGAAATTGACTCTTTGCTGCTCAGTTTTGCTTCATACGATAAAATCTTTGACACCAAAATAACTTGCAAGCTAGAAGGAAGTTCAGACGACAACGATATTTTTGGCAGAACAAAAAAGCACAAACAACACAACACCATCAAACTGTGTTTTAAGTGATTATTTTTATTTTGCCGCGACTCCTGCGTCATACTAATATTAAATACTCTCAATGTAGTTAAAAAAACACGCCGTAAGTTGCTATGTTGCAAACATAACTATTTAATATTAAATCACCTAGTGTTATAAACAAGTACTAATAAGGATATAGGGATAAATAATGATCAAAAGCAAGCTTAGTATCAAGTTACTCTGGTATGTAACCCCGCTTGTGATTGTTCCATTATTATTCTTAGGTGGTTTTGCTTTATCAAATGTTACTCAATTTACTGAACGTCAAGCAGAGCTCAGTGTGAGTCGCTTCGTCGAACAACAGCAACAAAAAATATTTAATTACACTGAATCTTTTCACGCAACCACAGAGCTCCTTTCTAATTCTCCTGTTTTATTTGAATTTCTTGATGATTATGAGAATAAAACCAGCAATAAAGTGGTAAACCCAGGTAACTTACTCGATGTATTCGTCAGCTACACAGATGCTTATCCAGATATTCTTAGCATCGACTTAATCACTCCCGATGGAAAAAGCATTGCATTTTATTCCAGTGATTTGTTTGCCACCTCGGATAGTTACCACTTTACCGACAATTTAAAAAATAGTTCTATCAGACGCCAACAATTTATGTTTCAAAATGATCAAGGCGCAACATCTCTCTACTTCGCACAACAAATTTTCAAGGCAGATTACCACTTAGAAAGTCCTAAATTATTAGCGTACCTGATTGTCCATTTAGATCCCTCTGTATTGAACACCAGTATTTTAGAAACCCCCTTTGAGAACACGCTCAATATCGTTTTAAATGAAGAAGGCAAAATTCTCTTTAGTTCAGATTTTAGTAAGCTTGGCCGTTTTTTAACTGAGTTTGAATATAAAAGCATTGTCACTGCCGCCGAACAAGCGCATCTCATCGAGCTACAGCTCAATACCCTTGATGATGAAGAGCGAATGATTTATGCCAATCAAATGAATGGTGGCGCCTATTATGTATCTTCTATTCCCAAGAACATTCTTTATGAATCAGGCAAAGCCATCACGCTGTTTACTGCATTAGTGGTATTCGCCTCAGTCATTTTTTTACCAATTCTGATTTTTATTGTCGTACGTTCGCTGCTCTTAACTCCTTTAGAAATGCTCGCAGAAGCCAGTCACCGAGTTGGAGATGGCGACTTAAAAATCCTCTTACCAATCGAGCGAGAAGACGAAATGGGCTCGCTGTTCCAAGACTTCAATCACATGGTGAGTCAAATTCGTCATTATCAAGGGCAACTTGAAGATTACAAAGAGCACTTAGAAGAAAAAGTCTCTGCGCGAACCCATGAGCTGGCAAAAATGAACCATCAACTTGAAAAAGCCATGAACCAAGCTGAGCAAGCCAGCCAACTTAAAAGCCGCTTTTTAGCCAATATGAGTCATGAGATCCGCACCCCTTTGACTGCTATCATGGGCTTTACCGAACAAATGCTCACCAAAGAACCTGATGACAAAAAAGCGCAGCACCTCAATACAGTCCTTAGAAACTCGCGCCATTTACTTGAGCTTATCAATAACATTCTTGATTTATCGAAAATAGAAGCTGAAAAGCTAGAAGTTGAGCAAAAGCCTCTTGAAATCAATCAGCTCATAGACGACATCACCTCTGTAGTTGAAGTCCTAGCACAAGATAAGCAACTTGAGTTTAATATTCATTACCACTACCCACTGCCACGAACGATCAACAGTGATGTTACACGCCTAAAACAAGTCCTACTGAATGTTTGTACCAATGCGGTCAAATTTACTAGCGAAGGCTCTGTTACTTTGTCAATTAATGCACAACAAGACTTACGCCTAATTGAATTTAAAGTACAAGACACAGGGATTGGCATGTCAACTCAAGAGCTCTCTCGAATTTTCAAACCTTTTGAGCAAGCCGACTCGAGTACCACCAGAAAGTTTGGCGGCACTGGTCTTGGTTTATGTATTTCAAAAAATCTAGCGCAAATCCTCGGAGGTGACGTTGAAGTCAGCAGTGAGCTCACAAAAGGCAGTTGCTTTACAATCACTGTGGCTGCACACAATGAACACATTCCTGTTGAAGTGATCAAATCTGCCGCTGATTTAGCCCAGTTAAAACCATCACAAACGCCATTTAAGGCGACGCATTATCAAGCGCATATACTGGTTGCTGAAGATAATCTCGATAACCAAGAGTTAATACGCCTTTTACTTGAGCAATGGGGACTTGAACCACACTTTGCAAACAATGGTGCACAAGCGGTCGAGCTGGCGCTTAAAAATGATTACGACCTAATCTTAATGGATATGCAAATGCCCGTAATGGGAGGGTTAGAAGCAACAAAAATGCTGCGAAATACAGCCTATGATGGGCCGATCATCGCTTTGACAGCTAATGTGATGAAAAATGACATAGATACTTATTTAGCAGCTGGCTGCGACGAATCGTTAGCAAAACCCATAGATAAACAAGAACTCGAAAATACCCTCGAAAAATATCTAAGCCTGCAACACGATTCAACTAAAAAATGGGAAGAGGTCCTAAAAAGCGATCAATTCAAACAAATTAGCGCCAATTATAAAGCCAAAATGCCTCAGCTACATCAAGAGCTGACAGAGCTTTACAGCGCAAAAGATTGGGAGCAACTTGTTGCACTTGCTCACAGCATAAAAGGCAGTGCGGGTTGCTTTGGCTTTACCCACATTAGCGAAGCGGCGTCAGAGTTAGAGAGTTGTTTAAAAAATAAAAACCAAGATTCTCTAGATTACCAGTTTTTAAAGCTCGAAAAGTCAATCACATATGTTTTGCAAATGGATTAAACGGCAACCCCATTAACACAGCATCTTCATTACCCTCTGCTGTAGGGTAATAATTTTTACGGACCCCCATTTCACAAAAACCCATTTTATCGTAAAGGTGAATGGCCGCTTTATTACTCGCTCTTACTTCTAAAAAGATGTTTTCAGCTCCCTTCGCTTCAGCCTGTGCCAGCAAATGAGTCATCAGCTTTGCCCCCACGCCTTGCCCTTGAAGCTTGTGATCAACACAAATGTCCATCAGCGTAATATCTGGCCCTGCAACTTCGCCAATATAAAATCCGGCCAGCTCATCAGCAATAAAGAAACCAAAATTAAAATACCGACCACTAAAACACGACTCCATGTTTTTATATGACCAAGGAAACTGATTCGCTGCCACTTCAATCGCCATCATGGCGTCTAAGTGCGTTTTATTAAGTGCTTGAATGCTCATCTAAATACCGAGTTATTGCTTGCCACAACGCTTTTTTATTCTCAACATCCATCATTTCAGGTGAGATGTGTAAAGCAGCATCAGACAAAAAGAACGCATTAGGTTCGTTTGTTTGTAAAATTTTCACCTGAGAATTTGTCAATACCTGATTAAGGTCAGTCAATATTTGAGTTGATTGAAGCTGATAACTCTCAGGGTGAGTGGTATTTTCTTCTGGTGATTGAGACGCCAAGTGTTGGTAATAATTATTGAATTGTAGTAGCTCAACATCAAATATTTTTGCTTCGACAGAATTCATATAAAGCCAAATAAATTAAAACTGACGCTAGTGTAACAACAAATTGAGGTAAGAGAAAAAAGAATTGGCAGGGGCGGAGAGATTCGAACTCCCAACCGTCGGTTTTGGAGACCGCTGTTCTACCAATTGGAACTACGCCCCTGCAATGTCGACGAATTATAAAGAGCTTTTTTAAAAGGTAAAGTAAAAAATGCACATTTAAGTTCAAGTGATTATTTTGTAAGCGCAAAGTGTATTTATAATACAAAAATAGGGCTTACTTTGTTCTTTACCATGGTTGCTATTTTGATTAATTCAATTATAAATAGGTATGGATGACACTTTTAGGGAAAATTTTTTAGTTAAAAACCTCCTAGAGGAGTGAATATGCAAGAAGAGTTACTCAATTCCGTAGTCAAAATCACCAAAACTCGCGATGTTGATTCTCTTGAGTTCAGTTTAGTGTCAACTATTCATGAATTTATCGAATGCAAAGAAATCATTATCTATAAAAACTTATCTGAGTTTAATAGTTCAGGGGTGGAAAGAAGCGCCTCACTGCGTGTTGATGAAGAAAACAACTTTGTTTGGGGTGAGCGTGACATCCTGACAGACACCTCGCAAGAGCTTGCATCCTGCTTACACTCCGCGTGCTCCATTAACATTCAAAATAAAAATGGCACAGAGCAGCGCTGGATCCCCGTTTTACTGAATGACAAGCCCGTTGGGGCTATTTACATTGAGTGCAATAGCCTTTGTAGCCACCAGCAAGTCATGATTAACGCATTTTGCCGGATATATGAAAACTACCTCACCATCTTAAATGAAAACGAGCGAGACAAGCTGACAGGGCTTTTAAACAGACAAACATTTGATCGAAAAATAAAAATGCTGATGGAACGCCAACTCAACGATCACTTTAAAATTAAAGCCGAAAAAACCAATCGAAAAATTCACGATGATTCAACATCATGGCTGGCAATTATCGACATTGATCATTTTAAAGCTGTCAATGACACCTATGGTCATGTTTGTGGTGATGAAGTACTTTTGTTGTTAGCACAAAGAATGTCGGGCTTTTTTAGGGCCTCAGATTTAGTATTTCGTTTTGGTGGCGAAGAGTTTGTGATTGTTTTTGAGCCAACCACCTGCGCCATGATTACAAAGCGTTTAGAGGAATTTAGACAAACGATTCATGAGACTGATTTCCCATTTATCAAACAACTCACATTGAGTATTGGCGCGGCGCGAATGAGCCCTTATGATTTTCCTATTTCTGTCATTGAAAATGCAGATAAAGCACTGTATTACGCCAAAGAGCATGGTCGCGATCAATTGGTATTTTATCACCAAATTAACAAAAAACAGTCCATAGCGGCTAAAAGTGACTCAGATATAGAGCTTTTTTAACGTTACAACTCGAGATACCCACACCATCACGTACTTATTGAACTTATTGCGCTGCAAGCACTCTCAGCAATTATTTATCACCTTGAAAAATAGACATAAAAAAACAGCAAGCCAAAGCTTGCTGTTTTTTATCGAGTCAGATTATTCCCACTCAATCGTCGCTGGCGGCTTACCTGAAATATCGTAAACCACGCGAGAAATACCATCGATTTCGTTAATAATACGATTAGAAACTAACCCTAAGAAGTCATAAGGTAAATGTGACCAGCGTGCCGTCATAAAATCAATCGTTTCAACACAACGTAATGACACAACCCAATCATATTTTCGCGCATCACCCATTACACCCACCGATTTTACCGGTAAGAATACAGTAAATGCTTGGCTGACCTTGTGGTAAAGATCTGCTTTATGAAGTTCTTCAATAAAGATTGCATCTGCACGGCGTAATAAGTCACAGTACTCTTTTTTGATCTCGCCCAGTACGCGCACACCTAAACCTGGCCCTGGAAATGGGTGACGGTATAACATGTCGTAAGGTAAACCAAGCTCTAAACCTATCTTACGTACTTCATCTTTAAATAACTCACGTAATGGCTCAACTAAGCCCATCTTCATGTCTTCAGGTAATCCACCCACATTGTGGTGTGATTTAATCACATGGGCTTTACCTGTTGCTGAAGCTGCTGACTCAATAACATCAGGATAAATTGTCCCTTGACCTAACCATTTGGCATTTTTTAGCTTTTTAGATTCAGCATCGAAAATATCAATAAACGTATGGCCAATTGCCTTACGCTTTGCTTCAGGATCTGATAATCCCGCTAAGTCATTTAAGAATTGCTCTTCAGCATCGACTTTGATGATGTTTAATCCAAAGTGATTACCAAACATATCCATTACTTGCTGACCTTCGTTAAGACGAAGTAAACCATTATCAACAAAAACACATGTCAGGTTTTTACCGATAGCACGGTGCAATAACATCGCCACAACAGAAGAATCAACGCCACCAGATAGGCCTAAAATCACTTCATCATCACCGACTTTTTCTTTGATACGCTCAATTGCATCATCAATGATTTTGGCTGGAGTCCATAATTTTTCACATCCACAGATATCAACGACAAAACGCTCTAAAATACGTAAGCCTTGTTTTGTATGTGTTACTTCAGGGTGGAATTGAATACCAAAGAAACGTTTCTCATCATTGGCCATAATGGCGTGAGGGCATGTCTCAGTACGTGAAACAGTGGTAAATCCAGCAGGGATTTCAACCACTTTATCACCATGGCTCATCCATACATCAAGTAAACCATTACCCGACTCTGAAATATGGTCTTCAATGTTGGCCATTAATACTGAGTTTGCGACATTTTCAACTTGGGCATAGCCAAATTCTTTTTTGTCTGAGCTTTCAACTTTACCGCCCAACTGCATGGCCATTGTTTGCATGCCGTAGCACACACCTAACACTGGAATACCTGCGTTAAATACATACTCAGGTGCACGAGGGCTCCCCTCTAACGTCGTCGACTCAGGACCACCTGATAAAATAATCCCTTGAGGATTAAACTCTTTGATTTGCTCTTCAGTTACGTCCCAAGCCCACAGCTCACAATAAACACCAATTTCACGTACTTTACGTGCAATTAATTGGGTGTATTGAGAACCAAAATCTAAAATTAGGATGCGTGAATCGTGAATATTTTTGCTCATGATGTCTCTCGATTGAAAGAAAACTAAAATAAAGATGGGCTAACCTGAGTTAGCCCAAAAGCGTGACCGGTATTAAGCGCAGCGATTAACCTTGACGGTAGTTCGGCGCTTCTTTAGTGATTTGCACATCATGAACATGTGACTCACCCATACCTGCAGATGTAACACGAACAAACATAGGTTTGGTGTTCATTTCTGCGATGGTTGCACAACCCGTTAAGCCCATAGAGCTGCGGATCCCGCCTACTTGCTGATGAATAATATTAGCAATCGGTCCTTTATATGCAACTCGACCTTCAATCCCTTCTGGAACCAATTTTTCAACTTGCTTAGAATCTTGGAAGTAGCGATCTGATGAACCTTCTTTTTGATTCATTGCGCCAAGGCTACCCATACCACGGTATGATTTATAATAACGGCCTTGATACAACTCTACTTCACCTGGTGATTCTTCAGTACCAGCAAGCATTGATCCCACCATGACCGAAGAGGCGCCAGCTACAAGCGCTTTTGCGATATCGCCAGAAAAACGAATACCACCATCGGCAATCACTGGAATATCACGACCTTTAAGACCTTCAACAGCATCTGAAATAGCCGTTAACTGAGGCACACCACAACCCGTTACAATACGAGTTGTACAAATAGAACCTGGGCCAATCCCGACTTTAACAGCATCAACACCTGCGTCAGCTAGTGCGATTGCACCTTCTGCAGTGGCAACATTACCTGCAACAATTTGTAAATCAGGGAAAGCTTGACGAGTTTCGGCAACGCGATCGAGTACACCTTGTGAGTGACCATGTGACGTATCAATTAATAACACATCCACACCTGCTGCAACTAACGCAGTAATACGCTCATCAGTGCCAGGACCGACGCCTACAGCGGCACCTACACGTAAACGACCACGTTCGTCTTTACATGCATTTGGTTTTTCTTGTGCTTTTTGGAAATCTTTAACAGTGATCATGCCTTTTAACTTAAACGCATCATCAACAACTAGAATTTTTTCGATACGGTGTTCGTGCATCAATCCTAAGATTTGCTCACGTTGTGCACCTTCTTTAACTGTGACTAATTTGTCCTGCTGCGTCATAACTGTTGAAACAGGTTGCTCTAACTTTGTTTCAAAACGCATATCACGGCTAGTTACAATACCAATTAAGGTATTGGTTTCATCTGTCACAGGGAAACCAGAGAAGCCTTTATCTTCAGATAAAGCCAGAGCTTCTTGAATGGTTAAGTCGGCTGTCACAGTAACAGGATCAGAAACAATCCCCGCTTCGTATGTTTTCACTTTACGAACGTTTCTTGCCTGTTCTTCTATGGTCATGTTTTTGTGAATGAAACCTAAACCGCCCTCTTGTGCCATCGCAATCGCTAGGCGTGCTTCTGTCACTGTGTCCATTGACGCTGACACTAAAGGTAAATTAAGTTCGATACCACGCGTTAAGCGTGTTTTCAGGTTTGCAGTATGAGGTAATACGGTAGAATGACCAGGTACTAAAAGTACGTCATCAAAGGTTAAAGCTTCTTTAGCTATTCTTAGCATTTGGCAACTTCTCACAATTGAAGGTTAATATATAAATATATATAGAGGGAGTTGCGGTAAAATTTTATCAGCAGTTCTAAGTTGAGTAAACAAAATTCCAGAATATTTATGTTAAAGTACCCGCTGTTGTTTAAAAACAGATACCTGGCTTATGTACCATTCACAAAATTCATCAACCGTTTACACTGTGACGCGTTTAAACAAAGAAATCCGTCAGATTTTAGAGCGTAACTTTGCCTCTATTACGATTAATGGTGAGATTTCAAACTTTGTTAGCCCAAGTTCTGGTCATTGGTACTTTACCGTGAAGGACGACCTCGCCCAAATTCGCGCAGCCATGTGGCGAGGCAACAATCAAAAAATGCAGTTTAAACCCAAAAATGGCGACCAAGTACATATGCGGGCCCGCATTTCGCTTTACGAGCCTCGAGGGGACTATCAACTGATTGTTGAACATATGGAACCTGCTGGCGAAGGACAACTGAAACAACAATTTGAAGCATTAAAAATGCAACTCGCTGCCGAAGGACTCTTTAGCAGCGCGCTTAAAAAACCGTTACCAAGTACAATCAACAAAGTGGGGATTATAACCTCAGCCACAGGTGCAGCGATTAAAGACATTCTCACCGTATTACATCGCAGAGCACCGCAACTTGAAGTGGTAATTTACCCTGCTCAAGTGCAAGGGGCAAATGCGCACCAGCAACTCATAGAACAACTCGCCCTAGCCAATGCCCGCAATGAAGTCGATGTCCTCATTTTAGGACGAGGTGGTGGCTCTCTTGAAGATTTGTGGTGTTTTAATCACGAACTGCTTGCTCGAGCTATTTATGCCAGCCAACTCCCTGTAGTCAGTGCTGTCGGTCACGAAATAGATACCACTATTAGTGATTTTGTCGCGGATATTCGCGCCGCAACCCCTTCTGCGGCTGCTGAACTGGTAAGTCCCGATCAACAGCAATTGTTCGCCTTTATTGAACAACAGAAGCAGCGCCTGCATCATGCATTTAAACATGCCTATGCCCGCCTTAACCAGCAAGCACTTGAATTACATCATCGATTATCGTTATGTCATCCGCAAAACCAATTACAGCAAAAAGCGCAAAAGCTCGATGAATTGCAATTAGCCTTGCAGCAAGCCATGGCGCAACGAATCAATACAGCGCGCACTCAGCATTCGCAAATCGAAAACCGACTCATGCTGCGCTCACCTCAAACACACATCCAGAATGCACAACATAGGCTTCAACAACTCGAAAATCGTTTGAATCAAGTAATGACACAAACATTAAAAGACGGCCATAACCAACTTGCTTTATATGCCGCACAACTCGAAGCGGTCAGTCCATTAGCTGTCTTATCTCGGGGGTATAGCATTACCAAAGATGATAAAGGTCACGTCATCAAATCAGCAGAGGCACTGCATGTTGGTACAACTGTAACAACAAAACTGGCCAACGGAATGTTCGAATCTACCGTTTTGTCTGTTAGCCCCAAATAAGTTAATCGGCGACCTCCGATTGTAAAATCATGATGATTTTACCCACAGAATCCTGAGTTAAGCCCCCCATTAACTCAGGATTAGCAAGCGCATACAGATAATCATCAATACTGCGCCCCTCTATTTCATCACTGTGACTGATAAGATCGGCCCAATCAGTCAGCGCGTCTTCATCGATTAGATTGCGATAAAACAATTCCAAAACATGTAACAACATTGATTTCTCAACCAGTATTGCTGGTGCATCTTCAAGACGGGGGAAGTCAGCTAAATGACGCCAAGCAGTATCAGGTTGATCAAATAAAATTATTTGGCGTAATAAAGAGTCGCGAGTCATACGTAAACCCAATTGATAATGTCAGCTTACTGTACAGAGGTGGCTGATAACTTGTAAAGAAACACCTCTTGTTATTGCCTAAGTTGACTATTATTGGTGTTTTTCTATCGCCCAACCTTGTTGGCTTAATAAGGCTTCGCCAGAGGCGATTGCGCCCTCTTCGAGGGTTGTTGCCATTGAATCATTCCAACGATTGAGGTAGCCAAATAATGCGATGACGCCGAGTATTTCAACAATCTCATCTTCACTCCAATATTCATGCAAACGCGCTTGAATATCTGCATCCACGCCATTGGGTACTTGTGACGCCGCTAACGAAAAATCTAACGCAGCTCGCTCAGCTTCATTGAATGCTTGATGGGTGCGATACTGCCAAATGTTATCAAGTTGAGCTTGCTCTGCACCGTAACGCTCTGCCGCACGAATAGTATGTGCTTGGCAATAACGACAACCTGTTGCATTACTCGACACATACGCAATCAATCGCTTTAATGCACTGGTTACTCGGCCTTGATTATCCATCACTGCCATATTCAATGCGATAAATGCTTTGGCTATTTTTGGGCGACGCATCATGGTTAAAACACTGTTAGGGCAAAAGCCTAATGTTTCATTAAAAAACTCAGCTAATTGTGCGACTTCTGGATTGCTGTCGGCTGCAAGAGGGCTTACTAATGGCATGGCTTTATTCCTATTTGGTTAATTGATAAACACTATAAATCAATCAAAATGCTCGAAATAGAGACACATACAGCGTAAATTAGCAGTACAAAATAAAGTAAAAAACAATGTACCGTTCTATTTTTATAAAATTGTACCGTTCTTAATGCTCGTTGACGTTACACAGCAAGGAAGAGTATGCATCGATTAAAATATCGTGTTATTGCAGAGCGCATTGCACACCAAATTAACGATGGCACTTTAGCGCCCAAAGATCAGTTACCGACCATCAGAATGGCATGCCAACAATTTAATGTCAGTGTGACAACGATTCAAAGCGCCTATCAATATTTAGAGCAACAAAATTTAATCGTTGCCAAAGCCAACTCTGGTTTTTATGTACTCGAGCAAGCCAGCCCTCATCCGATTGCATTGGAAGCACCGAGTCACTTGCAGCTCAATAACAGCATGTTTGATATTTTGACTCTATGTCAGCACCCCCAGACCTATAACTTTGGCACCGCGGAGTTGCCCCCACAATTACTCCCTTTAACGCACATGCAAAAAACACTTCATCAGTTAACGCGTTATCATATCCATGAGCTTGTACAAACTCACTATACTAGCGGCGATTTAACTCTTAGAAAGCAGATTGCCAAACATGTAGCCAATGTCGGAGTGCACTTGCATCCCGATGAACTGATCATAACCAGTGGCTGCCAAGATGCAATCGCCCTCGCCTTATCGACGTTGTGCCAAACTGGCGATGTGGTTGCTGTCGAGAGCCCTTGTTTTCCAGGATTTTTACAAGTCTGTAGTGCACTAAAGTTAAAAGTCATTGAAATACCTTGCCACTTAGAGCGCGGAATGAGCATTGAGGCACTTGAAATGGCGCTGGCGAGTTGGCCAATTAAAGCACTGTTAATCGCCCCCTCATTCAGCAATCCAACAGGCAGCTTAATGCCCGAAGACGAACGCCACAGGCTTTGCCAACTAGCCGAACAATTTGATTTCACCATTATTGAAGATGATCTGTATTCTGAGCTGAATTTTTCTGGCGCAACAACGTTAGCCATTAAACATTTTGATCACACCAATAAAGTGATTTATTGCTCCTCCGTGTCAAAAATTGTCGGCTCGGGTTTTCGTTTAGGCTGGATAGCACCAGGAAAACACTACGCAGCGATCATGCAAGCCAAAGCATTTAGAAATATATCAGAGCCACTGATCAGCCAAAAACTGATTGCCGAATTGATGCAATCAGGGCGCTATCAAAAACATGTTAAGCAACTGCGAAAAACCCTACAGCAAAATTTCGAAAAAATGCACGTTATTATTAAGACTCATTTCCCTGCTCAAACTCGTATCTCTCAACCCAAAGGAGGGCTAGTCGTTTGGGTTGCCTTACCAACAGGTTGCGACAGCTCTACTTTGCTAGATGAAGCCAGAAAAGAACACATCTCATTCTTTCCGGGTGAGGTTTTTTGTGAGCGAGCGTTGTATCAACACTGCTTTCGTCTCTCATTCGCGCTCAACTGGGCCGAACAAACGGAGCGAAAGCTCAGGAGATTGGGGGCACTTGTACATAAACAAATACAAAAAAGTAAAATGATGCTCACTTGATTTTGCCTTTCATTCACAGCGTGAATTGTTTCTAACTTAATAACTAGTTACCATTCCGGGTGCAACAAACCTTTTGTATTAAGTGAATAACAAAAACCAATTATAAAGAACCAACTTTATGGCTAGTTGTTAATAAATGTGCCTCTAGACACACTTAATACAGCCTTTTATGTCTTTTAGGAGCAAAATGAAACACATCAATAAAACGCTACTGGCGATGACCCCCATTGCTGCAGCCCTGTTAATGCCACTGTCACAGACCGTATCGGCTCATGGCTATATTTCCAAACCAGAGTCTCGTGGTTATTTATGTCGCCTTGGCGAAAACACCAGTTGTGGCAATGTTGTCTATGAACCGCAAAGCCTTGAAGGGCCAGACCGCTTTCCTGAAACGGGGCCTGCCGATGGTCATATTGCCAGTGCTGGTCACCGTGCATTTAGTCAATTAAACGCACAAACAATCAGTCGTTGGACAAAACGGCCAATCAAAGCCGGTCCGAATGAATTCACTTGGACGTTTACCGCCAACCACTCTACACGCGATTGGCGTTATTTCATTACCAAAACCACCTGGGATCCAAATAGCCCATTAACACGTGACCAATTTGAAGCCGTGCCGTTTTGTGAATACTCAGGTCATTACAAACAACCGCCTCGTAACGTCACTCATTTGTGTAATGTGCCGGCTGACCGCAATGGCTATCACATTGTACTGGGAGTCTGGGATGTAGGTGATACTGGCATGAGTTTCTACAATACGGTTGATTTAATGATCGACAACGGTGATACCAACCAAGTTTATTGGCAAGATGTTGGCGACATTCTAGCTGGTCGTGATTTAAGAGCCGGTTCAAGCATCAAAACACGAGTATTCGGCCATGATTCAAAAGAGTTAGCGTCATTGCAAACCGTGTTAACAATTGACACCGACGAAGCGGGTCTTGGTACCAATTGGCCACTCGCACTGGCGAATAAAATCAATGCAACACAATCTTGGCTACAAGCCGGTCAACTGGACGATAACAACACTATTCAACCAATGGCTGGACGCAATGAAATTTTTGCACAAAGTAACTCAGGTATAAGCTCCGTCGAGCTTGAGTTTGTCGCAGCTCCTTTGCCTAAACCTGACTTTGACGTGTCAGGAATTAGCCATCGTTATGAAATTAATGACAGCGATGTCAAATTCACATTCACCACCGACATTAGTGAAAAGGCGAGCATTACAGCAACGCTCAATAAAAACTATCGTAGCGTGGTCACACACACCTTCCAAGTAGAAGCGGGCCAAACTGAATTAACGATGTCATACCCAGAAGCAGAAGCTGGCCACTACAATTTAGTGATCAGCTACCTCACTGAAAATGGCACCACAGATCAAGCAACATTCCACCTTAATCTTGTAACCCCTACAGACGGAGGTGATCCGGTTGATCCTGTAGAACCTCCAACAACAGATGCTGATTACACTTTCCCTGAAGGCCTAAGCAGCTACAAAGCAGGAACAACGGTCTTTCAACCTAAAAATGGTAAAGTGTATCAGTGTAAACCTTGGCCATATAATGGTTACTGCGTACAGTGGTCAGAAGGCTCAAATCAATATGAACCGGGCGTGGGCTTATATTGGAATATGGCCTGGATTGAACTGAACTAAAACTCGTCTCAGTTCTTTATAGCTCATTTAGAGTCAAGAAAATAAAAAGCCACCCTATTTTCATAAGGTGGCTTTTTTAATGTCGCTAGATTACTGAATGTTAATTACTGAACATTGATTTCTAGGTTTAAACCAGTCACTGCAGCGTAGCCGTAAACACCGACATGCCAAGTTGTTGCGACTGTATTATTTTCTGAGCACGACTCTGAATTACCCTCACGCCAAGGGCGACAGGTGTAATTCTGTAAAGTGGGCTGCGAGCCTTTACGAACATATAAATCTGCATCCCCTGTCCCACCTGAAATGGTCACACTCACATTAGTCGCATTTGCCGGTGCATCCACCGAAAAATATTGCCATGCTCCCTTTGCTAGGCTGATATTTGACTCGTTAACGACGATGGGTAACGTCACCCCACCCAATTGATAACTGCCAATTAAGCGCACATTATTGTACGTGCTATAGGCAGATAGCATCACAGAGTACTCACCACTTTGCGTTAAAGAGCAGCTTTCTGTATTACCTGATTTAAATGGGCGACAATCCCAATTATTAGTGCCAGCTTTACTGCCTAACTTAACATAAAGATCGGCATCGCCCGTGCCACCCGAAGTGGCAATACTGATATTGCTCGCACCGCTTGGCACGCTGAAGCTATAAAAAGTCTGACTGTCTTTTGCCCCAGAAACTGTTTGTGCTTGATCATTGTCCATAACAATGACTTCAGGCGGTAAAATAACACCCGTTCTGAAATTAGCCATAGCAGGTGAAGTTAAGTTTAATACCCGAGCATTATCGTTTCGTGCTGTGGTTCCCATTACATCTCCGTTATAGGTTTTGTTTGGGTTTGACCAATAATTGATTCGTGTACAGCCTGAGGTACAGTTATATGCCATCACTGAGCGCCAACGCGATTGCGGATCTTGATAGCCATGCCCGTACGCGTAAGGTGTGGTAGTGGGATCATTTTCTGGATTATGACGTGCCCCTTGAAGGTGGCCAATTTCATGCCCAAACGAGTAATAACCTGTTGCACAATCATAATCGACAATCACAAACGCAGAATCCGCATTGGCGCCAATCGCATCAGCTTCACCACAATAGCCATTTGTATCGTGGACAAGTACCACAACATCAGCAGCGTATTGGTCACGTAGGCTGTGCACTTCGTCCATATAACCATCGTTTTTGGCTGCTAAACGGGCTAAATCCGTACTTGAATTAGGCGCTTCGGTATAATTGACTTTCGCTTTATGCGCCAATGTTACTTTTGCATTAATCCCTGAGTTACCATAACCTGCATTGGTTTCTGTAATCGCTAAATCAATTAAGCTATTGATATCTGCAACTTTAGATTGAGCGGTGGCCGTGTACACAACCAAAAGTTTAATATCAGCAACAGCTGCTGCCGCAGCTAGTTCGCTGTTGTTTAAGATTTGATTAAAATTTAAATCTTCAAGATGGCTAGGTGCATTTTCATTAAATCCCTGTGGATGCTCTTGTGGGGTGTTGGATTGATCAATCTCAGTGATTAAATGGCTATTATTATCAGTCGGTTGAATTTTAAACAGGCGATTTCCAAATTGAACTGTGCCAGTCACTCCTGCATTGCTTTGTACTAAAGTTGCATGTTCGCCTTGTTCATTCACCCCTTGCCAAATCAAGTTACCGCTGGCACTTTGCTGCGCCTGCTGCTTAGTAAACTCAATCTCCATCCCATCAAGAGGAATGGTTAAACTTGCTGTTTCAGCACTGAGGTTAAACTGCGCGCTGCTCAGTATTGATTGGCTTTTCGCAAATTCATTGATAGTCAAAGGGGCATGACTAGCTGTCACATTAAACAGTGCTTGCTCAGCATATACATTAAGCGAAGCTAATATAGCTAAGCTCATCATCGTTTTTTTCATCATAATAGTTCCCGTATTATTTTAAGTTGTTAATAAACTGGGAACACAATAACAGTTAATTTTTTGTTATCAATACACTGAATAATTCCGAAAAACGAAAAAGTTACATTTTGTAAACATAGTTTTACTTTAAGGTACAACTTTTTACTGAGCTGATTTAAATCGTTTTTTTATTGGAACCTCATCTAGATTTATTTTATACGCATTTCCTCCCATGCCCTTAAAGTTTTCATCTGTAAAGATCAGGGTCTGATTATCATAAAAGGTCACAGATTCTTTTTGCGTCACGATCCCTAAATCAATCTGCGACACGTCTCCACTAAAAAAATCATCTTCTGACCAATTTTCGAATAACCATAAGCGCTCTGAATCGAGCAAAACAAGCTTACTACGGTCAGGACTAAGAGCAGCCGATGTGACCCAACATAATACCTTTACATCTGTGCAAGTGGTAAAAGAGCTAATATATTCGGCGGCAAAATTACTGGCGTGATCGCCAATTTTAAAGATATGAGTTTGGCCATCAAAAGGGGATGTCCGATTTTTTGTAAACAGGTAAAGCGAACGATTAAACGATACAAACGCTTCTAAATCATGAATACCTTGTGCACTTTTTTCACTCGTATCACTAAACGTGGGATAGTTAAATTTAATGATCTCAGCTTCTGTTGTCTCACCTTTAATATCAATTGGGTTTTCAATTTTATAAATGGTTAACCATTCGCGTTTTTGATCATTGTTGCCAAAATCACCAATAAAGAAATGACCAAAATCGTTTTGTGTCATATCTTCCCAATCAAGGTTTTTGGCGTTGGTTATTTTGACTGAGCGTGTGACTTGCCCACTGACATCCACCTGATGTAAAAATGGCCCACCACCGCCATCGTTAATGGCCCATAAACGCTGTTGTTTATCAAACTCGATCCCCGATATTTCACGTACTTTATCGTCCATATCTGCGATTTTAAACTGATACAAATAATGGATCTGGTACACAACAAACACAGTTAGCAAGATTACAAATAACAAGGCTAGCTGAGCGATTTTTTTGGCGGCTAAACGCATCGTGTTCACTTTTAAAAACTAACAATAAAAAAGGCCAGACAATTCTGACCTCTCAAAAAATACGATTATATAAAAAACATCACAACCATGCACTGGTCAACGAATCATCCGCCAAGGCTAATACATTTTGATCCATGGTTTCAGCTGGACGATTACAAGGCTTACCCACGACTTTTGCAGGCACTCCCACTACAGTGGTGTGCGCTTTTACAGGGCTTAAAACCACTGAGCCCGCTCCAATTCGCGCGCCTTCTGCCACTTCAATGTTACCAAGCACTTTCGCCCCAGCACCTATCATCACACCTTCACGGATTTTAGGATGACGGTCTCCTTGCTCGTTACCCGTACCGCCTAAGGTCACCCCTTGCAAAATAGACACGTTATCTTCAATCACGGCGGTTTCACCAATGACGATACCTGTGGCATGGTCAAACATAATGCCATGACCAATTTTACAAGCTGGATGAATATCGACCCCAAACACTTCAGAATTACGGCTTTGAATAAATCGAGCTAACTCTTTACGATCTTGTCGCCATAAACAATGCGCTAAACGATGCACTTGAATCGACTGAAACCCTTTTAGATTCAATAACACTGTTAAATAACTATCCGCAGCAGGATCGCGATCTTTTACCGCTTTAATATCGTGAGACACATGCGTCAGCATTCGGTCACAATCAACAAACGCTTGATCAAATAATTCTCGAAAGGTAAATGCAGACACAACCGCATCAGACAATTTGTTTGCAACAATAAAGCTCAGTGCAGAGCCTAAACACTCATGATTTAAAATACACGAATAGACGTGACTGGCTAACAGCGGCTCTTTTTTTACCAGCTCTGTTGCTTCTACTTTTAATTGCTGCCAAATTTGGTGTCTCATTCAACCATTTACCTGTAAATAAAATGGGCTTTAGTTTAGCCCAAATATTGATTAAAGTGTCTAGCTTCATTACGCCCTGTCGTTATGCCTTATAACCAACAGTTTTAAGCCTGCAAAACAACTTTTTAAGGAACACTGTGAACCGCCACGTTATTATTTTAGCTTTATGCCAAGGCCTAATTGTTACCGGTAACATTATGTTAGTGGCCATTACGGCATTAATAGGTCAAAAAATTAGCCCCAGCGTGACTTGGATTACACTACCAGTTGCCACACAATGCTTAGGCCTATTACTCGCCACCATTCCTGCGTCATTATTAATGGCTAAAACAGGGCGAAAACTTGGTTTTACGACCGGCAACTGTATCGGGATCAGCGGAGCACTCCTTGGCTGGTACGCCCTTGAGCAACAGTCATTTTTGTTATTTTGTATTGCAACAGGGTTCATTGGCATCGGCATTGGTTTTGCCACTCTCTATCGTTTTGCTGCTATCGAGGCCTGCCCCGACAAACCCAGTCAAGCCATTTCGCTGATTATGGCCAGTGGCGTGGTTGCTGCTGTTATAGGCCCTAATTTAGCGATTTGGGTTGACCACCATGTTGATTCTATCAACTACAGTGCAACATTTTTGGCCTTAGCGGCGCTGTATTCTCTGGCCATTGTGCTGCTACAGTTTATCCGTTTTCACTCGCCACATAACACACAAGACTCAGGACCCGCTCGCCCACTCAAACAAATAATGGCTCAAGAATCGTTTATTATCGCCGCGTTTGTGGCCATGGTGTCATACACCTTAATGAACTTGCTGATGACGGCCACGCCACTTGCGATGCATCGCCATGGCTTTGATTTAGCCCAATCAGCCTTAGTCATTGAATGGCATGTCTTAGGCATGTTTTTACCCTCTTTTTTCACCGGTAAACTGATTGAAAAAATAGGGCAAATACACACTATGCTTTTGGGCTCTGCATTGATGTTACTGTGTATCGGCATCAATTTACTGGGTGTCACACATCATCATTTTTTACTGGCTTTATTTGCGCTCGGTGTCGGTTGGAATTTTATGTTTATTGCAGCCACTCAAATGGTGTCACAAACCTACCAAGCAAGCGAAAAAGCCAAAAGCCAAGCTGCCAATGAATTTTTAGTATTTAGCATGGTCACGGTGTCTGCATTAGGTGCGGGCTGGCTTGAAAGTACCGTTGGTTTTCAAACATTGAATAGTGTGTCGATTGTGCCACTGTGTTTGGTGATTGGGTTATTGTTTAAATTCAAATTTAACAATAAAAACCAGCTACATCAAATAGCTAATTAAGAGTCAATACTGGCTAATTACTCCCATACCAACAGGGAAATGCCTTTGCTTCAACACGGACAAATGGTATAAATTAGCCCAGCGTTATAATTACATCGCACGTTTTTTGCTTGGTATATTAACTAAAACCAAAAAGAGCCATAATTGGCACTGACGATAGCGAGAGTGAAAAGGATCATTTTGTGATTGATGGGTTAGCGGAGTTTTTAGCCACAAAGGGATACACCATTAGCGAGCCAATTGGCAAAGGCGGCATGGGTGAAGTCTACTTGGGTCACGATCCTCGTCTCAATCGCCCTATCGCAATTAAAATATGCTCACTGAGCGATCACCCCAATAGTCAATTAGAAGCCAAAAATTTAGCCGCACTGAATCACCCTAACATAGTACAAGTTTACGATGTATTAGAGCACTTAGCACATACTCTGATCATCATGGAGCTAGTCGAAGGCCCGACGCTGAAACAGCACCTAAAAACAGCGGTATTAACTGAAAAACAAAAACTCAATATTGTAACGCAAATATGCCAAGCGTTAGTTCACGCTCATCAACGAGGTGTGTTTCATTGCGATCTAAAAAGTAGCAATATCATTGTTAACCAAGACAATGACGTCAAGTTAGTCGATTTTGGGATCAGTATTAGCGAACACAACCCACAACCCAGAAGCATCAATTATGGCTCTGTGCTAACGGCCTCTCCTGAGCACCTAAATGGGCAAGCGCTCGATCAACACAGTGACTTATTTTGTTTAGGATTACTCGCCTTTGATATGTTTTATCAGCGTCATCCCTTTGTAAGCAAACAAAGTAGCCTGGTTGACAACATGTTTAAACACCCCAAGCTCGATGCACAAAGCTTGCTCCCGCTATTGCCTGAGGCACTCGCACAGCTACTCAATCAATTAGTCGAAGTGGATAAAAAGCAACGCCCTGAAAATAGTGAAGATGTGCTAACGCGATTGCGTTTTATAGAACAACATTACGATATGGCGACTGATGATACATTAGCTATCACCAAAGTCTTACCTGCTGCCAACCAGTCCAAGTCAATGTTCAAGTTATTTGCTGCTGTACTTAGCCTTATGTTAGTCAGTGCAACACTTGGGTACTGGTTGATAACCCCAAAAGAGAAAGAGACGGTCTTATTATTACCCTCAACCGCACTCAATACAGTCAAAACCAATTTCACGCTGACAATCGATGATGCCCTTAGCCAGTACTTTATCCAGAATGACCAGTTCAAGTTACTGCCAGAAACCGATGCACGATTAATCGACCAAATGACCGCTAAAAGTCACAGTGAACAGTTGGCGATTGCTGGTAAAGAATTAGGCGCATCCGTCATTATCCGCCCCACCATTCGTTGTGAGAAGATCTTTTGCCAAGTTAAATTGCAATCTTACCGCGCTCCATCTTGGTATGTACACAATGAAAAATCAGGGAGGCTTAATGTCGAAAACTACACTCATTTATATACGTTTAGTCAAACCTTGCTTGAACAAATTACAGGCGGCCACGATATTAGCACTCAGCTAAACGATGGCGATGAACAAAACTACCAACAATATTTATCCATTAAACAAGCTTTTTTAAATGGTGATTTAAATAATACATCAGACAAAAATTCATTAGATCAACTCTATACATTATTGAAACAAAACAACAAAATTTATAGTGCGTATAGTTTATACCGAGAGCTTGCCCTCAATACCTATCACATTGATAAAAACCCTGAGCATTTAACCCAAATGGAAGCACTGTTAGCCAGCTCACCAAGTCAATACAAACAAAGTGAAAGCTATCACCTTGATTTATTCAGCCTGTATCAAGCCCAGCAAGAATGGGAAAAAGCTCGTAATGTCATCGAGTTATTAAAACCTAAAAACCCTAGCCATTATTACAGCTTGCTCGGGAGATGGCACTACGCTCAAAATCAATTTAAAGAAACAAAGCAATACTATTTAAAATCTCTTGAGCTCACTCCGAACTTAGCACTTAGGAAATCATTGGCTTATTTGTACTATATCGAAAGCGATTTTGAACAAGCGCTAAACGAGACTTTACGTATCGTTAATGCGCTACCTGATGACTTATTTGCCAATCAGTTATTAGCGGATATATATATGGGACAAGGTGAGTATAAAAAAAGCATCCAACATTATTTATCTTTTATTGATAGCTCACAAACACCGATTGATTACAGTAACTTAAGCCTCGCTTTATGGCTTGACCAACAGCCAGAAAAAGCGCTTTATTACGCCCAAAAAGCACTCGAACTCGCGACTGAGAATACCGGCATCATCTTAAATTATGCTGACTTATTAAATGTGAACGCTCAAACACAACAAGCGCACGATTATTACCAGCAAATAATCAACAAAGTCATTGCAAAGCCGAGTGCGCAAGAGTTATTAGAAAAAGCGCAAGCTTACAGTCAAGTCGGTGACCATATGAATGCGCTTAAAACATTGAGCTCTGTTGTTGTAAACAACGAGAACAAACAATTTTACTTTTACACCGCGACACTTGTGAATACTCAAGCAAAACAATTTGAGTCTGCCTTAGTAAGCTTTGAAGAATCTTTACAAGCAGGTTATCCCATTGAATGGTTTCAGTTTCCTTGGTATCAACCGCTGTGTAAATTTACTATTTTTAGCAATAAAGCAGGCAGTTTTTGCCTGCAATAAGAGTGGATTACCTTTCGACTGGAGGTCGTCTAATAATCACACCCGGATCTTGTGACATAAAGATTTGTGCCTCTGCTGTATTAGGATCAGCAAATTGCACAACATAACGAAAAGAAATAGCCAGGTCAGCATCTGAAGGTGTCGCAGTTGCAAGGTTAACCGCCACCACTTGATCTAAAGGGATCGGTAAGTCAGGGTTTTGTGCATTAATAAACTGCTGGGTTTGACCCACATTGGCAATCTTCAGTACTAAGGTTTTATTGTCTGAAGAGACATACGAGCGCAAGTTGTAATTACAGTTATCAATTGCTTGGCAGTACTCTATTCCGTTACCAAAAAACGACCATCCCTCAACAGCCATTTCAAGTATTAACGTTGCTTCTTGAGCAAAGTTAATTGCTGAATTGTGATTATCAAATGTCACCATTAAGCTATCAACAGCTTTGCCATTTTGCAGCGTTTGCCATACTGTTTTTTCGCCCTTGACAGGAAACGTAGGATGAAGCTGAAATGTCGTGCTGTTATTATTTATATTGATTTCCATAATGTCTGTTCCTAGTTAAAACTCAATCATATATAACCAGTTAGTACATTGATATTACTAATTATTACATCTTGAAAATCAGTTTTTTTTGAATCAAAATGACTTCAAAAACCAGCACAGCTATTAAACTCAGTCCTGCTTTAATCGCGATTGTTGATACTGGTTCACCCCAAATGCCAGAGCAATCATTGCCCCACCCACTGCCAAACGCACTAAATCCGCATCGCGATTCCAAATCATTAAATTGACCACTATCCCTGCCGGGATCAGCACATTGTTCATGACTGCTAATGTCCCGACATCAACAAGGGTCGCGCCTTTATTCCACGCGAAGAACCCAAGCCCAGAAGCAATCACTCCTAAGTAAACCAGCACGCCCCATTGTATTGAAGTCTGCGGCAATTGTGAGGGGTTGCCAAAGAGTGCATAACTTAAAAGTGCAACAACAAAAGCACCAACAAAAAACCAGCCAAAAATTTGATGTTGTTTGATTGGCTGAGAGTGCCGTTGGTTTTGTTGATTCATCACTCGCTTATAGCTCACCTGACCCATGGCAAAACACACATTAGCGCCTTGCACCAATAAAAACCCAGTGATAAAACCAGCGTCGATACTTTGATACCGGATTGCCACCGCACCTAACACAGCCAATAACGCCGACACTAAAAAATGCAGATGAAATTGGCGCTCAAGGACATCATTAATCAACGTAATATAAACAGGTGTCATCACAGTAAACAGCAGTACCTCAGGTACACTTAAATACAAAAAGGAATGGTAATAAAAACCGTACATCAAGCCCAATTGCACCGCACCAATCGCCATCAACTGCGTAACAAAGACTTTACTCAATTCGCCCAAGCGCAAAAAAGGTAAAAAAACTAAAGCAGCAAGCCCTACTCGCATCAGCACCGAAAACCACGGGTCGACTTGCCCTGCCAAATACACGCCAATTAGGCTAAACGAAAACGCCCAAAGCACTGTGACAACGATTAAATAAAGCATGATAAATTCATTGTTAAATATAAAAGCGCTATGTTAATCAATAACCCCGCCACAACAAAGCAGTAAACAACATTCGCCATCTATCTACTCCACCGAAAATAAAAAAGCCCGCGATATACGCGGGCTTTTATTGTTAAGCTCGTTTATTGCTTAATTATAAAAACACGTTTTCAATATCGAGTACTTCAACGTGTTTTTTATTCAGTTTGAGCGGGTAGCTTTCAATGATTTTATCTTCATTAATAAGCGCTGCTGGTTTATCTGAATTATATTTAAGCGGAGACACTTGCTCAGTGGTTAAACGTTTTGCCATGTCTTTACCATCACCGGTTACAAATACAAACTGAATATTATCGGTTTGTAAGTTGTCACGAATAACGCGGTTTACATCATCCACTGTGAGGCTCGCTAGTTGCTTACGCACATAACTTACAAACTCATCCGTTTGATAGAACTGGCTATCGAGGGCATAACCGAGTTGACGATCTTGGCTTGCCACTAACTGTGGCACAAAGTTAACTAAGAAATTACGGGTTGCAGCAAAGTTCTCTTCACTCATGCCGTCTTTGATTAATTTATCAAGTTCAAACATTGCAGTACGGGTAGCAAAATGCGCATCGTTATTAGAACGCAGTGGGCGTAACCATACTTGGAAGATTTGCTCAGAGCGGCCTAAGTTTGCATCCGGCTTGGTTTGGAAGCTACCACGTGGGAAGTATTCGATGTAAGAATAATCACCATAATTCATGCCGCGCACTTGGCGAATTCGCTCATATAAGAAACTGTTTGAACTTCTGTGCTCACCAAAATACGAACGCACTAACCAAAGTGCCGCCCAATCTTTATCGCTGCGAATAGTCTCAATCGGGAAACCAAACGACACAGCGGTCGACTTCGCAGTTTTTTCAATAATTGTTGCATGGCGGCCAACTAGTTTAGGTGCGTCAGCGATGGTTAAACGCTGCTCATCACCTTTTGGTAAAGTAGATAAGTCTTGCAGCATTTTGCTTTTTACTTTGCTAGGTAATGCACCTGTAATCCCTAAGTTCAGTTTCGCTTGTGTAAACTCGCTACGGTAAAAGGCTTTTACATCATCAAGAGTGATCGACTCTAAATCAGACAAGTCACCATAGTTATAACTTTCATACGCATGGCCTTGATACAATTTATGATAAAGCACTTCTTTACCGAGCTCTTCATCGTTAGAGGCTTTTAAACCTGATTTTAAACCGTCAATTTGTTCTTTTTTCAAACGCTTAAAATCATCTTCACGAAAACCAGGATTAAGTAACTGATCGCTGACTAATGCGTACCAAGCTGCAGCATTGTCTTTATGGACACGACCGCGAAATGAAAGCATTTCTTTATCAAGTTGCGCACCAAAGCTACCAGCTATCGGATACATGGCTTTTTTAATGTCGTTATAAGAGCGACTTTCTGAACCACCTTGTGCTAACAAACTCGCGGTTAATGCGGCTAAGCCTTTTTTACCCACAGGATCAGCCGCAGCGCCGGTATAGAATAAAAAGTTTACATCCACCAGCGGTGAATCATTACTTTTATCAAGCACATTAAACGCCACTTCAGTTGGTTTATTGTTGATTTTTGCGACCAAGGCATTCAGGCTGACTTCTTGTTCAAACCCTTTGATGCTCGCTAAATCAGACATGGTCACAGTGGTGCGCGCTTCATCAACAAAGTACTGATTCGCAATGTCTTTTATATCTTGCGCTGTGATTGCATCAGCACTTGCATACAGGTCATTAATGACTTCTGGATCACGTTCAAAGTGCATATACGATGCAAGCGTTGAAGCAATGGCTTCTGATGAATCAAGGCCACCAACAAAGCTGTATTTTAAGTTTGATTTTAAGCTGGCCAGTTTATCGGCATCCACTAGCTCAGTGCGCGCTTGGGCATAAGTTTGATTAATCGCATCACGCACGACGGCTAAATCTTGTTCTTTTTCAACTTTTACAAATACATGCAACAAACCTGGATCTTTGGTTTCGGCGTTGTAAGTAAACATTTGGCTAGCAATTTGTTTATCCACTACTAACTCTTGATACAGTGCTGAGTTATTTGAGAAATAAAGCTGAGAGATTAAATCAAGTGCAGCGCGGTCTTTTTGCTTAGGTTGCCACGCTGTGCCTTTATACGACACTAATAACCAGTGACCTGGTAAGCCATCATTTTTCTCATGGATGTATTTAGCTGCTTGCTGTTTTGGCTCAACCGGAATATCAGCGACGAAATCGCCTTTTTGCCAGTTACCCCAGTGTTTCTTCACCATTTTCATGGTTTCTTGTGGGTCGACATCACCTACAATCACTAACGATACATATTCAGGCTTATAAAACTTTTCAAAGAACTCTTGTCCATACGCCATTTGATCTGGCATGGCTTCAATATCTTCAAAAAAGCCCATGGTAGTGTGCTTATAGGTATGCTTTTCAAACGCTTCGTTTCTAACTGCAGAGAGTAACTTACGAATTGGGCTGGCATTATTTTTTAAATATTCGCCTTTTACAGTCAAAGCTTCAGTACGAAATTGCTCTTCGCTATACGATAAGTTTTGGAAAATATCCGCTTCAATTTCGAGTACTTTATTTAAATGCTCTTTTGAGAAGTTAAGGTGATAATTAGTGTAATCATTGGTGGTGTAAGCGCGGTTATCCACCCCTGAATTTTTCAAAATATCTGAGTACACATCTTGCGGGTATTTTTCAGAGCCTTTAAACATCATATGTTCAAAAAAGTGAGCAAAGCCAGTTTTGCCCGCTTCAACTTCATTGCGTGATCCGACTGAAACCGGTATTTGCAGCGATACAACATCAGGGTAATCGGTTTTAACAATCATCACGCGCAAGCCATTTGGCAACTCTTCTAATACATAGTTTTGCGAAAACACTTTATCGCGACTATTGTTGGCCATTTTTTTGTGGCTTGTTTGCTCAACAGCGTATGTAGATTGACCTGAAGTATCGTTGTTGCGTTTATTTCCTGCATCTACGTGGACAACACAACCCGATAAAATGGCAGACACTGCCAAGCTGGTCGCTAAAAGTTTAAATTTCATGGTGATCCCTTAAGTGTTTTTTGTTATATCGCGGCCTATTATGCTCAAGCATCGATTATTACGCGACTGATTACGATGAAAGTTTGTAAATAGATGTGTCATTTGACTGGCGATACCTCCTCTCAACATGAATTTAATTCAACTTCAATGAAAAACTTTCACTAAAAAAATCTATCTAGACGTCTAAATGGCTGCTATATTAGTTGCCATAGATTGAATTTCGTTAGGGCAGGGTCATGGCATTATCGCTACAAGAGAAAATTGAAGATGCAAATCAAGGTGTTTACCTCATAGGTACTACGCCACCAAAAATTGATACCGATAATGCGCAATTAGAAACAATTGCCAATAAACTACTTAGCCGTCTACATGAAATTGAATATGATGGTGTGGTGATTTATGACATTCAAGATGAAAGTAGCCGTATCAGCGCCCCGCGCCCTTTCCCATTTAAGCAAACGGTCGACCCTCGCGTATACAGCCAACTGCTGAGCAAATTGTCTGAATTAGATGTGATCACCTATAAAAGTGTCGCACAGCGTGGTGTCACACAATTCAAAGCCTGGCTTAACGAAACCAAGCAAGAATTCAATCTGAAAAATTTAGTCTTAGTCGGCAGCCCTTCATCAGAAGGCGACATCAAGTTGAGCTTGCCTGATGCTTACCAAACATTGGCGGACAGCGAGCAAGATTTCTTCTTAGGTGGCGTGACGATTGCTGAGCGTCATGCCTCAAAACGCAACGAGCATACGCGCCTGATCGAAAAAACACAGCAAGGCTGCCGCTTCTTTATTTCGCAAGCTGTTTATGATGCACAAGCAACCATTGATTTAATTACCAGTTATGCCCGTACATGCCGCCAAGAAGGTATTAAACCTAACCGTGTGATTTTAACTTTTACCCCTTGCGGTGGTGAAAAAACCCTACAATTTATGCAGTGGCTAGGCATTGCAGTCCCTGAAGCGACAAAATGGCGCATATTGGATGCCGAGGATTCACTTAATGAATCAATTCGTATTTGCCGTGAAAATTTAAACCAGATTTTGCGTAGTTGTGCCCACTTAGATGTGCCGTTGGGTTTAAATATTGAAAGCTTAACTAACCGTAAAGAAGAGATTGATGCATCGATTAATCTTTATCGTTTACTAAAGGCGACGATGGAGCTCAACCTAGCCGAAAAACAAATTGCTTAACCCATCTTAAAGCAACTCAAAAAACCTAACCTTTGCCCCAAGGTTAGGTTTTCTCTAATCCGTAACGTTCCAAAAAATTGACAGCGTTATCATATAGATAAATTACTCTATCTATAACGCGATGTGATTTTTCCCCCCTTTTATATAGCATAAAAATCTAGCTTATTATTTTACATTAGTTTCTAATTTAAATACGCTGACTGTCCGCTTTCAACAATCTATAAAAGGAAGTTATAAGTGAATTGGCTAGAGTCAAATGTATATCTGCAAGTCTCATCGCATTATCAAGAATCCAATACGATCAATGTGCTACTGAAAGTGCTAGAAACAATGTGTTGTAATGTCAAAGTCGACACCAACCTACCTGAATTAAATGAGGCAAAACAAGACAACCTTTACTTAATTTGTGCTCGGGATACACCATGGAATGATATGTTACCGGCCCATTTAATGCTGCTCGCCAGAGATCATCGCGTGATTATTTACAATGCAAAGCATGAGGAAATTTCTGAGCAATTACTACTGATGGCAAACGTCAAAGGCGTCTTTTACCATAATGATACCCCCGACATTCTATTAAAAGGGATCAGTAAAATTTTAAATGATGAATTATGGTTTAAACGCAGCTCTATCTGTAAAGCCTTTGGTAACTTACTCGCCCAGCAACCTAAATATGCAGCCTCAGAGCAAAGTAATGACTCACTTGAAAAACTGACCAAGCGAGAGCGCACTATAATTCATCTCATCTCACAAGGTGCAAAAAACAAAGATGTCGCCGAGAAACTGCACATCAGCGACCACACAGTCAAAACCCACCTTTACAGTGCATTCAGAAAAACCAATGCCCGCAACCGTATTGAGCTAGTCAATTGGGCGCAAAAGTTTTTACCTTGTGCCCTGCAACATGGCGCACCAGCTAGCCATATCAATCCTTAACGACAAAAAAAGAGTCTCTTATTAGAGACTCTTTTTTTGTAAGTGATCATTCACTTTTATTATCACACGGCGATCGAAAAACAATCCTTCTGGATCATCAGACTGAAACATTGCCTGCTCCTCACCTAATCCGGCAATTGCGATCCGCTCCATGGCAATGCCGTTTTGCAGCATATATTGTGCAATATTTTTTGAGCGACTGAGTGAAAGCGCACTGTTATCGTCACTGTGGCCGCGTTGATCCGCATAACCATAAAGCTGAACACTTAATCGTGAATCACTATTGAGTAAGTCTATGATGCTATTGAGTTGATCGACATACACTGATTCTACTTGTGCCGTGCCCGTTCTAAATTGCACCGCAAAGCTCAATTGCGTCACGGCTTGCTGAGACACTGTGGCCATGTGCTGTGCTTTTAGCATTTGCTGCTGTTTGAGTGCCGCAGCTTGTTTTGCTTTTACTTGCTCAAGCGCACGTCTATTTTGTTCTTGTGTGGTCCAAATTCCTTTATCAATCCCTTTGACAACCAAAGTCGATAACGCTTTTTCTATCGCTTGTTTGACACAAATATGCATCGGCTCGTTTTCACTGTAGCCCGCCTCTGCTTCTGCCAAACGTTTATAACTGACATAACGGAAAAAGCCCGCGCGAATTTCTTGGCTCAAGACTTTTTTAGTGGTCGCGACCGATAATAAAATTTGCCCGGTACGTACATCCACCGCACGTAAGTAAATTGAAATCACATCTTCGCGGTACAGCTCTGAAGCACCAATACCAAAATACTCCATCCCTAAGCCACCTGTTTTAACATTCGAATCATAGCTAATAATGCCACCTTCAAGAATAATTTTTGCAGTGGTTAATGGAGGTAATTGTGTTGTTTCTTCTTCTTTGTCTTTAAGTGATGCTCGGACAATTTTACGTTCTGTAAGAATATTTTGTAGTCCTTCGCGTTCAACAGGTGTAAACCAATCAGACTCATGCAGTGCTTGCACTAAAATGGAGTTTGCCCCTTGTGTCACCGCTGTTGAAAACGAGCTGACATTCGCTTGGGGTTTGTATTGCCCAGTTTGATCACGAAACGAATAAACTGACACCGCCACACTTCCCGCGGGAGTGGGTAAGTTTTTAAGCTCATTAAATGTATCGGTTTGCTCAAGCGCTTGTGCAATTTCAAGATCCGGTGGCAACGTTTTATTCACGACCGAACAACCGGATAAAATGACCACTAAGGCCAATAAAAAAGACTGTTTCATCATCCGCCAAACCTCGGTACTTCAACTATCACCACTTCACCGGTCACTGTATTGGTTATTTGCACGGTGATTGTATCCACCCCACTAGTCAGCACTTGAATTTCATAATCTCCACTCATAAAAATAGAGTCTTGATTAAAAATGCTGTCATCAACCCCTTCACCAAATGCCAGATCAGTAATCTCGCGTACCATGCGATTGATATAAGCTCGCTCTAACGAGTCTTGGAATTTTTCGGCATAGCTTTTTTCATTAATTGGCGCTTTGTGCTTGTTTTGCGATTGCGCTTTATTGAGCAACATCGAGCCATTTAAAGGACTGCCGCCAAAACTTGGATTGATTGGGGTGTACACTAATTCACTGGCGAAGGCATGTGAGACAGATAACATCATCACTGCACTTATTATTATTTTTTTTGATCTTGTCATTACTACCATCCACTACTGGCTAAATCTTCACTTTGTTCGATAAATTGCGAACGAGCTATCGCATCAATCGTGGTGTAAATTGCTTGTTCTACTTTATCTTCAACCGGCTCAATGCGTCGGCCCATGTACGTGCCATAAATAATGGTGTTGTTCATCTCAACCACGAGGCGGGTGCCTGCCCGTGGTACTACGGTTTCTTTTATCACTACGTTGGTGCCTACTGTGTTGGGCATGTCCTGCCATAATAAGCTGAATTTATTATAAAATTCATGACCTGAGCGACTGATTGTACGATCGAGTAACAAGCCACTGATTTCTATTTCGCCATAGACAGGTTTCGTCGTGCACAGTAAGAAAACGCACATTAGTAACAATGGGATAGAGTGATATCGGTTCATAAAAGTGGGGCCAATCAAGGCCCCTCCTACACAATTATTGTTGAACAATCGTTGCGCTGTTGTAATCACCTACTTGTGTGATTGAAATGTTACCTGAGGCACTAATAATTGAACCTTCAACTAAGTTGCCATCACCCATTTGATTGATGCTTAGTGTGATATCACCACCACCAACCAAAAGTGCATCGCCACCTAGACCGCCAATCATGTTGTAATTGCCCGTTTGCGCAATATCAATATTGTGGCCACTGCCTTCAATCATCATGTCTAGTGAGTTTAAGTCACCGTTTTGTGCAATATCTACATTACTATTGTTACTGTCTAAAATACTGCTGAACGTAACCGTTGAGTCATTTTCATTACCCATTTGTGACACCATCACTTCATTATTAAAGCTGGTCAGTGACACATTAGGATACGATGACTGTACAAGACTCGCATTCGAATCACCTGTTTGTGACACAGTGACATTGCTATCTGCAGCATTAAAGTTCGCAATATGGCTGCTGTTGTCATTACCAAGTTGTATCAAAGTGAAATCATTATTGTCGCCTAATGCGCCCATGTATGATTCATTGCTATTGCCCAATTGCGTTACTTTGAAATCATTATCACTGCCAATCACATCAGCTGACGCTTTATTTTCATCGCCTTGCTGGTTAATGGCGACTTCATTGTCTGAGCCTGTGAACACATCGCTGACAATTTCATTGTCATCGCCACGTTGATCAAGCATTAACGTGTTATCGTTTCCTTCTACAGCGGCCACAGTAACTGCGTTACTACCACCTTGCTGATCAATCGAAATATCATTGTCTGAACCATTGATTAAACCAATAGTCGCCACTTGGATATCACCTACTTGCTCAACATTGAGCTCATTCGCATCACCGATTAACTCATTTACTTTTAAGGTATTCCAAAGGCCATCTTGAACAACGTCGATACTGTTTGCATCACCTTGCACTTTGTCTAAGTGCATTTCACTCCACGCACCCGCTTGAGATACAGAAACAGCATTGCTATTTCCTTGCATGTCTTTGTTATAAGCCCAATGCCCACCATCAGATTGCTCAACGGTAATCTCATTGTTATCGCCGGTGATAACATTAATCGCTTCATTGTTAGCGCCTAAAAAGCCTGCACCAGACTGAGTCACAGCAATTTCATTGCCATTACCAGTTAGCTCAGTTAACGCACCATTCATCTCGCCATTTTGAGTGTAAACCTGGCTATTTTCATTGCCTGTGGTGGTTAAAAGAAGCAAATTACTTTGCCCTACTTGCACTGTTTCAGTGCTATTAGCTTCACCTGTTGTGGTTATTTCAAGCTGATGTAAGTCACCATCTTGCAACGCTCTTAAATCATTCCCCCAGGTCACACCTGTTCCTGAAGTTTGATTGATTACCATTGAGTTACCGACTACTTGTACTTTATTTTTAGTATGGACGGACTCACTTAAATCTTTGCTGCTTGCCAGCACCGTTGTTGAACTCAACGCCATTGCGACAGCACATGTAACCAGAGATTTATTTAATTTCACTGGGTTTCTCCTAGATATTGTTATTGTTTAGAAAACGAGACATTGACCACAAGATCGTTACCGATTTGCGTGACTTTAAATGCCTGTTCACCTATCTGTGAAATATTGGCTATGTTGGCATCGCCCTGCTGGAATACTTCAGCGTGGTTATTATTCCCTTGCTGTGACAGGTTGATGAGGTTATCTGAACCATTTTGCAAAAAGGTCGCTAAATTATTGCTGCCATTTTGCACCACATACGCCTCATTCGTACTTCCATTTTGTTGGTTGACTGTTGCTTTATTTAATATCCCATACTGAGTGACAACTACTTGATGCTGTTGCGCACCGTCTCGGTATTGCAGGGAAGGATTTAGACTGAGAGAAAGAGGAGATTCGATGAGGTCTTGATGAAGCTTCGACAATGACTGATCACAAAAAGCGGGCAGACTAACCATTAAAGCACTGCAAGACAGCAGGGCAATCAAGGCATTTGATCGGTTATTCGCGGTATGTTTTTGTGTGGTCATTATTATTATCTTTATCAGGGACTCAACCCCTTTAATCTACCGATATAACCTAGCTGTCGCATATCGGCCATAATTACTCTTTATTTTAATTATTTAAATTCAATAACTTAAACACTTAAAAATCTAAATGTTAATTTTTTATAAACACGAATACCAAAAAAGTATGAGAAAAAATAAACTGACAATTTCCCCATCGCCTGCCATTTAAAGATAAAAAAGAAACATTAAAACAATAACTTGAGAAATAACGTTCCTTTTTTGAATATTTAACTTGCCTAAAATATAAAATGAGCGTTTTCTTAATAGGTTGCTGATTTATTTAATACACATTTAGATTGCTGGAATTTGAGGCCTAAGCGCTCAGGATATGCCTGAGTAAGACAATAAAGTCATAATGGAATCTCACTCATGAAAGCAAAACTTTCGACGTTATCACTTGCCTTGCTACCTTTATTTGCAAGTGCAAACCCAAGCATTGCGCCAGCTAAAAAAGCGGAACCACATTACAAAGCCGATTCAGTAATCGTTGTTTATAAGCAAGGCACCAAAAGCACTGATCGTGCTTCAGCACGTAAATTAGTTGCTGCAAAAATCTCAGATATCAACCTCGATGAAGTTGATGATCGCTTTAAAAATGTTCTCTCTGGACGCTTAGCACAATATAAGCTTGATAAAACCAATGCCAAAGATGCCATTGCCAAACTAAAATCTCACCCTGCAGTCCTCTATGCAGAACCCGATTACCAAGTCAAAGCTTTGGGCGTCCCTGATGACTCTCGCTTTGGTGAACTTTGGGGTTTACACAACACAGGTCAAACAGGCGGAACTGCCGATGCTGATATCGATGCAGTAGAAGCTTGGGATATTTCGACGGGTAGCCGTGAAGTTATTGTTGGTGTGATTGATACTGGGGTTGATTATTCTCACCCTGATTTAGCTGCCAACATGTGGACTAACCCTAATGAAATCGCAGGCGATGGCATTGATAATGACAACAACGGTTACATTGATGATGTCCACGGTATCAATGCGGTGACAAATTCTGGCGATCCGATGGATGATCAAGGCCATGGTACACATGTATCAGGTACTATTGGTGCATCAGGTAATAACGCCAATGGCGTAGCTGGTGTAAACCATAATGTTTCGATTGTCGGCTGTAAGTTTTTGGAAGCGTCGGGCAGCGGTAGTACATCAGATGCCATTAAATGTATCGATTACATGGTTGGCTTAAGTAATGCAGGCGTTGAAGTAAGAGTATTAAATAACAGTTGGGGTGGTGGCGGCGCAAGCCAAGCTCTTGCGGATGCGATTACATCGAGTGAGCAAGCTAACATATTATTCGTAGCAGCTGCGGGCAATGATGCTGTGGATAACGATGTCAATCCAAGCTATCCATCAAACTATGAGCATGCCAGTGTGTTATCTGTCGCAAGTACTGATCATAACGATGCGATGTCTGGATTCTCTCAGTGGGGACTCACCACGGTAGATATGGGCGCGCCGGGTTCTGCTATTTTATCGACAGTTCCAGGTGGCGGCTATTCGAGCTTCTCAGGTACATCCATGGCGACTCCACATGTTGCGGGTGCCGCTGCGTTAGCGTTATCGGTTAACCCTGCGCTAAACTTCCAAGAACTCAAAGATCTTCTCATGAGCTCTGGGGATGACAACGCAGCACTTACTGGTAAAACGGTATCGGGTAAACGCTTAAACGTATTTAACGCCTTGCAAGATGCAAACCCTGAGCCTGGCTTTAGACTCAAAGTGGCACCTTCTAATCAAACTATCACAGCAGGCGATACAGCTACATATACCTTTGAAATTGCTTCTGTTGCTGAATGGAATGATACAGTCACGCTTGCGCTAACAAGCTCAATTGCTGGTGCGAGTTTATCAACAAACTCTGCGATGCCGGGCGATACTGTCACTCTTACAGTGCCAACAACGTCAGAAACAAACTGGGGTGATTACAGCTTTACTGTCAACGCGACTAGTGGTGATTTAGCTAAAGATGCAACCGTGGGCTTATATGTTTACCCACAAGGTTTGAATGACTTTACTTACGCCAATGACAGCAGTGCAGCCATTCCTGACAATGACCCAACGGGCATTACCTCAGTAATCAATGTACCTGATGACATCACTTTATTTGGAACGTCTGCATCGGTTGATATTAGCCATACTTATATTGGTGATTTAATTGTGAAGCTCACGTCGCCATCAGGTTCTGTGGCCACGTTACACAATCAAGCCGGTGGTTCTGCAGATGATCTTGTTGCCACTTTCACTTCAGCAGTGTTTGATGGAGAAGTCGCAACAGGTGATTGGACGCTGAGCGTTGAAGATACCTACGCAGAAGACACAGGCACACTGAATAACTGGTCAGTGACTTTCACTGGACTGGGTGAAGTGGGTCCAACAGCTCCAATAGCTGGTTTCACGTATGAGCGTGATTTCCTAAATGTCAGCTTCACTGACACCAGTACCGATGTGAATGGCGATATTGTATCGCGCACATGGGACTTTGGTGATGGCAATACCTCAACAGACACTAACCCAATGCATAGCTATGCTGCCGCAGGCACATATGCAGTATCACTTACTACGGTTGATTCTGAAGGTCTGAGCAGTACTAAAACAGAAGAAATTCAAGTCTCTGAAGTCAACATTGAGCTTGCAGTGAAACGCTCAAATAAATCACGTACTGGCTATATGCGTGTCGAGCTAACATGGCAAGGTGCTGCACAAGGCACAGTCGATGTTTATCGTAATGGTGAGCTGTTAAATACCGTTGAAAACAAAGGTGTTTATCGCGATATTCAACGTCAAGTTGAAGAAAATGCCTTTACCTACAAAGTCTGCCAATCAGTGGATATTTGTTCAAATGAAGTAAATGTTAATTTTTAGTTTCCACCCCTAACGACCAAGGCGCTCACATTGAGCGCCTTTTTCATTTTATCTTGCAATGTTTAAGCGCAATGACACATTAAATCTGCTTGTAAAAATACACCGTGGCCGCCATACAACCGAGGCCATCTCTAGCAAAGTTTGGGATCACTCCACCATTTTGATAGCCTAATTTTGGATATAAAAATGAAGCTGTGTCGCCTTGTTTAGTATCGAGTACCAACAAACGCAACTCGTGCTCTGACGCCCATGCTTCAAGTGCTCCCATTAACGCTTTGGCCACCCCTTTGCCTCTTGCCGCTTTGGCAACCATCAACTTTTCGACCTCTGCGCGATGATTACCATTAGCTTTATTGCAAACAGACAATTGCACAGTGCCAAGCAACTGACCCGCTTCAAATGCAATCCACATCCATTGCGTTGGCTCTGCCAAATCCGTATTCACATTTTGCCAATACGATCTCGCTTCAAAAAAAGTGACTGGAGCAAGAAATCCAATCGATGCCCCATCAGCAACAGTCTCAATCAGTAAATCAGCGAGTGCATCGTGATACTGACTAAGGTCATCGAGACGGGTGATGGCCATCATTATGGCGCAAGCGTCTGTAGATAATCGACTAACGCAAAATACGCCTCATTAGATCGTAAGTCATCATGGGGGACTACTAAATATTTGCCGTTGACAACAATGGCAGGCACGCTATGAATTTTGTTATCTGTCATCTCTTTGAGGCTTTGTTGCATCTTCGCAATCACCGTTGCATCTTGGCCTGCAATAGTTAAAAACGCTTCTTTATCGATGTCATTACGTGTAAAAAAGTCATCAAAACGCTGCTGAGTCATCCCCTGTTTATACAAATCAAATAAATCAGCAAAATGGTCCATATTATTGGTTTGTTGTAAGGCATAAAATATACGGCCATCGTTTGCCCAGCTCTCATTTAAAATCGCATGCTTACGAACAAAACCCAGCTCAGGCTGTTGGGCTTTATAGGCTTGTAAGGGCGCTTCAAAATGCTGGCAATGTGGGCAGCCAAGCCAGAAGTATTCAACAATAAAAGGCACTTTAGCACCTTCGGCATCGATACCACTGACAATGCGATAATGTACACCTTCTTGATATTGAGCTTGTGATTGAGACTGTACACTCTCAGCTTTTGCTGCAGGGTTTGTAGGCGTTTCAACCTTTGAACAGGCAGTTAAACCAAATAACAGCGAAACCGCACTGGCGAGCAGAATTTTTTTCATTTTGATGATTCTTATTCTTAAAAAAGTACTCTGATCATAAAAGAATTTAAACAAAATAGCAGGGGTTAATTTTGTTTACTGATAAACCACATACTTTGGCTTGAAAAGGCCGCTCTTCAAAATTCGTTTGAAGAATAATGCTGCTTTAATAAATCACAGGCATAAAAAAACCTTACCAAATACTAAGGGCTATAAAAAGTCGACCCAGTGGGCATGATTTCACATCCAACCGCCACGCTTATTCTGCGGGGCCGATTATAGAAAGTGAATCCCCTCGTCTCTCTACGAACTTTGCAGTACAGCACAATAATCAGACAAGTATAAATTGAACTGATAAATCACAGGCATAAAAAAACCCTTACCAAATGGTAAGGGTTATAAAAAGTGGTACCAGTGGGCGGACTCGAACCGCCACGCTTATTCAGCGGGGCCGATTATAGAAAGTGAATCCCCTCGTCTCTCTACGAACTTTGTAGTACAACACAATAATCAGACAAGTATAAATTGAACTAATAAATCACAGGCATAAAAAACCCTTACCAAATGGTAAGGGTTATAAAAAGTGGTACCAGTGGGCGGACTCGAACCGCCACGCTTATTCAGCGGGGGATTTTGAATCCCCTATGTCTACCAATTTCATCACACTGGCACAATTTTTCTTTAATCTTCTCACGCCATCTAAAATGATTGAGAAAATAAAGAAAAACCACTTACGAGCAAAAACTTATAAAAGGTGCTTTTGTCTCTGGTTTTGCATTATACAAAGAAAGCAGTGCTGAGCAAGCGGTTTTTTACCTAAAGCTGAACAACTGCTCAGCAATCAATCAATTTGTATGTTTACGCTTCTTTTACTGCGGCTTTACAATCGCTCACATTTTAAATTGCAAGGCAATCCCGACACTTGGGATGGATTCATGTTTGCAATATTGTTTGTTAGAATATGAGCAATCCAACTTTGATAGGCTCGTTATGACAGATTTTCCTCGCACTGGCTTTTGGCGCCGTGCCGCCGCTTGGCTTTATGATGCGTTAGTGATCATTGCATTTGCCATGCTCACCACAGTGCTTTACCTACTGTTTATTCAACTGTTACTTTCTTTTGAATTTCTGAGTTTAGGAAATGCGGCTGATGTCTCTGATTTAATTCAACAAGATCCAATTTTAAAGACCATTCGCACTGCCTTATTGATTTTAGTCAGCATCTGCTTTTTTGTGTATTTTTGGACGCGAGGCGGTCAAACAATTGGCATGCGCGCATGGCGACTAAAAGTTCAGCAGGTGGGTGGCGCTCGCATTACTGTCAAGCAAGCGATTATTCGCGCCGCTACAGCTTTAGGTGGATTAGGCAATTTGGCTGTAATCGTTAATTTAAAACAGCCCAGAGCGCTACAAGACTACTTAGCTGGCACTGAAATAATCACGCTCAGCAAAGAAGAAAACAAACGGATTTATAAGTCTCTCGACTAGGTTATATTAAGCGTAATAAACGCAGCCTATTAGCTGCGTTTATTAATTAGATAAACTGAAAACGCAATAAATATCACGCTAGGTAAAGTAGCCCCGACAAATGCAGGTAGCTCATACACAAGTACAATCGGGCCAAATATTTTATCACTTAAGTGAAACACTATACCTGTCACTACGCCCATCACGATCCTCGCTCCCATAGTGACAGAACGAAGCGGGCCAAAAATATACGACAACGCAACCAATAACATCACACCAATCGACACAGGCTGCATCAGCTTACGCCAAAGAGCTAACTCATAAGTACTGCTATCTTGATCATTTTTTTCTAAGTAATCCAAATAACCAACTAAGCCACTAAAAGAAAGCGACTCGGCTTTTAGCGAGACAATACCTAGCTTATCGGGTGTTAAATCTGAGGGGTAAAACAGCTCATCAAACTTTTTGGAAGTGACCTCCTCACCTAGCGATAATTGATTCACGCCACTGAGCATCCAACCTTCGGAATGACTCACCGCACTTTGTGCATTGGTAACTTCAACCAAGTCGAGATCTTTATTGAAGCGATACATTTTTAAATCATCCAGTCGACCTGATTCATCCACGTTATCGATATTTAAAAACACATCGCCATCTTTAGCCCACACACCTTGGCGCGCATTAAACACATTACCACCAGAAATAGCGAATGTACGCAGTTCTTTTGCTTGTCTTTGCGCTTCAGGAACGCCCCACTCACCCATAGCCATAACGCATAACGCCATAAATAATGCGGTTTTCATCACTGAGCGAATAATCGCAAAACGTGACATACCTGCAGCTTGCATCACCACTAATTCACTGTTCGAAGCCAGCGCACCAAGCCCAGTTAAACCACCAATTAATGTCGCCATTGGGAAAAAAGTCACCACATCACCGGGGATACTGTACAAAGTAAAAAGACCAGCCGTAGTGACATCATACGTACCGCGGCCAACATATTTAAGCTGCTCAATAAATTTTATTAAGGTGCTAATCCCAACCAAAACGAGCAGTGCAAACCCTGTGGTTTGTAAGATGCTTCGCCCTAAATACCAATCTAAGGTTTTCAACTCACACGCTCCCGTTTCTTAAATATCGCTTTGACCATCGCACCGGATGCTCGACCTCGTAAAATCAGTAAAACGCCAATGAATAAAGCGCTGATATGGATCCACCACAAACCGATATCGGTTGGGATTTTCCCACCTTCAATGGCATGCTTAGCCCCATTTAGTAAAATAAAATAAGCCAAATAAATCACAATCGCAGGGACTAACTTGGCAAACTTACCTTGCCTTGGGTTTACTTCACTGAGCGGAACAGCAATGAAGGTTAAAATTAAAATAGAAAGCGGAATAGCCAAACGCCATTGAAACTGAGCCGCAGCTTCGGAAGAATCCATTTGCAATAATGCCAAGCTACTCACGGCTTCGAGCTTACGGCGTTTATGCTCTATTGCTTGTTCTTGGATTTCGACTTGATAACCATCAAATTCAGTTAATTTAATATCAAGTTGATTGCCATTGGTTTCGTAGTGCTGGCCATTGCTCAGATTGAGTTGTTGTTCACCGTTTTCTTCTTCGATGACTATCCCTTTTTCTGCATAGACAATGCGAGCTTCAGGTGCTGCGTTATCATCAGAAAATTGTGCCACAAACACTTTGTTGAGTTCTTTGCCGCCTTGACTAATGTCATGCACAAATACCACGGCTTTTTCATTGCCCGTTTGTTGAAATCGGCCAGCGCGTAAGCTAAATAATCCCGACTCAGCCTTGGCTTTTTCTTCAAGGCGATACTCTTGCTCACTTGCCCATGGCGCAACAACTAAAGTCAATGCCGCAGCAAAAAGCGCCATCACAGCACTAGAGGCGAGCGTCACCCGCACCACATACCATTCGCTGACTCCACACGCTTTTAACACAGTCATTTCACTGTCAGCATAAACTCGGCTGTACGCTAATATAATGCCCAAAAATAAGCTTAAAGGTAAAATAAACGAGGCTAATTGCGGTAACTTAAGCGCAAGCATTGAAATGATTAATTTAGCCGGCAAAGAACCGTCTGTTGCTTCAGTTAAAATGCGTACAAATTTTTCACTGACAAAAATTGTCATCAAAGTCAGGAACACCGCCAACTGCGATTTCAGCACTTCAGCAGTTAAATAACGAAAAATAAGCAAAATGTGCCCCTATAAAACATGTCTTTTCACTGGAATAGTCAGAAATTTTAAGTAAACTTGTTATTTTCACAACTTAATTATATGCCATTGCAGGTTTTTATAAACCTAAAAGTTATTAATGGCATAAATAGTGAGCAGATTCATTTAGGAGTCGCTATGGAATTCAGCGTAAAAAGTGGTAGCCCAGAGAAGCAAAGAAGTGCTTGTATTGTAGTCGGCGTTTATGAACCGCGTCGTTTGTCACCTATCGGTGAGCAGCTGGATCGGATCAGTGATGGTTATATCTCCAATTTATTGCGCCGTGGTGATCTTGAAGGTAAGCCCGGTCAAATGCTGTTATTGCACCATGTGCCAAACGTATTAAGTGAACGTATTTTATTGGTTGGCTGTGGTAAAGAGCGTGAGTTAAACGATAAACAATACAAACAAATCATTTCGAAAACTATCAACACGCTTAACGAAACTGGTTCAATGGAAGCTGTGTGCTTTTTAACTGAGCAACACGTCAAAGGCCGTGATACATACTGGAAAGTCAGACAAGCCGTAGAAACAACACAAGACTGCTTATACACCTTTGATCAACTAAAAAGTAAAAAGAGTGATACTCGTCGCCCGTTACGTAAAATCGTGTTTAACGTGCCGACGCGTCGTGAATTGGCCATTGGTGAAAATGCCATTGAACATGGCTTAGCTATCTCAGCTGGTATGAAGCTGTGTAAAGATGTCGCTAACATGCCGCCAAACATTTGTAATCCTGCTTATTTGGGCGAGCAAGCCAAGTTACTCGAAGAGACCTTTGAGAAAGTCACCGTGAATTTGGTCGGCGAAAAAGAAATGGAAGAGCTTGGAATGCACTCTTACCTAGCGGTTGGTCGAGGAAGTGCAAACGAATCCATCATGTCGGTGATCCACTACAATGGTGCGCCAGAAAGCCAAGCCCCCATCGTGCTTGTTGGTAAAGGCCTTACTTTTGACTCAGGCGGTATTTCAATCAAACCAGGCGAAGCCATGGATGAAATGAAATATGATATGGGTGGCGCAGCCGGCGTCATTGGTACGATGCGCGCATTAGCTGAAATGGATCTCCCAATCAACGTCATTGGTGTACTCGCTGGTTGTGAAAACATGCCAAGCTCAAACGCCTATCGTCCAGGTGATATCTTAACAACTATGTCTGGGCAAACCGTTGAAGTTCTTAATACTGATGCTGAAGGGCGTTTAGTATTGTGTGATGCGCTTACCTATGTAGAAAGTTTTGACCCAGAAACAGTTATTGATGTCGCTACCCTGACTGGTGCGTGTATAATCGCCCTAGGTAGTCATGCCACAGGATTACTGTCGAGTCATAATCCTCTCGCCCATGACTTATTAAAGTCAGGTGAGCAAAGTGGAGATCGCGCATGGCAACTGCCATTATGGGATGATTATCAAGATCAACTTGAAAGCCCATTTGCAGATTTCACTAACTTAGGTGGCCGAGCAGCTGGCACAATTACCGCGGCATGTTTCTTATCTAAATTCACCAAAAAATATAATTGGGCTCATTTAGATATTGCTGGAACAGCATGGCGCAGTGGTAAAAACAAAGGCGCGACAGGTCGCCCAGTACCGATGTTAACTCAGTACTTGCTAAACCGTGCTGATGTAACCCCAGTGCAAGAGTCGTAATTTACTTTTGCACCTAAGCAATGCTTTGAGGCAAAAATGAACGCAGTGTTTTACGTTCAAAAACAAGAAAATGAGCCGGATAACCCTATCCCGGCTCATTTTGATCTCGCTGCACGCATTGCAGCTGATTATTACCGCCAAGGTCAGCGTGTCTTTATTTATACCGACAATAAAAACGACGCTCACTTAATCGATGAACATTTATGGGGATTTGAAGCGGACAGCTTTGTCCCCCATAACCTTCAAGGTGAAGGCCCCGCCATGGGCGCGCCGGTTGAGATTGGCGACTCAACTCCGGTTGGCAACCGAAAAATTTTAATTAATCTGGCGCAAACCGTGCCCGATTTCATTCGACGATTTAATCAAGTGTTTGATTTTGTCCCTTTGCAAACAGAGCAAAAACAAGCGGCCAGAGAGCGCTATAAGCAGCTTCGCCAACTTGGGGCCAACATGACAACACGTGATATTGAACAGTAAGTATTATTTAAAAGGTTCTGTGTAATGGATAAAACCTATAATCCGCAAGATATTGAACAGTCTTTATATCAAGATTGGGAAGAAAAAGGCTACTTTAAGCCGTCAGGCCAAGGTGAAGCCTATTCAATTATGATTCCACCTCCCAATGTCACTGGTAGCTTGCACATGGGTCATGCATTCCAAGACACCATCATGGATACCTTAACCCGTTTTAAACGCATGCAAGGTAATAACACCTTATGGCAAGTGGGTACCGATCACGCGGGTATCGCGACTCAAATGGTTGTCGAGCGCAAACTCGCCGCAGAAGAAGGGAAAACTCGCCACGATTTAGGTCGCGATGCGTTTATCGATAAAATCTGGCAATGGAAAAACGAATCAGGTGGCACAATTACCAAGCAGCTTCGTCGCTTAGGTGCATCGGTCGATTGGGATCGTGAACGCTTTACCATGGACGAAGGCCTATCTGAAGCAGTCAAAGAAGTGTTTGTTCGTTTACACAAAGAAGATTTAATTTACCGCGGTAAGCGCCTTGTAAACTGGGATCCAAAACTTCACACAGCTATCTCAGATTTAGAAGTCGAAAACAAAGACAAACAAGGTCATATGTGGAACCTTCGTTATCCACTTGCTGATGGTTTAACTACAAAAGATGGCAAAGATTACATTGTCGTCGCCACAACTCGCCCAGAGACCATGCTCGGTGATACGGGTGTAGCGGTCAATCCTGAAGATGAGCGTTATCTTGATTTAATCGGTAAAGAAGTGCTGCTGCCAATCGTTAATCGTCGCATTAAAATTGTCGCCGACGAACATGCCGATATGGAAAAAGGCACAGGTTGTGTAAAAATCACACCTGCTCACGACTTTAACGATAACGAAGTCGGTAAGCGCCATCAATTAGAAATGATTAATATCTTTGATAAAGATGCGGCAGTGCTCTCGGCTGGTGAAGGTTATGACTTTAGCGGTAAGCCTATTGAAATTGACGCCCCGATCCCTGAGCGTTTTCACGGCTTAGATCGCTTTGATGCACGTAAACTCATTGTTGATGAATTTGAACAACTTGGCTTACTCGAAAAAATCGATGATCACAGCTTAACTGTGCCTTACGGTGACCGTTCAGGTGTAGTGATTGAGCCTTTATTAACAGATCAATGGTATGTACGTGTTGCACCACTTGCTGAACCAGCAAAGCAAGCGGTTGCCAATGGGGATATTAAATTTGTCCCTGCGCAATACGAAAACATGTACAACGCATGGATGAATGACATTCAAGATTGGTGTATTTCACGCCAACTCTGGTGGGGACACCGCATTCCAGCTTGGTATGATGCACAAGGTAACGTCTTTGTTGGCCGCGATGAAGCTGAAGTACGCGCCGAAAATAATATTGCTGATGATGTCGTCTTAACTCAAGACGAAGATGTACTTGATACGTGGTTCTCATCTGCGCTGTGGACATTCTCAACACAAGGTTGGCCTGCAAATACAGACGATTTAAAAACATTCCACCCTTCGGATGTTTTAGTGACTGGTTTTGACATCATCTTTTTCTGGGTCGCTCGTATGATCATGATGACGATGCACTTCATTAAAGATGACAATGGCAAACCACAAGTCCCCTTTAAAACTGTGTATGTTACCGGCCTCATTCGTGATGAGAATGGCGATAAAATGTCAAAATCAAAAGGCAACGTGCTTGATCCTATCGACATGATTGACGGCATTGATTTAGAGAGCTTAGTTGAGAAGCGTTGCGGTAACATGATGCAGCCACAACTTGCTAAAAAAATCGAGAAAAACACCCGTAAAGCCTTCACTGATGGCATTGAAGCACACGGTACTGACGCCCTGCGCTTTACACTCGCTGCGATGGCTTCAACTGGCCGCGACATCAACTGGGATATGAATCGTCTCGATGGTTACCGCAATTTCTGTAACAAGTTATGGAATGCGAGCCGCTATGTGCTGATGAATACTGAAGACAAAGATTGCGGCTTTAATGGCGGCGAGATGCAATACTCTCTTGCCGATCGTTGGATCTTAGGTCAATTTGAAACCACAGTGAAGACTTTTACCGATCATTTAGATAACTACCGCTTTGATTTAGCAGCAAATACTATCTACGAATTCACATGGAATCAGTTCTGTGACTGGTATTTAGAGCTGACAAAACCAGTGTTATTCAAAGGGACAGAACAAGAGCAACGCGGCACTCGCCAGACCCTTGTCACTGTGCTTGAAGGACTATTACGTCTGATGCACCCGCTCACACCTTACATTACCGAAACTATTTGGCAGCGTGTTGCACCACTTGCTGGCATCAATGCGGATACCATTATGCTGCAAGCATACCCTCGCTTTGATGAGAGCAAAGTCGACGCAAAAGCCATGGCCGATTTAGAGTGGGTGAAACAGTTCATTCTTGCAATTCGTAATATCAGAGGTGAAATGGACATCAGCCCAAATACACCACTGAATGTATTACTCAAAAATGCCTCAGCAGAAGATCAAAGCCGCCTAAATGAAAACCAAGCATTTTTAGCCTCACTAGCAAAACTTGAGACTATCACTGTGTTAGGTGACAACGATGACGCTCCAGCTTCAGCGACAGCGCTAGTTGGGAACCTTGAAGTGTTAATTCCTATGGCGGGCTTAATCGATGTCGATGCAGAGCTTGCTCGTATCGCCAAACAGCTTGAAAAAGCAGAAAAAGGCCTTGCTCAAGTGCAAAACAAACTGGCTAATGAAAAGTTTGTTAATAATGCACCTGAAGCCGTCCTTGCAAAAGAGCACGAAAAGTTAGCCGAGTTTACCGATGCGCAAACAAAGTTGCTTGAACAAAAAGCAAAAATAGAAAGCTTATAATCTGCTATTTTTACCCATAAAAAACGCGAGCTTAGCTCGCGTTTTTTATTTTCATCAGAACAAATTATCTTGGTTTAAACGACTCAATCCGAGTGACTAAAACTGATAATTATACTGAGCACCAACAAGATAAGCATGGCCCTTAGATTCAAAACCCCAAGACTGACCAAGATTGTCGCTTTCTGTGAAGTTTTGTGTCTCACCGCGCAAGGCACTCATGCCCACATCAACACTTGAATGTGCATCAAGCTGATAAGTTAAACCTGCACTTAACCATAAGCGGTTGGTATCTGGAATTGAGATAGACAAATGACTCTGCTCTGCAGGAGACTCATCATACGCCAAACCAGCGCGAAGCTTTAGCGCCTCATTAAATTGATAATCTCCCCCTAAAGCAACACGAAAAGAACTTGTGAAGTCTTCAGTTTTACTAAATACAGGGGCATCACGGCCTTCAACGTAGGCTTCTAACTTATCGAAGCTCGTCCAACCCGTCCATAAAATTGAATAATGTAATCCGAACTCTGAATTCAATTGATGAGAGCCTGAAAATTCAGCAATAGCTGGCAAGGTAATCGCGACTGAACCTGGTAAACTTTGCCCAGCTAACCCACCGAGTTGGGCTGGTAGCTGATTTGAATAAGTACCATCAAACGTAATATCTGTTTCGCTGCGGTAATGAAAACCGTAGCGATGTCCAGGTTTCACGTCATACGCAAAGCCAATATTGAATCCATAGCCAGTGTCATCACCTTCTAGATTAACCGCTTGCGTTTGAGCTGGGATAGGTAAAGGAGATGCACCAAAGGTACGCTTAATTGTCGCATCGGCATAAATGTAATTAATGCCAACCGCAACAGAAAATACTTCGTTTACTCGGTAAGCGAGGCTGCTGTTTAAATTAACTGTGGTTATTTCTGTATTACCTGCCAACTGCCCTGCAGCATAATCATCATTAAACTCTGTTGCCAAACCGAAATTAGAAAAAGCACCAAAACCAATCGCAAACTCATCATTAATTGGCATGGTAAAATAAGCAGCTGGAACAACCGCACTCGGGGCAATACTGTCTTCATTTAACACATCGGCACTTAAACCATAAGGTGCACTTTCACCTTTGAGGCTAACATCAGGTTTAACATACGTGGCCACAACACTCAGTTGCATGTTGTCAAATTGAGTCATTAAAGCCGGGTTACGCGCAACGACTGAGGCATTTTCAGCAATTGCAGCATCGCCAGCGAACGCTCTGCCTAACCCTGAGGCACTGTGTTCTGCTAATTGAAATGCTGCAGAAAAAGCCTGCTGCGATACTAATGTCAAACTTACTGCAAGCAGCGTTTTTTTAAAATTCATGGTGTTCTCTTGTTGTCTAATGCGATACATCATCGCATCGCTGTGCGTCATCATATTACTTAACATCATGACGTCAGCGTTATTTGCACGGCGCATCTTGGCGATAGGACCAAGACCTTGGTAACAAGCGCTAACTTACTTATTACTGAGCATATACTCTAACTTTTTTAGAGTAATAACTCAGCATTTAAATTGTAATTAAGTTTGTTCTCTCGCTTAAAAATCAACGGATTGAGTACAAAACAAGCAAAGCGATTAAAACACCTAAATGATAATAAATATCATTTACATTTAATTTATTTTTGATATGCTTAAACTCTGACAAGCCAATAAGGAACGATACCAATGCTATTAATCATGCTTGCTTTTATGTTCTGTTTAATTGCCGTTAAAGCGTTATTAATGAGTAATCAATATGCAGATACGGATGACGCCCATGCTGATGAGAGACTCACTCAATTTTGGTTTGTGGCGATTATTATGGCGGTAGTGGCGCAGCTAATGTGCACTTATTTGTTTGATGGCTTTTTTGGCACTTTTATATGGTTACTAATGCTCTTAAGCAGCTATGTAATAATCCGATTGCCTTTGGTTAAGTTACTTAAATTCGAACGCACTAAACGCTCAACTGCTCTTTGAGTAAACGACTTAAATTTATTTGATGCTCCTGTGGCTGGACACTGCCAAGAATTCTCAGTGTTGATCCATGCTCAGATAAACAGAGTTTTTTACGGGTAATATAGTGCTGGTGCTTGGCATTGTAAAAAACCTGAATTTTCGGACGTAAGGGTTGTGAGCGGTTGCCTTCTAATACTAAAGCCAGCTTTTCTCCCGTGAGTTTGACTATCGAACCAACAGGGTGCACACCGATACACCGAATAAATTTTTGCACCAGCACGGCATCAAAAAGCGTTGGTTGACTCATTAAATAGCGCAGGGCTGCAATGGGTTCAATGCCTTTTTTAAATGTTCTATCGGCTGTCAACGCATCATATACATCGACAATGGCGATGATCTTCGCTGCGGTACTAAGCTGGTTATTTGATAAACCCCGAGGGTAGCCACTGCCATCTAATCGTTCATGATGGTTAACAATGACATCAATCATCAATGGTGTCAGTCCAGGATATTGCTTAGCAAGCTGGTAGCTATGCGCAACATGTTTTTGCACGGCCTTTCGTTCTAAGGCGGTCAGTTTTGTTGGTTTGGTCAAAATTCCCTGAGGTACTTTGGCCTGCCCTAAATCATGTAATAATGCCCCCATAGTTAGTTCGATAATGCGCTCTTTCGCAAAACCTAAAAACTTAGCAAACATCGTCACTAGGATGGCTGTATTAATAGAATGCCTAAATGCATAAGTGTTTTTATCTCGCAGACGAGTCAGCACAGCCATGGCACTTTCATTTCTAAAAACTGATTCCAAAATCGTTTGTCCAACGTCATCAAGAACCGCAATATTGACATTTTGCCCCATCATTAAATCACAGTGCAACGTGGTCATTTTTCGAAGTCCAGCATCATAATCTGCTGAAGCTTGGCGAAACTCTTCTTCAATGGAAATTGCGTCGTCTACTGGAGGGCGTTTTTTTCGACGTGGATTATGTTTAACTGCTGGATTAGGCGAAACCGTTTCTTCGCTAGGTGGCGTTTCTGCTGATGGCTCTACAGGCGATTGCTCACTTTGCCTTACATCTATCTCTAATTGCTTAACCCCACGTTGTTGTAAGGTGTCAATTAATGGCTGGCTACGAACTATCCCAGTTTTTATTTTAAGATCCGACTTTTGCTTCAAAATTCGGGTGACATACATGCCAGGTTTTAATTCGGCAATTGAGATAACTTTTAACATAAACTGCATTCATTACGTTCAAGGCATAAAACTTACACTCGATTAACACCAATTGCGACATTTATCATGAATTAAGTAGGGGGATGCAATAAAAACACAACTTTTGTATTAACTTTAGAGGAATGAATTTGGGCAGGAAAAGCGATAGCCAAGCACGCGGACTAAGCTATCGTAACGCAGATTATTCTTGGAAGTAAGTGCCCCAGCCATCGTACTCAACTTGGCATTCATGAGCTAATGCTGACAGTTTATCAACATCTTCCATGATTACATCAACATCTAGCTCAGCTTCAACCACGACATCAAAGCCCCAAATTTTGCTGCCATCTTCTAATTCTAATTCCGCAGGATCTTCAACGTCATAACCTAACTTAAATGCTTGTAGTGCGGCATTTTCTAACTGTTTGAAATCTTCACTGACAAAGTGATGTTCTACTTCATATAAAATCTCTGGATTTGAACCATCTTCTAATAATGACTCAACAATGTCTTCACTAATTTCGCGCCAGTTTTCCATTATTTACTCTCTTGTTCTGCGACTTTCGCATCTAACTGTTTGATCTTGTCATCCATAATAGCATGGACGTTTTGAGCTTGCTCTCGAATGCTGCTATTTTGCTGCAATTTAATCGGCGCAAGCAACTCAATATAAATAGTGCCATTATTCCAACGATTAAGCTTAATGGTCTTGTGAGTCGTACTCATACACACTGGCACAATGGGCACTTCGGCTTGTAATGCAGTGTGAAACGCGCCCGTTTTAAAAGGTAGTAAACCTTTACCATAACTACGAGTGCCTTCAGGAAACATCCAAACAGACAACTGCTTATGCTTAATTTTATTGGCCGCTTTTGAAATCGTACCAAGCGCTTTTGAGCGATTAGCTCTATCGATCAAAATATTACCAGAGAGCCAATATAGTTGACCAAAAAATGGGATCCATTTTAGGCTTTTCTTACCTATGCTCACCGTTCGCTCAGGAACCGCATTGGTGATAGTAAAAATATCATAACTATTTTGATGATTAGCAACAAACACATACGGGCCTTTGCTTACTTCTGGAGACACGCTAATTTCGATCGTCACTCCTAACAACTTGCTGACACTGCCATACCAAGTTGCAATACGATGGACATGATTAGGGTGAAACGGTACAAAAATGCACAGCAATAATCCAAATACTCCGCTGAATAAAATAAACAGCGCAATCAAAAATAATCTAATTACAGCAAGCAAAGCCTGACTCCTCAAGTGAAAGTGCGCGCATTATAAACCTTATCGTAAGCAAATCCTATTTTGGCGTACAGCTGTAAGCCAATATTCATAATCACTAAACCTCAATGACGAATATGGCAATAAAAAACGCCCCGAAGAGCGTTTATTTAATCGTAAAAATACTAATTTAATCGAGCTTAAAGTCTTGAGGATCATCTAATGATTCAACGCCACCGACTTCAACATTATCGATTTCAATCGCATCAACACGCTGCAAACCTCGCGGTAGTTTATTACCTCGGCGACCTCGTTCTCCATAATAATGCTCTAAATCGCTCGATTTCAGGGTTAATTTTCGCTTACCGGCATGCAAGGTCACAGAGCTATTTTCTGGCACCACAGCCAATACAGTCACAAACTCTTCGCGAGACTTCACTCGAGCTGAAGGGATTGAAATAATTTTGTTTCCTTTGCCTTTTGCCAGTTTTGGTAAATCACGCAGCGGGAACATTAACATGCGCCCTTCATTAGAAATCGCCAGGCAATAATCGCTGCTGATGTCGTTCACTCTTATTGGAGACATTAAATGTGCTTCAGCAGATAAACTCACCAATGCTTTACCGTTTTTATTTTTGCTGACTAGATCTGTAAAGCCCGTCACAAACCCATATCCAGCATCTGAGGCCATCAAGAATAAGTGCTCATTGTCGCCCATAACCACATGCTCAAAATTCACGCCAGTAGCCATATTAAAGCGCCCTGTCATGGGCTCTCCTTGGCTTCGAGCGGTTGGTAGGCTATGTGCATCAGTCGAAAATGCGCGCCCACTTGAATCTAAGAACACCACAGGCTGATTACTTCGCCCTTTTGCCGATGCTTTAAATTCATCTCCAGCCCGATAACTCAAACCGACAGCATCAATATCATGCCCTTTTGCACACCGTGCCCAGCCTTTTTCTGATAACACCACAGTAACAGCTTCGCTTGGTATTAAATCTTTTTCGCTTAACGCTTTTGCTTCTGCACGCTCGACCACCGGAGAGCGGCGCTCATCACCATACAGTTCAGCGGCTTGTTGAATTTCTTTTTTGATCAAAGTCGACATACGACGATCTGAACCTAAAGTTTGCTCCAACTTATCTCGCTCTTGAGCCAGTTCATCTTGCTCGCCACGGATTTTAACTTCTTCGAGTTTAGCTAAGTGACGTAGTTTTAACTCTAAAATGGCTTCTGCTTGAATATCTGAAATGCCAAAACGCGCCATCAGCACAGGTTTTGGTTTATCTTCAGCGCGGATAATTTCGATCACTTCATCAATATTTAAAAAGGCCGTTAATAAACCTTCTAAAATATGCAAACGCGCCAAAATTTTATCTAGTCGATATTGAAGGCGTCTGCGCACTGTTTCTCGGCGGTACACTAGCCATTCTGATAAAATGGTAAGTAAATCTTTTACTTGCGGGCGGCCATTCAAACCGAGCATATTGAGATTGACGCGGTAACTTTTTTCAAGATCTGTGGTAGCGAATAAGTGAGCCATTAAAGGCTCCACTTTAATGCGGTTTGAGCGAGGAATAATCACGATGCGCGTCGGATTCTCATGATCTGACTCATCTCGTAAATCTGCAACCATAGGCAGTTTTTTCGCCTGCATCTGAGCGGCGATTTGCTCTAACACTTTGCCACCAGAACATTGATGGGGCAAAGCCGTAATGACGATATCCCCTTGCTCTTGCGTATAAACAGCGCGCATTTTTATAGAGCCTTTACCTGTTTGGTAAATTTTTTGAATCTCTGCCTTTGGCGTAATTATTTCAGCTTCAGTGGGGTAATCTGGCGCATGCACAAGTTCAAGCAGCTCATTGAGCTCCGCTTTTGGCTTATCAAGTAACAAACAACAGGCATCTGCGATTTCTCGGACATTGTGAGGGGGGATATCTGTCGCCATCCCGACTGCAATACCGGTAATACCGTTAAGCAAAATATGCGGTAAACGCGCAGGAAGCACCAAAGGCTCATCCATGGTTCCGTCGAAGTTTGGCGTCCAATCGACTGTACCTTGCCCTAATTCTTGCAGTAATACTTCAGAAAATTTTGATAAACGAGCTTCGGTATAACGCATTGCAGCAAATGACTTCGGATCATCTGCCGCCCCCCAGTTACCTTGACCATCGACTAATGGATAGCGATATGAAAATGGTTGAGCCATCAACACCATCGCTTCATAACAAGCACTATCACCATGCGGGTGATATTTACCTAGCACATCACCGACGGTACGGGCTGATTTTTTATACTTGGCGGCCGCAGATAAACCTAACTCGCTCATTGCATAAATAATTCGCCGCTGTACAGGCTTTAAACCATCACCAATATGCGGTAAAGCCCGATCCATGATCACATACATGGAGTAATTCAAATAAGCGTCTTCAGTAAAACGCCCCATTGATAATTGTTCTATACCCTGCAACGACAGAGCTTCTAAATCGCTCATTCAAGCTACCTAATTTTTGTTTTAATTTTAATGATGCGCTGTATTACGCAACAAAGATTAATCGATTTTACTCACTACCCGATTACGCCCTTCATTTTTGGCTCGGTATAACGCCTCATCAGCATGTTGGAATAAACTTTCAAAGTCATCCACTAGTGGGTTAAATGATGAAACACCAAAACTGGCTGTCACAGTCACCACTTGCTTATTCAATTCGAAGGTACGCTGTTCGATTAATTGACGGATCCTTTGCGCTATTTCGATGGCTTGGGCGAGTTCAGTATGCTTTAGCACCACCATAAACTCCTCTCCCCCGATCCGACCCAGTAAATCAGGTTCTCTGAGCCCTGATTGTGCAGCGTCAGATACCCCTTTTAATACCTCATCACCAAATGGGTGGCCATAGCGATCATTGATACCTTTAAAATGATCGATATCAAAAATCACGATACTCAGAGGATGTTCTGTTGTTTGCGATTCCTTAAAAACATTTTTTGCAAAATGAAAGGTATAACGACGATTGGCAAGTTGCGTCAGACTATCAGTATTGGCAAGTCGATTTAAACGTTTACTATGCCTAATTTGTCGATAAACATACACAGTCAACATAATAAATATCAAGACAAATAAAACGATAATTAAACGTTGTAACTCGTGTTCTTTTTTTCCTTTTTCCAAAGCCAACTGATCGATTAGCCTGCTTTGCTGCAACACTTTATTTTCAAGTTCAGTTTGTTCGGTATCAAACATTACTTTGTATTTTGAACGTGCATCTTCACGCTCTTGAGAATAATAATCTGCAAGCAAAGCTTCACTGGCAACTTTTTCATAATATGCACTTTCATAATCTCCTAAAAGAGCCATCACCTTTGCCTTTTGATCAGACAAACGGACAAACAAATTAATATTTTTGCCTTTGTCTAATTGAGTTATTAAGCCTTCAACGCGCTCAATTCTATCAAGGGCTTGCTCGATTTGTTGATTATGGGTGGCTAATGCGGCTTCGAGTAAATAGTGATGCGCTTGACCATATGGGTCTTGGATAAAGCTAAAAAACTGATTAGCCAGCGCCATTTGCTCTGCGGCTTGTTCAAATTGCTCTTGTTTTATTTTCACATTGGCAAGACCAATATGGGCAAAATAAACAAAGCGCTTTTCACCAACAAACTGGGATAACTTCAGCATCTTTAAATAGCAGATGGTTGCTTTGTCATGCTCTTTTTGCGCGATATGAGAGAAAGATAAACTCATCTGAGCCTGCATTTCATCATAGTGCAGCTCATTGCTAGCAAAGTAATCGATGGCCTCATTTTGCAGTGCGATTGCCTTGTCGTAATCATGCAGATTGGCATATGTATTGGCTAAGTTAGTTTTTAGATAAGCCATCTCAAGCTCATCATTTAACGAACTAATTATGGTATAAGCTTGCTGATAGTATTGAATCGCTTCAACATCGTTGTAACTATTACTGTGTGCAAGCGCAATAGCAGTGTAACTTTCGGCTAATAATTGATTGTTTTCTTCTAGCCTTGCTTGTTCCATTGCTTGTTGATACATCGCAAGGGATTGTTCAGTATTACCCGCAATATCGAGTAAACTGCCCTCGACCAATAAAATATTGATTCCAGTATCCGTTTCAGTATCTGGGAATAATCGTTTAGCATCTGAATTAAACTGCCCAGCGGCTTTAAAGTCCCCTAAGTACACTTTATACAAAGCTAATTTATTCAAGACAGTGGCTTTATCAAAATCACTCATTTGCTCAAAACGCGATACTTTTACTTTCTCTAAAAACTCAAAAGCTAAATACGGGTCTTTTCTATCAAGCTCTTTCGCTTTGACTAACGCCTCTTTTAACCAAGCAGGATGGACATTTGAGCCAGACGCGACTGACGAAAAAGCAATAAATACCAGTAACAACATCATTAACAGCCTGTTATTAAATGGTATAAACATATCTACTTTTTTGATTGCTGACTTCAAAGCCACCTACTTAAATAAACGATTATTATTTGAATATATTAAACAACTTATAGCTGCACTTCCGCTTTATCACCACTATCTTCGAGCCATTGACGACGGTCTGAGGCACGCTTTTTAGCCAATAACATGTCCATCATTTCAATCGTCTGCTCTTTGTGCTCAAAAGTCAGCTGAACCAAACGGCGTGTGTTGGGATCCATAGTGGTTTCACGCAATTGTAATGGGTTCATCTCACCCAGACCTTTAAAGCGCTGTACGTTTACTTTACCGCGTTTTTTCTCTGCGGCAATGCGCTCTAAAATACCATTTTTTTCATCTTCATCTAAGGCATAATAAACATCTTTTGCCACATCAATTCGATACAAAGGTGGCATAGCGACATAGACATGACCTTGCTCAACTAAGGTCGGAAAATGCTTTACAAATAAAGCACATAACAAAGTGGCAATATGCAATCCATCCGAGTCAGCATCGGCTAAGATACAAATTTTTCCGTACCTTAATGCTGAGATATCCGTTGAATCAGGATCGATACCTAACGCAACTGAAATATCATGCACTTCTTGTGAGGCTAAAATTTGGCCCGATTCAACCTCCCACGTATTTAAGATTTTACCGCGAAGCGGCATAATCGCTTGAAAATCACGATCTCGCGCTTGCTTCGCAGAACCGCCTGCAGAATCTCCTTCTACGAAAAAGATTTCACTGCGGTGTGTTTCGCTGGTACTGCAATCGGTGAGTTTACCTGGCAATGCGGGGCCTGAGGTGATTTTTTTACGAACGACTTTTTTGGCCGCTCGCATCCGTTTTTGGGCATTATTAATACAAAGCTCAGCAAGTAATTCAGCTTTATCTGTGTGTTCGTTCAACCACAAACTAAACGAATCTTTTACCACTCCCGAAACAAATGCAGAGCAAGAACGCGACGAAAGTTTTTCTTTTGTTTGACCTGCAAACTGCGGATCTTGCATCTTAACTGAAAGTACGTAATTACAGCGGTCCCAAATATCATCTGGGGTCAATTTCACACCACGGGGCAGTAAATTTCTAAACTCACAAAATTCCCGCATCGCTTCAAGCAAACCTTGACGCAGACCATTAACGTGAGTACCGCCTTGTGCGGTCGGAATTAAGTTAACATAACTTTCGCTGATCCCTTCCCCGCCTTCTGGTAACCAACAAATCGCCCAATCGGCCCCTTCTGTCGTTCCTTTAAATTCACCGGTAAAGGGTTCTTCTGGAAGAGCTACAAATCCTTTTACAGATTCTTTTAAGTAATCTTTTAATCCTGCCTCATAAAACCATTCAGTGGTTTCTTTGGTTTGCTTATTGATAAAGCGAATTTTCAGGCCTGGACATAAAACAGCTTTGGCTTTGAGCAAATAAGAAAGTTTTGAGACAGAATAATTAGCAGAATCAAAATAACTCGCATCGGCCCAAAAACGCACAGATGTACCAGTATTTCGTTTACCAACAGTGCCTGTTACCGATAAATCTTCAACTTTATCACCGTTTTCGAACGCGATTTGGTATTGCTGGCCATCACGCTTTACTGTCACTTCAACACGTGTTGAAAGCGCATTCACTACCGATATCCCAACACCATGCAAACCGCCTGAGAATTGATAGTTTTTATTCGAGAATTTACCACCAGCATGTAATTTAGTTAAAATTAGTTCAACACCTGGGATCCCTTCTTCAGGGTGAATATCAATCGGCATCCCTCGCCCATCATCTTGAACTTCGAGTGAATTATCTTCATGCAAAATCACATCAATTTTGCTGGCATGCCCAGCTAATGCTTCATCCACACTGTTATCTATCACTTCTTGTCCAAGGTGATTGGGTCGTGTGGTGTCCGTGTACATGCCTGGACGGCGTTTGACGGGATCAAGGCCATTTAAGACCTCAATGGATTCTGCATTATAATCTTGATTGCTCATAGTATGCTGTTCTTTCTCTTATATATGCATCGGTACTAGTGGTAGTACTGGCGTCACTTTGTACGTGATTTACTCACAATACAGAGTCGCTAAATGTGAATACTAGTTTTACGTTATTTTGAGGAATTCTACAATCTTTGCAAAATAACGTTCAAAACCTATAAAACTATGATCGCCGCCAAATTCGACGACTTGCGGGCTATTTTTATAATATCGAACCGCTTGCTGAAAATCTAAAACTTCATCCCCAGATTGCTGCAACAACAAAATTTGCTCAGCAATAGGAAGTTGAGGTAGATACAATTTTTTTAATTGCTCAACGTGCTCTAAGGTCAACTCATAATGGTATTGTTGATATGGATTATACTGTTGCCCCAATAATGAATGCATTAACTGATGTGGAGCCACTGCTGGGTTAATGAGCACGGCCGGTACCTTGTATTTTTGCGACAAGTACGTGGCGTAAAACCCACCAAGAGAGCTTCCAACCAACACTGTGTGTGAGTTTATCATGCGCTCAATCGTTACTAAAGCTTCAAGGGGTTGGTGATTAAGTAAAGGTACTTGATAATCAACATTAAAATGGGCTAAAAACTCACCTAATAACTGCGCTTTGGCCGACAGAGGGGAGCTGTTAAACCCATGGATATAAATTACACGTTTTTTAACCATCGTATTTGTGTTGTTAACCTTGAAAATGAGTCAATATTGATAAGCCGATAACTAGGCCCCTTATCTTCTTGTAACCATTCGGGGCTGTTTTTAACAAATTGAATACAAGTGGCTGGCGTCGCATAAATAGCAATATTCTCAAAAGCATCACTGTAGTCATTATGAACATGACCATGAAATACATGCTTAACATTCTGGGTATCTGCAAGAGTGCGTAAAAATTGATTTCCATTTTCAAGCAGGTGTTTATCTAAATAACCTTTTATTGGCATTGGATGATGATGACAAAAAACCAGAGTATTTTTCGGTTCCTGACTAATAACGTGTTGCAACTCTGTCATGTGTGCCTCTGTCACCCAACCTGCAGGAGTTTCACTTTTACTATTACACAAAGCGATATTCACATTTGGTGTGCTTAACCATTTCGCTGGGTGTATAACATTTGGGCTGGCACCACCAAATGCTTGCTCATAATACGATAGCTCATCATGATTTCCGGGTAGCCATACAACCGGGCAACCCAAATTCGCTTGCTCGACCAGTCGTAGAAATTGCATATAAGAGGCAAGACTGTGATCTTGGGTAATATCACCCCCAAATATTGCCAAATCACAGCGCTGTGACGCGATATCTGCCAGTACATCACCTAAATATGTAGTGCAATCTACGTCAAAATAGCGACCTGATGGCTCAGAAAATAAATGGCAATCTGTAAAATGCGCAATTTTCAACGTCGTTTGATTAAGCGTTAATACCTGATCAAACCAAGCCATTATTCACATCCCAATGCAATCGAGAACGCCCGTGGCTAATACAAAAATCTAACCAGTCGAATAAAAAGGCATTTATCTGATATTTCTCGTCTTTATGGCGCATTTGTGGATTTGGGTAATGGTAAGATGGCTTAACACGATTGGGATAATTTAAACAAAACACTTCTGCAACCCTCGCATCATGATAGACGCGAACCATTAATTTAGGACTAACAAACCCCATAATATCACCTTGGGTCTGACGAAAGCTGACTTCTGTAGTAAATTTAGCGGAGGCTGTAATTTCAAGTTGATAACAAAAATTAGCGACTAAAATATCAACGGTTTTGCCAACGCTTTCATCTTTTGGCATCAAACGCATAATGCGAAAATAGTTTTGCTCACACAGCGTCATAAACGCAGGTAAGTTTTGCCTATATTTAACTGCACTATTTAACATCTTGTTTGATTTGCCCACTGTTCCATTAACCGAGTTTGATTTAATGCCATCCATTGTAGACTAATCACAGTGGCTGCATTATCAATCGTTCCATCAGCCAGCAATTCAAGTGCTTGAGTTAAAGGCAGAACATGAACCTTAATGTCTTCCCCCTCAGAAGCTAATCCATACAATCCTCCAGCTTGCGATAAATCAGCACGCGCTGCATATAAAAATAAGCGCTCAGTTGTGCCTCCAGGACTCGATAAATACGACATCATAAATTCAAGCTGATCGAGTTCAATTCCCGCCTCTTCTTGCGCTTCTTTTCTGACAACACTTTCATAATCGGTCGAACCATCGGCCATGCCAGCAATACACTCTAGTAACCAAGGGTTATTCTTGGATGCAAGGGCACCGATACGGATTTGTTCAATCAATAGAACATTGTTGGTATTAGGATCATAAGGCAAGACAGCAACGGCATGACCTCGCTCTAATATTTCACGATGAATAATCTCAGAATGGCCACCGGCAAATAAGCGATGCTTAAAGGCATACCCTTCTATTTTAAAAAAACCGCGGTACAAAGACGTTTTTTTTACTACTTCGACATCTTTATCATTGAAAGTTGAAATATTAATCATATATTACTCAGATACAGTGACCTTTATAGTCAATTAGTTTACTCTCAACTGTGATCGACAGGAACAATTTATATTCTGTTACACTTGAACAACTTAATTTACGTAAAAGCCTTATAGCTTTAATAAAAAACAGTTTACCATCAAGTTAATTTAAGAATAATAGTCTTAAGGACGTTATACCTCATGAAGAAAAAAATACTCTCTACGCTACTCGGTTTAAGCGCTACATTTGCAACCAGCGCAAGCTTTGCTGAAGATTTACTCCAAGTTTATCAAATTGCCTTGGCCAATGATCCAACTGTATTAAGAGCAAAAGCCAATCGCGAAGCGCAAAGTTACCAAATTGACCGTGCGATGAGTAGTTTATTACCCCAGTTAGACATGACGATGGGTTACTCTAAGGTAGACAGTAATTCATATAACCGTGAAGATATCAATTCGCCATACTACAAAGTAGATAGCGATTCCGATACGTTTAAACGTGGATTATCATTACAACAATCTTTATTTAACCTTTCTTCTTGGCGCAGCCTCGATATTGCAGAAAAGCAATCACTACAAGCGCAAGCGAGTTATGATTTAGCGCAACAACAATTAATTGTACGTGTTGCTAACACTTATTTTGCCGTTTTATCGTCATTGGATGATTTAGAGTTTGTGCAAGCTGAAAAACGCGCAATTGAACGTCAATTAGAGCAAACAAAGCAACGCTTTGCTGTCGGTTTAACTGCTATTACTGATGTACATGAAGCGCAAGCGCAATTCGATAACGCTGTGGCGCGTGAAATCGTTGCAACCAATAACGTAGAGACTGCTCGTGAGAATTTACGCGAAATAACTGGTAAATATCACGAAAAACTTAACCCATTAAACACCACAAAGTTTTCAACGGTCAAACCAAATCAAAACTCTGTTGATTTTATCAAAACAGCTGAAGATAAAAATATTGAGCTACAAGTTGCTAAAGTCACCTTTGATATTGCAAAACAACAAATTGATTTAGCACAAGCGGGTCATTTCCCAACTCTCACACTAAGCGCAAGCTATGGTGATACGTTAGCTGATGGCTCAGCTACGGCATTGGGTCAATCAAGTAATTCAAATAATGAACCTCGTAGCGATCAAACCAGCATAGGTCTTAACTTCGCAGTGCCTATTTATTCTGGTGGTGGCACACAAGCGGCAGTAAACCAAGCTCGTGCCTTTTATGTTGCAAGTGCTGAAGATCTAGAAGCATCACATCGTTCAGTCAGTAAGCAAGTTCGCACGTCTTACAATCAAGTAGTGTCTGATATCGCTACATACAAGGCACTTGAGCAAGCTGTTGTTTCTGCAGAAAGTGCGCTTCAAGCAACAGAAGCTGGTTTTGAAGTCGGTACTCGTACCATAGTGGACGTATTACTGAGTACGCGTAATTTGTACGATGCTAAACGTAACTTATCTGCGGTTCGTTATCGCTACGTTGTTTCAACATTAGGCTTAAAACAAGCTGCAGGGACATTGAACCAAGACGATGTTGCAGCAATCAATCAGGGTCTAAACTAAACCCTGATTTAAAATAAAAAAGCCAAGCTATCGCTTGGTTTTTTTATTTTTACTGAAAATCCGCTAAGATACCCTTCCTTTTTATTGATGAGCATGTTTTGTGGTTAAGAATCCTCCTTTCAAACTCGCATTTTTAGGCCCTAAATACTGGCCGACTTGGTTAGGCGTACTGATCTTATATGCCCTATCTTGGTTACCATTTTTTATACAAATACAACTTGGTAAAGCTATCGGTTTACTAGTTCATCGCTTTGCTAAAAAACGCAAAAAAATTGCCCAAGTCAATATTCAACTGTGTTTTCCTGACATGCCAGCCGATCAACAAGCCCAGTTAGTACTGAAAAATATGCAACAAACGGGGATCGCTATTTTTGAATCTGGTATGGCCTGGTGGTGGCCACAATGGCGTGTACGTCGCCACTTTGGTGGGATCAAAGGATTTGAGCATATCGAGACCATCCAAAAAACAGGCAAAGGGGTTTTATTGCTTGTTCCACACATGCTGCACCTAGAAATGGCAGGGAGAATGATGGGGATCACGCAGCAAGGAATTGGCTTTTATCGTCCACACAACAATGCACTAATGGAATTTTTAATGACTCGCGGGCGACTGCGCTCCAATGAGTACTTAATCGGTAAACGGGATGTGAAGGGCCTGCTCAAAGCACTGAAAGACACTAAGCTCTGTTACTATTTACCAGATCAGGATTATGGCCGAAAGCGCGCTGAATTTGTGCCTTTTTTTGCGGTCCAAGATGCAGCCACCACAACCGGAACCATATTATTTGCCTCTAGCCAATATTGTGAAACCGTTAGCTTTATGAGTAAGCGTGATGATAGTGGTCAATACTACTTAGAAATTGTTCCTATGCCTCGTGACTTCCCAAGTGGTGATGACAAACAGGATGTGACCCTTGTCAACCAAGCGATTGAAACTGCCGTGCTCAATGCACCAGAACAATACATGTGGTTGCACCGTCGTTTTAAAACGCGCCCCAACCCCAAAAGCCCATCATTCTATAAATAAGCATTTGTTTAGTGAGCACCGTTCTGCTTGTGCTTGCTAAACCAACCACTTGCCCCTTTATTCATACATTTGCCTATAGATCAAAACCTAAAAACTGTTTAAGATAAATTGTTTTGATTAAAAGAGATTCACTATGTGGTTTTGGATTAAGCACTTATCACTGGCTTTTATATTAATTGCGGCCGCCGCTTATTTTTTATTAGGTGATGGACCTGTTTATAAAAAAAACGATAAAACAAATGCCGCCGCAGATGGTTTATCACAGTTTTATGCCAATATTCGTGCAGCCGCAGAGCGCTCGTCCAATGAAGATGAATACGTCATTGAATTAGATATGCCAAGCACAGATATAAATTCGGCACTACAGCAACGCAGTAAGTCGGTTAAGCCGTCAACAACCAAATGGCGAGGCGAAGTCAAAAGCCGTCGTTTTGTTGAAGGTGAGACACTTAAAACCATTATGAAACAGTATGCTGATGAAGAAGGTATTGAGTTTTTGTGGTATTTACACAAAGACTACATTGTGAAGCATAACTTTCGCGTTGAAGATAACTTTGTTGCAACTCTTTACCAGCTAGGTAAAGCAATTGATAGTGACTTTGAATTTGAAGTGAAAGCTTACTTTTGCCACAAGCAACGTACGGCAGTTATCACTGAAAAACCGTCACAATTTGTCCGCGATAACTGCATATTAGCCAAAGCATATTAATGAACCTAAGCTCAGGTTCATTAATCAGTATTTTCGTAAATAGCTTAGGTAAAAATGAGATTAAATTAAAAGGCTGCCTAACCTAGCAGCGTTTTAAAACACGCCATTTACCCCAATTCAATGAACATCAATTAAAGTAATAATTGCTGCCAAACGGCACTGACATGTTTGCGGTGCTCAGTCACTGCCTCAGTCAAAATTAATTTACTTTCTTGACGCAAACTCAATACATGATACTGCTCACGATAAAAGCAATATGCAGCAATCAATTGTGTCGCCTGCTGCTGTTCCATAATTCCGAGCTCACTGGCAACAGTAAAAATACGAATATTATCCGACCATGTCGTCATTTCAGCCAGCTGATGTGCATTGGCCAACACACAAAACTGAGCAATAAATTCAATATCAGCCATCCCGCCAACATCTTGTTTTAAGTCAAAAAACTGCTGATCCCCTTTCGCTAAATGTGCACGCATTTTTTCACGCATTTCTCTCACTTGTACTTTCAACTCATCAACATCGCGATTGAGAGATAAGACTTGATGACGAATATCAGCAAAGCGCTGCTGCAAGCTTACTTGGCCATAAATCATTCTGGCTCGAACGAGCGCCTGGTGCTCCCAGGTCCACGCTTGTTCATTTTGATAAAGTCCAAATGTATCGATGTTGATGGCCAATAACCCTGATGCGCCTTCAGGACGCAGCCTTGGGTCAAGCTCATACAGCATGCCTGAGCTAGTGCGCGTATTGAATAAATGCATTAACCGTTGAGCTAGTTTTAAGTAAAACTGACGTGAATCTATTTGTTTCGGCCCTGTAGTAACTGAAGTAGCATCACTATTATGTACAAACACTAAATCAAGATCAGAGTCATACCCCAATTCAAACCCACCCGCTTTACCATAAGCTATGACAGCAAACCCTTTATTTTGCTCATCAGTACCTTGTGGATAGCCAAAACGCACCACCATCTGTTGCCAGGCAATTTGAACACTTTGCTCGACAATCGCTTCAGCCAAGGCGGTGAGATGATCACTCACTTTCATAATATCAATGACATGAGTTGCATCTGCTGCAGCAATACGTAATTGATGCGTTTGCTTGAACTGCCTTAATGCTTCCATTTGTAACTCAAGATCATCCGGCTCGATACGCAAAAAGTATTGGCGAATTTCACGTTGATACGCCCCAAGCGATAGAGGTCGATATAAAATGGCCGGATCGATTAATTCATCAAGTAAAATTGGATAACGTGCAATGTGTTCGCCAATCCATTGGCTGTGGCTGCATAATTTTATCAGTTGTTTGAGCGCCCCTTGATTTTCATACAAGAGCTCTAGGTAGGCGGTGCGTGATGCAACCTGTTCAATGACAGCTAAAGTCAATTTAAGCACATTCACTTCAGAGGTTTGCGCCGTGATATGCTGCAACATCACTGGCAATAACTTGTCCATGATGTCTCGGCCCCGAGAGCCAATACGTTTTTTATTCATTTGATCTTTAAATGTCATTAACTGGGACTGCCAGAGCTGATAATCATCCTCTGACCATGCCAGTTTTAATGATTCAAAATCACCTTGCTCCCAAACACTTTCAAATGTAATCAGCTGTGGGTTATCTTGCTCTTTCTCTTCACCAACCACTAAACGGAACTCTTGATGCACATTGGCCATTTGTTGGGCAATTAGGGTGCGAACTTGTTGGTAATCATCCACAAATAAAAGTGCACATAACCGCTGCTGATTTAGCTCATCACTGGGTAAGGTTTGTGTTTGAGCATTATCAAAAATTTGTAAATACTGCTCTATTTTGCGTAAAAATAAATACGCATCTTCGAGCTGTTTTGCATGCTGGCTATCGACCTCTCCCAAAGAGACCAATTGCGCCAAAGCGGTTAGCAAAGATTGAGTTTGCAAACCTGCTTCGCGCCCACCGCGGATCATCTGAAATGCTTGAACAACAAACTCAACCTCGCGGATCCCGCCAGAGCCAAGCTTAATATTATCCACTAGGCCTTTGCGACGTACTTCTTGGGCGATTAACGATTTCATTTTTCGTAACGACTCAATCACTGAAAAGTCAATGTACCGGCGGTACACAAAAGGTTTCAGCAAGGAATAAAACTCTGACCAATATTGATTCTCTTGACCAATTAAGCGCGCTTTGAGCATCGCGTATCGCTCCCAATCGCGACCTTGCTCTTGATAATACTCCTCAATCGCAGTGAAGCTCATTACTAACGGGCCGCTATCGCCAAAAGGGCGTAGCCGCATATCGACGCGAAACACTTGACCATCTGGGGTCACTTGATTCAAGGCTGCTATTAATTTTTGTGCAACTTTATTATAAAAGACTGACGCTTCAACCGCTTTGCGTCCACCTTGGGTATCTGTTTGGTATGGGTAACTAAAAATAAGATCTATATCTGATGAGTAATTCAACTCACAGCCACCGAGCTTACCCATACCTAAAATCAACATAGGCAAAGGGTTGCCTAACTTATCAAGTGGTTTACCGCAGCTCTTAGCTACTTGCTCGTACGCCCATAAATAGGCATCGTGAATGAGTTGATCAGATAATTTAGAAATGTAAGCAATGCTATCGGCAATTTCATTTCGATTCACTAAATCCAAAAATGCCACTTTTAGCCAATATTGCTGGCGGTACTGACGTAAACGTGAAAAGCATTCCCGCTCATCGACAAGTGCAACATCGTTATCAAACACAGGTAAGATATCTCGGCTATTTAATTGCTCGGTATCAAGTAACCACGATTTAAGATTTGGCTGACTACTCAAGACATTAAATGCAAAATCACTGAGCGCCAACAGGGCCACAATTCTATCGTCAACCTGCAGCCCTGAGTACAAAGTTTCAAAACGAAGCTGACCAAGCTGTAAGAGTGAAGGCGATAATTTCATGTAGACGTCCTAGCTGAATCTTAAATATAAACTTTAAATTTTGTTGGTTATACTTCACTATATTCCAAAATTCGTTGGGAATATTCCTGCACACTTGAATGAGATAACGATATTGACTATGACTTATAACGCCCTGTTGCAACAAGCATTAATTGCATTAACTGTGACTTTTTTAATTACTTTTATCGTGATTTTGTTTCTAAGGTATCGCGCCAATCAAAAAAGTGAAATAGGCTTAGTCAAAGAGTTATCTCAAAAAGATAATTTTGCTGTTGGGATCAGCTATGCAGCGCGTATTTTTACTCTCACTCTGATCGTTGGTTATTTAATCCGCCACTTAAATTTTACCGATATTCAAGCTGATTTAATCTATGCTGGGATCTTAATTAGCCTCGCCATATGCTTTAGTTATGCAGGTAAACAAATTCATAATAAATGGGTACTTAGCCGATTTAACGAAGAACAAGAAATCTTAAAACGAAATGTATCTGCAGCCTTGGTTGAATCAAGCGCCTTACTTGGTAATGCCTTAATCATCTTAGGCTTGTATAAATGGTCACACACGCAAAGTGTTGATGGGTTAATCATTGTCTCACTCACCTTTGCAGTCATCCAACTGTTCTTATTTTTACACAGTAGGTGGCAAGAATATTTATTTGCCAAAGCCAATCAAGGCAGCTCACTGCAAGAATACCTAAGTTTTGACAATACTGCGCTGGGTCTTAAATATAGTAGCCAGACTTTATCTGTTTGTATGGCCATTTATGCCGCATTGTCTTTTATGCCTTATCTTGCAGGAGCCATAGTCGATAACATTCTCACCGCACTTTTTTATAGCGCTGTATTTATTTTATTTCAGCAAATGAGCAGTGCACTTTTCACCCGACTGGCACTGCCTAAGGTCGATACTGAATCAGAAATTGATCAACAAGATAATATCGGCGTAGCAAGTATCGAACTGGCAATTTATTTAGCGATTGGCCTAGTGCTTATCGCTATTTTCAATCCATAGATTGCGCCGCTTTCCACTTATCAAAATTGGCATAGTCATAGCTCATACCTGCTTGCATCACACTTGCAACAATCGTATAGGCTTCAACCCACGCCTGTTTAACATCAGGCGTAAATGCCCTTTGTAATCCTTGCTCGAGTGTCCAGAGCAGTGCTTCTGCAACAGTATTAAAATCCTCAGGGGCGATGCGATACACTTGATGACGTCTTCCGAGCTGCCACACCGCCATTTCTAAACGATCAAATTGCTTTAAACCACGTACAACCGTAGTTAAAATCTGCATTAATTTTTTGCCTTGCTCGTCGATATCATCCTTAAACAAACGCTTTAGCTGTGGATTGAGTTCAAATAAGCGCCCATAAAAGAGATCGGCAGCTTGCTTGGCGATAGGAACCACTTTTTCCCAACTCGATTGAACTAATTCCACTTGAACAGGAGTCATGCTTTTATCCTTTTCTTAATGAACGCCTAGTTTCATTGAGTTTAGACCATAGAATAAAAACACTCGGTAAAATATTGTTCTGACTGAATTAAGTAAGTGTCGCTAGTTTGTTTCTCGATTTTATTCTGCTCAAGGCAACTGGCGTAATGCCTAAAAACTTAGCCAATTCTGCCTGACTAATGCGTGAAAAAATTTGCGGGTACTGCTCTATAAAGCGTAAGTAACGTTGCTCTGGTGTGAGGCACAAGAATTGATATTCGCGATCTTCTTTTCGCGCTGTTAACTGCTGCATAAATGCTAGCTCAACATCTCTTAATTCAGGGTAATCTTTGACCCATAACTTAATTTTTTCATAAGGAATCGCCACCACATCAGACGCCTCCATACTAATACATGAATAAGGTGATGGCTGAGCAAACACCACACTCATTAAGCTGCCTGATAAATCATTTTCAGATAAAAATGCTTTAACAAATTCCTTACCGTCTGGTTGAAAGAAAACCAGTTTCACGAGTCCTTTTTTAATCCAAAACAAACGAGGCTCAAAGTCTCCTTGATTAAAGAGTGCTTGGCCTGGCTGATAGGTTTGCATAGATAAATTAAAGTTTTCAGCCACGCTACTGAGCAAGAGTTGGTATTTATCCATAAATAGTCTGATCCAAATTAACTTGAGTTAACGCTCTAAAAGTTTAAGCAGTGTAAAGTTTCGCCATTGTTGAACATACTAAGGACAGTATCATGCAACTCAATAGAAAAACCTTTCTAATAATTGACCACATTCCTGCAGTAACACGCCGTTTTACAATGAGTTTAACGAACACAAACAGCAAACTAGTTGTTGCTGGTAACAATACACGACATTTACTCCGAATGATGTACGACCACTTGATTGAAGATTATACCTATTGTGATTTCAACAGTGAGATTTCAGTTGCAGAGCTAAAACAATATGTTTCAACCTATCATCATATCGATGGCTTATATCTATTTGCTGATTATTACCAACAACAACCTAACGAGACAAAACAACTAATTACTTCTTTGCATAAACAGGTATTTTTAATCAAAAGTGACCTTTCCCAGCAAATTTTTACCTGCGAAGCGCTCAATCAAACACAATCACATATTACTTTTATTGATCAACTTGGTGAACTCAGTAAATTATTTCAAATCGAACCCACAAAATTAGTAAGATAAAACAAGGGAGAGCGTCAGCGCTTTCCCTTGATAAAAACTATTTACCTCGCTTGTCCTTGCCAACGGAAAAGCCAAGAGCCAAGAGTTAAAAAAGCAAAACTCATAAAGAGTAACGCCAAGATATGCTGCTTAACTTGCCACAAGCTTGCACCCTCTAACATCACTTCACGCGCAGCTTCTAGCAAATGGGTTAACGGAAACACTTGCGCGATGTGCTGAATAAATTCAGGGCTACCCTCAAGAGAAAACCACACACCTGAGAGCATCATCATCGGCCAAGATGTCAGATTTAATAAACCACCGGTAAATTCCTCCGATTCAGAACGAGCTGCCACGAGTAACCCGAGTGAAATTAATGAAAAAGCGCCAAGCCCAGCGATGATAAATAAATCGATGTAACTGCCGACCATATAAAAGTCGAACATCCAATCACAGCCAATAAAAATCACACTGCTTAACGTCAATACGATAAACAAACGCGAGCAAACCTGAGCGGTTAAGAATTCAATAGGCCGTAAAGGGGTTGCGTGTAAGCGTTTTAGCACTGAGTTTTTACGATAACGAACAATCACATACCCAATACCAAATAAACAAGAAAACATCATATTCATGCCTAAAATCCCAGGCACAACCCAATCTAAATAACGTATTTCTCGGCCGTTAATGACCTGCTGTTCAAAGTGAGGCTCGACACTCAATAACAATTTTTGTGCAATATAACCATTCGCAGAAGATTGATTAACCCAATATTGCTGATTGTTAAAATCAACCAGCAAATCCAGCTTATGCTGTCTGAGCTTATTTTGTGCAAGAGCAGGATCTTGATAAGAAACAAATTCAATGTGCTTAATTTGCGTCAATACTTGCTGGTGATCCTCTCCAACAATGCCAATTTTATAGAGCGTCTTTCCAGAACCAGAGAAAATAAACGCAAAACCAACAAGCAATAACACCGGGAACATCACATTCCAACCTAGTGCCGCTCTATCGCGAAAAAACTCATAATTTCGCGCCTTAAATACGGCATAAAAACGCTTAAACATGCTCAAGTCCCTCTTTGTTGTTCAGTCCATGTCCGGTTAGTTTTAAAAACAAATCATCTAAATTGGCTGACTTGACCTGTAACCCTTGTAAAGAAACTCCTTGTTCCATGAGTTGCAGCAATGTCTGTTGAATATCAGTACTTTGAATTAACACTTTATCGGCCACTTGCTGATAATCAAAAGGCATACTTCCTGATAGACTCTTTAAAGCATCCGCATTGAGCTTAATCAGCGCGCCACTAAAATGCTGTTTGAGTAAATTATCAGGTGTATCTTTAGCAATAATTTGACCTTTATCCATAATGGCAATTTCATCACATAAATATTCAGCTTCATCCATATAATGGGTGGTCAAAATGATTGTTTTTCCTTGCGCTTTAATTTGATTGACTAAATCCCAAAACAGCCGACGACTATGCGGATCCAATCCGGTCGTTGGTTCATCTAAAAAAATCAGTTGTGGATCATTAATTAGCGCCAGCGCCAATAAAAGTCGCTGTTTCTGACCTCCAGATAACTTGCGATGATCTTGCTTTAAAAAATCCTCGAGTTGGCACAAGCCAATTAACTGCTCAAGCGGTACTGTACGTTCATAAAAAGCGGCAAACATTTTTAGGGTTTCATGCACTGTTAAATGATCTTGGATCGCAGTATGTTGAAACTGAATACCCAATTGTTGATAAATAGTGTCATTGATAGGCGATCCTTGATACAAAATCTCCCCACTTGAAGGTTTAACAATTCCCTCTAACATCTCAATGGTTGTTGTTTTACCTGCTCCATTTGGCCCTAGTAAACCAAAACAACTTCCCTGCTCAACTGAAAAACTCACGCCATCAACCGCCGTTAATTGGCCAAATGTACGGGTTAAATTGGCAACGTCTAAAATAATAGCCATGCTTTCTCCTTGTGTTCAGCCATCAAATTAGCACATTGATGTTATCTAAAAACACTTTTAAAAAAATAAAGCCTACCAATTGCGGCTTTTCGTTGCCAAGGCCCATTCCCTTTCATACCATAGTGGCATGACATTCAGTTGTATCTATTCGTAAAAAGGGCACTTCATGCGCATACCTCATATCTATCAACCAGGCGATATCGCACTCAATCAAATTATCAATCTCGATGATGATGCTGCCGGTCATATTGGCCGAGTTTTGCGCATGTCCGTTGGTGAGCAAGTGAGCATTTTCAATGGTCAAGGGGGAGAATATCTTGGCGAACTTCATGAGGTCTCAAAAAAACATGTCAGCGTGAAAATACTCAGCTTTACAGATAAAGATGTTGAATCCCCATTAAAAATCCACTTAGGCCAAGGTGTCTCTCGGGGTGATAAAATGGATTTCACGATTCAGAAATCTGTCGAACTAGGCGTCACCGAAATCACACCATTATTTACTGAACGCTGTGGAGTCAAACTCTCTGGTGAACGGTTAGAGAAAAAGCATCAGCAGTGGCAAAAAATAGCGATTGCAGCCGCTGAGCAATCAGGTCGAAACGTGGTCACAACCATTCATCCACCCATAAAACTTGAGCAATGGCTAAGCCAATCAAGCAATGAACTCAAGCTCACCTTACATCCAAGAGCTGAGCACAGCATCAAAACTATTCCCGCCCCAACTGAAGGCTTAAGATTTGTTGTTGGGCCTGAAGGTGGGTTTACCGATGCAGAAATGCTGGCAACTAAAAACAGCGGTTTTATCGATATTCGCTTAGGTCCTCGAGTTTTACGAACGGAAACTGCAGCTTTGACGGTCTTAAGTGCATTGCAGTTGCAGTTTGGTGATTTAGCCTAATAAACAATAAATTGGTTTTTGCTCAATCATCCCCATATATGAAAAATAGAAGATTAAAAAGGATACCCACATGGCCATTAAGCTCGGCATAATTTCAGATCCAATTTCAGGTTTTAACATCAAAAAAGATACTGGTTTTGCCATGATGGAAGAAGCGCAAAATCGAGGCTATGAAATTCATTATATGGAAATGGATGATCTCTTTTTACGTCAAGGTGAAGCCTACGCCACGACTTCAATCGCGACAGTCTTTAATGATCCCGCTCATTGGTATGAGCTGGAAGAAAAGCAAACCGTCAAACTCGCTGATTTAGATGTCATTTTAATGCGAAAAGATCCGCCATTTGATACCGAATATATTTATGCCACATATATATTGGAACGAGCGGAACAAGCAGGAACACTGATAATTAATAAACCGCAAAGTTTACGTGACGCCAACGAAAAGCTCTATACAGCCTGGTTTAGTGAACATACTCCCGATACTTTAGTGACACGAAATAAAGATCAAATTCGTGCCTTTCTTGCTGAACATCAAGACATTATCATTAAGCCTCTAGATGGCATGGGCGGCGCGTCTATTTTTCGGGTTAAACAAGACGATCCAAACATAGGTGTGATCTGCGAGACCCTCACCGAGCACGGTAGCCGTTTTACGATGGTTCAAAATTATATTCCTGCCATTAAAGATGGGGATAAACGTATTTTAGTAGTCAATGGTGAAGTCATTCCTTATTGCCTAGCGCGTATTCCACAAGGCGGTGAAACCCGAGGTAACCTTGCGGCAGGTGGTCGAGGCGAAGCTCGTCCTTTAAGTGAATCAGATTTTAAGATTGCCAATGCAATTGCACCTATACTCAAAGAAAAAGGGCTGATTTTTGTCGGCTTAGATGTGATAGGCGACAAACTGACAGAAATAAATGTCACCGCTCCAACTTGTGTAAGAGAAATTCAAGCGGCTTATGATATCTCCATTACCGGCATTTTATTTGATGCCATTGAAGAAAAGTTAGCTTAAGCTTTATTGCTTAAAATAAGGAGAAACCGGATGCAATCATTAGAAAATCATTTTTTAATCGCAATGCCCACCATGCTTGATCCGAGTTTTAAGCAAACGGTTACCTATATTTGCGAGCACAATAATGAGGGTGCTATGGGGTTAGTTATTAATCACCCCACCGATTTCACCATCGGTCAATTACTCGATAAAGTGGATATAGAAAACGACAAATCAACCGAGTCATCACAAAGCTTAGTCTTTGCTGGCGGGCCTGTTGATACCGAGCGAGGGTTTGTTTTACATAGTACAAAATACGGATTCGCCACCAGCTCCGCTTTAAGTGAACAAATCATGATCACCACATCGAAAGATGTATTAGCGAGCTTAACGACCTCACAATCTCCCGATAACTTTTTAGTGACACTGGGTTACGCTGGTTGGAGTGCAGGCCAACTTGAGTCTGAGTTACAACAAAATGCTTGGCTCACGATTCAAGCCGATCCTGAGATTATTTTTAATACTCCGGCACATTTGCGCTGGGAAAAAGCCATCGAAATGTTAGGCATTGACTTGGCCATGTTGAGCCATCAAGTCGGCCACGCATAACTACATATATAAATAGGTATTTTTTATGGCAAAAAAGCCATCAACGCCGATAGGTGAACGCACAATATTGGGTTTCGACTTTGGTACTCGCAGCATAGGCATTGCTGTTGGCCAAGAAATTACAGGCTCAGCCTCTCCGGTTAAAGCCGTCCCCGCCAAAGATGGCATCCCAAATTGGGATGATATTTTACATGTTGTAGAACAGTGGCAACCTGACTTACTTGTGGTTGGACTACCGCTCAATATGGATGGCACCAATCAAGAAGTAACGTTTCAAGCCAAAAAATTTGCCAATCGCCTTCATAACAAAACTGGATTAGTTGTCGAAACGCAAGACGAGCGCTTAACAACTGCAGATGCCAAGGCACAATTATTTGCCAGTGGTGGGTATAAAAAACTCTCTAAAGGAAATGTTGATAGTAAATCAGCCCAAATTATTTTAGAGAGTTATTTTGAAAACAGTTACGGTAATTAATGTGGTTTGATAAGCGCCTGATTAAGCACCTTTGTGGTGCTTAAATCTGGAATAAACCCTGCTTCGAAATACGCTTTTTTAATTCGTCCCTGAAGCCGTAATTGCTTCAGCCCAAGTTGCAGTGCCTTAAATACATCGGGACCTTCTGGATGATTTCGGCTCACAACAAAGTGCCGACTATCATCAAGTACAATGGCTAAGTTCGGCACGGCCATTAAATCAACATTTCCTAACTTATAATGATTATTTAATGCTGGCATAAAAGGCATCAACATAAAATCAGCCCACTTTAAATGGACCATGCGGATTTGACTTAACCATTCATCTTCTACAAACAATTCTTTGAGGTTTAAACTTTTTAATGTCGTCCAGTCAGTACTCCAACGTGGTGTAGAAACCGATGTCATCGTATGTAAATCAGTCAAAGATTGAACGTTAAATACCGCTTGATGGTCTGGGTTTGCGTATATTCCAGCAAAATACTCCCCCCTGCGGATCACTGCATCCGAAATGAAGACATCATTTTCTAACAGCTTTGCATCTGACAGCCAATAGCTATCAAAACTAATTAAAAGTTCCCCTTGTTCAATTAGCTTAGTATTTCGAAAGTTAACTTTCCCTACTTTATATGTGAATTTTTTTGTGTAGCCGCCCAATTTTAACGCCTGCTGCGCAATAATCATATCGACCACATCTCGACGAATTTTTGGTCCTATAAAACTGGTAATTTCAAGAGGATCGCGCCCAGCTAAGAACGTCATATAGTCATCATAAACATCATCACGTAAATACAACATGACCGTTTGATTACTGAGCGATGGTTCTTTTGCAAAGCCCGAAACGCTCAGCACACACGTAATAAATATCAAAAATAAACTAGAATACGTTTTCAAACTTACAACCTAATCAATACAACTATGAAGATTATAACCACCACCCTGAAAATTAGCGAACTGATGAGCCTGTGAACCTGGGCAATAATCTAATCTGCTAAGAGCGACTTATCACACATAACCAATAAAAAATGCAGCCTAAGCTGCATTTTTTATTATAAACAAAGATTAGTTGCTCTCATCGCCGCCTAACCCATCAATGGTCACGCCTTGTAAAAAGCCAGCCCCTTGCTGTTCATTATTTCGTAGTTTTATCATCAACCGGAGATCATTTGGCGAGTCAGCATGATGTAAGGCATCGGCATAATTGATACGGTGGCGCTGATAATGATCAAATAAGGCCTGATCAAAGGTTTGCATGCCCATTTCTCGTGATTTCGACATAGTTTCTTTAATCCCACCAATGTCGCCTTTCTTAATCAGCTCAGCAACCATCGGAGAATTCAGCAGCACCTCAATTGCCGCCACTCGCCCATTACCATCGGCTGTCGGAATCAATTGCTGCGCCACAATTGCACGTAAATTAAGCGCAAGATCATATTTTAATTTATCATGTTTTTCTTTTGGGACCAGGTGCATAATCCGGTCAATCGCTTGGTTGGCGTTATTTGCGTGAAGTGTGGCCACACATAAATGACCCGTCTCAGCAAAACTCAAGGCGTATTCCATTGTTTCTTGTGAGCGAATCTCACCAATTAAGATAACATCTGGCGCTTGACGTAACGAACTCTTCAAAGCTGACTCAAAACTATCTGTATCAAGCCCAACTTCCCGCTGCGTGACAATACTTTTTTGATGTTCATGTACAAACTCGATTGGATCTTCAATCGTTAAAATATGCCCACGTTGATTACGATTACGGTAGCCAATTAACGCTGCAAGTGAAGTTGATTTACCGGTGCCCGTCCCCCCCACAAACAAGACTAACCCTCGTTTGGCCATAATCACATCGGTCAACACTGGCGGAAGGCCTAAATCGTTCACATCAGGAATGGTGCTCACAATCCGACGAATAACCATCCCAGCTTTATCACGCTGCCAAAATGCAGAAATACGAAAACGCCCTTGATCTGTGGCTATCGCAAAGTTACATTCTTTTGAGTCGTGGAATTCTTTTTTTTGCTTCTCCGACATCGCTGATTCAACTAGCGACAACGCTTCTTCTTCTGTTAAATCATGATCATCTAAATGGGTTAATTCACCATTTATTTTTGCACTGACAGGCATAAAGGTAGATACAAATAAATCAGAGGCGCTTCGGTTGATCATTTGGCTTAAATAGCCATTTAAAGTACTCATATTCTTCTCTTACATTGTGCCCATGCCACCAAATGCTCCTTTATCATGAGCTTTGGCCTGTGCTTGTGCTTGACTAATAATGCCGCGGTTTAGTAGATTCAATAAACACTGATCCATCGTTTGCATACCATGAGATGCACCAGTCTGAATAGACGAATACATTTGGGCAATTTTATCTTCACGGATTAAGTTACGAATAGCAGGAACACCAATCATAATTTCGTGCGCAGCAATTCGGCCACCCGTAATCTTCTTTAACAGCGTTTGCGAAATAACCGCGCGCAGTGATTCAGACAACATTGAACGCACCATATCTTTTTCTTCACCAGGGAAAACGTCAATAATACGGTCGATGGTTTTTGGGGCTGAGGTCGTATGCAAAGTACCAAACACTAAGTGACCCGTTTCTGCCGCTGTCATCGCTAATCGGATGGTTTCTAAATCACGTAGCTCACCAACCAAGATAACATCGGGATCTTCACGTAATGCGCTTCTGAGTGCATTACTAAAGCTTTTAGTATCACGATGCACTTCACGCTGATTGATTAGGCTCAGTTTATTTTGGTGTACAAATTCAATTGGATCTTCAATGGTTAAAATATGGTGGTGCTTGTTGGCATTAATGTAGTCAACCATCGCCGCGAGCGTAGTCGACTTACCCGAACCGGTCGGCCCCGTCACTAACACTAAACCACGTGGGTTATCTGAAATCGTTTTGAAAATGTCAGGGGCACCTAAGTCATCTAAGGTTAACACCTCACTTGGGATGGTACGAAACACCGCAGCTGGACCGCGATTGGAGTTAAACGCATTCACACGAAAACGCGCTAAATTTGGCACTTCAAATGAAAAGTCGCATTCTAAATTTTCTTCGTATTCTTTGCGCTGTTTATCATTCATAATGTCATACACCAAACCGTTGACATCTTTAGCTTCAAGCACAGGAATATTAATGCGTCTTACATCACCATCAACACGTATCATAGGTGATACCCCAGATGATAAATGTAAATCGGACGCCTTGTGCTGAACACTAAAGGCGAGTAATTCGGTAATATCCATGAGTATAACTCCACAACTATCTGATAATTATATGGTTACAATAGCAGAACGACTTAAATCCGCCTACGCAAGAATTGCGCTTGCAGAGAAAAAAGCACAAAAACCAGCGCAAAGTGTGAGCTTGCTTGCTGTTAGCAAAACCAAGCCAGTTCAATTAATCATAGATGCTTATGAAGCTGGACACCGAAAATTTGGTGAGTCATACGTGCAAGAAGCCGTCGATAAAATAAAACAGCTCCCACATAGAGATATTGAGTGGCATTTTATTGGGCCTATTCAATCGAATAAAACCAAGCCCATCGCAGAAAACTTCTCATGGGTACAAAGTGTCGAACGGATAAAAATCGCTGACAGACTCAATAAACAACGACCCAATAATTTGTTGCCTCTCAATGTGCTCATCCAAGTTAATATCTCTAACGATGCAGCGAAATCAGGCTGCCCTGTTGAAGAAGTATCTGAATTAGCTGAGTTTATTGCACAATCTCGTCAATTAACTCTAAGAGGTTTAATGACTATCCCAGCTCAAACGGATAATGAAGCAGAACTCATCGCAAGCTTTAGCCAATTAAGGGCTTGTTTTGATACACTTAAAACCCAATATCCTTCTATGGATACTTTATCTATGGGGATGAGTGGTGATGTCGAAGCGGCGATTACTGCTGGTTCAACCATGGTTCGCATTGGTACTGATATTTTTGGTGCCCGTGATTACCCGACTCAACAACATTAAAAAGGTTTCGTATGTCTCAAGCAACAGTTGCATTCATTGGTACTGGAAATATGAGTTATGCCATTATTGGTGGCATGATCAACAGTGGTTTTAGTGCCGCACACATCATTGCAACCAACCGCAACCAAAGCAAACTCGACAAAGTAGCCAATGACTTTGGCGTACAAACACAAACCGATAATTTAATCGCCCTTGCGCAAGCTGATATTATTGTGCTGTCTGTGAAACCACAGATGATGGCCGATTTATGCCAAACATTTGCTGATTCTGGCATTGATTTGAGCGACAAAGTGTTCGTCTCTGTCGCTGCCGGTATCACAGTTGCTCGTTTACGTGAAATGTTACGCCAAGACGTCAAGCTTGTTCGCTGCATGCCAAACACACCTTCATTACTCGGTAAAGGCGTATCAGGATTGTTTGCCGCTGGTACAAACGAGCAAGAAAACGCCACCATTACAGAGATTTTTAGCGCCACTGGCATTGCAATGTGGCTTGAGAAAGAATCACAAATTAATGACATTATTGCTGTCACTGGTTCGTCACCTGCCTATTTCTTCCTATTTATGGAAGCCATAGAATCAAAAGCGAAAGCGCTGGGTTTTAGTCCTGAGCAAGCGCGTCAGTTAGTCCAGCAAACAGCCATGGGCGCTGCAATGATGGTTGAAGATCAACAGATTGAAATTAATGAACTGCGCAATAATGTCACCTCAAAAGGGGGCACCACAGCCGCAGCCATTGCACACCTCCAACAGCAAGGTTTAGAAAATACAGTCAGTGATGCGATGGATGCCTGTATTGCTCGCGCCCTGCAAATGGAACAAGAACTTTAAGGACTTACGATGAATGCATTTAAATTTTTAATTGAAATAGCGTTTGACCTATTTTTAATGGTCGTACTGCTGCGCTTTTGGCTGCAATTAGCTAAAGCGGATTTTTATAACCCGCTGAGCCAATTTGTCATTAAAGCGACCTCCCCATTAGTGAACCCTTTGCGTAAAATTATTCCTGGTTTTGGTGGCTTCGATTTAGCCTCTTTAGTGCTCGCGTTCATCATCGCATTTGCCAAAATCAGTACCGTCATGCTGTTATTTTTTAACGGCTGGGATCCAGTCAATGCGTTAGTAGGAGGCGTAATTACACTGTTTAAAGAAGCGCTTAATTTAGTGTTTTGGGTGCTCATCATCAGAGCAATCTTAAGCTGGGTGAGCCAAGGCCACAATCCTATAGAAGCAGTTTTTCATCAGTTAACTGAGCCTATGCTTCGTCCAATTCGTAAAATATTACCGCCATTAGGTGGTTTAGATTTATCGATTTTAGTACTCATTGTGGCTTTACAGTTTTTACAAATTCTATTTATGGATTTGTTTCGTTAAATATGAAACTTGCGTGTTTAGCTTCAGAAACAATGAGGCTAAGCACACAGTTTTAGTTTTAAACAACATAAATGCTCTCTCAAAGGAAACGTTATGATCGCCCGTATTTTCACTGTTTTTGCGCTATTGTTAAGTGGCACTGTATTCGCTAATGATGATGGCGGACAATATAAACAGCTTGGTGATTGGGAGGTGCATTACATTGCCTTCCCTTCGACTTTTTTACAGCCGAATATTGCCAAACATTATGGCCTTGAGCGCAGTAAATATAGCGGTGTTATCAATATTTCCGTATTAGATAGCCGCCATAAAGACAAGCCAGCCCAACAGGTCGAGATTGTTGGCCAAGCCAGAAATTTACTCGGTAACACGGTCAGCTTGGATTTTAAAGAAGTCGTTGAAGGGGATGCGGTTTATTATATTGCACCAATTAAGTTTACCAATGAAGAAATTTACCGCTTTAATATCGACTTGAAACAAGGTCGTCAACAACACACATTAAAATTCCAACAAAAATTCTATGTAGATTAGGGGTTGTTGATCTTTCAGGGTTAAATTTGCAGCAGTCTGTTTGGTATTTAGGCAAGGCAGCAGCTATGTGGTGTGGTTGTTCCCCATAAATAGGTGATAACGCAGCATCAATGCCAAACAGGCGCTGCCCTTCGGGTTCTGCCCAGGAGCGATTTACTCTTTGTTGCTCGGTTTTGACTTAGCCCGCTAGGTTACAAACCTCACGCCGCGATTAAATCGCTCCTAGTTTGAACGAATTTTAATCCGCAAAGGTCAACAGACCCTAGAGCATGACTATTTAAAACAGAAGGCACAGCCTTCTGTTTTAAAATTGCAATGGCTGCGTTAAGTTTGATTGCACCGAGATGGCTTTTGAGGCCACAGCTTGCGCTAATCCTTGTTTAATTAATTGCTCTGAACTTAATTGGCTTTGAGCTTGATAGTCCAACGCAATCCACGCGTTGCGGCCACTTTTTTTCGCACCATACAAGGCTAAATCGGCTAATTCGAGTACTTGTTGCCAACTAAAAGCGGTGACATTTTGTTTGTTAAACGGAAAGGTCGCAAGACCAATTGAACAACTGATTTGCAAAGGCTTGTTCTGCTCTAAGTCAAACGGATAATGCGCTACCCTTGTCCTTAAACGCTCAACAATTGCAGGTACGTCATCACGCAATGCATGGCGAAACACAATCAAGAACTCTTCACCGCCCCAGCGAATAACAAAATCACCTTCTCGGATCACGGTTTTTAAAATCGTCGAAAACTGTTTAAGCACGCTATCTCCTGCGCCATGTCCAAAGCGATCATTGATATGCTTAAAATAATCAATATCGATTAGCGCAAACGATAGTCCATATGCGTCGCTAGCCTTAGTTGATGAAAACGCTCGCTCGACTAAGGCTATCTCATCTTCAATGATATTCGTAAAATAGTGTCGATTATGAAGCCCTGTCAGACTGTCGCTATAACTGAGCTGTTCGAGCTCTTTGTTTTTTTGGGCTAACTCGAGTGTTTGTTTTGTCACTTCTGATTTCAATCTGGCTAAGTATTGCTGGGTAATAAAGCGGCGATATAGAATCCAAACAAATACCATAAAAAGAACTGCAAAAAAGCCCCACTTCTTTTTTGTCTGCTCATGCTCTTTTTGTTGCTGTTGCTGCTGTAAATGCTGCTGTTGTATTTGCGTGGCGTGCAGTGTATTTTCTTGCTCAAGCAAACGTATTTGCTGTTGTTGCAAACGGGTGTTGAGCTGCGCCTCAAGTTGCAGCACTTTGTTGTTTCGCTTTTGTTCATCAAGGGCAACAACCGTTAAATGATAACGATTTAAAAAAATATACGCCTCTCGCATTTCTCCGAGCTGTAAATAAGCATCGGCTAATAATTTTTGTAACTGCGCTTGAATGGTTAAAAAACGCGAGTTATAGGTAATACTTAGCTGCTCAAGCGCAATCTCTATGGCCTGTTGAAATTCCCCCTGCTGTAAATAAGTTTGCGCTTTTAACAACTGATACTTAAGCATTTGTTCCGAAGAAAACACAGCTACAAATGTTGGAGTGAGCTTTTCAAGTGCCTCACGCGCATCCTCTGGGCGCCCTAATTTTAAGGCGGCTTGTGAATAAGCGAGCTGCAATTCTATTTGCGTGATCGAATCAGCTGTCAGTAAAGTTTCAGCCTGCTGATACAGCAAAATGGCTTGGCGGTAACTGCCATTAAAAACATGAAGCTGCCCTTTTAAGACTAAAATATGTGCACGGTACGCAGGGTTGTTTTCACCTATAGCCTGCAAGCCTAAATCATAAAATTGGTTTGCTAAGCGAGTTTTCTCTAGCTCTAAATGTAATTGGCCATATGCACTATAAACATGCGCTAAAAGTATCGGGTCTTGTAATTGTTCGCCAATATCTAACGCCTGCGCATTTAATAATAAAGCCTCAGAGAACGCGCCAAAATACTGCTTAATTTTTGCTTCAAGCAACAATGCCTCAAGCTCAATCGCTAAACTTGGTGTCGCTTGCAAATTAGCTTTCACATCATCGAGCGCTGTCAGCATCATGAAATCATAATCATCCGCTATCAATGATTTTAACTTTGCCAGCGAGGCCTCAAGTTTGTTACTCGTTTGTCCTTCAAGCACATTCTTAGCTTTAATTGAGGTAACCTTTGCATCTATCGCCTCTGATGGTTGTTCAGTAATCTGAGCCAGAGCACTGTGCGCAACAAGACTATTACCTGCGATCACTGCGAGGAGTATTAAAGATGATTTAGTCATCGACAACCACCATCGCTTGATTGACTAACTGCCACTCTTTAACTTGCGAATTTATAAAGCCAGCTTGTTGATAAAAGCGCTCAATTTTACCTTGCTTATTAAGCTCAACTAACCCTTTTTCAAGTGCTTCAAATATCACTTTACCTTCCGGATGCTGCTTACTCACAACAAAATGTCTTGAATCAGGTAGCATCACTTTTAAGTTTGGGATGGGTACAAATTCTTTTCCGGAAAAACGTAATATTAAGTCAGGGCTCACACTAAAATTAACCAGCATGGCATCGACAATTTTTGCATCGACCATAGCCAGCATATTTTCCCATGGACCAATAAAGTTGTTAATGATCACAGGGGTACTTTTAAGCGCGCGCCAATCGGCTTTCCAACGCGGATTGGCGACTACTTTTAATTTATGAAGATCAGCAATGGTCATGCTTTGTGCCGCTAAATTATCTTTTGCGACATAAAATCCCGCTTCATATTGCCCATACGGGATCACTGCCTCGCTGACATAGAGCGAGCCTAAAAAGTCGATCGTATCTTCAAACCATAAGGTGCGCCCTAAGGTTAAAACATCACCACTGATTAAATCCGTATATTCATTGAGATTATGAGATTCTGTGCCTTTAAACTTCACAGGGCGAGTTTCCCCCCCTAAATAAAGGGCTTGTTGTAATAGAATCATCTCGACTATTTCAAGGTGTGAACCTGCAGAAAGAGGCGTGAATTCTTCGACAGCCAGTGCTGAACGACCATTGAGGATTTCGTTATAACGGCTAGTGAAATTTTCACTTTTTAGGATATCCACCACCACTTCGTTGGCAGCCTGTAAACCACAACTAATTAATAGCAGTAATACACATAATTTAGACATATACAAAACCTTAGATACATCCTTGCGGTTACATTTTGAGTACCAAAAATTAACATAATTACGACCAAATAAAACGTTTAAATTGATTTAAATCCGGATTTATCGTCCATTGGCTGGTGATTTTGCATAAAAAAGCCAGTATTTATAACTGGCTTTTCCTCATTCGCTTTTTAAATACTCTTAACTTTCTGGTTCATAACCTAAGTTAGGCGATAACCAACGTTCGGCTTCTGTCAGCGTCATATTTGTGCGCTTAGCATAATCTTCTACTTGATCTTTTTGAATGGCCGCGACTGCGTAATATTTTGCTTCTGGGTGCGAGAAATACCAACCCGAAACAGCAGCACCTGGCCACATAGCATAGGAACTCGTCAGTTGCATACCAATTCGTTGCTCAGTATCGAGTAACTGCCAGATTTTCTTTTTCTCTGTGTGTTCAGGACAAGCTGGGTAACCCGGTGCAGGGCGGATCCCTTGGTAGTTTTCACGGATCAGCTCTTCATTTGAAAGTGTCTCATCAGGGGCATAACCCCAGTACTCTTTGCGAACTTGCTGATGAAGATACTCTGCAAACGCTTCAGCTAAACGATCAGCGACCGCTTTGACCATTATCTTATTGTAATCATCGTGCTGTTTATCAAAGGCTTCGGCTAAATCATCTTCCTCTAACCCACCCGTGACCGCAAATGCACCAAAATAATCTGCTACACCTTTTGGCGCGATATAATCGGCCAAACAATAATTGGCAAAATCTGATTTCTCGGTCTGTTGGCGTAAATGACACGACAGAGCCAAAACGTCAGTGCGTGTTTCGTCGGTATAGATTTCAATATCATCACCGACTCGATTAGCAGGGAATAAACCAATCACGCCTAACGGCTGTAAGCTACCTGAACGCTCAAGCTCATCTAACATCGCATTGGCATCGGCAAATAAACTCTGAGCTTGCTCACCAACGATTTCATCCTGCAAGATACGAGGATACTTTCCTGCTATCGACCACGTCATAAAATAAGGAGTCCAATCGATGTACTGACGTAACGTCGCTATCGAGACATCTTTAAACTCTGTCACCCCAAGCTTTTTAGGCACAGGTGGCGTGTAATTTTGCCAATCAAGCTGCGCGGCATTTTCGCGAGCTCGTGTTAATGACACCGCTTTAGAGCGTGGACGCTTTCGCGCTTGCTGATCTCGGACAACCTCATATTCTTTTTTGGTTCTCTCTAAAAAGGCTGGCTTTAACGTATCGCTCAACAAAGACGAGACCACGCCCACAGCGCGGCTGGCGTTGTTCACATAGACCACGCCTTTATCATACTGTGGCTCAATCTTAACGGCAGTATGCGCTTTGGAAGTCGTTGCACCACCAATTAACAATGGGATCGTAAAACCTCGACGCGTCATTTCTTTGGCAACATGCACCATCTCATCCAATGACGGTGTGATAAGGCCAGACAAACCGATTGCATCGGCTTTTTCATCTATCGCCGTTTGCAAAATTTTCTCAGCGGGCACCATCACCCCCAAATCAACCACGTCGTAGTTATTACACTGCAGCACCACACCTACAATGTTCTTACCAATATCATGGACATCACCTTTTACGGTCGCCATAACAATTTTACCGTTGGTGGCACCTTCTTCTTTGAGTGCATCAATAAACGGATTCAAATAAGCCACCGCTCGTTTCATCACTCGTGCAGATTTAACCACCTGTGGTAAAAACATTTTGCCTTCACCAAACAAGTCACCGACAACATTCATGCCGTCCATGAGAGGCCCTTCGATCACCTCAATTGGGCGTTCAAAGCTCAAACGACACTCTTCGGTGTCGGCTTCGATGAAATCAGTAATGCCTTTGACTAAAGCGTGTTCTAAACGCTTAGCGACAGGCCAAGTGCGCCATTCTAAGTCTTCAACGCGCTCGGCTTGCGCCATCCCCGAATATTTAGGTGCGAGTTCGACTAAACGCTCACCTGCGCCGGCATCTTTATTGAGGACCACATCTTCAACAGCAATGCGCAGCTCTTCTGGAATATCATCATACACAGCCAACTGGCCTGCATTGACAATCCCCATATCCATGCCTGCCTTAATGGCGTGATATAAAAAGACAGAATGAATCGCTTCACGAACCGGATTATTGCCTCGAAAAGAGAACGACACATTCGAAACACCACCTGAGACCTTACAATGTGGCAAGCCTGCTTTAATGCGTCGCGTTCCTTCGATAAACTCAACCGCATAATTATCGTGCTCTTCAATCCCGGTAGCAACTGCGAAAATATTCGGATCAAAAATAATGTCTTCTGGTGGAAAACCCAGTTGCTCAACCAAAATCCGATAAGAGCGCTGACAGATGTCAAACTTGCGGTCTTGTGTTTCGGCTTGGCCTGTTTCATCAAACGCCATCACCACGGCAGCCGCACCAAAGCGTTTAATGATTTTTGCTTGGCGAATAAACGGCTCTTCACCTTCTTTTAAAGAAATTGAATTAACAATCGCCTTGCCTTGAATGCACTTTAAACCCGCCTCGATGACTTCCCACTTGGATGAATCGACCATAATCGGCACCCGAGAAATATCTGGCTCGGAGGCGATTAAGTTTAAAAATTTCACCATCGCGGCTTTTGAGTCCAACATGGCTTCATCCATGTTGATATCGATGACTTGAGCGCCACTTTCAACTTGCTCTCTGGCAACACTTAACGCTTCTTCATAGTTTTCTTCCATGATTAAACGTTTAAATTTGGCCGAACCGGTGACATTGGTTCGCTCACCTACATTGGTAAACACAGCTGTATTTTGAGTCATTATCAGTCCTTAGTTCAGATTACAGGCTTCTAAACCAGATAAACGCATCCTAACTTCAAGTTCTGGTAATGGACGTGGAGCAACCGTTGCAAGTCCTTGCGCAAATGCTTTGATGTGTGCAGGCGTAGTTCCACAGCACCCACCAACAATATTGATAAAGCCACATTTACCCCAATCGATAATTTCAGTGGCCATTTCTGGCGCTTCAAGATCATATTCACCAAATTCATTCGGAAGACCAGCATTGGGATGAACTGACGTATAGGTTTCACACACTCGTGATAACTCTTCAACATATTGGCGTAATAAATCTGGGCCAAGGGCACAATTGAGCCCAATAGAAATAGGCTTGATGTGACGAATTGAGTTATAAAATGCCTCGGTAGTTTGCCCTGATAACGTGCGCCCTGATGCATCGGTAATCGTGCCTGAAATCATTACTGGCAATACTCGTCCGGCTTGCTCAAATGCTTCTTCAACTGCAAAAGAGGCCGCTTTGGCATTTAAAGTATCAAAAATGGTTTCAATCAAGATAATGTCGACTCCACCTTCCATTAAAGCAAGCGTTGACTCAATATACGCTTCCACCAGCGCATCAAAAGTAATATTGCGATAACCCGGATCATTGACATCTGGCGAAATAGAACAGGTTTTAGACGTCGGGCCAAGTACACCCGCAACAAAACGAGGTTTATGCGGCTCAAGCGCGGTGACTTCATCACATACTTGTCGGGCTAATTTAGCCGATTCAAGATTAATCTCTCGGCTTAAGTGCGCCATTTCATAGTCTTCCATTGAAATGGTGGTTGAGTTAAAAGTATTTGTTTCGATAATATCTGCACCAGCGCGTAAGTAATTTCGGTGAATAGTTGCAATCACCTCAGGCTGAGTGAGACTCAATAAATCATTATTGCCTTTGATCAATACATGCCAGTCAGCAAAGCGCTCACCGCGATAATCTTCTTCAGAGAATTTATATTCTTGGATCATAGTGCCCATGGCACCATCTAAAATTAAAATGCGCTCATTGAGGGCGGCTTTTAATTGAGCGGTCTTGTCTTTATTCGGCATAATTGTTAGTCCTCACATCCTGGCTAACTAAGTTAATATCATACGGCGTAGTTTGGTACACATAATAGTTTAACCAATTCGAAAACAATAAAAAGGCGTGACTTTGCCAAGTTTTAGACGGCTTATTATCTGGATTATCATCAACAAAATAATTTTCAGGTTTGGGGGCATCAGAACCTTTCGCACAGTCACGAATATACTCCCCCTTCAATGTATCCGCATCATACTCTGGATGGCCGGTTAAATACACTTGGCTGCCTGATGTGTTTTTAGTCAAGTACGCCCCAACAGTCTCAGAGCCCGCCAAGATAGTCAGCTCGTCTACCTGTTGAATTTTGTTTATATCGATGTGGCCATAACGAGAATGAGGCACCAAAAACTCATCGTCAAAACCACGCGTCAGGGCTGCATGCTCAAAAAAGCACTGATGTTGAAACACCCCACATAATTTTTGTTCGCGCAGTTCGCGCTTTAAACCATAATGATGGTAAAGCGCTGCATGAGCGGCCCAACATGAAAACAGTGTCGAGGTTACATGTTGCTCAGCCCAATCTAAAATAACTTTAAGCTCATCCCAATAGGCGACTTCTTCAAACTCAAGATGTGCTAAAGGGGCACCAGTGACAATCAATGCATCATAGTTAAGATCTTTTACTTCAGAAAAATAACGGTAAAACGTATCAAGGTGCTGCTCAGAGGTATTTTTACTTCTGTGAGTGTCTAACCGCAGTAAATCAACATTAACTTGTAACGGAGAATTGGCGAGTAAACGAATAAACTGCACTTCGGTTTCAACTTTATTTGGCATCAAGTTTAAAATAGCCAATTGCATTGGACGAATTTCTTGCGTTTTTGCCCGAGTTTTAGGCATGACAAACACATTTTCTTGGCGTAATTGTGCAATTGCAGGGAGTTCATCAAGGACAGTAATTGGCATCGTTATTTCTCTATAAGCAAAACTAGCTGCAATTATGACTGGATATCTGGAAATTTCAAGCTCCAGATGTTTAGACGTCCACCACAAAATCTAAGTCTGCTTTTTTATGGGTCACTGTTGGCCTGCTTTTCTGATTAAGCTAAAGCCATCATAAAAAACAGCAGGCGACTTGGCTCTCTAAGTTGATGAACATTTCATCACTATATCAGTAGAAAATATGGCACATCATGTAGATTAACGAGAGACACTGCATATTTTATTGTGGGTTTTTACGTTCTTTTGTTGGCTACTAACATTTAAATTGTTGAAAAGTCTTATCGAATTGACCTAATGTATGCATGCTTGCGATACAGATTAACCTATCAGTAAAACCCGCTTTTTCAGTGTTTGAGTTCACAAACCTCTCTGATAATACTATCTTTATTGAATGAGTACTTTTTCATTCTAAACTTTATCAAAAGGAACGCTTATGGCACTCACTGGTTTAAATGAATCCGGTGTAATTGACCGTATGACAGACATTGTTGCCTGCCTCAATAGCAGTGACTCCATACAGCGTTTTTTACTCGACATTCATTGTATTTTACAAAAAGTCACCTATGCCGATAATTTTTATGTTGTGCTTCTGGGTGATGATGACCGCCTTACTTTTCCTTATTTTCATGATGTAAAAGATGACTTTGATGCCGAAGAACTCAATGGTATTGAGCTCAATGATTTGGCCAGCACCCTTACTTATTACGCTTTAGCTCAACAAAAAGTCTGCAACTTTAATCTATCACAACTCACAGAGCTGATTGAAAAAGGCGAAGTTAAGGTCCTTGGCTCTCTACCACAACAATGGCTGTGCTTTCCCCTCATGATCAGAGAAAACTTTTTAGGCGCATTCATTATTCAGTCTTATCGACGGGAAGACGAGTATTCAGGTGTCATGGTTGATGTGCTCTATACCATCAGCCATGTTATTGCCTCCGCCCTCGATGCATTTAATAATCAACAAGCTTTATATGAAGCTAATCAGCGCTTAGCTCAATATCAAAATGAATTAGAACATCAAGTTGAATCTCGTACAAAACAACTGCAAAACAGTCTCACTGAGCTACAACGAGAGGTGGATCAACGAAAACAGCTCCAGACTCTCCTTGAGTTTGATTCACTTCACGATAGCTTAACCGGGCTTGCCAATCGAAAATCACTCTTTAATGAACTCAAACGAATTTCTGCACGCCTTGATCGCCAACCAGCGTATGTTTATCTGTTATATCTTGATTTAGATGGCTTTAAACCGATTAACGATACATATGGCCACCATGCTGGCGATAAAGTATTGGTTGAAGTCAGCAAGCGGATGATCAAAGCAATGCGAGGCTATGACTTAGTCGCACGTATTGGTGGGGATGAATTTATTATTGTCATCGATCAGGCGCTGGATGAAGTTGAACTCACGCAAATAGCCGAGCGTTTAATTACTGATATTCACCAACCTATTGAAATCGATGCCTACACGCAGGTCACCAGTGGGATCAGCATAGGCATTGCTTTTACCACTTTATCAGAACAAGTTGGAGAGCCCCTCGTGCAACAAGCAGACAAGGCGCTTTATCAAGCCAAAAATAGCGGCAAAGGCTGTTTTCAAATTTACCAATCAAACTTGTAATTTAGCCACTGACAGTCTGCGGCAGTATTGACTAAACTAGCTGGCGCAATGCAATCCCTTTTCCGGAAGTAATTTTATTGAGCTGCGCTAAAAAAAGCTCAGCAGTGGCGAGCGCATCCGTTAAGGCGTTATGTGTTAAATACTCAGGCAAACTATAACGGGCACGACATGCCGCTAAATTCAAATCATCAAAGCCAATCTCTTGCCCTTGTAGTGATAGTCGTTTGTGCTCGATTTTCATGGTATCAACCATGACAGTGGCAGCAATTGGCATATTAAACTGACCAAATGCATTTTTTAAAAATAACCAGTCGAGTTCGGCATTATGAAAAACCAATACATATTTATCTAATAAGGGCCTAAGCTGCTGTAGCGCTAAAACCAACGGCACTCCACCTTCTAAAGCATGGCTGTCAATACCATGGAAAATTGGGCTTTGTTTGAGCTCATTGACATGGGCATTAATAAAGTGCTCACTTTGACCGACAAATATCCGCTGATCTTCAATGGGTAACCAAGCTAAAGACACGATTTCATCCTGTTTAGGATTGAGGCCGGTCAACTCCAAATCAATCACTAAATATTTAGCGCGAAAACAATTTTGCTGCAAGGTATCTTGCAACTCAGGGGAAAACCCCAATAACCGTTTTAAGGTATTAAACATACTCACGATAACTGTTCCTTCTTTACTTAATCAGGCTACACCCGATAAGTCGTTAGTTGCCGAGGCCACCCACTCCTTGCGAGGCAAAATTCAGGCAAATAGTTATAAACTGCCTCGTGCAAACTTAAATGCAGCGGCTTGTTGCGCTTGTTTTACGAGGAAAAATGCTTCTTTCAGTTGATGCTTTTCTAATGATGTTAATGTCTCTGGGTTAATACAGTTACTTGGTAATCCCTCTTGGTTGATCTGGCTTCGTAAGCGCAGCTGGGTCAGAAAACGCCAACAATCTTTGAGATCATATAAATCCCGCTTATTGTTTGCTTGTGCTTTAACAAGTAAATCGATGCGCTCAACGGTATTAGCTGCTTTAACCCCTTTGCTCAATGCGTACAAACGCACAATGTCATTTATGATGACTACGCCGCGTTTCTTTAAATCTAAATATTTGTATTTATGGGGTGTCTGCTCAAGTTTAAATTGATTAAACAAACCAATCGGCACTGAATTAGTATTAATATCGGTGGCCATTGAAGCAAAGAAAATCTGATTTTTACTCATTTCACTGAGTTTCAAACTAAAGCTTTTATAGAGCTCATTCGAGCCTTCAACAAAACGTAAATCAAAAAATATCTTACAATTTAAGACCGCTTGCGGTGATGGACTGCTCACCCAATGGGAAAACTTCGCCAGCCACGCAGATATCGATAAACAACACTCAGGTGAGCTAGCCATTATATTGCCAGGACATTTTACAATGCCACATACACTGAGTTGCTCACAGACAAACTCCCCCATCGCCGCAAAATATGACTGCTGAGCAGCAGTGAGTTCATCGGGTAATAATAAGCCGTTATCTTGATCTGAATGAAGAGTTTGCTCTTCCCTTGCTTGTGAGCCAAAACATATCCAGCTAAACGGCGTTGGTGCTGCGCCATGATCTTCTTGAAATAAATAAATTAGCCGCGATGTGAGCGCATCAGTAATGCCGCTGAGTAATTTCCCAATCAAGCTGATATCTTCAACTTTATGAGAAAAACCCTGTAATAATTCAGGTATTTCCATCGCATAGCGTTTTACATCAGCTACAGTGGTAGCCTTATAAATGCGCCCAATAAGTTGGACTGGATCTGATTTTTGCTGACGAAGTAAATCAGTGCTGGTTAACATACCGAGGGGTTTATGATTTTCATCTAGGACAGGTAGATGATGAATATTGTGCCGTAGCATCAGATGTAAAGCCGAAAAAACTCGGTTATTTTCGAAGATGTACTTAGGTTTCGCACTCATGATTAAACTGACCGATTCTCTTGGATCGAGCTCAGTGGCTAATACACGGTTACGTAAATCCCGATCGGTCACCACGCCAACAAGGCGCTCATGCTCCATCACCATAATGGATGACACTCCATGTTGGCTCATCTTTTTCGCCGTTTGGCGAATACTGGCATCAGGCGAAAGTGTCACTGCGCCCTTATTCATCACTTCAGAAATTCGACGCTCAGACCAATTATCTGCTTTATTTTTATAATGCGTTGATAACAAGCGGTTGGCATGTGCACGCACAAAATACTGTTCAAACGCTTTGTATTGATGGCGTAAAAAATCAAACGCATCTTGTTCAAGTAGATAAACAATGCCATCAGTCTGAACTTGTAGTTGATTTTGAATGTCATCTCCCGTCAATAGCGACGGGTAACCAAAATATTCACCTTCAGAGAGACGAGCCACCAATTCACCATTTGGCTCAACTAAATCAAACGATCCAGAGCGAATTAAATACAAATTAGGGGCTTGATTATTAAGCCATTGATGCTGATTTTCTTTGCTTACATACACAACCTGCAGATGCGAGACAAAATAATCCGTTGCAGCAAAATCGAGCTGATTAAAAGGGGCTTGTTCGCTAATAAAGCGTAATAACTCTTTTTGTTCAATGGTCATGATCGTTACCAATTGTATAGGCTAAGCCCACTGTACTGAAACTGGATAAAAAAAAAAGCTCGACGTTAGTCGAGCTTCATTTTGTTACCATGCTAAAAGTTTAGTGTGCATGAGCTGTTTCTGAGCCTTTCGGGTTACGAATACTCTCAACCATCTCTTGAACTTCTACCGGTGTTTCTGCTGTTAATTTAAGAACAGCAACCGCAACCACAAAGTTCACTAACATACCAATTAGACCAATCCCTTCAGGTGAAATCCCAAACAACCAGTTAGCTGGAGCATTCAGCTCTGGGCTAACAAACTTGAAGTAAATGATATAACCTGCCGTGAAGGTAATACCCGATACCATACCGGCAATCGCGCCTTCTTTATTCATCTTCTTAGAGAAGATCCCCATAATAATTGCAGGGAAGAAGCTTGCAGCTGCCAAGCCAAAGGCAAACGCAACAACAGAGGCGACAAATCCAGGCGGGTTAATACCAAAGTACGCCGAGACACAAATGGCCACCATCGCCGCTAAACGCGCTGCCATTAGCTCCTGTTTATCTGTGATATCAGGTTTAAAGGTCCGTTTAAGTAAATCATGAGAAACCGACGTTGAAATAACCAATAATAAACCTGCCGTTGTTGAAAGCGCCGCAGCAATACCACCCGCCGCAACTAATGCAATCACCCAAGCAGGTAAATCTGCAATTTCTGGATTCGCTAATACCATGATGTCACGGTCAATTTTAACTTCGTTTGCTGAATTTTGGTCTTCAATTTTGCCAGCAGAGTAGAACATTTTGCCGTCGCCATTTTTATCATCAAACTTAATTAAACCTGTACGCTCCCAGTTTTTAACCCACGCTGGCGCATCCGCATACACAGTACCACTACCATCTTTACCATTGATTGTATCAATCATGTTCACTCGAGCGAATGATGCAACTGCAGGAGCGGTCGTGTACACAATCGCAATAAATACTAAGGTCCATGCAGCAGAAATACGCGTGTCTTTAACACGTGGTACCGTGAAAAAGCGAACAATAACATGAGGTAAACCAGCAGTACCTACCATTAAGGCACCCGTGATGGCAAAGACATCAATCATGCTCTTTGAGCCTTCAGTGTACTGGGCAAAGCCGAGTTCTGTGCTCAGACCATCAAGTTTATCAAGCAAATACATGCCTGAACCATCACTTAATGTTGCACCAAAACCGGTTTGTGGCAGGACGTGACCTGTCATCATCAATGAGATAAAAACAGCTGGAACTAAATAAGCAAATACTAATACACAGTACTGAGCAACTTGCGTATACGTGATCCCTTTCATGCCACCCAAAACAGCATAGAAAAATACTATCACCATACCAATGTACACACCCGTTTCGATTTCAACTTCTAAGAAACGAGAGAACACCACGCCTACACCACGCATTTGGCCCGCGATGTATGTAAAGCAGATAAAGATTGCACAAATAACCGCAACCGTTCTGGCCGTTTGAGAGTAATAACGATCTCCGATGAAATCTGGAACCGTGAATTTACCGAACTTACGCAAATAAGGTGCAAGACACAGTGCTAATAAAACATAACCACCAGTCCAACCCATCAGATAAACGCCGCCATCATAACCAGCGAACGAGATAATACCAGCCATCGAAATAAACGACGCAGCGCTCATCCAGTCAGCTGCTGTAGCCATACCATTTGCTAAAGGAGGCACACCGCCACCAGCAACATAAAACTCTTTAGTTGAACCCGCTCGCGCCCAAATTGCGATGGCAATGTACAGCGCGAAACTTGCGCCGACAATGATAAAGGTGAGTGTTTTTACATCCATCATTTTAATCCTTATTCATCTACGCCATATTTTTTATCTAACGCATTCATTTTGTACACGTAGAAAAAAATCAAACCAACAAATGTATAAATTGCACCTTGCTGCGAGAACCAGAAGCCCAATTTAAAACCAAAAAAGCGTATTTCATTGAGCACATCCACCAATAAGATGCCAAACCCAAACGAAACTACAAACCAAATCACTAAAAGCTTAAACATGAGAGACAGATTTTCTGACCAATATGCTTTCGCTTGTTCTTCATTTTTAAAAGCCATTTTTATCCCCTTACATCACACTCATAATGAGCAGTGATTGTATTAATTGTCACCATTGACTCTAGCAATGCTCGGCATCATTTAAATTGAGACCTTAGTCGTAACAATTGATTAACCTTTCCGTTTACGTAAAGGTTGTGGCAGACAAATATAAATGTAAGACACTGAAAATTAAGCGCTTTAATGAAGGGTGTCTTTTTGAAAAGATGCATATGAAAAAATTACAGACCCAATGCGACATTAGTCTTAGATTGAAGGTAAATCGAAAATCACCTACAACTTACTTTTTAAAAACAACAACTTAAAAACAATCAAACGCAATTTCTGTAAACTGAACTGATGATTGAAAATGGTACTTTTGTACTTCGTCATGGTAGAGTTTATAAACTAAAAAAATAACACATCATTGCCATGACTTTTTTTCTTATTTTTGTCGCACTCGCCTATATTGCCGTCTTATTTTGGCTGGCTAATTGGGGGGATAAAACCAGCGCCAAAGCGAGTAAAATTACCCGCCATCCATTTGTATATTCACTTGCGCTCGGTATTTACTGCACATCTTGGACGTTTTATGGCGCAGTCGGCACTGCGGCGAACAATGGCTGGAGTTATCTGCCTATTTTGCTCGGTCCTGCACTACTGTTTATATTTGGCCAAGGTTTTTTGCATAAGCTTGTCGTCGTCAGTAAAAAACAAAACATTACCACCATTGCTGATTTTATCTCCTCTCGTTACGGCAAACGCCAATTTACCGCAATTTTAGTGACAGTGATCGCACTGCTTGCCACTATTCCCTATATTGCATTGCAATTAAAAGCGCTCAGTACCAGCTTTGTTTTACTCCAATCAAGCAGTGGCATATCAGGGCCACTCTTGGCCTTTATTGGTACTTTGATGATGGCGTTATTTGCTATTTTTTTTGGTACTCGCAAAGTCGATGTCACTGAGTACCGCTCAGGCCTAATGCTGGCCATTGCGTTTGAATCCTTTATTAAACTCATCGCTCTGATTGCCGTTGCAGGATTAGCCATTTACATTTTTAGTGATTACCAGCCTGGGATGATGGCATTTTTTCAAAGCCAAGATGCATTTGATCATTGGCAACGTAGCGATTTTTTTAGTTTCACCTTTATTGGTCAAGCCTTAATGGCTGCCGCGGCCATTATCTGTTTACCACGACAATTTCATGTCACAGTAATCGACAATCAAGATCCAAAGCACCTTAAAACAGCGCGTTGGGCCTTTCCGCTCTATTTACTGTTAACCGCAGCTGTGATCATTCCTATCGCGACGGCAGCAATGCATCCACTTATTGGCGGCGAATTTGCCCCTGATAGCTTTGTTTTAGCCTTACCACTGGCTCACGGGTTTGATGTTATTGCCATTTTAGTCTTTGTCGGTGGCTTGTCGGCCGCGACTGCAATGATCGTCGTTGCCACCTTGACACTCAGTACGATGATCTCTAATGACGTTGTATTACCGCTCATGCTGCGCCGAAAATTTAGACGTAACTTAATTACCACAAGTTATAAAAAACGCATTTTACTGGTACGCCGCTTGACCATCGCCTTGATTTTGTTTCTCTCCTATTTCTATCAACAAATGGTCGGTGATCAGTCTGCACTAGCCAGTATGGGGTTAGTTGCATTTTCTTTAGTGACTCAGCTTCTTCCAGCTATAGTTGGTGGCTTATATTGGCGTAAAGGCCATGCATACGGTGTTTATGCTGGCTTAATGGCTGGCATACTATGTTGGATGTTGTTTTTAATGCTGCCCATGCTTGAGGGAGTGCCCGCAGGAGAGTATGTATCCCAACAAAGCATCATCACACAAGGGACATTTATTGCCCTTTTTGCCAATATTATTTGTTATATCAGTTTTAGCTTAGGTGCCCATGAGCGTTTGGTTGATAAAATTCAGGCTTCCGCTTTTGTAAATCCTCGTGCCTCAGAAAACTCAGCAAAACGCGCAACTAAGCGTATCAATGCAAATATCTACGATCTCAAAGTCTTGCTACAAACTTTTTTAGGCATTGAACGCGCAAAACAAATTTTGATTGAATACGCCATGATGCATGAAATGGGCGATGATAATAGCAGCCCAAGCATCAATTTTGTTGAGTATTGTGAGCGCTCACTGGCAGGTGTACTAGGCGCATCTACTGCTCGCGCAATTATGGGGGCGGTGATTTCTGGTAAACAGATGGCTTTTGAAGAAGTCGTCAATTTTTTTGATGAAACAACACAAGCGTTACAGTTTAATCAAAACCTTCTGTACACCGCATTAGAAAATCTCAGCCACGGCATTTCGGTGGTGGACAAAGATCTCAAACTGGTTGCTTGGAATAAACGCTATATTGAAATGTTTGAATATCCTGAAAATTTTCTTGAATCAGGACAGCCAATTGAAGAGGTGATCCGCTTCAATGTTAATAAGGGTGATTGTGGCCCGGGAGAGTTCGAAGACCAAGTACAAAAGCGGGTGCAGCATTTAAAAAATGGCACCCCACACCATTTCACGCGAAAAAGGCGCAATGGCAAAGTATTTGAAATGATAGGTAACCCACTTCCTGATGGTGGGTTTGTCACCTGCTTTTCTGATGTCACCAATCATATAAATACTCAAGATGCGTTAGAAGAAGTCAATATAGACCTCGAAAACAGAATCGAAGTGCGTACGCAACAAATTAGGTCAATTAACAAAAACCTCGAAGCACAAATAGTTAAACGCGAACAAACGGAACAAGCTCTTCAGCAAGCAAAAATGGAAGCTGAAAAAGCCAATGAAAGCAAAACGCGCTTTTTAGCCTTGGCCAGTCACGACATTCTACAGCCCCTCAATGCTGCTCGGCTTTATTTGGCGGCTATTGATGAAGCACAACTCAATGCCCCTAACAAAAGCGCTCTGGATAAACTAGGTGATAGCTTAGATTCAACGGTGCATTTAATGTCTGCTCTACTGGAAATAGCTAAGCTCGATCAAGGTGCGATGACACCAACTCCCCGCCATTTTTCAATTAGTGATATTTTACAGCCTCTTTCCAATGAATATTCTATTTTATCTAAAGCAAAAGGCCTGCTTTTAAAAATCAAAGAATGCGATACGGTTGTGCATAGTGATACCACTTACCTAAGACGTATTATTCAGAATTTAGTATCCAATGCAGTTAAGTACACACAGACAGGTAAAGTATTGGTACTGTGCCGCAAAAGAGGACTGCATTTACGAATTGAAGTCTGGGATACCGGGCCTGGAATTTCTGAATATGAGCAACAGCGCATTTTTAATGACTTTTATCGTATTAGTAAAACGGATAACAAAGGAGTCGGGCTGGGTTTAGGTGTGGTAAAAAGGATGGCCGATTTACTTTCCATTCCACTTTCGCTCACCTCCGTAGTTGGAAAAGGCAGTTGTTTTAGTATCGAAGTGCCTTTAGGTGAGCCTGCATTAGTTCAACAGAAACCATCAAATTCGTCACAATTGAGCCAAGATAAAACGTTAACTATTTTCATGGTCGATGACGAACAAGAAAATTTAGCCGCTATGAGTACTCTGTTAGATAAATGGTTTGTAAAGTATAACAGTACTGATAACGTCGATGATGCCCTTACGTATGCACACACACATTGTGCCCCTGATGTTATTTTAATGGATTACCAACTTAGCAATGAATGTGATGGCGTTAGTTTAATATCACAACTGCGTGACATTTGGCATAAACAGGTCCCTTCTATCCTAATTACTGCGGTGCGCGATGACAGCTTAAAGCAACAAGTTAAAGAGCTTAATATTCATTATTTAAGCAAGCCGATAAAACCAGCCAAATTAAAAGCTTTGTTAAACCATAACAGTCGGTTGTAACGATTGTTATGGCATTTAACTTTACATTCTGATTAAAAAACAAACCGAAAAATAATACAAAAGGATGGAAATAAACTTTTTTACTAGTAAAAGCATGCAAAACCATAAAAATTAACTAAACTATCACGTAGATAAATGTAAGTACCTAATTTAGTTATTTATATTAGTCACTTAGCATCAAATTGCTAAGTAATATTTATCATAATAAATACTCACGGGATAAAAAATGAAAAAGACTTTACTCTCACTTAGTGCTATCGCACTTACTTCCACTCTTTTTACAGCCAATGTCAGTGCCAATGACGAAGTATCTACACGTATTTGTGAGTACACACAAATAGATGATAAATCTCGTCTTCGTTCATTTTTAAAAGATAAGAATTTAAAAATCCGCACTGTTTTTGACAGTATTCAATGTAACGGTGAAAACTTATTACAGTTCGCAGCTTCATCTAAAGCCCTTAATACAGGTGAGTTTATTATCGGCCAACTTCCAAAATCTGTTGTTGCTGATAATTTAGCGTCGATTAAAGAAAAATCTCCGCATCTTCATATTGCTGCTGAGCAACGTGTTAACTAAACGTATTCAGTTATAAGAAAGCTGGCTTTTGCCAGCTTTTTTTATGTCATCGCTTTGGCAATGGATATAAATCTTGTTCTGTCATTCGCTTCGTGGTAACTATCTAAGACGTTTACGTAATCTTATGATGGAATGAGGAAACCATGAAGAAAGTATTATTAACAGACTGTCCTGATGAAAAAGGTCTCATCGCAAAAATAACCAGTCTCTGCTTCGAACACCAACTTAACATAGTCAAAAACAATGAATTTGTTGACAATATTAACTCTCGATTTTTTATGCGCACAGAACTAGAGGGTGACTTTTCTAATCATAATTTAATCCCCCAACTCGCGCGGATTTTGCCACCCAAAAGCCACCTTAGGCTAGAAGGTCAAGACAAACAAAAGGTCGTCCTGCTAGCGACAAAAGAAGCCCATTGTTTGGGTGGTGTATTACTCAAATGCTTTGAAAATGCACTTAATATTGAAGTCGTCGCTGTCATTGCAAATTACGATACACTCGCTCCTTTGGTTGCGGGGTTTAATATACCTTTTCATGTTATCAGCCATGAAGGACTCACTCGCAGCGAACATGATAAAGCTGTCGCCGATAAAGTAGCTCAATACCAACCAGACTTGATTGGCTTAGCTAAATATATGCGCATTCTTACTCCTGAGTTTGTGCAGCAATTTAGTGGGAAAATTATCAATATTCATCATTCATTCTTACCCGCTTTTATTGGCGCTAAACCATATCAACAAGCGTATCAAAGGGGAGTTAAAATTATTGGGGCGACCGCACATTTCGTCACAGATGAGCTCGACGAGGGGCCAATCATTACTCAAGATGTCATCCATGTGACTCATGACAACGATGCAGCGGCTTTAGCACAACTTGGTAGAGATGTTGAAAAGAATGTATTTTGCAAAGCCTTGCAACTAGCAAGCGAGCACCGCATCTTCATTAATGATAATAAAACGGTGGTGTTTAGATAATGGCACATTAACGTGTTAAATAACTTTTACACGTTAATGTATTTTTCAAAAGGTATTAATTGCTTTCTGTTTGCGGTTCTAGTTGTAATTTAGAGGCAATTAGTACTGCTTGAGTTCGATTATAAACGCCAAGCTTTCTGAAAATAGCTGTGATATGGGCTTTTACAGTTGCTTCAGAAATACTTAACTCATAAGCAATTTGCTTATTGAGTAACCCTTCATGTAAATAACTCAGCACACGGTATTGTTGCGGTGTTAGTGACGCTATTTGCGCTGCTAACCCGATGTCATCATCGCTTAAGCCTGCTACTTGATCTTTGAGTTTGCTCGGTAACCAAGTGTCTCCTTCTAAGACAGCTGATACACCTTGCGCGATTTCAGCTGAAGAGGATGATTTAGGGATAAATCCCATTGCTCCATATGCCATGACTTTAGAAACAACTTGGATGTCTTCACTACCAGAAACAACTGCAATAGGTAATTCAGGGTAATCCTCTCGGATGCGGATCAGCCCGTATAAATCATCATTGCCAGGCATGTGTAAATCTAACAATAACAAATCGAGCTCATCATGCTGTTTCAGTAGGTCTAATGTGGCATCAAAGTTATCCGATTCGAATACCTCTAATTCAGCAAACGCTGACTTTAACGCCCCCTTTAATGCCTCCCTAAATAAAGGATGATCATCCGCGATCAAAAACTGGCTCATTATCTACTCCTAATAAAATCGGCTGTTATCTTAACAGGTAACAGCCGATATCTTACTTGTTGAACTATCGAATTAGCAACCTTTTAACGGTTTAGGCGATTTTCGATAAGCTCCTCAACAACACTAGGATCTGCAAGTGTAGACGTATCTCCTAACTGCTGATGCTCGTTTGCAGCAATTTTGCGTAAAATACGACGCATAATTTTCCCCGAACGAGTTTTAGGAAGCCCAGGAGACCATTGAATCATATCGGGAGATGCTATTGGACTCAGTTCTTTACGGACCCAATTACGGACATCTTTCGTTAACTCTTCCGTAACAGCCACCCCATCGTTTGGCGTGAGATACACATAAATCCCCTGCCCTTTGATGTCATGAGGGTAACCTACTACCGCGGCCTCTGCGACAGCTTCATGAGCCACTAACGCACTTTCTATTTCAGCGGTACCTAAACGATGTCCTGAGACATTTAATACATCATCAACACGGCCTGTAATCCAGTAGTAATCATCTTCATCACGACGACAACCATCACCGGTGAAATAAACACCAGGGTAAGCAGAAAAGTACGTTTGCTCAAAACGTTCGTGATCACCATAAACTGTTCGAGCTTGCGATGGCCAGCTATCTAAAATAACAAGATTACCATCTGTTGCTCCAGTTAAAGTATTGCCTTCTGCATCATACAATGCAGGCGAAATACCAAAAAATGGACGAGTCGCAGAACCTGGTTTCATCGCAGTCGCACCCGGTAATGGTGTGATCATCATGCCACCAGTTTCTGTTTGCCACCAAGTATCAACGATTGGACATTGACCATTACCGATTTTTTCATAGTACCATGCCCACGCTTCTGGATTAATTGGCTCACCCACCGATCCTAAAATGCGAAGACTGGTACGCGAAGAGGTGGCTGTTGGCTCCTCACCTTTAGCCATCAAAGCCCGAATTGCTGTTGGAGCAGTATATAAGATTGTGACATTATGCTTATCAACAATCTCCCCCATACGCCCTGCAGTTGGGTAAGTAGGCACCCCTTCAAAAATAACTTGTGTGCAACCATTTGCGAGCGGGCCATATGCGATATAACTGTGGCCTGTGATCCAACCCACATCGGCACTACACCAATAAATATCGTCTTCTTTTAGATCAAAGACACATTCATGAGTCAATGATGTATAGACTAAATACCCAGCCGTGGTGTGCACCACGCCCTTCGGCTGCCCAGTTGAGCCCGAAGTATAAAGGATGAACAAAGGAGCTTCTGCATCCATTACCTCAGGTTCACACGTAGTGGCCTCATCGGCGACTAAATCATGCCAATATACATCGTGTTCAAACCATTCAACTTCACCACCAGTCAACTGATGAACAATAACATGCTCAACAGTTGTGACCGTTTCTTGAGAAACAGCTTCATCAACATTGGCTTTTAACGGAACGGCATTGCCGCCACGGCGTCCCTGATCGGAAGTAATGACCACTTTCGCACCAGAATCTCGAATGCGATCAGCAATAGCTGACGGCGAAAAGCCACCAAAAACAACAGAATGAATCGCACCAATACGCGCACAAGCTTGCATTGCATAAACAGCTTGAGGGGTCATTGGCATATAAATAGCAACACGGTCACCTTTTTTAACCCCTAGCTTTTTTAAGCCATTTGCCAATTTACATACTTCATCATGTAATTGCTGATACGTTATATGGGCGACATCTTCAGGGTTATCCCCCTCCCAAATGAGTGCAACTTTATCTGCTTTATCTTTTAAATGGCGATCAATACAGTTATATGACACATTTAATTGACCATCTTCATACCAACGGATATCAACATGACCTTGATCAAAAGACGTATTTTTTACTTTAGTGAATGGTTTTATCCAATCAAGGCGTTGACCTTGCTCGTGCCAAAATGCAGCTGGGTCATCAATCGACCATTGATATAACTCTTGATACTTTGCTTCATCAATCAATGCATTTGCTTTTACTGACTCTGGTACTGGATAAATACTTTCTGACATAACCGTCTCCCTAAAATTCTTGCTAACAGCATATACCCAAAGAATTACCCAGCTACCTATTATTAAATATTAGACCTTAGTATGAGAGCGCTGCTTGTTTGTTCAAGATCAAACCATTAACGAATATTTTTTACTTTAATTACAAGTTAACTTCCTCTTGAACAGTTCTCAACCTGCTTAAGGCTCATGGACCTATTAAGTTTGCTAAACCCTATAAGCTTCTGTATACAAGAAACTTTATAGATTAACGTTGTGATTCAAACCTTGTTTTTATTACATAATTTTAACAAGTTACACCTTAGTCGTATAGACCAATAGGTAATTGAGCAAAATCTATTCATAAACAACATTACTTAGGCACGTTCAATTGGGATACAGTGATGAAAACAATTACATTAACAAAAAAATTAAGCGCTATTGCAGTACTAAGCGCCCTTAGCTTTGGCGCGAACGCTGCGTCTATGGACAATACAACTGTCAATTATGGTGGTTACGTTAAGCTCGATGCGATGTGGAGCGACTTTTCTGCAGGTGCAATTTCAGGTGATAGCATTGGTCGTGACTTTTATGTTCCAGGAACAACACCTGTTGGGCCTGATGCAAAAAACAATGACCCCGTCTTTGATATGCATGCAAAACAATCACGCTTCTTCTTCGGAACTGACACTAAGTTAGACAGTGGAAAAAGCATTAAAACAAAAATTGAACTCGACTTTTTAGTCACCCCTGGTGGCAATGAGCGCGTTTCAAACTCATATGTACCAAGACTACGCCAAGCATTTTTAACCTATGATGGCTGGTTGTTTGGTCAAGCATGGTCAAACTTCCAAAACGTTGGCGCCCTTCCTGAAACCCTAGATTTCGTAGGCCCAGCTGAAGGGACGGTCTTCAACCGTCAAGCCATGATCAAATATACAAAAGGAAACTGGTCATTCTCTGCAGAAAATCCAGAAAGTACCATTACAGTCAACGGTGCACGCGTCGAGACTGATGATGCTGGCTTACCTGATTTATCAGCTCGCTATACCCATAATGCTGATTGGGGTCAACTTGTTGTCACAGGCTTAGCTCGACAACTGAAGTATAATAAAAATAATGTTGATGCGACACAAAGCGCTTACGGCGTAAGTGTTTCTGGCAAAGTGAACATTGGAAATGACAACATAAAATTTATGCTGACTCAGGGTTCAGGTTTAGGACGCTATGTAGGCTTAAATGCAGCTAACGGCGCCGTATTGAATGGTGATGATCTTGATGCAATTGATTCGACGTCTGGATTTGTTGGTTATCAACATCATTGGAGCAATAAAGTACGCTCTACCTTCTTGTATTCATTTTTTGAAGCGGATAACAATACAGACTTAGCTTCAATGTATGGTAGTCCAACAAAGTCGAGTACCAGTTATAGCGCTAACTTGCTTTATTCTCCTGAGAAAAAGCTCACTTTTGGTGTCGAATTGAAGCATGCAAATCGTGAAATAGAAAGTGGAGTTGATGGCGATTTAACTCGTTTACAATTCTCAGCTAAGTACGTTTTCTAAAAAGAATTACTTCCTAACAAATGCGGCTATAGGCCGCATTTTTTTGTATCTGAATTATTTACCGCATCTATTGTAGACTTCGATGCGCGCGCGTCCCAGCATCAATGAAACAAACGAGCATAGTTTAAGTGAGCATTAACGACCCATAAAAAAACCAGCATAAGCTGGTCCTTTATAATATACTCATTCAAAAGTTACAGACCTGCACGGTCCTTAATTGCAGCTGCGACAGCTGAAGCTCCATGCCCATTTGCCGTCGCCCACTCATAATCACCTGATGAAGCTAATTTCTTTTTAGGAAGTTGTTTAACAATAAACTCGCCTGCACTTGTCGCATTACTTGCCATAGCATGACGTAATAATGAGTTCCCACCACAGCTAATATCATCATACACATTACGGAGCTTTAAACGGCTGTCATCAAGCTTCTTACGTAAACGATTTTTGTCATCTGCTGCAACATAGTCACAAATACTTGCAACAAGCTGATCTGTTGCATTTACAGAAGAAGAAAATACCATTGATCCTGTTGCTAAAATACCTAACACAATACTCGCTGTTAATTTCATACTTCGTACCTTTTAATACTTTTTACTTAGTGAGAATGCAAAAATTGTATCAAAATGATTAGATTGATGCAATAACCTAATGCTTATTTAGTATAAGTTATGAAAGTGTAGTCAAAAGGATTAGTTTTGTCACTGTAATGTCGCTCAGTTTCTAACACCTGCCATGGGCCTACTTTTTCATAGTCAGGAAATTGCGTATCCCCTTGCGTATCAAGATCAATAAACGTTAAATACAAACGGTGGCAAAGAGGTAAAAAAGCCTCATAGATAAATCCACCTCCTATAATCATTACCTCATCAACTTCACCTGCCTTTTCAATCGCTTGTGAAGGAGAGTTAACAAGTTCAACTCCTTCAATTAATAAATCAGTATTACGTGTAATAACGATATTTTTCCGCCCTGGCAAAGGACGACCAATTGATTCAAATGTCTTACGACCCATAATTACGGGCTTGCCTAAAGTTACGGCTTTAAAATGTTTAAGATCTGCAGGTAAATGCCAAGGCATTTGATTTTCTTTACCAATCACACGGTTATTAGCCATGGCGGCTATCATTGAAATAATCACAAGAAACACCTAATACTTATTTATTAATTTTAATATACTAAAACGAAAAAAGGCGCCAAGCGCCTTTTCTTATTTCTGATAAACGACTTCTACATCGTAATCATCTTCATCCCAATCATCATCGTCCAAATCATCATCAAGCGTTTCTTGGTGATAAGAGTCCCATTTGAACTCAACTTCTTTCGTCGTTTCTTGCTCAAATTTATCTTTTGGCATTGAATCAAGTAACGTCATGACATCAAAGCACAACTCGGATGTATTTTGCTTACTCACAGCTGAAATTTTATAGATATTTTCTTTAATATCTAATGCATCTGCAATCTGCGCACAGACCGCATCAACTTCATCTTGTGGTAACAAATCAATTTTGTTAAAAACAAGCCAGCGCGGCTTAGAAGCCAATTCAGGACTATAACACTCAAGCTCTGCAACTATAGCATCTGCATTTTCAACAGGATCAGAACCATCAACTGGCATCACATCAATAATGTGAAGTAAAACACGGCAACGCTCAAGGTGCTTCAAAAAGCGAATACCTAAGCCTGCGCCATCTGCAGCACCTTCAATCAAACCAGGAATATCCGCAATAACAAATGATTTATTTACATCAGGACGGACAACACCCAAATTAGGTACCAATGTAGTAAATGGGTAATCAGCTACTTTTGGCTTTGCTGCAGAAACACTACGAATAAATGTAGATTTACCCGCATTCGGCATCCCAAGTAAACCCACATCTGCAAGTAATAACAATTCAAGTTTTAGATTTCGAATTTCACCTGGTGTACCTAATGTTTTTTGGCGTGGTGCACGATTTGTACTTGATTTAAAGCGAGTATTTCCTAAACCATGAAACCCACCTTTAGCAACCAACAAACGCTGGCCATGGCGTGTTAAGTCACCAATACTTTCGCCAGTTTCGATATCTGAAACTCGCGTACCTTGTGGCACACGAAGAATAAGATCGTCACCTTTTTTACCTGTACAGTTACGACTACGGCCATTCGTACCGCGCTCTGCACGATGAAAGCGTTCAAACTGATAATCGATCAGAGTGTTAAGGTTTTCGTCAGCTTCAAAGTATACACTGCCGCCATCACCACCATCACCTCCATCAGGACCCCCTTCTGGAACGTATTTTTCTCTACGAAAAGAAACGGCTCCGCTACCACCGTCACCGGCTTCGGCTCGGACTTCCACTTCATCAACAAATTTCATGGTTTCTCGCTTACAGAATAACTTGAATACTTTAACTTTGAGCAATTATAAATCGTTGCGCATGCGCTTGCTATAGATAATAGCAATCAATCCCCCGAATAGATAATCCAGCGCTTAATCCTAGCCATATTCACGCAATAGGAGCGAAAATAATCACACACTTTTGCGTAATAACTAAATAGACAAGGAACTAACTCTATAAATTAACAATATAAAATGAACGAATTGTTCAACGATAGGTAATTGAGGAAGTTAAATTTAATAATTAAAAACAAAAAACCCCGCCTAAGCGAGGTTTTTCAAAACAAAGCTCTGATTACTCAGAAACGATGTTTACGTATTTACGGTTTAAAGGACCTTTTTGTTCAAACTGAACTTTACCGTCAGCTTTTGCAAAAATTGTGTGGTCTTTACCGATACCTACGTTTGCACCAGCGTGGAACTTAGTACCACGTTGACGAACGATGATGCTACCCGCTAAAACTGACTCGCCACCAAAACGCTTAACGCCTAGACGTTTACTTTCTGAATCGCGACCGTTACGAGTACTACCAGCTGCCTTTTTATGTGCCATCTTACTGTACCTCTAATTAAGCGCTAATGCCTGTGATTTTAACTTCAGTGAACCATTGACGATGGCCCATTTGCTTACGAGAATGCTTACGACGTCTAAACTTAACAATCTTAATCTTCTCGCCACGACCATGAGAAACAACTTCAGCTGCAACCTTACCGCCATTAACGAAAGGTGCACCGATTTCTACTTTCTCACCATTAGCAACTAAAAGTACTTTATCAAACTCTACTGCAGAACCAGTTTCTACGTCTAATTTCTCAAGACGAATCGTTTGACCTTCAGTCACACGGTGCTGTTTACCACCACTTTGGAAAACCGCGTACATAATTAACTCCGTCTGTGCGCCCTCAAATCGACGCAACTAAATATTCTTCAATGGCCGCGAAGTTTACGCTAATTATTCAGTACAAGCAAGTATATTCAATCAACTTTTTGCAAAAAACAATTCACACTAAACAGTTTGCAAAAAACCATTATAAACAATGAATTAGAGCTGCAAGCTTACTAAAATAGATACAAAGTGCAGATAATGATAAATAACGTCTACTTTTCAACCACACGGCATGTTTATTTGTGAGTAAAGTTACTCTTTGAATATATTTTAATTTAATAATTCTCGCTAAGCTAGCATTAAACGGTCGAGCTCAAATAATTATTGTTGTATAATCGAACGCTGCAAAACCACTACAAAGAAACTGGTTCGGAGATCAATGGATATCAAATCTATCCAGGCGCTGACTGACAATGACATGCAGAGCGTCAATCAATTAATTTATACTCAACTACAGTCTGATGTAGCCTTGGTCAATCAACTTGGTTTATATATCGTTAATAGTGGCGGTAAACGAGTTCGCCCAATGCTATCTCTTCTTGCTGCAAAAGCACTTGGTTACCAAGGTGATGCACACATTACATTGGCAACTATTGTCGAGTTCATTCACACCGCAACATTACTGCATGATGACGTAGTGGACGAATCCGATCTCAGACGTGGTAATGCAACCGCTAATGCAGAATTCGGCAATGCCGCAAGTGTATTAGTGGGTGACTTTATTTACACTCGAGCCTTTCAGCTCATGGTTGGTCTTGAAGAAATGCGAGTCATGAAAATACTCTCTGATGCAACAAATGTCATCGCTGAAGGAGAGGTACTGCAATTAATGAACTGTAATGACCCCGACACCACTGAAGCTAGCTACATGCAAGTTATATACAGTAAAACAGCTAAATTATTTGAAGCGGCAACTCAACTGGCGGCAGTCATTACACAGCAAGATGACACGATAGAAAACGCTTTAAAGCTTTATGGCATGCATTTAGGGACTGCTTTTCAATTAGTTGACGATGTACTCGACTACAGTGCAGACCAAGCTGAACTAGGCAAAACCATCGGTGATGATTTAGCAGAAGGCAAACCAACCTTACCGCTCATTTACGCAATGCAGCATGCAAATGAAGAGCAAGTATCACTTATTCGCCGCGTCATTGAACAAGGCAATGGTCGTCAATACCTTGATGAAATTCTGGCCACCTTAGCGCAAACCGATGCCCTGAATTTCACCTTAAATAAGGCAAAAGAAGAATCAGTTAAGGCAATTGAATGTCTAAATATACTCCCTGATAGCGAGTATAAAAATGCCTTGATTGGATTAGCTAAACTAGCGGTCGATAGAAATCATTAACAACAACGACTCGTTTAGCGACAGTTCAAAATTCACCGAACATAAAAAAGGCCTGCAATGCAGGCCTTTTTATCATGCAATGAAATTAACCATTGATGAAATCGATACCTTCTTTGATATCAGCATTTAACGTTGCAAGCATGTCATTTTTAGCTTGTTCTTCGAATGCACTTAACGCACCGTAAGAAAGAATTTCTTCAACGCCATTTTTACCTAGACGAACTGGGTGCGCGAAGTAAGGTGCATCACCATTTTCAACAGCAACATACGCATAATCAACTACATCTTCACCTTGTAAGCCTTTAACTAGCGACAAACAAAAACGAGCTGCTGCAGCACCCATAGATAATGTCGCAGAACCTCCGCCCGCTTTAGCATTAACAACTTCAGTACCTGCATTTTGAATACGAGGAGTTAATGCAGCCACTTCTTCATCAGTAAAGGTCGCGCCTTCAACTTGAGACAATAATGGTAAAATTGTTGTACCAGAGTGACCACCAATAACTGGTACTTTCACTTGAGCAACATCTAAACCTTTCAGTTCAGCAATAAACGCTTCAGAGCGGATCACATCAAGAGTTGTCACACCAAATACACGTGACGCTTCATAAGTACCTGCTTTTTTGAATACTTCAGCAACAATTGGCACTGTGCCATTTACAGGGTTAGTGATAACACCAACCAATGCTTTAGGACAATTAGCGACAATACCTTCAGCTAATGTTTTGATAATTCCTGCATTCACGTTGAATAAATCAGCACGATCCATACCAGGCTTACGTGGCATACCCGCTGGAATTAACACAATGTCAGCACCAGTTAATGCATCAGCAAGATTATCAGCACCAAAACCTGCCACTTTTACATCTGTAGGGATGTGAGACAAATCAACAGCAACACCGGGTACAACTGGAGCTACATCGTATAATGACAACTCTGAACCAGCTGGTAAGCTAGTTTTCAATAATAAAGACAGGGCTTGGCCGATACCACCAGCGGCACCTAAAACGGCTACTTTCATTTGTATTCTCCGTATAAAAGGGAAGGTAAAAAAATTTGCCCCTAAAGATAATGAAAACTGAGGCTAAAGACAAATTAAACCCGCTATTTTCTTACTATTAGCGACTATAGTTGTAACAACTTAGCAAAAATCCACCTTTAAAGCTCAGCTTATGATGTATTCGTCTGTTTTATTTATTTTTTCCTAAGGATCCGAACGGTCTTCAATACTCAAAAATCACATATTTAGGTTAATAACCAAGCTTTTAAATGTATATCCGTTTATTTCTCTACAATTTGAGGGGCGGTTAAATCCCCTTAATCGCAAATAGTGCGGTGAACTTTGTGCATCTTAGCGTAAATTTGTGTAGAATTTATGAATTGATATGATATAGAACAGTCAGAGATGCAGATACAAGACAAACAAGAAGCACTGGTAAAAGCCTTTAAAGCACTTTTAAAGGAAGAAAACTTCGGCTCTCAAGGCGAAATTGTTGACGCCTTAAAAGACCAAGGTTTTGATAATATCAGCCAAAGTAAAGTATCTCGAATGTTGAGTAAATTTGGTGCGGTAAGAACTCGTAACGCCAAACAAGAAATGGTTTACTGTCTGCCTGCTGAAATGGGTGTGCCAACGGCTAAAAGCCCGCTGCGCCAACTTGTTATTGATATCATGCACAACGAAATGATGATTATCATCCGCACTAGCCCTGGAGCGGCACAACTCATCGCTCGCTTATTGGACTCGCTTGGAAAAGCTGATGGCGTGCTCGGCACTATCGCTGGAGATGACACTATTTTTATTGCGCCGGCCAAAATAAGCGAAATAGACATCACCTTAGAGCGCGTAAAAAACCTCTTTGAAACGGTTTAATGCTTCGCTAGCGCAGTTAAAAAATCAATCGATGGGGCAAAAAATGATGCCCCCATATCAGCACTGGTAAAATCAAGCCAACTATCATAACCCTGATCACTGTCTAAACGATTTTTGAGTAACAACAAAAAAGCCTCACTGTTGGCACTGCAGCTCACCTGCAGCATACCTTGCTCATGCATATCCCCATAAGGCATTCCTTGCTGTAATAGCAATGCATTCCCTTGTGAGTCTTTGAGTTCAAAACGATGTACATGACTGCCTGAATTTATAGGCTCTATCAAGTCATTATCAAGACGAGTCCGCCCAATAATCGCCTCTTGCTCATCAATACTAAGTAGCTGCCATTTATTCAGATTGTGTCTAAAGCGTTGAATATGAACAAAGGAGCCTTGATGAAATGGCGAGTCAACATCTTCGATTAGAGCCACTCTTTTCTTAGCTCGGCCATGAGGGACATCCGCGCCATAAATAAACCCATTCAGATCACGCCCATCTAAAAAACGAAAGCATTTAACTTGCTCGACCAACTCCACATCAGGTGCCAACAAATTAAGAACACGAAGACCAAACAGGTGATTAACATCACTTCTATCTGAACGTATTTGTATGAATAGATCAAAAGGCTGCGAGGGCATATTATGTTCAGCATCATCCACTTGTGGAAAACCTACCAGTCCATCGGGTATCTCAGTTGGAATGAGGTGAGGCCAATACTCAGCACCGATTGCCACAACACTTGAAAGCAGAGCCTCTGAAAATTGATCTGAGAAGTCATCTTGCAAATCGATAATTTGCGCAAACTTTTTTGCGACCGACTCATCATGCCCATCTAGCACATTTAAAAATAAATATAACCCATGTAAATTCGCTTCGGCACAAATTCCTGATTGCGCTTGTGGCATAACGCACCCTCTTAATGATCACGACTGAGCAAAAAAGTTAACTGGATGAGGCAAAAGAGTCGCGGTAACAGGCTGGCCAATTTCAAATATCGCGTTAGCATTTGCAGCAATTTCAATTTCTTGTCCGGCAATATCGACTCGATAAAAAAATTGCTCTCCCATAAAACGTCGAGCTTTCACGCTATGTTGACCCTGTTGATCGGCCTTAAGCGTTAAGTGATGTGGGCGCACATATACCTGCCCTGCTTGCTCAGTTTGCGCTAATCCTAAATCAGCTTCCAGCAACCCAAGTTCAGTCGTCAACTCTCTATTATTGTTATAACTTGCCGCTAAGTATATGCCGTTACCTAGAAATTCAGCAACTTGCTTTGAGTTTGGGTGTGAAAATAACGCTTGAGGTTCATCAATCTGTAAAATTCGTCCTTGATCCATCACGGCTAATTTATCAGCAAAAGCAAACGCCTCTTCTTTTGAATGTGTGACAAAAATCGCAGAAACTTGCGCGGCTTTGATAATTTGACGGATCTCTTCAATCAACTGGAAACGAACTTGATGATCAATGTTTGAAAATGGTTCATCTAATAATAAAAAAGTCGGTTTATAAGCCAAAGCTCGAGCGATTGCGACCCGCTGCTGCTGCCCGCCAGATAACTGATGAGGGTAGCGATTAGCCAAATCTGGTAACTTTATCAACGCCAGCATTTCTTCAACTCGAGCCTGACGAGACGATTTAGACCACTTTGCCAGACCAAAACCAATATTTTCAGCCACTGTTAAATGAGGAAAAAGCGCATAATCTTGAAACATCATGCCCAAATTTCGCTGCTCTGGTGGCAAAAAACAGTGCTCATCGCTAATACATTGATCTGCAATAGCAATGCAGCCCGACTCAGGCTTTATCAAGCCAGCAATTGCTTTGAGCGTGGTTGTTTTACCACAGCCACTGGCACCTAATAAGCACACTATTTCATTCGAGTTAACTGTCAATGACAACTGATCAATCACAGCTTGGTTATGATAACGATAAACAAGATTTTTAATTGATAAGCTACTCATGAGATTGCGTTCGTTCCATAGATGAATTGACAAAATATAAAGGGAGTAACCCCACTAATACAATTAATAAAGCAGAAAACGCAGCTAATTCTAGGTGTTCATCACTAACATACTGATAAACATGGGTGGCTAACGTTTCAAAATCAAATGGCCTTAATAACAGGGCTGCAGGCAACTCTTTCATGCATTCAATAAAGACTAAAAGCCCCGCAGTGAGAATACCACGATGCATAAGAGGTAGATGGATCAAACGTAAGGTTTGCCCTTTTGTGCGCCCCATGGATGCACTGGCCATGTCTAAAGAAGGTGAGATCCGAGCAAAGCTGGCTTCTATTGTACCTTGAGCTATGGCATAAAAACGCACTACATAAGCAACGATAAGTGCAAAAATAGTCCCACTAAAAAACAACCCCGGAGCCGAAAACCACTGTGAGCTATCAGCAAAGTGATTAACCCATTCATCTAAACGCGTTAAAGGCAATAACACAGCTATAGCCAGCACAGTCCCTGGCAAGGCATATCCTGCACTACCAATTCGCCCTGGTATTGTTTTAAATGGCGAATCACTTAAACGCTGAGCATACACAACAAATAACCCAATCAACACACAACAAAAACTGACAATACTGGCTAACGTTAGACTTTGCCACGCGTAAATAAAAAAGTCACTTTGCCATGATTGTTCAAAGTATTGCACAGCATAACTGAATAAAATAACTACAGGGATAATAAACCCTAAACCGAGAACCAACAGACAAAAGCCAGTGGAAAAATATGCTTTAACCCCTTTTAATGTATACAATGCGCCGTGATTATGAACACTTTGTCGTTCAAACACATGCTGATTTCGTCGACTAAATCGCTCAGCGCCCAATGTTAAAAACAAGATAAGCAGCATAACTGCAGAAATTTTTGCAGCCGCAGTCAATGAATAATAGCCCAACCAAGTATCATAAACAGCCGTGGTTAACGTGCTCACAGCAAAGTAATGGACAGTAGCAAAATCCGCCATCGCTTCCATACTGATCAACGCTAACCCCGCCACAATAGAACCTCTGGCTAATGGTAAGGATACTTTGAAGAAACTAAATACCGCTGAGTGCCCCATCAACTGACTAGCATGAATGAGTTTATGTGATTGCTCTTTTAATGCCGTTTTAAAAATGAGATACAAATACGGGTATAACACCAAAGCAATCATAATAATCGCACCTGGCAAAGTGCGAATATCAAAAAACCAATACTCACCTGCAGATTGCCAACCAAATAGACTTCTCAGCCACACTTGTACTGGTCCCGCAAAATCAAACAAATCAGTGTAAATATACGCAATAATATACGCAGGCATCGCCAATGGCAGCATCAACGCCCATTCGAAGTGTTTTTTTCCAGGAAAATCACAATATGCAACGAGCCAACCTAAAGGAAGTGCGATTAGAGAGCTGACAAGTGCCACGCCAATAATCAATAAGATGGTATTTGCAGTGTAATCCCAAAGGACGGTTTGCCAGAGGTGGTCAAAAACCTCAGCCGAAGGTTGAAACGATTCAAAAATAAGAAAAGCGAGAGGAAGCGACAGTAAAAGCCCTGCCGCCCAAGCGCACACCTGCCATTTAGACAGTGAAAAACGTAAATGCATTAAAGATCAAATTTCACCTCATCCATCAGCTTCAATGCTACAGGACGATACTTACTGACTTCAGTGAGTGGTAAACTATCTTCCTTAAACTCACCCCAAGATGCCACTAATTCTGACAGTGGTACACCCGCTTTAACAGGGTATTCCATATTAAGTGAAGCATACATATTCTGAGCTTTGTTGTCAGTCATAAATTCAATAAGTTTCAATGCGTTTGCTTTATTTTTCGTAAACTTACTCATCACCACACCCGATACATTAATATGGGCACCGCGATCTTGTTGGTTTGGGAAATTAATATGAACTGCATCAGCCCAAGGCTTTTGCTCAGGATCCATTATCATCTTACCAAAGTAATAGCTATTCCCAAGCGCTAAGTCACACAGCCCCTCTTTAATCGCTTTAACTTGAGCTCGGTCATTACCTTGAGGCTTACGTGCTAAATTAGCTTTCACCCCTTCCAGCCATTTTTTTGTTTCAGCTTCACCGTGATGGGCAATCATTGATGCGACTAAACCTAAGTTATAAGGATGCTTACCAGAGCGAGTGCATAACTTACCTTTAAATTGAATATCCGCTAAATCTTCATAACGTAACGTAGGCATTGCACCAATACGAGTTTTTGAAGAATAAACATTACGCGCGCGTTTCGTCAAAGCCACCCATAAACCATCATCAGCTCTAAAGGTACTTGGTACATTTGCTTTGACTAATTCACTCTCAATTGGCTGCATCAAATCCGATTCTTGCAACTGGAGCAAAGTATTGAAGTCCGATGACAGCACCACATCCGCAGGAGTGTGTTTACCTTCTCGCTTAATGCGCTCAATTAAACCACTTTTAGCAAAGACCACTTTTGTTTGAATCCCTGTTTGAGCGGTAAACTCTTCTAAGATAGGCTCAATTAAAAACGGTTGACGAAACGAATAAATATTAACCACATCAGCGGCTAGACTACTGACACTAAATAAACTAGCAAGTAATGCCATCGCTTTTAATTTCATAATTCATGCCTTTTTAAATAAGAAGTATTATCAGTTGAATTTTAAACATTCTGATACATAAGTACAGCTTTTATCTCCCTTCCCTGACTTTATGCTCTTCTTAAACTCCATCAGAGTCAAAACTTCATAAGTAGGATTAACTTTGTAAGATATTTCCCACAAACTCGACAGACATTCCTATTTATGTAGTATGAAAACACAGCAAAAAAAATATAACATTTTGAATTAAAATAACTTTAATTTTTTTAAAATATGATGACCAGTATTTTATTGCTGTTGATAGGCTATTTTAGTCAGCCTAAATATCTATAATTGATTCATAGCTTGAAGGAAAGATGGAGCGACAAGCAAGGCAAGATGCCAAAGTGCTTAGTTTAGCACAGGGACAAGGAGTAAAAGTAGGATGTGCAGGATGCACAGAGCGGGATGCTCAAGTCATGGATAGTGCCACAGGAGTGGCCTTCAAAGATGCAACAAGGACGTTTTAACGCTGACAGGAGTCAGCCGCTCATTGAAGTAAAGCGTAAAGGATGACTGCTAGGAGCACACAAGGAAATAGACTTAGGATGAGTCTGCTATAGAAATATAGCTAAGGATAGACGAGTAGGATTGCCCCAAAAGGCACCGAGCAGGATGCTCAGAAAGATTCCGGTCAGCGTGGACTATTTTATAGGCCACGCTTTTTTTTGCCTAAAATTTTGAGTAAATGAATCTATCTCATTACAAGTCACTCTTTGTTTTTGAGTAACGCTCCTTTGTTTCGCTTGCCACTTAAATATGCCTCACGAAAATCAATAAAATGTCGTTCTAACTTTGCTGATGCATCTAATTCATTTGCCATTTCTAACACCATAATCGCGACTTCAGCAGTGCCTAAATGATTATCAAAAGCCGCAACACGAAGTTTGTACTCACTTAATTTATCTGGTGTGATTGATAAAATAGGTAAATGATCTAAATAAGGGCTTTTGCGGATCATTCGCTTCGCTTCACGCCACGTGCCATCAAGAAAAATAAATAACGGTTTTTTACCCTCTGTTACATCTATTTTTTCAATAAAACGCGATGCTGGTAAATTATCATTCGGAAAGACAATGATGGGCTGATAAATAGGGTTGGCTATGAGTGCTAATAACTCAGGCTCGACCTCTGTTCGCTGCCAGCGAAAAGCGTAATGGTCAGGAATAATATCGGCAATCAAACGTCCGGTATTTGAAGGTTTATAACTTTCGTTATGTGACATCAACAAACACACCGCACTGTGGCAATTAGCCACTTCAATACCTGCACAAATGCAATAATTGACCGATAGCAAACACCCTTCACAGCGGATCATTTTGCCACCACGGGCATTAAATTCGCGTTTTGATGTTTCTAACTGCTTTGCACGAAGTGCTAATACTGCATTTTTCAACCGACTGACCTTTTGCCTTTATGTTTATTCAAAGGCATAAAAAATGCCCACTCAAGGCGGGCATTTTATAACAACTGTATCAGAACAGTTAGCTTAAGATTATTTTAAATCTAGCTTATTTCTTTTTAACTGCTTTTTTGTTTGGTAAATCAGTGATTGAGCCTTCAAAAATCTCAGCCGCTAAACCAATTGACTCATTCAATGTTGGGTGAGCATGAATGGTTAACGCTAAGTCTTCACCGTCTGCGCCCATTTCAACTGCTAAGCCAATTTCACCTAGCATTTCACCCGCATTGATACCGATCATCGCACCACCAATAATACGACCTGAATCTTTATCGAAGATAAGCTTAGTTTGACCTTCAGTACGTGCTGATGCAATTGCACGACCAGATGCAGCCCAAGGGAATACTGCAGTTTCGATGCTTAAGCCTTGCTCTTTCGCTTCTTTTTCTGTCACACCAACCCATGCGATTTCAGGATCTGTATAAGCAATTGAAGGAATACACTTAGGATCAAAGAAATGCTTTTGACCTGAAATTACTTCAGCAGCAACATGACCTTCATGTACAGCTTTGTGCGCAAGCATTGGCTGACCCACTAAGTCACCAATCGCAAAAATATGATTCACGTTAGTACGTAATTGCTTATCAACATTGATGAAACCACGCTCATCAACGTTTACACCCGCTTTATCTGCATCAAGTAACTTACCGTTTGGCGTACGGCCAACAGCCACTAATACTTTGTCATAACGCACAGGTTCAGCTGGTGCATTTTTACCTTCGAACGTTACATATAAACCATCGTCTTTTGCATCAACAGCAACGACCTTAGTAGAAAGCATGACGTTGAACTTGTCTTTCACATAACGTTGGTAAATTTTGATCACGTCTTTATCTGCAGCAGGAACTAACTGATCAGCAAATTCAACCACATCAATTTGTGACCCTAGCGCACGATAAACAGTCCCCATCTCAAGACCGATGATACCACCGCCTAACACAAGTAGCTTTTCAGGCACATCTTTAAGCTCAAGTGCACCCGTTGAATCAATTACGCGATCATCTTGTGGAATAAAAGGTAAGTTAACTGGTTGAGAACCCGCAGCAATAATTGCATTATCGAATGTAATCGTGCTGGTTGTACCATCAGCCGCTTCAACAGCTAAAGTATTAGCACCGGTGAATTTACCGTAACCATAAACAGTTTTCACTTTACGCATTTTAGCCATACCAGCTAAACCACCAGTTAATTGACCAATTACAGACTCTTTCCAAGAACGGATTTTGTCTAGATCAATTTGCGGTGCGCCAAACGTCACACCGTGAGATGACATTTCAGCGGCATCATCAATAACTTTAGCAACATGAAGTAATGCTTTTGATGGGATACAACCCACATTCAAACATACACCACCTAACGTTTCGCGAGATTCTACTAGTGTTACTTCCAGACCCAAGTCAGCAGCACGGAAAGCTGCAGAATAACCACCAGGACCACCGCCTAGTACAACAACCTGAGTTTTGATTTCGTTGCTCATGCTATTACCTTATTATTTTCGAACGGGACACTGCCCTATTGTTTTGCCCTGCCATTTATCCTTTTACAAGTAACCCTGCAAGACAAGAACACACGACAGCGTTTAAATTTGGTCAAATTGTATCATTGGATACAAAATAAATCCTGTTTGTTTACACAAACAGGATTGGGTTTTTTACATTACTAACTGACGAATATCACTTAAGTAGTTAGCTAATGTCACAGTAAAGCGTGCTGCTAACGCACCGTCAATTACACGGTGGTCGTAAGAGCAGCTCAGTGGCACCATTAACTTTGGTTCAAACTCTTTACCGTTCCATTTAGGTTTAATCTCTGATTTAGAGACACCTAAAATCGCCACTTCAGGAGCATTTACGATAGGCGTGAAAGCCGTACCACCGATGCCACCTAGGCTTGAAATAGTAAAGCAGCCACCTTGCATATCTGCAGAGGTTAATTTACCTTCACGCGCTTTTTTCGAAATATCCATTAACTCGCGAGATAATTCGATAATGCCTTTTTTGTTCACATCTTTAAAGACTGGAACAACTAAGCCATTTGGCGTGTCAACCGCCACACCTATGTTGACATATTTCTTCAAAATCAAGCTTTCGCCATCTTCAGATAACGATGAATTGAACGTTGGAAATTCTTCAAGTGCTTTTGCAGCCGCTTTCATCACAAACACTAATGGCGTAATTTTCACGCCTAGTTTTTGTTTTTCAGCCACTGCATTTTGCTCTTTACGGAACACTTCAAGTGAAGTGATATCCGCTTCATCAAATTGGGTCACATGCGGGATTTGAACCCAGTTACGATGAAGGTTTGCACCAGATAACTTTTGAATACGAGAGAGTTTTTTCTCTTCGATTTCACCAAACTTAGCAAAATCAACTTTCGGCCAAGGAATTAGATTTAATTCTCCGCCGCCAGCATTGCCTTTATTTGCGCTCAACGCACCCGACTCAACTTGCTTAACAAGCTGTTTAACATAATTTTGTACATCGTCTTTCACCACTCGGCCTTTACGACCGGTGCCTTTAACGTTCGCAAGGTTAATACCAAATTCACGTGCTAAACGACGAATAACAGGCGATGCATGGGCATATGCACTATTTTCAGCAAACGATTCAGCTTTAGCTGCAGGCGTTGAAGCAGGTGCAGAAACAGGAGTAGATTGCGCTGCAGGAGCTGTCGGAGCAGCTACTGGCGCTGCTTGTGCTACAGGCGCACTGCCTGCCACTTCAAACACAAACACCAAGGAGCCAGTCCCAACTTTATCACCAACGGCTACTTTAATTTCTTTGACAGTACCAGCAAACGGCGCAGGCACTTCCATTGATGCTTTATCGCCTTCAACGTTTAAAATAGACTGATCTTCAGCAACCACATCGCCTACTGATACTAAAACTTCAGTGACTTCAACTTCATCACCGCCGATATCGGGAACATTCACGTCTTTATTCGCAGAAACAGAGGCAGCAGGTGCTGCTTGCACTGGCGCAGCAACCGCTGGTGCGACTGGTGCTGATGATCCAGCCACTTCAAAGATCATCACTAATTTACCAGTCGCTACTTTATCACCTGCGACAACTTTGATTTCTTTGACTGTACCTGCAAATGGCGCCGGCACTTCCATTGACGCTTTATCGCCTTCAACGTTTAAGATTGATTGATCTTCAGCAACAACATCGCCAACAGCCACTAAGATCTCAGTGACTTCAACTTCATCACCGCCAATATCAGGCACATGAACATCTTTTAATTCAGTAGCAGAGGCACTCACAGGTGCCGCTTCGCTAACTGGTGCTTCAACTTCAGCTGCAGGAGCTGCGCCTTCACCTTCAAAAACCATAATGAGGCTGCCAGTTTCAACACTGTCACCTACTGAGACTTTAATCTCTTTTACCACACCCGCTTGTGACGCCGGTACTTCCATTGAAGCTTTATCACCTTCAACAGTTAACAAAGACTGATCTTCAGCCACGGTATCACCAACACTGACTAAAATTTCAGTGACTTCAACTGCATCAGCACCAATGTCTGGTACATTAATTTCAATAGTCATCTTCAATCCTCTTAAGCGTACAGTGGGTTAAGTTTGTCTGTATCGATTTCAAACTTTTCAATTGCTTGAACGATCAGCGCTTTATCCACTTCACCACGTTTTGCTAATTCAGTTAATGCAGCCACAACAACATAACCCGCATTTACTTCAAAGTGACGTCGTAAGTTTTCGCGGCTATCAGAACGACCATAACCATCAGTACCTAATACTTTGTAGTTTGCTGATGGGATAAACGCACGAACTTGCTCTGCGTAGTTTTTCATGTAATCCGTTGCAGCAATTGTGGCTGAATCGTTTAACACTTCAGTGATGTAAGCATCACGCGCCTCGGCACCAGGGTTAAGCATATTGAAACGCTCAACATCTTGACCATCACGAGTTAATTCATTAAACGATGTCACAGAGTAAACATCTGAACCAATACCGTAGTCATCACTTAAAATTTGCGCAGCTTTGCGCACTTCATTCATGATAGTGCCAGAGCTTAGTAATTGAACTTTCGCTTTGCTACCTGCATAGTCTTCAAGCTTATAAATACCACGACGGATACCTTCTTCTGCGCCTTCAGGCATCGCAGGTTGATGATAATTTTCATTCATTACTGTGAGGTAGTAGTAAATATTTTCTTGGTTTTCACCGTACATACGACGAATACCATCTTGAATAATTACAGCTACTTCATAGCCATAAGTCGGATCGTAAGAAATACAGTTTGGAACCGTGTTTGCTAAAATATGGCTGTGACCATCTTCGTGTTGCAAACCTTCACCGTTTAAGGTTGTACGGCCAGCAGTTGCGCCAAGCAAGAAACCACGCGCTTGCTGATCGCCTGCCATCCATGCCATGTCACCCACACGCTGGAAACCAAACATAGAGTAGTAGATATAAAACGGGATCATCGGTAAATCGTTGGTGCTGTATGATGTTGCAGCAGCAACCCAAGACGACATAGCACCTAATTCATTAATCCCTTCTTGCAATACTTGACCTGAAGTGGCTTCTTTATAATAAGAAACGATATCGCGATCTTGTGGGGTATAATTTTGACCGTGCGGGTTATAAATACCAATTTGACGGAACAACCCTTCCATACCAAACGTACGCGCTTCATCGGCAATGATTGGTACAATGTTTTGGCCAATGTTTTTGTCTTTAAGCAATACATTTAAGGTACGAACAAACGACATTGTCGTAGATACTTCACGCTTTTGTTCTTCAAGTAACGGAGCAAATGCATCCACTTCAGGAAGTACTAAAGGTTGAGTGAAGTTAGCAATACGCTTTGGCGTGTAACCTTTTAACGCATTACGACGTGCATGTAAGTACTCATGCTCTTTTGAGCCTTCTTCAAGAGTCAAATAAGGCAAGTTAACCAGCTCATCATCAGACACTAAGTCTTGTAGACCAAGGCGAGAACGTAAATGCGCAACATGCGTCATGTCCATTTTCTTCACTTGGTGAGCAATGTTCTTACCCTCAGCCGCTTCACCCATGCCATAACCTTTTACAGTTTTAGCTAAGATAACCGTTGGACGACCTTTTGTATCTTGCGCCGCTTTAAACGCTGCATACAATTTAGATGGCTCATGACCACCGCGCTTAAGGGCAAAAATTTCATCATCCGTCATATCCGCAACCAATGCCGCAGTTTCAGGGTAACGACCAAAGAAATGCTCACGCACATACGCGCCATCTTTTGCTTTATAGGTTTGGTAATCACCATCGATGGTTTCATTCATCAACTGTAATAATTTACCTGTAGTGTCTTTCGCCAGTAGAATATCCCAACCTGAACCCCACACAACTTTAATGACATTCCAACCAGCGCCTTTAAACAGACCTTCTAGTTCTTGAATGATTTTACCATTCCCCATAACTGGTCCATCTAAACGCTGTAAGTTACAGTTGATGAGGTAACACAGGTTATCGAGCTTCTCACGGGCTGCAAACGAAATCGCACCACGTGATTCAGGCTCATCCATCTCGCCATCACCTAAAAAGGCGTAAACACGTTGGTCAGTGGTATTTTTTAAACCACGGCCATCTAAATACTTTAAGAAACGTGCTTGGTAAATCGATGCAATTGGGCCAAGACCCATAGAAACCGTAGGGAACTGCCAAAATTCAGGCATTAACTTTGGATGTGGATAAGACGACAAGCCATTGCCATCTACTTCTTGACGGAAGTTATCAAGTTGATCTGCACTTAAACGGCCTTCAACAAACGCGCGGGCATAAATTCCTGGCGAAATATGACCTTGGTAATAAACTAAATCACC